>DASRFJ010000282.1:0-27661 GCA_035651595.1 Streptosporangiaceae bacterium | reverse complement strand
CGGGTTCGACGACGCGGACGCCGGCCTGGCCGAGCAGTTCGTCGACGCGGCGGTACAGGACGAACAGCTCCTCGTACTTGACGCTGCCGAGCCCGTTGAGCAGGACTACGGCTTCCCCGGGAGCGCCTATGCCGGGCGGCGGCTCGCCGAGCAGCCGTGTGACCAGGAGATCGGCCAGCTCGTCGGCGCGGGGCAGGTCGGCTTCGCCGATGCCGGGCTCGCCGTGGATACCCATGCCCACCGCCATCCGCTTCGCCGGGATCGTGAACAGCGGATCCGTCGCGCCCGGGAGGGTGCAGCCCGCGAACGCGATGCCGAACGAGCGGGTCCGCTGGTTGGCCAGTTCCGCGAGCCGGGTGACCTCGGCGAGCGAGTAGCCGCGGTCGGCCGCCGCGCCGGCGATCTTGAACATCACGAGGTCGCCCGCGATGCCCCGGCGTTTTGAGATCTCGTCGGCGCCCGCGCTGGAGACGTCGTCGGTGACCAGGACCTGGGTGGCCTCGATGCCTTCGGCGGTCAGTTGGCCGAGCGCGGCGCTGAAGTGCAGCACGTCCCCGGCGTAGTTGCCGTAGCAGAACAGCACGCCACCGCCGCGCTGCGCGTGGCTCGCCACCGAGCATGCCTGCTGGGCCGACGGCGAGGCGAAGATGTTGCCGACCACGGCGCCGTGCGCCAGGCCGCGCCCGACAAGCCCGGCGAACGCCGGATAGTGCCCCGACCCGCCGCCGATGATCACCGCGACGGTGCCCCTCTTGGCTGGCGCCGCGCGGATGACGCCGCCGGGGACGAGCCGCAGCAGCTGCCGGTTCGCGGCGACGAGCCCCTCCAGCGCCTCCCGCGCGAAGTCCGGCGGATCGTTGAGGACGCGGGTCATCTAGCCGGCTCGGCGCGGTTTACCTTCTGGATGCGCAGCATCCGGGCGATCACCCGGTCGAGTTCGGCGCGGTCGAAGACCTTCTTCCAGTCCTCGGTGATGATCGCCTCGCGCCCGTAGTCCATCGCGATCAGGCAGGCTTCGGAGAACGGGTTCGAGCCGCGGAGCGAGTTCGTCAGCGCCACCTGGGTGTGGCCGAACAGCATCGCCCTTGCGGCGGCCTCGGGGACGCCGACCGTGTCGACCGTTTCCCGCAGCGCTTCGGAGAGCAGGCCGCTGATCATGCACGTGATCGTCTCGACGAGCGTCGGCTCGAGCGCGGCGAGTTGCTCCACCGTCACCCAGTGCACGTCGAGCACCGGCGCGTACATCGTCCGCACCACGTCTTCCGCGCTTTTGCGCGCTAGCCGGTCGTCCGACTCGATGGCGGCCACCACGTCCTGCGGCGCCGCCACCCCGCCGAACGTGTCGGCCCACTGCTCCGGGGTCGTCCGCTCGAGGAACACCGACGGGTGACAGGGATGCGCGACCGCGAGGTGCAGGTCATCGCGCCGCGCGAGCACGCCGGCGTAGGCGGCGGCCGGGTCCAGGGTCAGCACCACCGCGCCCGGCTTCGCGACCGGGACGAGGCGGGCCGAGATCTCGCCGAGCAGCACGTCGGGAACCGCCAGGATCACCACGTCGCTGCGCGGCACGGCGTCCATCGCGTCGGTGATCTCCCGCCCCGCCGCGCGCACCCGGTCACGCGCCGCCGGAGAGGTCTCCGCGTAGAGGGTCGTGTACTGGGTGCGGTCCAGGTTGGCGGAGACGCGCATCCCCATCTTGCCGCCAGCCCCCACGACGGTGACCGTCAGTGCGTCAGACATGATCGAGATGCTAACTATGAAACGATTAATTGGTCAACCGGTTGCCCGGAGAGTTGGGGTGCGTCCCGTCCGCCACCGGGTCACTGGCCATCCTCCCGTCCGCCACCGGGTCACTGGCCATCCTCCCGTCCGCCAACCGTGTCAATTGCGTAGTTGAGCCCACTAGAGCGTGTCAATTTGCGGAACCGGACCTAGTCGCCCTGCCGTGCCATGGACGTCGGCGCGCGCAGGTCCCGTCTGTCACATTGGTCCCATGCGTCCTGGGTTCGGGCGCGTTGACACGGTCTAGTGGGCTCAATTGCGTATTTGGCATGCAGGAGGACGGCCGGCCTGGTCGCTATCTGTGACGTTAAGGTTGAGGCATGCCGCCGCGTCCCGGAGATCGATCCGCCGACGAGATCGTCAGCGCGCTCGGCGGCAGCGTGCCGGCGAATTCGGCGGTCTCGGAGGTCGCGAAACGGCTGCTGGAGTTCTTCACGAGCGGCGACGTCCAGCCGGGGACGCGGCTGCCGCCGGAACGGCAGCTCGCCGCGTCGCTCGGCGTCGGGCGTTCGGCCGTGCGCGAGGCCCTCGCGGCGCTGGACCTGCTCGGCGTCGTCCACATCCGCCCCGGCTCCGGCACCTACCTGCGGGGCAGCGCGTCGGAACTGCTGCCGCAGACGCTGAGCTGGGGTCTGATGCTGGGCGAGCAGCGGACCAGGGAGCTGATCGAGCTGCGGCACGGCCTGGAGGTCGAGGCCGCTCGGCTGGCCGCAACGCGCGCCGCAGCCGAGCACCTAGAACGCCTCGGCACGTACCTGGGCGGGATGCGGGACAACATGGGCGATCTCGTCGCGTTCGTGGAGGCGGACCGGCGGTTCCACCTCGAGGTCGGCGAGGCGGCGGGCAACCTGGTGCTGCGTGATCTGCTGCAGAACGTGCGGTCGCTGCTCCGGGTCTGGGCCGAGCGGGTGCTCCGCGACGACGCCCTGGTGCGGCTCACCTACGACGAGCACGCCGCGGTCTTCCGCGCCATCGAGGCCCGCGATCCGGCCGCCGCGGGCGCGGCGATGGCGGCGCACATGGACAGCGCGGGCGCGCGGCTGCTGCACGCGTTCGAGAGCGCGGCCGCGCAACCGGCGGCGCCCACCCCATGAATCGTTTTACCCTCGAGCCCGTTATTCCCCACGTCACAGCTTCCCCACGTCTGAAACGGTTGTGAATTGGCTACGATGATGTGGTGACGCGGATTGTGGGCATCAAGGACGTGGCTCAGCATGCCGGCGTCTCGGTTGGCACCGTCTCCAACGTGATCAACCGGCCCGACCTGGTCGCGCCGGAGACCCGGATCCGGGTGCAGGCCACGATCGACCAGCTGGGCTACGTCCGCAGCGAGGCCGCCCGCTCCTTGCGGGCCGGCCAGAGCCGCATCATCGGGCAGCTCGTGCTCGACATGGCCAACCCGTTCTTCGCGGACGTGGCCTCCGGCGCCTCCCGGGCGGCGAGGGCGGCCGGGCTCCGGGTGATGCTGTGCAACAGCGCCAACGACCCCGAGGAGGAAGCCGAGTACCTGTCGCTGTTCGCCGAACAGCGGGTGCGGGGCGTCCTGCTCACCCCCGCCGACCCGACCGGATCCGACCTCGCCGTCCTGCGGCGGCACGAGATCCCGTTCGTGCTCGTGGACCGGGTGACGTCCGAGGGCTGCTCGGTGTCGGTGGACGACGTGGCGGGCGGCCGGATCGCGGCAACCCACCTGGCCGAGACCGGGCACGAACTCGTCGGCTACGTGAGCGGTCCGATGAGCCTGGCCCAGTGCCGCGACCGGCGGACCGGGGCCCTGGCCGCGCTCACCGCGCACGGCCTGCCCGAGGACTCGCTCATCCAGGTCGAGGCCGAACGAATGGATGTGGCTTCGGGCCGGGACGCGGGCCGACGGCTGCTCAAGCTGTCGCGCGGGCCGACGGCGGTGTTCTGCGCCAACGACCTGCTTGCGCTGGGCGTGCTCCAGTCGCTGTACGCGGCCGGGGTGTCGGTGCCGGACGAGATGTCGATCGTGGGTTACGACGACATCGAGCTGGCCAGCGCCGCGGCGGTGCCGCTGACCTCGGTCCGCCAGCCGTCGGCGGAGATGGGCCAGATCGCCGCGGAACTGCTGATCGAGGAAACCGGCACGGAACCGGTGCGGCAGCGCCACCGGCACCGGCGGGTGGTGCTGGAGCCGGAGCTGATCGTGCGCGAGTCTACTCGCGCGGGATGAGCTGGTGCCGGGGGTGATCACCGGCCAGCACGCGGAGCACCTCATCGACCATCAGGTCGAAGAACCTCGGCTCGGCCGCGGCGGTGACCCCGGCGATGTGCGGGGACAAGAACACGTTCGGCAGACGGCGGATCTCGGCGTCGACCGGTACCGGCTCCGGGTCCCACACGTCCAGGCAGGCGATCACGTCGCCGCCGCGCAGGCGCGAGGTCAGCGCCGCGGAGTCCACGACCGCGCCGCGGGACACGTTGACGAACACGCTGCCCGGCCGCAGGGCCGCGATCTCAGCGGCGCCGATCATGCCGCGGGTCCGCGAGGTCAGCGGCGCGAGGCAGACCACGACGTCAGAGCCGGACATGACGCGGTGCAGGCTGGTCACGGTCACGTCGTAGATCTCGGCCAGCGCGTCCGGCGCGTGCGGGTCGCACACCAGCACGCGCGCGTCGAACGGCGCGAGCAGCCCGAGCAGGCGCCGGCCGATGTGGCCGCACGCGATGATGCCAACCGTCTTGCCGGTGAGCTCGCCGTTCAGGTAGCCGGGGTCGCGCTCGAACACGGTGCGGTCCGGCCACAGCAGCTCCCCCGCGACCAGCCTGCGGAACAGCGCCCCGGCGTTGCGCAGCCCGATCAGGATCAGGGCCAGCGCCCATTCGGCCACCGGGTCCGACGAGGCGTTGGTGGTGTCGACCGCCCACACGCCCCGCCGCCGGGCGGCCGCCACGTCGATCCGCACGGCGAACCGGTCCCCGTGCAGGTCGCCGACCAGGCGAAGCGATGGGGCGGCGGCCAGTACCTCGTCATCCACCCGGGGGCAGCCGTGGCTGACTATCAGGGCGTCCAGCCCGGCCGCGAACTCGATCAGCCGGGCGCGTGCCGGAGCGTCGGACGGCGGTGGCCCGGCGAACCGGGCCGGGCCGTCGGACAACAGCCAGCGGACCTGCGCGGCACGCGCAAGCCTGGCGACCGCGGCGTCGGTGATGAACCGGTCCCGGGTCGCGGAGTTGCAGGCGATGCCCACCCAAGCGGTCATGCGCGGGCCTTGAGCGTGTCGCCGACGGCGGCGAGGGTGTCGAGGCGCATCTCCGAATACTTGCGGGACAGGATGAATCCGTCGGCGCCCGCGTCGAGCGCCGCGGTGACCGAGGCGCTGATGCTCGCCGGGGTGACGTGGCTGACGTGGGCGGGCGTGGGCACGCCGGCGTCCAGGCCTGGGTAAACAGCGGCCTGACCATCAACTGCGCGCACCGTGCGGGCGGTCTCCCGCCGGACGTAGTCGGCGGACAGGCCGCGAGCGGGCAGGTCCTCGAAGCTCGCCGACTCCGCTTCGCCGTACCCGAGCGCCTGGCGGAACAGGTCATACAGGGTCTGCGGATCGGTGCCGCGGAAGATGCTGTTCGCGATCTCGCTGATGTGGTTGTGGATCCGGTAGCCGGCGCATTTGTCGTACAGCACCGGCTTGACGAAGTCCGAGTAGATCCCCATCGGCGCGAAGTTCATCTCCGCCCGGTACAGCGGCGAGAACGAGTTGTGGTGCCACACGTGCCAGCCGACCCGGACGCCGGGTGCGAGGAACGTGACCGTGCCGTAGATCTGCTGCTGGAGCGACTGGTAGCCGTCGTGCCACAGCCGCTCCCAGGCCGCGATCTCCGGGTAGGCCAGCAGCAGCCGCAGGAAGGCAACCAGGCCGCTGTCGCCGGACGGGTCGTCCGCGCCGCGGGCCAGCCGGTACAGCGCGAGGTATCCCTCGCGCGCACGGGCCGGGTCGATGCCGCGGTCCAGCCCCGCCCGTTCGCAGTACGAGCAGAAGCAGTACGGGCTGCCGTCCCGCGCGAAGCCGCCGTTGCCGAGCACGTTGCCGAGCGGTCCGTTGCGCTCCGCGCCGAACATGAGGCCGTCCAGCGGATAGCTCTTGACCTGGTCCTCGACCAGGCTGAGCCACCAGGCGACGTAGTCCGGGTTGCGCACGCAGGCGTAGCTGTCGCGGCGGCCCCAGGGATCGACCTGGAGCACCTTGGGCCAGTTCGGCACGGACCGGGTCAGCCCGGAATGGGTGTTCTCCAGCACGAACGAGTACACCCTGATCTCGCGCCGCCGCGCCTCCGGCAGCACCCGCTCCAGCACGTCCTGGCCGGCCACCTCGCGATCCGTGGCCCGGAACGGCTCGAGCACCGTGCCCGCGTAGAACTCCGGGTGCTGCGTGACGTACGACCCGCCAGCGTGGTCGTCCGGCTCGTCCCGGCCGTGCCCGGGCCACGGCCGACCCTGGATCTGACGGCCCTGCAACCCGCGATCGAAGGACTGGGTGGCCACGAACAGCGCGTTGACCGAGGCGAGATCCTGAAGCTGGCCGAGGACTTCGGTAACGCCCTCGTCGGCGAATGAGATCGCCCCGATCTGGATGCCCACAAGCGGTTGCATCACCTGCTCCTTGACAGCGAAATTAATGAAACGATTTAATCAGAGGCTGCTGGCGGATTGGAAGGGGTGGTCAGATGAGCCTGGCCGGGCGGCGGGCGGTGGTTACCGGAGCGAGCGGGGCACTCGGCTCACGGATCTGCGAGGCGCTGGCGGCCGACGGCGCCCGGGTCGCCGGGCTTGATGTGGCGCCCGCCGCGGCGGCCACGGACCGGCACGCCGTGGTCGACTTGCTTGACTTCGCAGCGCTGGACACCGAGATCGGCAAAGTAGCCAACGACTGGGGCGGCATCGACATCCTGGTCAACACGGCAGGCGGCGGGCTGGTGCGTCCGTTCGCCGAGCTGACGCTCGAGGAGTGGAACGCGCAGCTGGCAAGCAACCTGACCAGTGTGTTCACCGCCACCAGGCTGGTCGTGCCGCACATGCTGGCACAACAGTGGGGCCGGATCGTCACGCTCTCCTCGATCGCCGCGGTCCGCGGCGGGCGGCTGGTCCGGCACGCGACCGCCTACGCCGCCGCCAAAGCCGGCGTGATCGGGCTGACCAAGGCGCTCGCCATCGAGCTGGCCGAGACAGGCATCACGGTCAACGCGATCGCCCCGGGCGCCCAGCAGACCCCGGGCCGGGACCGCGATACCCCCGAGCGGCGGGAGGCGCTGCTGGCCCAGATCCCCACGCGGACCCTGGGCCGGCCAGAAGACCTGGCCGGGACGGTGGTTTTCCTGTGCCAGGACGCGGCACAGTACATAACAGGCATCACGCTGGCCCAGGACGGCGGCCACTCGATCTGAGGGGAACCGTGAACCCACGACTTGACCGCGGCAAGGCGGCGTTCGACCAGGTATACGGCGACGGGGCGGCGGACCGGTTCCTGGATCGCCGGTCCGGGCTCGGCGAGGACCTGGCCCGGCTCGGCCTGGAGTTCAACTTCGGCGATGTCAACGCGCGGCCCGGCATCGACCTCGCCACCAGGGAACTGCTCACGCTCGCCACGCTGATCGGGCTGGGCGGCGCCGAACCGCAGCTGAAAGGCCACACGCGCGCCGCCCTCCGGCTCGGCGTAGCCCCGGCCACGCTGGCCGAGGTCGTCATTCACACCGTGCAGTACGTCGGTTTCCCGCGGGCGATCAACGCGATGGCGGTACTGCGTGAGACGGTGGCCGAGTGGGAGGCAGACTGACAACCATGGCTGCTGTCGCACTGGTCGGGACCCTGGACACCAAGGGCCAGGACTTCGCCTTCCTCGCCGAGCGGCTGCGGGCGGCCGGCGCCGAGGTTATCGTGATCGACGCCGGCACCGGCGAGCCGGACGGCCCGGCCCCGGATATCACCGGCGACCAGGTCGCGGCCGCGGCCGGGACCACCCGCGCCGAGCTATCCGCGGCCAACGACCGAGGCCGGGCGGTGACCGAGATGGGCCGGGGCGCGGCCGTCCTGGTCGCGGACCTGGTCGCGCGCGGCCAGGTGCAAGGTGTGCTGTCAGCCGGCGGCTCGGGCGGCTCCTCGATCGCTGCGCAGGTCATGGCCGCGCTGCCGGTGGGTCTGCCCAAGCTGCTGGTGTCCACGATGGCCTCCGGCGACGTGTCGCCATACGTCGGCGCCAAGGACGTCGCCATCATGTACTCGGTGGTGGACGTGGCCGGCCTGAACCGGATTTCCCGGCTGGTGCTCGGCAACGCGGCGGCGGCCATGGCGGGCATGGTCCAAGCCAAACAGCAGCCTGCACAACAAGACGACAAGCCGCTGATCGCGGCCAGCATGTTCGGCGTGACCACCCCCGCGGTGGAGGCCGCCAAAGCCCACCTCACCGAACTCGGCTATGAGGTGCTGGTGTTCCACGCCACCGGCGCCGGCGGCCGCGCGCTGGAGGCACTCGCGCAGGCACGGCTGCTCAGCGGGGTGCTGGACCTGACCACCACCGAGCTGGCCGACGACCTGGTCGGCGGCGTGCTGTCGGCGGGCCCGGACCGGCTCACCGCGGCCGGCGCCGCGGGGCTGCCGCAGGTGATCGCGCCCGGCGCGCTGGACATGGTGAACTTCGGAGCGCCGAGCACGGTGCCGGAGACGTTCCGGACACGGCTGTTTTACGAGCACAACCCGACCGTCACGCTGATGCGGACCACGGCCGAGGAGATGGCCGAGCTGGGCGCGCGAATCGGTCGCAAGGCGGCGAAAGCGACGGGCCCGACGCAGGTGTTCTGGCCAGAGCGCGGGGTCAGCGCGCTGGACGCGGACGGCCAGTCGTTCCGTGACCGGATAGCCGACGAGGCCTGCCGCGAGGCACTGGAGCGCGAGCTGGCCGCGGCGGGACAGGCGCTGCACCGGATCGATGCGCACATCAACGACCCTTCGTTCGGCATGAAAATGGCGGAGCGGCTGCACCAGATGATCACAGAGGGGGCGTGAATGAGCCGCGACAAGCTGGTAGAAAGGCTCCGGGCCAAGGCGGACCAGGGAAAACCGATCGTCGGGGCGGGGGCCGGGACCGGGCTGTCCGCCAAGTGCGCGCAGGCCGGCGGCGCGGACCTGATCATCATCTACAACTCCGGCCGGTACCGGATGGCCGGGCGCGGCTCGCTGGCGGGGCTCATGCCGTACGGGGACGCCAACGCGATCGTGGTCGAGATGGCCGGCGAGGTGCTCCCGGTGGTGCGCGACGTGCCGGTGCTGGCGGGCGTGTGCGGCACCGATCCGTTCCGGCTGATGCCGCGGTTCCTGGACGAGCTGGCCGCGATCGGCTTCGCGGGGGTACAGAACTTCCCGACTGTGGGGCTCATCGACGGCGTGTTCCGGCAGAACCTGGAAGAAACCGGCATGAGCTACGACGCCGAGGTGGAGATGATCCGGCTCGCGGCTGACCGTGGGCTGCTTACCTGCCCGTATGTGTTTGATCCTAATCAGGCCGAACGAATGGCCGAGGCCGGCGCTCACGTGCTGGTACCGCATATGGGCCTGACCACGTCGGGCACGATCGGCGCCCGGACCGCGATGACGCTGGACGAAGCCGTTGAAAAGGTGCAGGCGATGCGCGACGCGGCGGTGGCGGTGAACCCGGACATCCTGGTGCTGTGCCACGGCGGTCCGATCGCCGAGCCGGCGGACGCGGGCTACGTGCTCGCTCACACCACGGGGGTCTGCGGCTTCTTCGGCGCCTCGTCGATGGAGCGGCTGCCCGTCGAACGCGCGCTCACCGCCCAGGTGCGCGCCTTTACCGAACTGTGAGGACCCGTGTCGCACATCACGCCAGCGCAGACCGAGACGTTCAGCTTCGAGTGGGGGACGATGAAGTGGTTCGTGTCCCCGGTCACGATCCCGGGAGCCGCCAACTCCCAGGGTGAGGTGATCATCAACCCTGGCCAGGGGCACGTCCGGCACCTGCATGAGCGCGCGGACGAGCTGATCTACGTCATCTCCGGGACCGGCACGCAGACCGTCGGTGACGAGGAGTTCGGAGTTGCCGAGGGCGATGTCGTCTACATCCCGATGGGCACCCTGCACTCCACGATGAACACCGGGTGGCGGACGCTCCGGCTGATCGTCACCTACACCCCCGGCGGTGAGGAGCAGGCGCTGACGGCGCTGCCAGACTTCGCCCGGCACCCGGCCGGCGACGTCGTCGGCTGGGAGCGCGCCGCGAAGTGACCATAGGCTTCCTTAGCTACCCGGAAGTACAATCAGCGCACCATGCCTCTCGTCACCGAGCTCGACCTGCCGCTGATCGACTACGACGCTCCCGACTTCGTCGCGGACAGCTACCATGCGCGCCTCGCCGCGGCGCACGAGTCGGGCTGGCTGGCCCGGACGCCGATCGCCTACATCGTGCTGGAGCACGAGTCCGGTGAGTTCTTTCTGCGGTCAAGGAACGCGGCGTTCCCCGGCCAGCAGCTCGCCGACTTCTTCGGCATCACCGCCGGTCCGCTGCGTGAGCACATCGACGCCAACATCCTGAACCAGAGCGGCGAGCAGCATCGCAGGCTCCGCGCCCTGGTGGGTTCGGCGTTCACGCCGCGTGCCGCTGCCCGCTGGCGGCCGGCAATGCGGGATTTCCTGCGGCAGCTGTGGGACGACATCGCGCCCGCGGGCCGCTGCGAGTTCGTCTCGGCCGTGGCCAAGCCCTACCCGTCGCTGACCATCGCCGCGGTGCTCGGCGCGCCCGCGCGGGACGCGCCCAGGCTGCACGAGTGGTCCAACTGGGTGCAGCGGCAGTTCGACATCCGTGCGCTGGAGAGCCAGGCGGGGCAGATCGAGCAAGCCGTCATCGAGCTGACCGAATACGTGTCGGCGCTGCTGGCCGAACGACGCGCCCGCCTCTCCGATGACCTGATCAGCACGCTACTGGCGGCGGAGGCGGACGGCGACCGGCTCTCGCCCACGGAATGCGTGAACCTCGTGGCCAATGTGCTCCAAGGCGGCGTGGACACCACGCAGAGTCAGCTCGCGCAGGCGCTGCGGCTGTTCGCTGCCCACCCCGAGCAGTGGCAGCTCCTCGGGAGCGACCCCGGCCTGGCGCCGCGGGCGGTCCAGGAGGTACTTCGGTTCGAGCCCATCACGCCGTTCACCGCGCGGATCTGCCTGGCCGACATCGAGCACCGCGGTGTCACGTTCCCGGCCGGGACGATCGTGGCGATCTGCACCGAACGCGCCAACCGGGAACAGCGCGACGGAGAGACCTTCGACATCACCGCGGAACGGGACGGGCGGTTGCTGACGTTCGGGGCCGGCGTCCATTTCTGCCTGGGCGCCAACCTCGCCACCGCGGAACTGGAAGAGGCGCTGGCTTTCCTGGCGCCGCGGATGCCTAGCCTCGCCGCGGACGGCGAGGTGACGCTGGGTGGCGTGGAGGGCATCTACGGGGTCGAGCGCCTTCCGCTCCGCTGGGCCGGCGCGGTTAACCCGGACATCCCCAACTGAGGGCCTCCCGCGGATTAGAGTGGAAATATGGTGCCGCGAGGAATTCTTGGGTACGAATCCGGTACCCAGAATGCCGTGTAGCCTGGAATTTCCACACTAATTCCGGGCGACGCTCGCAACGAGCCGCGGCACCGACGACAGGAGCGGATCAAGACGTGAGACCCCTGGTTACCTGCGGCCGGTCCGCTGACGCAATTGCGTGGGATGCTATACGATTGCGTCTTATAATCTCATTGACGCCGCTTCAGAACGCTGTTATTCCTGATGACATGCGGTGTTCACGTTTGACAAACGATTGCAATACGCCATAGGCTCGCACGCGGAGATCGCCCGTCATCACCCTGTGCTTATATGGCATTTACGGAAGTCGGCATGGAATCTCTTGACCTTCAGCTCGAACCGATCAGCGCCGGCGCCTGCGCGGTGGTCCGGGTAACCGGCGATGTCGATCTCGCCACGGCGCCCGGACTGCGTGACGCGCTGAACCGCCCGGACGCCGACCACGTGGTCGTCGACCTGCGCGGTGTCGCGTTCCTCGACTCCACCGGGCTGGGGGTACTGGTCGGCGCGCTGAAGCGGCTGCGGCGGCGGGGCGGCACCCTCAAGGTCGTCACGAGCGGCACGGGCCGGGTCCGCCGGCTGTTCGAGCTGACGAACCTGAGCCGCGCCTTCGACATGCACACAACGGTCCTCGACGCGATCTCCGACGACACGAACTGGCTCGCCGCCACCGGCAGCGATCCCGCGGACTGGTGCCTGCAACGAGGACTCCGCTAAGCGTTCGCCGCCCCCCGCGTTGGCTCATTCGCCGCAACTCGCCCGGGTTGCTGGTCGCCCGGTGGGTCTCAGGCAGGCTCGATGGGCGTCGGTTAACGTGGCGGATTTCCCCTTCGTGGTAACGGGACCCCTGGTTACGAGGGTCGATCCACCACAAAGGGTTAATCTTCCACGTTGCTGACGGGATTGCCGCTGCGCTCCTATCCCAGTTGCCGCACACTGCACTCCAGGCACAGACTGCGCGCACACGCCGCCAGCGCCCGGCGGCGCGCCGGCGCGCCGGCGGCCGGCGCGGGGCAGGCGCGCGCAATTCGCCAACAGGGTCCGTAAGTGCCCGCAATGATTTTCGACCGCCGCGTCGAGTCGGCGCAGACCGCTTAACGGCGGACCATACCGGTACAAATAGGGCAATTGCCCGCAGCTAGCGCGGGCGGATACCTCGGTGCGCGGGAAAACGGGCCACTCTCGTAACAATAGTTTTCTGCCGCGCCAGGAACGCAGCCGCCAGGCATGCGGCAAGCTGTTTTCGCCGGGGTTCCCCGCATTGCCTTAATTCCGAGTAATTCGCGAACGCGCAATTCAATCCGGACGGCCGAAATGCCCGTTATGATCGCACGGTGACCTGCCCGGGGGGACGGGCACGCGAGTCAGGTCCTGACCCTGTCTTCCAACGAGGAGAATAATGTCGGAGAGATCCGCGACGGCACTCCCGAGCACCGTGCCGGTTCCGCCTACCAGGCTCGAGCCGGATGCGATCGGTGTCGCCCAGGACACCGTCATCGGTATGGCCACATCTGCCCCGGCGGCGGTGGTCGCACTCACGCTTGCCAGCCTTGCCGCCACGGCCAGCTACGGCGGCGGCCCCATCCTCTTGGTCAGCGCGATCCCGATGCTCATCATCGCGAACGCCTACCGCCGCCTTAACATGTGGAACGCCAATTGCGGCGCGTCCTTCGAATGGGTTGGCCGCGCGATCAACCCGTACCTGGGCTTCCTCACCGGATGGCTGATGATCGCCGGTTATGTCGTCGGCACGCTCAGCGGGGTCGAGGTGCTCGGACCGCAGGTTTTGGCCGTCTTCGGCTCGGCCACGACGAACACCTGGGCAAATGTCAGCATCGCCACCGGGATCGGGCTGGTCATGCTGCTGATCGCGGTGGTCGGCATCCGGATCACCGCGCGCACCCAGGTAGCGATGGCGATAGTCGAATACGGGATTCTCGTCGGCATATCGATCTGGGGCCTGGTGTTCGTGCTGGGCCATCACGCGGGAACGGTGCCGGTCTCCCACGGCTGGTTCAGCCTGAGTGGCATCGGCGGTCAGGGCAGCGTCGTCGGCGGCTTCCTGATCGCGGTATTCGCCTACAGCGGCTGGGACGGGACCATTTACGTCAACGAAGAGGTAAAGCATCGCCGGGTTAATCCGGGCCGGGCAGCGATCATAGCGGTGGCCCTGCTGGCAGTCCTGTATACACTCGCCCAGGTCGGCCTGCAGGGCGTGGTGTCGGCGAAGAACATGAATGCCAATTCCGCCTCCGCGCTGGTTTACGTCGCGCAGACGCTGGGTGGCGGCGGCTGGGCCAAGGTGATGGCGCTGGCCATCGCACTCTCGGCCATCGCGACCACGGGCACCGGTATCGTCGTCGGTGCGCGGATCACCTACGGCATGGCGAGCTACCGTACGCTGCCGGAGTTCCTCAGCACCGTGTCCCGCCGGTTCACCACTCCGGCCGCGGCCAGTGTGGCCTTCGGCCTGGTGGTCATCGGGCTCGCCTGGGTCTATCTGCTCGCCACCTCGGTGCAGAACGCCTTCACCTACGTGGTCAACCTCACCGGCCTGCTGTTCGCCATCTTCTACATCCTCACCGCGCTGGCCAGCATGATGTACTTCCGGCGCCGTATCGTGTCGAACGCGTGGGACCTGATGGTCCTCGGGATCCTCCCGCTGGGGTCTGCCGGGTTCCTCTGCTGGATGGTGGAGAAATCGCTGGTGGCTGCGCCGGTTCCGCAACGCTGGTCACTGGCCGGGATAGTCGGCGCCGGCCTGATCATGATGCTCGTGGCGCGCCTGGTACTGAAGTCGCCCTTCTTCCAGGTGCAGCGAGAGAGCGATCCAGGGATGGCGAAGGAGAAGGTCAGCGGATAGCGCGCGCCGGGGTGGTCTCCCAGACGGTCCACAGCGGCCGGTACCCCTGCCGATTCCAGAACGGCGCGGACAGGGGGTTCAGCTGCTCGTAATGCAGCAGTGTGACCGCCGTTCCGGCCGCCGCGGCCTCGCGGTGGAACTGTCCGGTGAGCGCGGCGCCGATGCCGCGGCCGCGCTCACCGGGCGCGACGAACATCAGCATCAGGTACGCGGCGGGCGCGCCGCGCACCATGGAAGTGATCCAGGCAGCCGACTCCGGCCGCTGGGCGGCCAGCAGGCCAACGGGCTCGCCATCGCGCTCGGCGAGCCAGGTCCAGGCGGCGGGGCCGGTCAGCAGGCTGCCGAGGGCTTCGGCCCGCAACCCGCGCACGGTGTCCGGACGCTCATGCACGGTGCCGAATCGCGAGTCGAACCGGATCACCTCCAGCCCGAGGCTGACCACCGCGTCGACGTCGGCCGGCCCGGCCCGCCTGATCAGCAAGCCGGCGTCGAGCAAGCCGGCGTCGAGCGGGTCGGGTCGCCCCGGGGCGATCCGCGCCGCGATGACCTCGAGCGGGGCGAAGCGGTGCCGTAGCAAGGCGGCGACCCCGTCCACGTCGCGGCTGGGCCAGGTCACTGTCGCGGCGGTGTCCTCCCCCGCGGTGTCCGGCGCGTCCGCCAGGTGGTCCCGCCACAGGGACAGCAATTCGTCCAGCGCACACGCCACGTCCGGACCCGCTACCTGGGCCGTGAGCTGGAACCGGCGGGGGGCGCCCCATGACAGATCGAGCGATCCGGGGGCGCCAGCCCAGTGCTCACACCACCCAGCGGCCACGGTGGACCCGCCAGGATCGGTGACGACCAGCTTCACGCCACAGTCGGGTACCGCGAGCCCGGGCGCGGGCAACAGCGGATCGACTGCTCGCCACCGTTCGCCCACCTGCGCGCTGAGGCTGCTCGCGGCAGCCATCAAACACTCTCTCCGCTGATGTTCGTCAGGCTCGTCCGCGCGGTGGCGGTCAGCGGATCTGCTGCTGGCAGGCTCAGCACGCAGCGGCCGAGCGTTACCCGCAGCAGCTTCTCGGCGTCCGTGACACGGCCGACGCCATAGTAGGCATGCGCCAGGTTCACGCAGGCACCGAGTGTGTCCGGATGGTCCGCACCCAGCGCATGGGTGTACTCGGTGCACGTTTGCTCGTACAGCTGGACGGCGGACGCCATCCGGCCCGCGGCGTGATAGGCGGAGCCGAGCGCGCCCCGTACCGCGATCGTGTGCAGGTGATCCGGGCCCAGGACGCGTTCCCGGTCCGCGATCAGGCGTTTGTAGTGCGAGATCGCGGTCTTGGTCTGACCGTCCGCCAGGTATGTCTCGGCGAGCCTTTCGCGAGCGGTCAGCGTGTCGGGGTGCCGGCCGCCCTGGATCCGTTCGCGCTGGCTGACCGTGTGCTGGTACAGCCGGATGGCGTCGTAGCAGCGCGCCGCGGTCCGGTACGCGGATGCCAGGTCCTCCCACGCGCCCACCGCCTCGATGCTGTCGGGTCCCAGCGAGCGTTCGTAGCCGTTCGCGGCGGCGTCGAGCATGGCGACGGCCTCGTCGAGCCGGCCCGCCGCCAGCAGCGCGTTGCCGAGGTCGCGGCCCGCCGTGATCGTGTCGGGATGTTCCGCCCCGAGCCGGCGCACCCGGTCGTTCCTGATCCACTCGAACAGCGGAAGGGCCTCGACGGCTCGCCCCGCCGCCAGGTACGCACGGCCCAGCCGTTCGCTGATCCCGGCCGTCACCGGGTGCTCGCGGCCCAGCAGCCGTGAGCTGGTGCCGGCCAGCTCGCTCCAGTACGCCACCGCCGACCCGGTCAGCCGCGCGGCCTCGAGACTGCCGCCGGCCCGCAGCAGCAACGCGTGGCAGCCGCCTTCCCAGAGCGAATCTCCCGCGACCCGCCGAAGACTGTCGGCGGCCGAGCGCAGGCTACGCGCGAGCCATTCCGGCTGGTCGTCCGCTGGCCACGCCTCAACCAGCGCGTCCGCCGCCGCTTTCGCCACCCCGCCGACGCCGTCGGCGATCGCCGCCCGGATCGCGGCCTGGACCAGCCAGCTCATCTGCATGACAGGGTACGGCGCGGCGGGGTTGGGCCGCAGCAGGCCAGCCTGTTCCAGGGCGGCCAGCGCACCGGAGATGATCGTGCCGCCGGCCGACGCGTACTCACGCACCGCGGCGGTGGTGAACACGGCGCCCGGGATCGCGTTGCCATCCAGCAGCGCGGCGAGCATCAGCAGGGACTGGGCGGTGCCGGGCGAGAGAATGTCGGCGTGGTCGACGGACAGCGTCCAGGTGACCGCCGCGGCCGGTACGTCGCCGCTCGGCGCGGTCATCTGTTCCCGCCTGCGCACGAAGTGTTCGCGGTAGTCGTGGCAGGTCAGTTCCGAGCTGGCGATCACGGCACTGGCCTGGGCGAGCGCCAGCGGCTCGTACCCGAGTTCGGCGACGAGGTCGATGGCTCCCTGTCGCTGGTCGAGGTCGGTGGTGATCTGCCCGACTAGGTAAGTGAGCGCTTCTCTACGGCTGAACGGCCCTACTGGCAGGATCTGCGCATGGTGCCCGGCCAGGGTGGCGGGATGCGTCGTGGTGACCAGAACCCGGCCGGAGGGACCCTCGGGCCATAGCCGGTCCGGCAGCGCCGCGCTCGTCAGGTCGTCGAACACGACAAGCCAGGGACGGGTGGCCTCGCGCAGCCAGCTGACCAGACGAGCGGACAGCGCCTCGCCATCGCCGTGTCCTCGGGACCCCAGCGTCGCGGCAGCTTCGGCATAGCAGGACAGGACCGAGGCGGTGCTTGTGGCGCTCACCCAGACAACCATGTCGACGGCACCGGCCTGCCACAGTGACTGCGCGTAGGAAATCGCCAGCTGGGTCTTGCCTGCCGCGTCCCGCCAGTTCCGGGTGCCGGCCGCGGCGCGGTCGGACACGAGCGCGACGGTCGCGCCCGGTACCAGCGACTTCTCGAGGGCATGCTGGATCTCAGGCCTGGCGATGAAGCCATCCGCGAGCGGCGGTGCCACTCCCGTCCAGACAGGAACTTGGCCGTACATGGCCGCCACCACCTAAGTCACGATGGCCCGCGCGGAGCGGCGGGCGAAAATGCATTCCACCAGGGCGATCAGGACCTGCTTGACCGATCCGGGATCCCGCGCGTCGCACAGCACCGCCGCGACATCGCGGTCCAGGTCCAGCGCGGTCCGCACTTCTTCGGGATCGAAGCGGGGAGCGTCGTCGAAGCAGTTGATCCCCACGATGAACGGGAGCCGGCGCTGCTCGAAGTAGGTGACCGAAGGGAAGGACTCGTCGAGCCGGCGGACATCTGCCAGCACCACGGCGCCAAGTGCGCCATAGCTGAGCTCGTCCCACATGAACGAAAAGCGTTCCTGGCCGGGGAGGCCGAACAGGTACAGCAGGACGCGCTCGCTGATCGTGATCCGGCCGAAGTCCAGCGCGACGGTGGTGGTGGTCTTGCCGTCGACGCCGGTGAGGTCGTCAAAGCCGGCACTGACGGTGGTCAGCGTCTCCTCGGTCCGCAGCGGCCGGACTTCGCTGATCGCCCCGACCAGCGTCGTCTTCCCGGCTCCGAACCCGCCCGCGACGAGGATCTTGTGCGCGCCGAGGGGCGCGTCGTCAGAGTGCGCGGAGCCCATTCAGGATCTCCTGGAGCATGTCGGTGCTGGCTTGCTCGCCTGCCGGCCGCGGCCGCACCACGATGACCGCGCCATCCTTGATCAGGTCGGCAAGCAGCACACGGACCACCCCTACCGGAAGGGCAACGTCGGCGGCGACATCGGCCACCGTGCTCCGGCGCCGGCACACCTCCAGGATCCGGCGGTGTTCCGGGGTCAGGCGCAAGCCGTCCCTGGCATCCCCGGGCATGTTGATCGCGACTACCACGGCGAGCAGGTCCAGCAACTCGCCGACTGGCTCGGTCCTGCCACCGGTCACCGCGTATGGGCGCACCACCGGCCCCGGATTCCGGGGCCGCCACCTGTCGTCCGCGGGCATGGAGATCACTTCGCCGCGGAGTTGGCGGGAGTCACTCTCGGCAGTGCCGCCAGATGCGGTCTGGCGCGCTTGGCCAGCATGGCCATCTCGTAGGCCACCGCTCCGGCGTCGGCGTCCGGCGGGCAGAGCGCCGCGAGACAGCTACCCTCGCCGGCCGCGATGAGGAAGAAGATCCCCTGCTCCAGCTCGATGACCGTCTGCCGGACGCCGCCGGCACGGAACCGTTTGCCGGTACCGGCGGCCAGACTCTGCATGGCCGCCGCCACCGCCGACATGTGCTCGGCGTCGTCGCGGCCGAGGTCCGCCGAAGCCGCGATGAGCAGGCCATCACGAGACAGGATGACCGCCCGGCGGAAATCCTTCAGGCGATCGGCCAGGTCATCGAGCAGCCAGGCCAGGTCGCGTGCCGGAGCGTCTGGATCAGTCATCAGCGTCTTCCTCCTCGCCGTCGGGCGAATCGGCGTCGGGAGCGTCGTCAGCTTGTCTGCTCCGCAGCCAGCTGTTCTGCAGGGAAGCCGCGAGCGACCGCGCCTCTTCGGGCGCCGGACCCGCGGCGGGGAGCGCCGCCGTGTGCTGGGCCTGCGGGCCATCTGGCCGGAGACGACGCGGCAAGCCGTTCCGGGTAGTGGTCGCGGGCGCTGGCTCGGCCGGGGCCGTCCCGGCCAGGGCAAGCACGTCCGCCGCGCGCAGGTTGAGCTTCGACAGCCGTCCGGAAACCGGTTTGGGCCGCGTCCCGGACTCGTTTTCTTCTTCTGCCGGCACCTCGAGTATCGCGTCGGGCAGCACCACGACGGCCCTGATGCCCAAGAACGGAGACGGGTTCAGCGAAACGTGGACGCCGTGACGGGCGGCGAGCTTGCCGGTGACGAACAAGCCGAGCCGGTCGGGGTCGGCCATGTCGAAGTCAGGCGGACTGGCCAGCTGCTGGTTGATCTCTCGCAGCTGTTCGGCCGGGATGCCAAGACCGCGGTCTTCGATCTCGATCGCGAGGCCGTTGGCCACGCGCTCGGCCCTGACCTCCACCCTTGTGCTCGACGGCGAGCACAACGTGGCGTTCTCGATCAGCTCCGCCAGCAGGTGGATCATGTCCGTTACCGCCGAAGCCAGCACGGCCTCGATCGCATCGGATATGACGGTCACGCGCGTATAGTCCTCGACTTCCGCCGCGGCGGCACGGATGACGTCGACGACCGGTACCGGTCCGCTCCAGGACCGGCTGGGTACCGCACCGGACAAGATCGTCAGGCTCTCGGCGTTGCGGCGCATCCGCGTGGTGAGATGGTCCAGGGTGAACAGGTCAGCCAGTGCCGCGGGGTTGGCCGCCTGTTCCAGGTCGTCGATGATGCGAAGCTGCCGGTGCAGCAGCGCCTGGTTCCGCTTCGCCAGGCTGACAAGGATCATTCGAAGGCCATGACGAAGTCCGGTTTCGGCGGCCGCGGCCGCCGCCGCCGACCGCTTGTTCTCCTCGATCACGGCGGTCAGGCCGGAGATTTCCCGTGCCAGCCAGCGCGAGAACGCGTTCATCAGCAGCACCGCGACGACGATGACGGCCAGGCCGGCCCCCGCGACGGTCGCGAGCTCGATCCGCGTCTGCTGTGGCGCCGGCCGGTCTGCCAGCCAGCGCAACCTGGTGAGCGTGCCGGCGATGGCGGTGCCGGCGAGCAGACCCCACAGCAGCACCAGGCAACCGGTTGGCGCGACTACTCTGGTGAGGAAATGCCTGCTAATCGAGCCCATATTTGCCTTCCACACCTTCGCGTGACACGGTTTCCCCGGGACATATCGTGCCACAAGAGCGTGGGATGGTTGTGACGATTTGATCGCTATCTGCAATTTCGTAGTTACGTGCGCATTTGAGCGCAAATGTCCATGCGGCATCGGCCAAAATAAGGAATAACCGGCATAACGGCATTCTCTTGCGTCACATCGGCCGCTTCCTGGCGGCGGCGTGGATCACCGCGAGTATCGGGTCGAGGTGCTCGCGGTGCGTCCGGTGGGACAGCACGCACAGCCGCAAGGTGGTCTTGTCCCTGATGCGAGTGCTGGACAGGAATGCCTCGCCGGTGGCGTTGATGTCCCCGAGCAGCCGACGGTTGGCATCGTCGCCGCCGCCGGCGCGGCGGAAGGCGATCGTGGACAGGTCCGGCGTCCAGGGCAGTTCCAGGTTGGGATCGGCGGCGAGATCGGTGTACGCGTGCGCGGCGAGATCCAGCTTCTCGTCGAGGGCGGCGCGGAAGGCGCCGACGCCGTGCAGGTGCAGCGGCAGCCACAGGCGCAGCCCGCGGAACTCCCGGGTGAGTTCTGGTCCGAGCGCGCTGTAGTCGGGCAGGCCACCCTCCGGACCGATGTCCTGTAGGTAGTGCGCATCGCCGGAGTGCGCCGCGGCGAGCGGCGCGACATCCCGCACCAGCAGGACGCCGGTCCCGTATGGCAGGAACAGGCCCTTGTGCGGGTCCAGGACGATCGAGTCAGCGTGGCTGATCCCGGCCAGCCGGGCCCGGCCGCGGTCTGTGAGCTGGAAGAAGCCGCCGTAGGCCGCGTCCACGTGGAACCACATGTCCTCGCGGCGGGCCAGCCGCCCGGCCTCGGGGAGCGGGTCGATCGTCCCGCTGTCGGTGCTGCCGGCGTTGACCGCCAGCAGGAACGGCCGCAGGCCGTCCGCCCGGTCTCGCGCGATCATGCGCGCGGCCGCGTCGACGTCCATCCGGAGATCGTCCGTACACGGCACGATGCGGATGGCCCGCGCGGGCAGCCCGGCGATCCGCGCCGCCTTCACCAGGCAGTGATGGGTGTGCTCGGTGAGATAGATGGTCCCGTCCGCGAACTGTTCCCCCAGCATGCGATGGCGCGCGGCGACGACCGCCGACAGCGTGGCCATCGACCCGCCGGTGGTGATCAGCCCGCCCGCGCTTTCCGGGAGGCCGAACTGATCGCACAGCCACCGGGTCACGCCGTCCTCCAGCGCGACGAGGGCCGGGGCCAGGCCGGCCAGCCCGGTGTAGCGGTTCAGGCTCCGCGCGATGAACTCGGCCAGCGCGGAGACGAACAATCCGCCGCCCGGAATATAGGCGACATAGCGCGGGCCGGCGGTCTCCACGACCTTGCCCGCCGCCGTCCCGACCGACGCCAGCAACTCGCCAAAACCGGCCGGGGACTCCCCGGGCGACTGCCGCATGTGCCGGATCAGCAGGTCGTCCGCGGTCAGATCGCTGGCCGGGGCATGGTCGAGGCCGCCGATGAAATCGGCGACGAACCCCACCGCGGCCTGCCCGAGCTCCGCCATGTCCCGGCGGCTGGGCTCCAGGGGATAGTTCACGGCGCTACGCTACAACGGCAGGAGGTACTGGTGGCGAGCACGCGGGACTGGTTCGAGACCGTCGAGGAGGCCCGGCGGCGAGCAAAGCGGCGGCTGCCCCGTTCGGTGTACCTGGCGCTGCTGGCCGGCTCGGAGCAGGGCGTCACGATGGCGGACAACACCGCCGCCTTCACCGATCTGCGGTTCGCGCCGCCGCGGATCGCGGACCTGCCGGCCGCACGCGACCAGGCGGTGACCGTGCTGGGCCAGGACCTGTCCCTGCCGGTGATCGCCTCGCCAACCGGCGTGCAGGCGGTCCATCCGACCGGGGAGGCTGGCGTCGCGCGCGGCACCGCGGACGCTGGCACGGCGATGGGCCTGAGCTCGTTCGCCAGCAAGCCGGTCGAGGAGGTCGCCGCGGTCAACCCGCGGCTGTTCTTCCAGATCTACTGGTCTGGTGGCCGCGACGTGATCGCCGCTCGCGTCGAGCGGGCCCGCCAGGCCGGCGCGAAGGCGCTGATCTTGACGCTGGACTGGTCGTTCGCCAACGGCCGGGACTGGGGCAGCCCGCGCATCCCGGAGCGGATGGACCCGCGGACGCTGCTGCGGCTCGCGCCGGAGGGCATCACCAGGCCCGGATACGTGCTGGACTGGCTGCGCCAGGGCGGGCTGCCCGGCCTGACCGTTCCCAACATGGCCGCTCCCGGCGAGCCGGCCCCCACGTTCTTCGGCGCGTACGGTGAGTGGCTGGGCACCCCGCCGCCGACCTGGGCCGACATCGCCTGGCTGCGCGGTCAGTGGGACGGCCCGTTCCTGATCAAGGGCATCATGCGTACCGACGACGCCCGCCGCGCCGTCGACGCCGGTGCCACTGCCATCTCCGTGTCCAACCACGGCGGCAACAACCTGGACGGCACCCCCGCCGCCATCCGCGCGCTGCCCGCCGTCGCCGGCGCGGTCGGCGGCCAGGTCGAGGTCCTGCTCGACGGCGGCATCCGCCGTGGCGGCGACGTCGTCAAGGCGCTCGCGGCCGGCGCCCGCGCGGTCATGATCGGGCGGCCCTACCTGTGGGGGCTGGCGGCCGCCGGGCCGGCCGGCGTGCGGAACGTCTTCGACGTGCTGCGCGGCGGCATCGACGCCACGCTGCTCGCGCTGGGCCGGTCATCGGTCCGCGAACTGACCCCCGACGACGTCATCATCCCCCACGACTTCACCCACGGCCTGGGCAAGTAGTTTCGTCCGCGCGGCTCACGCCGGCGATCACCCTCAGCGTGTCAACTGCGCAAATGAGCCCGCTAGAGCGTGCCTCGGCGCACGCTGACACGGTCTAGCGGGCTCAACTACGCGTTTGGCACGCCGGCGATCGTGGGGAACCGGACGTCGATGTCGCGGGGAGCAGGGGGTAGAGCGTTCGCTGACGAATACAGCCTTGCCAGAGGCCCACGCTGTAGGCGACGTCGCCGAGCAGGCGGCCCGCCACGAAACGAGCCGGATCCAGCGCCGGGCGCAGATCCGCCCAGTCGAGCAGCGGCGGCGTCAGGACCAGGGCCGCGAGCGGCAGGCGCAGCCGCGGGACGGCGATCGCGAGCGGAATCGCCGCCGGCCACCAGGCGCGGGAGATGGCGGCGCCTAGGGGACGCGCGGCGGCCAGTGTGCCGCCGGCGGCCAGGCGGAACGCGAGCCGCCAGGCCAGCTGCCGGTTGCCGGTGACACCGGTCAGCCGCCGGGCCAGCAACGCGGTCGCCGTGCCGGTGACAGCCGCGCCGGCCGCGGGCTGGCCAACAGCGGCCGCCAGCCACGCGGCGGCGGTCCACCGGGAGACGTAGAACGGGCGGACGGCCCGCGGGTGCCTGGCCTCGAGCACCGCCGCGGACGTCCCGTAGTGCTGGCGCCGGCTGAACCACGGGCGGAGCCGGTCCCGGTGCTGATGCTCGACCGCCGAACCGGGCTCGTACCGCACCCGCCACCCGGCCGCGGCGAGCCGCCAGACGAAGTCGACGTCCTCCCCCACGCTGATGTCTTCGGCAAACCCGGGTCCGAAGGCGGCGGCGCGGACCACCAGCGCCGCGGTCGGCAGGTACGAGATCCGGCCGCCCGCGGCGACGGCACCCTCGCGCGGTCCCATGTCCAGCGCGGAGCTGGCCGACTCATAGCGGCTGAGCCAGGACGGGGCCGGCGCGTGCGGCACGATCCGCGGCGCCACCGCGCCGACCGCGGGGTCGGCGAAGTGCCGCAGCAGCGGCGCCAGCCAGCCAGGCCGGACCACGCAGTCAGAATCGACGAACGCCACGAACGGCGTGCTGACCAGCGCGAAGCCGCTGTTCCGCGCCGCGCCAGGCCCGCCGTTCAGCGCCCGCCGCACCAGGCGGACGCCCGACGCGGCGGCCGCCGCGGCGACGCCGGCCGGGTCCGCCGAACCGTCGTCGGCCACGATGACGGGCGGCTGGCCGGGCCCGGTCAGGCTCGCCAGGCACGCCGCGAGCATGGGCAGCCGGTCTCTGGCCGGCACCACCACGGTCACGTCGGCAGGCCCCGGTGCGCCAGCACCGTCCAGCATGGGGTGCGCGATGCCGGCGTCGAGCAGGCGACGCGCGAGCGTGCGGGCGGCGGTGCTCGCGGAGACCGGCTCGCCCGCCCACCACGCGGTGACCTGGCGTGCGCCGGCGGCGGACAGGCGCAGCAGCCGGACCGGCGCGCCGCCGGTCAGGATCTGGCCCGCCAGCCGGGCACCGGGATCGGCCCGGATGCGGAACCCGGCCGGGATCAGCTGGTCAGCGGGCCCGTCGCGCATCGCCGACGGGACTCTCGTCGCAGGCCCGCGGCGGCCTTCGCCCGATCGTCACCGGCACCGCGCGCCGGGAGTGATCGGCCGACGGGCGCGGGGCCGGCGCCGCGGCGGCCAGCGCTTCGGCACCGTGACCGCGCACGCACTCCGGGTCCGGGCCGGCCAGCGGCAGGCCGGTGAAGAACTTCGCCGCCATGCAGCCGCCACGGCAGGAGTCGTACTGCCCGCAGGATTCGCACGCGCCCGCGGCCTGCGGCGCACGCAGCCGCGCGAACAACGGCGCGTCCCGCCAGAGCGCCGCGAACCCGCCGGGCTGCCGGACGTTCCCGGCCCGGAACCTTTCGTGGATGGCGAACGGGCATGCGTACACGTCGCCGACCGGGTCGATCAGGCAGACGACCCGTCCGGCGCCGCACATGCTCAGCCCGGGCAGCGGCTCGCCGTACGCCGACAGGTGGAAGAAGGAGTCACCGGTCAGCACCCGCTCGCCGTGCGCGCACAGCCAGTCGTACAGCTCGCGCTGCTGATCCGCCGTCGGATGCAGCGCCGGCCAGGAATCCGCGCCGCGACCGGACGGCCGCAGCCGGGTCAGCCGCAGCTGCGCGCCATAGTCGTCGGCGAGCTGCTTGAGCGCGTCCAGCTGCGGGATGTTGTGCCTGGTCATCACCACCGACAGCTTGAAGCCCCGGAACCCGGCCGCGGCCAGCTCGGTTATCGCGCGCAGCGCCGTCGCGTACGAGCCGGGCCCGCGGACCGCGTCGTTGACCTCGGCCGTCGCGCCGTCGAGCGATATCTGCACATCGACATAGTCGCTGGCCGCCAGCCTGGCCGCGGCGGCCTGGTCGATCCTGATCCCATTGGTCGAGAACTTCACCCCGACCTGATGCGCGGTCGCGTAGTCGAGCAGATCCCAGAAGTCCGGCCGCACGGTGGGCTCGCCGCCGCCGATGTTGACGTAGAAGACCTGCATGCGCTGGAGCGTGCGGATCACCGACTCGCACTCGGCGGTGGTCAGCTCGGCCGGGTCGCGGCGGCCAGAACTGGACAGGCAATGGGTGCACGCGAGATTGCACGCGTAGGTGAGTTCCCAGGTGAGGCAGATCGGTGCGGACAGACCTCGCTCGAACTCCGCGGTCAGCCGGCCAGTCAAACCGCTGGCCGTTCGGAAATCATCTGCCTGTTAGCCAGAACGGCGAGCGCTTTCGCGCAGGCCGGCAGCTCGGAGTCGGTGACGCCCGCCGCCGCGCACGCGGCGCGGACGCTGGGATGATCGGCCAGCCCGCGGACCACGGCGAGCAGCTGGCGGCTCTTGATGAACGAGAGCCGCCTGGTGCCGAAGTGGTAGAGCAGGGCGCCGAACCGCTCCTCGCGCAGCGCCACGCGGTCCGCCAGCCGCCATGGCCGGTCCAGGCCGAAGCTAGTAGACACCGCACAGGCCGTCGATCGAGACGTCCTCGACCAGCAGTTCCTCTTCGGCGAGCGGCTCTTCGGTTTCCGTGTCCGGCATAACAGCCTCCGTTTCCGCTATTCGGCACTCAGTGCCAGAATAAAACGGTGACCGAAGCCGCGGCAATGCCCGGACGCAAGCACGCGACCTCCCGGGCCGAGCTTGAGCGTGTCGCGTTCCGGCTGTTCGCGGACAAGGGTTTCGAGCAGACGACCGTCGATGACATCGCGGCCGCGGCCGGGATCGGCCGGCGGACGTTCTTCCGGTACTTCCCGTCGAAGAACGACATCCCGTGGGGCATGTTCGAGCAGGAACTCGAGCGCATGCGGGTCCGGCTCAAGGAATGCCCGCGCGAGGTGCCGCTTATCGATGCCCTCCGGGTGGCGCTGGTGGACTTCAACGCGGTCGCGCCCGCCCAGATACCGCAGCACCGCGAGCGGATGCGGCTCATCTTGCGGGTGCCGGCCCTGCTGGCCCACGCCACGCTGCGCTTCGCCGCCTGGCGTGAGGTGGTCGCCGGATTTGTCGCCGAGCGCAGCGGGGCCAGGCCGGATGACCTGGCACCGCAGGCCGTCTCCCATGCCGTCCTCGGCGTCGCGGTCGCGGCCTATCAGCACTGGCTCGACGACGAGACCGCGGACCTGAGCTTCCTGCTCGACGCCGCGATGCGGGAACTGGAGCGCGCGGTGGCGGGGACATGACAGGCCAGGGGGGTCCGGGGGGATGGCTCCCCCCGGTAGGGGAACTAGCCGTTGTCACCGGCGCCGCGCGCGGCATCGGCGCGGCCATCGCGCGGCGCCTGGCCGCCGATGGCTGGGCCCTGCTGCTGGTCGACGCCTGCGCGCCGCAGCCCGGCGCCGGGTACGCGATGCCGGAGCCCGGCGACCTGGCCGCGGTGGCACTCGATTGCCGGGCAGCTGGCGCCCCGTGGGCCGGGCAGCTGGTCGCCGACGTCGGCGACGGCGCGGTCCGCGACCAGATCCGCCGCGCGGCCGGGGACCGCGTTCCGGCCGCCGCCGTCGCCGCGGCGGGCCTGATCGCCGGACATCCGGCGTGGGCGGTGCCGGACGAGGCGTTCGACTCGATGATCCGGGTGAACCTGTACGGCGTGCGGCACCTGGCTGACGCGTGCGTCCCGGCGATGGTCGCGGCCGGGCGAGGGCGGTTCGTCGCGATCTCCTCCGCCGCCGCGCTGCGGGCGATGCCGATGCTCGCCGCGTATTCGGCGGCCAAGGGCGCGGTCACCGGCTATGTGCGGGCCCTCGCCGCCGACCTGGCGGGCACCGGGGTGACCGCGAACGTCGTCTGCCCGGGATCCACCCGCGGCGCGATGCTGGCGGCGAGCGCCGCCATCTACGATCTGCCCGATCAGGAGGACTTCGCCGCGCAGGCCCTGCTGCGCCGGGTGCTGGATCCGGCCGAGGTCGCCGCCGCGGTCGCCTGGCTCTGCGGCCCGGACGCGTCCGCGCTGACCGGCGCGGTCATCCCGGTCGACGCCGGGCTGAGCGCCTTAGCTCGTCCGCGACTCCGCGAGGTGCATCCTGATCAGCGTGTCGACGTCCGGGTCGGGGGTCAGGCCGAGCCGCGCCGCGCGGTCCGCGCGGACACGCGCGGGCCAGCCCGCGACGAGCCCGGCGATGACCGGATCGGGTCGCCAGTCGATCAGCGCGCTGACTTCGGCTCCCGCGATCCGCTCCAGCGCGGCGGCCATGTCCGCCACGGTGACGGTCAGCGCGGGCATCGTGACCGCGCTGCGGCCGCCCCAGGCCGCTTCCGCGGAGCTAGCGGCGCAGCGCAGCGCCGCGATCGCCTTGGCGGGCGAGGCCAGCGCGACCTCGGTGCCGGGATCGACCGGGCACCGCGCCGGCAGGCCGGCCAGCGGTTC
>DASRFJ010000281.1:0-13619 GCA_035651595.1 Streptosporangiaceae bacterium | reverse complement strand
CCCCCCGATCTGGGAGGGTAAGGTCGGGTGGCCCGGGGGAATCTCGCCCCCGGGCTCCCACAGATCCGTGCGTAACAGTCTCCCGTTACACGGCTCTTGCCGTCCTGGTCATCTGGTGGCCGGTTTCACCCAGGCCCAGTGCGCGAAGTAGCGCGGCCGGCTTGCGGCCGCTCCAGCCAGCAGCTTGATGGCTTTCTTCCAGGTGCTGTGCTTCTTGTACTTCTGCATGATCCACCGCAGCAGGTAGGTGTTGATGCGGCGGAGCAGGGGATACAGCGCGGCGCGGTTGAATGCCCCGTAGTAAGCCATCCAGCCGCGTACTTTGGGGTTAATCCTGCGGGCGATCTCGCTCCCGCCGGATGTGACCCAGCGGTGCAGCCGCCAGGACCGCACCTCTGCGCTGATCTTCTTCAGGGCATCCTTGCTGATGGCGGGCTGGAACGAGGTGAACTGCACCCCGTCTGCCCGCCGTGTTCCCCTCGGCCGGAACGTGAACCCGAGGAACGTGAACGACGTGTGCTCTGCCGAGCCGCGCCGGTTGCTGTCCTTGCAGTACACGATCCTGGTCTTGCCCGGATGCAGTTCCAGGCCGACCTCGGCCATCCGCTCATGCAGCGCGGCCAGGACCTTGCGGGCCTGGTACTCGCTGACGCAGTGGATCACCGCGTCATCCGCGTACCTCTCGAACCTGACCAGCGGGAACTCCCGCGACAGCCAGGCATCGAACGCGTAGTGCATGAACAGGTTAGCCAGGACGGGACTGATCGCAGACCCCTGCGGGGTGCCGCGGTCCCGCTCTTGCAAGGTCCCGTCCGGATGCTGCAGCGCAGCGGCCAGCCACCGCTTCACATACAGCACCACCCAGCGGGTCTCGTAGCCGGTGTGCGCCTCCACCGCCTTGACGATCAGGTCCCGCCGCACTGAATCGAAGAACTTCCGGATGTCCAGATCGATCACCCAGTCGTACTCCCAGCAGCGTTCCCGGCACGCCGCCACCGCGTCCAGCGCGCTTTTCCCCGGCCGGTACCCGTAGGAGTCGCGGTGGAACACCGGTTCCACCGCCTTCTCCAGCCGGGCCGCAGCCACAGTCTGCGCGATCCTGTCCGCGACGCAAGGCACCCCGAGAACGCGGGTCCCGCCGCCATGCGGCTTGGGTATCTCCACCGCCATCACCGGGGGCGGGAACCAGGTCCCCGACGACATCCGGTTCCAGACCCTGTAGAGATTGTTCTCCAGGTCCTTCTCGAACGCCTCGATGGACTGCCTGTCCACCCCAGGTGCGCCCTGGTTTCCCTTCACCTTGAGCCAGGCGTCCCAGACCTCCTGCTCAGAGATCCGGAACGGCTTGCCAGATGCTTTCAGCTCGTCCACGCGACTCCTCCCAGGCCGCAGCCCGGTTGACCGGATGAACAACAGCCACGGACGGCCCGGCCCCTTTGCTCCGCCCCCGTTACAGGGGCCTCGACGCTACTACGAGCCGGTCCGCCGGCGTGCCCGGCAACGGTACTCTGACGCCCTGCGGGGCACTCCCGGCCCGGGCTCTCCCTCTCGCCGCCGCTGAGACGGCAGTCTCCGCGCACGCCTTCCCAAGTTCCGCATGAGAGCCGCAGACCAGGCTCACGCCACCTCTACGCCGGACACCGCCTGGCCAGTAAACGGATATCCGCCAGGCTCATCCCGGAACACGGACAATCGCCCCGGTTCTGATGTCATCTGGATTCATTACGACGCCTCAGCAGTGGTCGCCTTCCAGGTCCCCGCCTGACGCATCACGTGCGCCTTTTCCTCATCGCTCACCACGACGGTCTTCAGCCAACGCAGCATGAGGCGGCTTGAAGCCTCCCTCCGCAGGGCGGCTCCGAGGGGCCACAAAACCCTCATCTCCCATACAGCACCGCATCAAGGAACCTCGTACCCTACACGCACGCTCCTCTCCACGTTCATGGCGCACTGTCCGCAATAATTTCGGACCGCAGCTCAGGCCCAGAGCAGCTGTCGAACGTATTGGGGCAGAAGCGGGCAATACGGGCACTGCCTAACGGGCGCGCGGGCGGGGCGGACGGGGCGGGGCGGACGGGCTGGCTGGGCGCGCAAGCGCGCGGAGGCTACGCGGCCGAGGCTACGCGGCGCAGGGACGCGGCGATTGCCGCGGCGGCGGCGCCTGGGTCGGGGGCGGCGGTGATGGGGCGGCCGATGACCAGGAGGTCGGCTCCGGCCCGGAGGGCTTCCTCGGGGGTCGCCACCCGCGCCTGGTCGTTGCTGGCACTGCCCGCCGGGCGCACCCCGGGGGTTATCAGCGTCACATCCGGACCCACCGCGGCACGCACCGCGGCGACCTCGCGCGGCGAGCAGACCAGGCCGCGCGCGCCGGCCTCGACCGAGAGCGTGGCCAGCCGCAGCACGGCGTCCGACACCGGACCGGTCATGCCGACCTGGTCGAGGACCTCGTCGTTCAGTGAGGTCAGCACCGTGACGGCGGCGACCATTGTGCTCGGCGCGGCGGCCACCGCGGCGCGGACCGCATCCGGGCCGCTGCACGCGTGCACGGTCAGCCAGTCCGGGCGCAGCCGGGCCACGGCCCTGGACGCGCCCGCGACGGTGGCCGGTATGTCGTGCAACTTCAGGTCGAGGAACACCGACACGCCGCTGGCCCCGCGAACCGAGGCCACCGCGTCCGGTCCATACCGCAGGTACAGTTCGAGTCCGATCTTCACGGTGCTCACGTGGGGTGTGACAAGTGCCGCCCACCGCGCGGCTGTTTCCAGATCGGGCGCGTCAAGCGCGACGGCGACTGGCGCCGGCTTGCTCACGATCGCTCCTTCGCTACTGGTTGTCAGCGTCATTGCACAGTATGCCATTCATTTACGTGACCACCTCAGTGACCAGCTTGGTTCCTGGCGAGGCGGCGCTGTACATGGGCCTGGCCTACGATATCGGTGACGCGGTCCACACCCATGGCGGCGAGTTCTTCCTCCAGTTCCCGCAGCACGCGCGAGCATGCCGAAGGATCATGCAAGATCTCCGTCCCGATCCCCACCAGCCCCGCCCCGGCGAGCAGGAACTCCAGGGCATCCCGGCCGGTCTGCACACCGCCGGTGCCGATGAGCGGCACGTCGGGGAACGCCTCGTGCACCTGCCACACGCAGCGCACCGCGACCGGGCGGATGGCCGGCCCGGACAGGCCGCCGTACATGCCGGCCAGCGCCGGGCGCATCCGGATCGGATCGATCGTCATGCCGAGCAGGGTGCCGATCAGGCACAGCCCGTCCGCGCCCGCCGACACGCACGCGGCCGCCACCGGGACGATGTCTGTCACGTCCGGCGACAGCTTTGCGTACACCGGGATGTCGTAGCGCGCGTTGCCGCGCACCGCGGCGATCACGTGCCCGGCCGCGGCCGGATCGAGCGCGAACAGGTGACCCGCGTCTTCGGCGTTGGGGCACGCCAGGTTGACCTCGATCGCGGTGACGCCCGCGGCGTCGGACAGCCGGGTGGCGAGTTCCGCGTACTCCCTGACGCTGCCGCCCGCGATCGACACGATCACGTGCGCGCCGCGGGTGAGCAGCCAGGGCAGGTCGCGCTGCAGGAACGCGTCGACACCCGGCCCCTGGAGCCCGATGGAGTTGAGCAGCCCGCTGGGCGTCTCCGCCAGCCGGGGCGTCGGGTTCCCGGTGCGCGGCTCGGTCGTGATCGACTTGGTGGTGAGCGCCCCGATGCGCGCGACGTCGAGGAACTGGGACAGCTCCCGGCCGGCGCCCGCGCACCCCGCGGCGGCGACCACCGGATTGGGCAGCTCGACGTGGCCAATCCGGGATCGCATGTCAACCGACACGGGTAACCACCTGGGGACCCCCGGGGGGCGGCTTCCAGCCGGGCGCGCCGAGCGCGTCGAACGGGATCGTCCCGATGTCGTCCCAGCGCACCAGGTCGCCGCGGAAGACCGGGCCGTCCACGCACGACCTGACGATCCGGGTGACGCCGTCGGTTCCGGTCACCGGCAGCACGCAGCCCATACACACCCCGGTGCCGCACGCCATCGGCACGTCCACCGCGGCCTGCACCGGGATCTCGTAGCGCGCCGCCAGCAGCGACACGTCGCGCAGCACGGCGACCGGGGCGCACGCGTAGATCACCTCGGTGCGCGCCTCGCGGATCACCTGCTCCAGCATCAGCGTGATCGGCCCGCGCGCGCCCAGCGAGCCATCGGAGGTCAGCACCGTCAGCGACCTGCCGGTCCGCCGCGCCGTCAGCGCGCCGAACACGCGGTCGGCGCTCGCCGCGCCCAGCATGAAGTCCAGCGTGCAGCCGCGTTCCCGGAGCCGGGCGGCCAGCGAGAACAGCGGCGCCGACCCGTAGCCGACGCCGAGCAGCAGGCAGCTGGTCGGATCCCGCGGCACCGGGAACGGCCGGCCGAGCGGCCCCACGGCGTCAAGCACGTCGCGGGCCCGCAGCCCGGCGAGCCAGCGCGTGCCTGGCCCGGAGGCGTCGAAGACGAACTCGACGGTGCCACCGTGGTCGGGCCGCACGTCGTGCACCGCGAACGCTCGCCGGGCCAGCATCGAGCTGGCAGGCCCGGACATGCCGGCTGGGCCGGCGGCGGTGCCGGCGGGCGGGCTGGCCGAGCCGCCGACCGCGACGGTGACGAACTGCCCGGGCCGGAATCTGGTGGCGATGGCGGGCGCGACGAACGTCAAGGCGTAGTACGCGTCGACCCGGCGCACGGTCAGCACGGTCCCGCGCACCTGAACGGGTGCGGTGGACGCGTCAGCCACCGGCGTGGAGTTCGGCTGCGTGGGCCTGGAGCGAGCGAACACCGACCTCGCCGCGGATCGTGGCCTCGATGCCCTGAACGGCGGCGGACAATCCGGACACGGTGGTGACGCACACCACGCCGCGACGCACCGCGGCGGTGCGGATCTCGTAGCCGTCGAGGCGCGGCCCGGACTGGCCGGGGCTGCCGAACGGCGTGTTCACGATCAGGTCCACCTCGCCTTCCAGAATCCGCGTTACCACGGTCGGCTCGCCATCGGCGCCCGGACCATCACTGTGCTTCCGCACGATCTTGGCACGAACCCCGTTCCGCCGCAGCACCTCCGCGGTTCCCTCGGTCGCCCAGATCTCGAACCCCAGGTCGGCGAGCCGCTTAACCGGGAAGATCATCGAGCGCTTGTCCCGGTTCGCCACCGAAACGAACACCCTGCCCTTTACCGGCAGCGACCCGTACACCGCCGTCTGGGACTTGGCGTACGCGGTGCCGAAGTTCGCGTCGATGCCCATCACCTCGCCGGTAGAGCGCATCTCCGGACCGAGCACGGTGTCCACCCCGCGCCCGACGGCGTCCCGGAACCGGCCGAACGGCAGCACCGCCTCCTTCACCGCCACCGGGGCATCGAGCGGATACTGGTGTCCGCCGACGCCGCCCCAGCCCGGGAGAGCTCCCTCCGCGCGCAGCGCGGCAATGGTAGAGCCCAGCATGATCCGCGCCGCGGCCTTGGCCAGCGGCACGCCGGTCGCCTTGGACACGAACGGCACGGTCCGCGACGCCCGCGGGTTCGCCTCGAGCACGTACAGCACGCCGGCCGCCAGCGCGTACTGCACGTTGAGCAGCCCGCGCACGCCGACTCCGGCGGCGATCGCCTCGGTGGCGGCCCGGATCCGGTCGATGTCGCCATGCCCCAGCGTGATCGGCGGCAGCGCGCACGCCGAGTCGCCGGAGTGGATCCCGGCCTCCTCGATGTGCTCCATCACACCGCCCAGGTACAGCTCCGCCCCGTCGTAGAGCGCGTCCACGTCGACCTCGATCGCGTCGTCGAGGAACCGGTCGACCAGGACCGGATGCTCCGCCCCTCCCGGGCCGACGCTGACCTGGGTCGCGCGCGACACGTATGCGCGCAGCGCGTCCGTGTCGTAGACGATCTCCATCCCGCGCCCGCCCAGCACGTACGACGGGCGGACCAGCACCGGGAAACCGATCTCCGCCGCGATGTCGGCTGCCTCGGCCGCCGACCGCGCGGTTCCGTACCGCGGCGCGGTCAGCCGCGCCTTTTCCAGCACGCCCGCGAACGCGCCCCGGTCCTCGGCCAGGTGGATCGCCTCCGGCGAGGTGCCCGCGATCGGCACCCCCGCATCCTCCAGTGCCCGCGCCAGGCCGAGCGGTGTCTGCCCGCCGAGCTGTACGATCACGCCCGCCACCGGTCCGGTCTGCTGCTCGGCGTGCACCACCTCCAGCACGTCCTCCAGCGTGAGCGGCTCGAAGTACAGCCGCCCGGACGTGTCGTAGTCGGTGGACACCGTCTCCGGGTTGCAGTTGACCATCACGGTCTCGTAGCCCGCCTCCGCCAAGGCGAACGACGCGTGCACGCAGGCGTAGTCGAACTCGATCCCCTGCCCGATCCGGTTCGGCCCGCTGCCCAGGATGATCACTTTCGAACGTGATCCGGTGGGGACCTCCGTCTCCTCGTCGTAAGTAGAATACAGGTACGGAGTGCGGGCCGCAAACTCCGCCGCGCACGTGTCGACGGCGTGGTACACCGGCCGCACGCCGAGTTCGTGCCGCAACGCCCGCAGCTCGGCCTCCGTGCTCTGCCCCTCATATCCGGCACGCAGCTCAGCGAGCTGGGCGTCGGAAAAGCCCGCGCCCTTCAGCTCGCGGAGGGTGTCCGCGTCGAGGACGGGTTGAGCCTCGGCTCGTTCGGCCAGGGCATTGATCTGTTGAATGTGATCTATGAACCACGGGTCCACGCCAGTCGCTTCCGCCACCTCAGCCACGGACGCGCCGGCCGCAAGCGCCCGCTGGATGGTGACAAGCCGGCCGTCGTGCGGGGTTGCGATTGCGCGCAGCAGTTCCGCCGCATCTTCGGGAAGATCTTTCCAGCCGAACGAGCTGTGGTTACTCTCCAGCGAACGCAGGGCCTTCTGGAGGGCTTCGGGGAACGAGCGGCCGATCGCCATGGCCTCGCCGACGCTCTTCATGTGCGTGGTGAGCGCCCGGTCCGCGCCGGGGAACTTCTCGAACGCGAACCGTGGAACTTTCACGACCACATAATCGAGAGCCGGCTCAAACGACGCCGGTGTTTCGCCCGTGATATCGTTGGGTATCTCGTCCAGCGTGTAGCCGATCGCCAGGCGGGCGGCGATCTTGGCGATCGGGAAGCCAGTGGCCTTGGAGGCGAGAGCCGATGAACGGCTGACCCTGGGGTTCATTTCGATGACGACCATGCGGCCGGTGCGCGGGTCGACGGCGAACTGGATGTTGCAGCCGCCGGTGTCGACGCCGACGGCGCGCATGATGGCCAGCGCGGTATTCCGCATGCGCTGGTACTCGCGGTCGGTGAGCGTCATCGCGGGCGCGACGGTGACGCTGTCCCCGGTATGCACGCCCATCGGGTCGATGTTCTCGATCGAGCAGACGACGACCACGTTGTCGCGGACGTCGCGCATCAGCTCGAGTTCGAACTCCTTCCAGCCGAGGATCGACTCCTCGAGCAGCACCTCATGCGTCGGGCTGGCGTCCAGGCCGGCCCCGGCGATGCGGCGCAGTTCGGCCTCGTCCCTGGCGATGCCGGAGCCGGCCCCGCCGAGGGTGAACGACGGCCGGACGACCACCGGATAGCCGAGCCCCCTGGGGCCCTCCACGGCCGCGAGGCACTCGGACAGGTCATGACATATCACGCTTGCGGGGACCTCGGCACCGAGCGCGGTGACGATCTCCTTGAACCGCTCGCGGTCCTCGCCGGCCCGGATCGCGTCGATGTTCGCACCGATCAGCTCGACGTTGTAGCGGCGCAGCACGCCGGAGTCGTGCAGCGCGACGGCGGCGTTCAGCGCGGTCTGGCCGCCGAGCGTGGGCAGCACCGCGTCCGGCCGCTCGATCGCGATGACCTTCTCCAGCGTGTCCGTCGTGATCGGCTCCACGTAGGTCGCGTCCGCGAACTCGGGGTCGGTCATGATCGTCGCCGGGTTGGAGTTGACGAGGCTGACCCGGATGCCTTCGGCCTTCAGAACGCGGCAGGCCTGGGTGCCCGAGTAGTCGAACTCGCAGCCCTGGCCGATGACGATCGGGCCGGAGCCGATCACCAGCACGGACCTGAGGTCCTCTCGCTTCGGCATCAGCGTCCCTCTCCAGCAGGTTCAATTCCGTTCAGGACGACGCAAGCGCGCAGGCTGCCGCGCGGTCTCGCTGCCCCGCCAGATGATTGCGGACACTTACCCCCCCGAACTGGGGGGGTAAGTGTCCGCAATCTTTCCGCGTGTGCCATGCGGCCCCTCATTTCGCGCCGTCCATCAGCGCGCAGAACTGGTCAAAGTGGTCGGCGGCGTCGTGCGGGCCGGGCGCGGCCTCTGGGTGGTACTGCACGCTGAACACCGGGCGAGCGAGGAGTTTCAGGCCCTCCACGACGCCGTCGTTAAGGTTCACGTGCGTGACCTCGGCCGGGCCGTACGGGGTGTCGAAGCGATGCTCCTCGGGGAGTTCCGCGGCGAAGCCATGGTTGTGGCTGGTGATGTACACGCGGCGGGTGGCGAGATCCATGACCGGCTGATTCACGCCGCGGTGGCCGTAGCGCAGCTTGTACGTATTCAGGCCGAGGGCGAGCGCCAGGATCTGGCTGCCGAAGCAGATGCCGAAGACCGGCAGGCCGGATTCGAGGACGCCGCGCATCGTGTCGACCGCGTATCCGGCGGCGGCCGGGTCGCCGGGGCCGTTGCTGAAGAACACGCCGTCCGGGCGGGTGGTGAGAATGTCCTGCGCGGTCGCGGTGGCCGGGAGGACCGTTACCTCGCAGCCGCGGGCCGCCATGTTGCGCGGGGTTGACGCCTTGATGCCGAGGTCGATTGCCGTGACCCGGTACTTGGTCGCGCCTTGTGCCGGCACGGTGTACGGCTCGCGGGTGGTCACCTCGCGGGCCAGGTCGGCACCCGCCATTTCCGGACTTTTCAGGACTCGTTCCAGGAGCTTGGCCGGGTCGCGCTCGACGGTGCTGATCGCGGCGCGCATCGCGCCGGCCTCGCGGACCCGCCGGGTGAGCAGGCGGGTGCCGCGTACCGCGATGCCCGTAATGCCCTCGCCCTTGAGGTAGCCGTCGAGGTCGCCGGTGGCGCGCCAGCTCGACGCGATGCTGGCGGGCTCGCGGACGACATAGCCGCTCACCCACGCGCGGCGCGACTCGGGGTCCTCGGCGTTCACGCCGGTGTTGCCGATGTGCGGCGCGGTCATCGCGACGATCTGCCGGCAGTAACTCGGGTCGGTGAGCGTCTCCTGATAGCCGGTCATCCCGGTGTTGAAGACCATCTCGCCGAACGTCTCGCCCTCGGCGCCGAAGCCGGTGCCGGTCAGCGTCGTGCCGTCCTCCAGGACGAGGATGGCGTCTTTCGCGGTCATGCGCGGGTCAGCTTTCCGTCGAGCACGGTGGGGGTACCGCGCAGGAAGGTGGCGACTACCCGGCCGGGCAGCTCCATCCCGGCGAACGGCGTGTTGCGGCTCTTCGACGCGCCGCTGGGGCTGACCGCCTCGGCGGGCGCCGGATCATACAGCGTAAGATTCGCCGGGGCGCCCGGGCGTAGCGGGGTGCCGTGCTGGGTCAGCCTGCCGATTCTCGCGGGGCGGACCGACATCCGGTCCGCGACGCCGGCCCAGTCGAGCAGTCCGGTGCTGACCATCGCCTGGTGCACGACGCGAAGCGCGGTTTCCAGGCCGGTCATCCCCCAGGCGGCTTCGGCCCACTCGGTCTCCTTCGCCTCCACCGGGTGGGGCGCGTGGTCGGTGGCGACCGCGTCGATCGTGCCGTCCGCGAGTGCTTGTCTCAGCTCATTGACGTCGGCGCTGGTCCGCAGCGGCGGGTTGACCTTGAAGACGGGGTCGTAGCCGACCGCGAGCTCATCGGTGAGCAGCAGGTGGTGCGGAGTGACTTCGGCGGTGACGGGCCAGCCCTTGGACTTGGCCCACCGGATGATCTCGACCGAGCCCGCGGTCGAGACGTGGCAGATGTGCAGCGCGGAGCCGACGTGCGCGGCGAGCAGGCAGTCGCGTGCCACGATGCCCTCCTCGGCGACGGCGGGCCAGCCCGCCAGGCCCAGGCGGCCGGACATCTCCCCCTCGTTGAGCTGCGCACCCTCGGTCAGCCTGGGGTCCTGCGCATGCTGCGCGATCACCCCGTCGAAGGCCTTGACGTATTCGAGCGCGCGCCGCATCAGCAGCGGGTCCGCGACGCACTTGCCGTCGTCGGAGAACACCCGGACGTGCGCGGCGGAGTCGGCCATGGCGCCGAGTTCGGCGAGTTGGTGGCCGTTGAGGTCGACGGTCACCGCGCCGACCGGCTGCACGTCCGCGTACCCGGCTGCCTTGCCGAGCCGCCAGACCTGCTCGACCACGCCGGCCGTATCGGCCACCGGCTCGGTGTTCGCCATCGCGTGCACCGCGGTATAGCCGCCAAGCGCCGCCGCGGCGGTGCCTGTCTCCACGGTCTCGGCGTCCTCCCGGCCGGGCTCGCGCAAATGGGTGTGCAGGTCGACCAGTCCGGGCAGCGCGATCAGGCCGTCCGAGTCGAGCACCTGAGCTTTGTGTTTATCCGCGTCGAGGTTCGGCCCGATCTCGGTGATGACACCGTCGGAGACCGCGATGTCTCCTGGTTTTTCGCCGGCGATGGTGGCGCCGCGGATTATCCAGTTGGTCGCGCTCATTGAGCCACCGCCGGCAGCTCGGCACCGCCGAGCAGCAGGTAGAGCACCGCCATCCGCACGGTCACCCCGTTCGCTACCTGCTCGACGATCGTGGATCTCGGTGAGTCGGCTACCTCGGCGGCGATCTCTACTCCCCTGTTCATCGGTCCCGGGTGCATGACGATGGCGTCGTCGGGCAGCCGCGCCATCCTGGCCGCGTCCAGCCCGTACCTGCGGCGGTACTCGCGGACGCTTGGGAAGTAAGCGGCGCTCATCCGCTCCCGCTGGACGCGCAGCATCATCACGACGTCGCTCTTCGGCAGCTCGCTGTCCAGGTCATAGCTGACGGAGCACGGCCAGCTGCCGACGGCTAGCGGCATCAGGGTGGGCGGCGCGACGAGCGTCACCTGGGCGCCGAGCGTGCTGAGCAGCAGCACGTTGGATCGCGCGACCCGGCCGTGCAGCACGTCGCCGGCGATCGTGACCCTGAGGCCGTCGAGGCCTTGTTGTGTCTGACCGTGCCCGCGCAGCCGGCGCCGGATCGTGAACGCGTCGAGCAGCGCCTGAGTCGGGTGCTCGTGCGTGCCATCGCCGGCGTTCACCACGCTGCCGCGCACCCAGCCGGCCAGCCGGTGCGGGGCGCCCGACGCGCTGTGCCTGATGACCACGGCGTCCGCGCCCATCGCCTCCAGGGTCAGCGCGGTGTCCTTGAGGCTCTCGCCCTTGGCCACGCTCGATCCCTTGGCGGAGAAGTTGATCACGTCCGCGGACAGCCGCTTGGCGGCCGCCTCGAACGAGATCCGCGTCCTGGTGGAGTCCTCGAAGAACAGGTTGACCACGGTCCGGCCGCGCAGCGTGGGCAGCTTCTTGATCGGGCGGTCCGCGACGCTGGCCAGTTCCTCGGCGGTGTCGAGGATCAGCAGGGCGTCGTCGCGGCTCAGGTCTTCGGCCGAGATCAGGTGCCGGTTCATCCGCGGCCGCCTCCCTTTTCGTCGATCAGCACGGCGTCTGTGCCGTCGGTCTCGGCGACCAGCACGCGCACCATCTCGCGCTGCGAGGTCGGCAGGTTCTTGCCGACATAGTCGGCGCGGATGGGAAGCTCGCGGTGCCCGCGGTCGACGAGCACCGCCAGTTGCACAGCGCGTGGCCGGCCGAGATCGTGGAGGGCGTCCAGGGCGGCCCGGACGGTGCGCCCCGAATACAGCACGTCATCAACGAGGACGACTATCTTGCCGTCCACGCCGCCGGACGGCAGTTCGGTCCTGGCAAGCGCGCGCGCCGGACGAAGCCGCAGGTCATCTCGGTGCAATGTGACGTCGAGCGAGCCGCAAGGGACGTCAATTCCCTCGAACTCGCCGATACGGGCGGCCAGCCGGCGGGCCAGCGGGACGCCACGGGTCTGAATACCGAGCAGGACGGCATCGTCGCCGCCGTGTGTCCGCTCCAGGATCTCGTGCGCGATCCTGGTGAGCGCGCGCCTGACTTCCTCCGCGTCCAGGACCGCGAGGCCTTGTCTGGCGGCCGGACTGGTTGCAGCGCACATCAAACGGACCCCCTTCCCCGTCTCTCCGGACGGTCATTAAAGGATGGTTCTCGCCAACCTTACCGGAGGGCGGGCGGCCGACCGCGTTTCGGGGGTGATCATTTTCGGACGTGTCGCACGTGTCGCACGTGTCGCGGCCGCCGCCAGTGCGCCGCGTTACCGTCCGGATGGCCGCCAATCGGACCCCAATGCCCCTTCCAGGACATCTCCGAAAGATGTGATTTAGATCACACTAGACAGATGCCATCAGAACGTGACGATGCGTCTGCCAAACGCCGGCGGCAAGCCGGTGAAGCCGGGAAACCTGTCTACGTCGGGGTTCTCGCCGATCGACGGAGGGTACATAGGGATCGGGGAGGGCAAGCCGGTTACCAGACGAGTTAGACCCGTTTTTGCCATTCGGCTTGACCTTGTCGCGCTCGCCGCCTACCGTCACTGAGCGTAACCGTTACCGTAAGCGACGAACTGGCCGGGGAACCGAGGAAACATGCCATCTGAGTACGCCAAGACACTCGGCGCGCGGCTGCGCGCCATCCGCACACAGCAGGGCCTCTCCCTCCACGGAGTCGAGGAGAAGTCCCGCGGCCGCTGGAAGGCCGTCGTCGTCGGGTCCTACGAGCGCGGCGACCGGTCGGTAACCGTTCAGAAGCTCGCCGAGCTTGCTGAATTCTATGGGGTGCCCGTTTCCGAGCTGCTGCCCGGCGACTCTGCTCCTACGCCGCTCGCGCCGTCGCCCAAGCTCGTCATCGACCTGGAGCGGATGGGCCAGCTGCCCAAGGACAAGGTCGGGCCGCTCGCCCGCTACGTCGCGACCATCCAGAGCCAGCGCGGCGACTACAACGGCCGTGTCCTGTCGGTCCGGCACGAGGACCTGCGCTCGCTCGCGGTCATCTACGACAAGTCCCCCGCCGACCTCACCGAGGAACTCATCAGCTGGGGCGTGCTCGACGCCGACGCGCGCGGCGCGATGGAAGGGTTCTGACCTGTTAGCCTGCCGGCCTGAGCGGGAGCGGAGACTGCACCTCGACGCCTAGTGCGGTCTCCGCCAGTGACAGGAAGGTCTCCGCATCCCGCAGCAGGTCATCGGCCTCGCGCGCTGACGCGGCGCGGGGCAGTCCCGCTTCGGCGGCCGCGCGCTTGCCCGCCCCGGCCGCGAAGTAGGCGGCCCATTCGGTCAGGGCGGGCTCCACCTGAGGCAGCAGCTCCCACACGCTGTGCGGCTTCCGGCGTCGCGACCGCGGTTCCCCTCGCGCCGCCACCACTGCCGCTGCGGCGCGGAGCGCCGCCAAGTGCGCCGTGACGTACCGGGCACCAGGCGCCGACTCGTCCGCCGCCTCTGCGAGCCCCCGCCGCGCGGACTGGAGCATGCTGAGCACGGTCGGCGCCACTCCAGGATCCCGCGGGCTCACGCCGAGGCCTA
>DASRFJ010000280.1:0-9089 GCA_035651595.1 Streptosporangiaceae bacterium | reverse complement strand
GGTCCCGGACCTGACCAGCTGCCCGGAGACCACACCGAGCTGACCCGCCCGCCCCCGAACCCGGCTCCGCAAGCTCCGCCGGGTGCTGCCGCATGCCCCCGCTACGTCTTATTTTCGGGTCAGGGCAAATCGTCCACGTTGCTGACGGATTGCGGGTGGGCTCCTGTCCCGGTAGCCGCACGCTGCACTCCAGGCACAGGCTGCGCGCACCCGGCAGGCGCGGCGGGGCGACAGCGCGGGTTGGATGAGCGAGACTGGAGGAGGCGGCACGAGGACGGGAGATACCACTGTCGTTATGCCATATAAAGAGGTCTCAGACTGGGCGGCGCTGCCAGCCAGGCGGGTAGCGGTCAATGGAATCGAGCTCAACGTCACCGAGTACGGCGAGGGGCCCGCGGTCGTGCTGTGCCATGGCTTTCCCGAACTCGGCTTCTCGTGGCGGCACCAGGTCTTCGCGCTGGCCGCGGCCGGGTACCGGGTGCTGGCTCCGGACATGCGCGGCTATGGCGGAAGCTCCCGTCCGGCCGATCCGGAGGCCTACGACATCCTCACGGTCGCCGGTGACCTGATCGGCCTGCTGGACGACATCGGCGAGCAGCAAGCGGTCTTCGTGGGCCATGACTGGGGCGCGGCCGTGGTCTGGCAGCTCGCGCTTGCCCATCCCGGACGCGTCCGGGCCGTCGCCGGGCTGAGCGTGCCGATCGCGCCGCGGCCACCGGTCCCGCCGATACTGATCCTGCGCAACCGGCTGGGCGATGACTTCTACATGGTGTGGTTCCAGCAGCCAGGTACCGCGGAGGCCGTCCTGAACCGCGACGTGCGCCGCACCCTGCTCGCCGACGACATCCGCGTCTCGGCCTGGTCGGACGGCCCGTTCGCACCCCGGCCGTTCATGGCAGAGGAAGAGCTCGCGGTATTCGTCCAGGCATTCGAGCAAACCGGCTTCACCGGCGGCCTGAACTACTACCGGAACATCGACCGCAACTGGGCACTCACCGAGCATCTCGCCGGGCGCACCATCGACTGCCCGTCGCTGTTCCTGACCGGCTCGGACGACCTGGTCGCGAAGTTCATGCCCGCAGACGCTCTGCCGGCCGTGCTCACCGACCTGCGCGAGCACATCGTGCTGGCCGGCGCTGGCCACTGGGTTCAGCAGGAGCGCCCCGAGGAGGTCAGCGAAACGCTCATCCGCTTTATCGGGTCCCTATAACTGAGGATTCTCGCATGGACGTCGAGCCGATCGACCTGTTTCATTGCGGCTACGCCCAGACCGTGGCGGCATACGTCACCGACACCCGCGATGGCCCTGCTCTAATCGACTGCGGCCCGACTGCCACGGTCGGTGCGCTCGAGTCCGGGCTCAAGGCACGCGGCCTGCGCCCGGCGGACATACGGCATCTGTTCCTGACCCATATCCACCTCGATCACGCGGGCGCCGCCGGCTATCTCGTGCGCGAAAACCCTGAGCTGCGGGTGTACGTGGGGGAGGCCGGACTGGTACATCTGGCCTACCCGGTGGCGCTCGAAAACGGTGCGCGACGGATCTACGGCAGCCGTTTCGACGTCCTGTGGGGAGAGGTCACCGGCGTTCCGGAAGCCAACCTGCGTCCGGCCGAGGGCACGATATGCGGCCTTGAGTGCGTGCCCACCCCGGGTCATTGCGCCCACCATGTGGCCTATCTCGACGAGGGCGGGACGCTGTTCGCGGGCGACGCGGCCGGCGTGCGCATTCCGCCCGCAACGTACGTGAGCCCGCCCACATCGCCGCCGGAATTCGATCTGGCGGCGTGGTACCGGAGCATCGACGAGCTGGAGAGAACTGCACCACGGCGCCTGGCGCTGACGCACTTCGGCGTCGTGGCGGATCCCGCGGACCACCTGGTGCGGCTGCGCCAGCGGCTGGTCGCGTGGAGCGCACTGGTCCGCGGCGGAGCCGGCGAGGCGGAATTCGCCGACGTCGTGGGCGCCGAACTGGCGGCCCATCCGGAGCAGAGCGACTATCACAAGGTCTTGGATATCGTCTGGCTGTATCGCGGGATCACGATGAGTCTGGACCGGACGTAACGTCCAGCGGCGCATCTTGCTTGGCGTCACCGGAGGCCGGGACCGCGCCGCGGAACTCACGAATGTCCCGTACCGACAAGATCGCCACGGTGGCGACGACCACCCAGGCGGCCGAGAACACGAAGATGGCCCTGATCCCGACGACGGCCGACACCGGGCCGGCCAGGGCCTGGCCGAGGGGGAGCAGCGACGCGGACAGCATCCAGTCGATGGCGGCCACGCGGGACAGCAGGCTGGGCGGGATGTTCTGCTGAACCGTGGTTTCGAACAGCGTGTTGAAGATCGCGAGGCCGAATCCGCCGGCGAAGGCGCCCGCCGCGATGGCGGCGGTCGGCGCGGGGATGGCGAGCAGGCCGGTCGGCACGGCGAGCAGCACCGGCGGAATCATCGCGGCCAGCAGCGGCCGTGACGGAACCGAGCGCAGCAATCCGATGCCGCCGACCACCGAGCCGGCGCCGAACGCGGCGACGATGGCGGCCCAGGAGACCGATCCGTGGAGATGGTTCTTCGCCACGACGGGGCCGAGGGTGAGGAACGGGGCGATCACCGCGAAGCCGCCGAGCGCCGAGAACATGCCGTCGAGCAGCAGCCACCGTCGGCTGCGGAACGCCCGCCACCCTTCGCGCAGCTCGCTGAAGAACCGGCTGCCAGGCTGCGCGGCCTGGCGGACCGAGGGCAGGCGGGCGATGAAGAAGGCGCTGATCCCGAACGTGACGGCGTCGACGGCGAACGCCCAGCCGGCGCCGGCCGTGACGATGATCAGGCTGGCGAGCACCGGGCCGGCGATCGTGCAGGAGTTCTGCGTGAGCGAGATGAGCGCGTTGGCCTGCTGCAGGCGGCCCGGCGAGACGGTCTGCGGGATGATCCCCGTCGAGGTCGGCAGGAAGAACGCGTTGCCGAATCCGTAGACCACCGCCAGCGCGGCGATCTCCCACACCGTCGCGGTACGCGAGATGAGGATCGCGGCCGTGGCCGCCTGCGCGACCATGCGGAGCAGGTCCGAGCCGATCAGCAGGCTCCGGCGCGGCAGCCGGTCCGCGATGACACCGCCGATGAGCAGGAAGGTCACCAGCGTGAGGGATCGGGCCGCGAGGACGGCGCCGAGTGCGGTCGCGGAGTTTTCCGTCTGCAACACGCCGAACGCCAGCGCGACCGGCACGATACCGTCGCCGATCAGCGAGAACGCGCGCGCACAGTACAGATTCCTGAAGTCACGCTCGGCCAGTGCGCCGACCCGTTTCATGGGCATGCCGAGGCCAGCGGGCCGGCCGCGCCGCGCAGGTCGACGGCGGCCATGCGCAGTTCGGCGGTGTACCTGCGCGCATTCGCGTCGGTCAGCCAGAGCTGGTCGATATCGGGCAGCATTTCGGTGACCGTGATGTGGTGCGCGCCGCCGGATATGTGGAGCCGGCGTACCGCCTTGACCAGAAGGTTGACGTACGCGGGGCTGTCGAAATCGACGAAGAACGGTTTCAGCTCAAGCGGTGACCTGACGAAAACCCGCTGCGGCAGCGCCTGCTTCCGATGCCAGGAACGGACCGCGAGGAAACGCATGGCCTCGTCCTTTTCTCCGGTGAAGGTCAGCTCGGCGGCCGGGAATCGCCACGCCTCCCTGCTGATGATCAGCTTGCCGAAATTCACCCGCGGCGAATGATCGCGTTCGGGGAACATCGAGAAAACGTCGATCATCATATCCGTCAGCATGTCGGCGAACGGCTCCATGACGTCAATGATCTCGCCGGCTGGTACCCGGACGAACAACATGTCAGCACGGCATTCCACGAGCAGTTCGCCGCCGCGCAGCAGCCGCGGCCGGCGCGGATCGGCGGTCTGATGGAACAGCTCGACCACGTAATCCTGGTCACGGACGAGCGCGGAATGGGTCCGGACGGTCAGCCGGGGCGGATTGTCCTTCGGCGGCGCCGGGAGCAGCCGCGGCCCGGCGTGCTCGGCGTCGATGGCGGCGAGCAGCCTGCCGGGTTCGGGATGCTGGGTGACGAAGCAGTTGTGCCCGTAAGAGACGATCGCGAGGTGCAGTTCGCCGAGCACGATCTCGAAATCGCCGCGCCGGATCGCGTCGGTATCCGCGGCGACCAGCATGAGGTCGGGGCTGACGTACCGCGCGCGCTCCCACCCGGACCTGGCCGCGGCGAACCGCTCCCGCACGGCCGGCCGCAGCCGGTCCGCGTCGTACCGGATGCGTGGCTGCCCGTCCGGTACGCGCAAGATATCCGCCCACTGATCGCGGAATCCGGCGCTGAGGCTCGCCAGCCGTTCGCGGCCGGGACCGTGCAGGAACGACATGGACTCGAACCACAGCGCGGCGAGCGTCACCTGGCCGCTGTTCTTGGCGGCCAGCTGGTCGTAGATGGCGCGGATCTCGCGCCGAAATAGCGTGCCCGCCCGGTCGGTCAGCCAGCGCACGCTGGTCAGGATCAGGTCGAGCGGCGCGAGCGCCCGGAGCAGTTCGCCGCCGAACCGCAGGTGCAGCTCGCGGCGGGAATCGTGATACACCAGCGTCCGGCCGCCGTAGGCCTTGCCCTGGTTGCGCGTCGGGGCCGCGCCGGTCAGCTCGGTGAACGTGGTGTCCAGCCGGTCGAGCGCGGTGACCAGGCTGGCGGGGTCATCTCCCGCCGCGCCGACGTGACCGGCGGCTTCTTCGAGCGCGGTGAGGCGGCCGAGGGCCCAGGCGCGGAGCGCGGGAGATCCGATGTCCGCGAGCCGCGCACGAAGCTCCCGCTCCGGATGCGGGCTCGCCGCCACGGACAGCGTCCAGGCGATCCAGCGTCGCTTGCGCAGGCCGGCGAGGATCTGGAAAACCTCCGCCTCGTCGCTGGCGTGGCCGGCCTTGATCAGTTCGGTCGCGATGTGGGTGGCGGCCAGCTTGCCGTCACAGCGCAGCAGGCATTCGGCGAGCGCGGGCTCGACCGTGGCGCCGCGCCGGCCGGGGACGAACACCGTCCCGGTACCGGCGTCGACGCGAATGAACGAGGCCCGCCGCGGTGCCAGCCAGTCGGCCATGCCGTCGTGTCCGGCGAGGGCGTGGGCGATACGGTCGATCGCCCACGCCTCGAAGAATATCTCCCGGCTCGCCAGCAGCCGGCTGGCCGGCCGGAACGAGGTGGGGCCGTCCGGGGCCAGCGTGGTCCAGCCGACCGGGCCGAAAAACCCGATCGAGTCGTTCTTGACGCAGTACCGCTGCCAGTAGCTGGCGACCAGGTCCTCGCGCTGGCGGTGCTTGCTGGCGCGCGGGTCGACGCCGGGCCGGCGGCGCAGCAGCGGGAGCACGGCCAGCTTGAACACGGGATGGTTCTGCCAGGCAACGGCGCACTGGAACGCCGGCAGGCCCGCGATGTCCTGGATCTCCCGTTCCACGTCGGCGGCCGCCGCGCCGAACGACCGGCGGTACTCCGCCACGTCCGGCTCGCCGGCCTGGCCGCGATCCGGGTGATCAAGCAGCGCGTCGGCGAGCCGGGCCGCCCGCGGGGAGACGAGCCGGAGCACGTCGTCGGCGGGGAAGCCCGCCGACCGGACGGCGATATCGGGCCACAGTGCCCACTCGCCAGGCACGAACTCCACGTGCGTGGCGGTCATTAAACTCCGGTCTCCTGGCTTTCCTGGCCTTCTTCGATGACCGCTTCGCTGAGTTCGGTCGCGGTGGGGAACGCGAAGAGAAGGGACGTGGCCAGATCGAGCCCCGTCTCGTTGTTCAGCCGCTGCATCACTTGCGCGGCCAGGATGGAGTCGCCGCCCCAGTCGAAGAAGTGATCGTCCTCGCCGAACTCGGAGTTGTCCAGGACGGCACGCATCTGCTCGAGTACCAGCTTGGTGGCATCCGCGGGATCGAGTGGCTTGCGCTGGGTGCTCACGCGGCGCCTCCTTGCGCCAGTACCTGATCGAAGATCGAGGCGATCTCGGCGCAGTCATCCTCGGTGGTCGTGAGCGGCGGCACCACCCACATGCCCCGCATGCTGGCCGAGACCAGCAGGCCGTTGTTCTCGCAGTCGGTGCGGAACGCCCCCAGGTCCGGGAAGCTCCACGGCGCGCCGCCGGCGCGCAGGAGCGGGAAGTGAATCATCAGCCCAGCACCAGCCACGGATCCCTCGGCTATCCACTTGGCATGCACGGTTTCGAGCCGCTCGCGCAGCACGGCCCCGGTCTGGCGGACGTGCGCGAGGATGTCGTCGCGTTCATAGGTGTCGAGGACGGCCAGGCCGGCCGCGCAGGCCACCGGGTGGCCGTCCGTCGCCGAACCGGCGGGCAGGAACCGCGGCGGGTCGGGGTTGGCCGCGAGCCGGTACAGCTCGGCCGAGACCATCAGCGCCGCGAAAGGCACGTAGCCGGAGGTGAGGTTCTTGCCGAGCACGAGCATGTCGGGCTCGACGCCGAGGTCCAGGGTGCGGGACATGCCGCCGGTTCTGCCGCATCCGGTGGTGACCTCGTCGGCGATGAGGTGCACGCCGGCCTCGCGGCACAGGCTGGCGAGCGCGCGCAGATCGTCGGCCTCGGGCAGGAGTCCCATGCTCCCCATCTGCGGTTCGAAGATAACCGCGGTGACGCGCTCCGCCGACAGCTCATCGAGGGCTTGCCGTATGTTGCCGGTCCAGCTGCCCTGCGCGGGGACGTGGTGCATACCGGGGGCGAGCGGGCCGCAGAAATCGATGCGCGCCGTTATACCGCTTAGCGCGCAAGCGCCGATTCCCAGGCCGTGATAGCTGCCCTCGAAGGCCAGGACAAGGTGACGTTCCGGCTCGCCCCCGATGACCCGGGCCAGCCGGCTCAGCATGACCGCGGTCTCCGTCATCTGCGATCCGGTATTGCCAAGCCGGACATATCTGAGCGTCGGCGACGCGATCGCATCGCGGAGTGCCCGAGCATAATCGAGCGTCACTTGCGCCGGACGGTCATACGAGAGAATGTTGGCATTGGGAAGTTTATCGAGCTGCTGCCGGATCGCTTCCTTTACCCTTTCGGCGCTATATCCAAGACCGAGGTTCCAGCACGATGATCTGGCGTCGATATACCAGCGGCCCGTCTGATCGCGGACACGAATTCCGTTTCCCTCAACCAGGAGGCGCTCGGCGCGAAGCTTGTGCTCGATAAAGACCTCCATCGGAATGGAGCCATGCCAAATCGGGTAGTCCATCATTCCCGTCCTCCATTCCCGACATGTGGATGACCTGGCCTATCGACCGGTACCGCTGGTTCTTGCGGAGTCTTGCGGGGTTGCCGTGAAGCAGCGTGTGACGAGCGGTTCCTACCCAAGTCGAACATGCCCGGCCAGGATTGACAAGGTCGAGAGCGACGCGTAGAGAGAAATCTAAGTACCCACAGGGGAGCAGGGGAGGCGTCTCAGGATAAGCATCTGCCGTTCGTCGTCGACGCACGTTTAACTGCTTCATCACGAAGCGGTTCTTTAACGTTACCTTCATTTAACCTGGGGCAATTAGTGGCTTTCGGCATGCCACCGCTTGCCCAAATTCGGCATTGTCGAAAGGTGACTCACTGTGAATCCGGCAGGAAAAGAGAGGAACCCGCTCCGGCCCGTGCCGGGTATCCGCAAGCGCCCGCCGGGGATGGAGCGGGTGCCGCTGGCGCCGGTGCAGATGCAGATGTGGTTCCTCGACCAGCTCGCTCCGGGCTCCCCGGCGTACCACATCGTCCGGGGCCTTCGGCTGACCGGAGAGCTGGATGCGGACCTGCTGGCTCGTTCCGTCGCCGATGTCGTCCGCCGTCACGAGATCCTGCGCACCGCGTACATCTATGCTGACGGTGCACCGTGGCAGGTCGTCATGCCGGATCCGGACGGCCTGCTGGAGTTCGAGGACCTGAGCGGACTCCCGGCCGGTGAAGTCGAGGATGTCATCCAGGCTCGCGCCGTGGCCGCCGCGCTTCGTCCTTTTGACTTCACCTCCGGGCGTCTTGCACGGTTCTGCCTGTTCAAGCGCGACGCCGCCGCGCATGTGCTGGTCGTGACCATGCACCACATCTGCGTCGATGGCGTGTCGGTGCCGGTCGTGTTCGGGGAGATAGCGGAGTTCTACCAGGCGCACCGGGCCGGGAAGCCGGCCCGGCTGCCCGAGGTGGCGGTGCAGTTCGCGGACTGCGTGCTCTGGCAGCTGGAGCGGATGCGAACCGAGGCGTTCCGGCGGCATCTGGCCTACTGGGAAAAGCAGCTGGCCGACCTGCCGCTACTGGAACTGCCGACGGACCGGCCGAGGCCGCCTGCGCCGACCTATCGCGGCGGACGGGCGACGCTCGACCTGCCGCCCGAGGTGGTCAGCGGCGTGCGCGCGCTGGCGGACGACGCCGGGGTGACCCTGCTGATCGTGCTGGTCGCCGCGTTCGCGGCGACGATGCACCGGTACACGGGGCAGGACGAGATCGTCGTCGGGACGGCCACAACGGGCCGGAACGCCCCGGCTCTCGCGGGGGTCGTCGGCTGCTTCATCAACACGCTGGTGCTGCGGATCGACACCTCCGGCGATCCCTCCTTCGCCGAGCTGATCCGCCGCACAAGGGACGTGGTCTTCGGCGCCTGGGAACACCGTGAGGTCCCGTTCGAGAGCGTCGTCGCCGTGGTGGCACCGGAGCGCGAGCGGTCCCGCAACCCGCTGTACCAGGTGTGGATTCAGCTGGTCGATGGCGCGAGCGCGGACATCGACCTGCCGGTGGACGGGATACTCGCCGAGGACTACGAGATCGCGATGGCGATCACCCCCCTCGATCTCTCCCTTAACGTCATCGACAGGGGCGCTGGTTTGGCGTTTCGGGTGGAGTTTGCGGCGGATTTGTTTGACCGGTCGCGGGTGGAGCGGTTGCTGGGTCATCTGGAGCGGGTGCTGCGGGCGGTGGCGGCTGATGCGGGGGTGCGGGTGTCGGGGTTGCCGTTGCTGGGGGAGGAGGAGCTGGAGCTGGTGTCGCGGGTGTGGCAGGGGGCGGATGCGGTGCAGCCGGGCGGGCCGGTGCACGGTCAGATCGGGGTGCGGGCGGCGGCTGATCCGGGTGCGGTGGCGGGGGGGGCG
>DASRFJ010000279.1:0-25808 GCA_035651595.1 Streptosporangiaceae bacterium | reverse complement strand
GCGGCGGGAGCCGCCGCAGTCGAACTCGGCCGCGACCCTCGTATCGAATCGGTAACTATAAGTAACGAATACGTCACCGTCTCGCTGACGCACGATGCGCTCGCGCGCGTGGCGGTCGACGTCGCCACGAACGGAATCACGAGCGACGCGCTGCACGGCATGACTGTGCCGGACGCGCAACCGGCCGACCTGAACAACGCCCCGGACTGGGAGACCGCCCGCGCCGCCCTCGCTAGGGAACTGACAAGAAACCTGGCCCGGGCGGCCGGCGCGACGCTCGGCCCGCAACCGCGAGAAGAGACGGCAAAAACTGAAACCACCGATCGTTCGGTAGAAAAGGCACTTGAATTTGCCGGGGTTGACGCGGTCCGGTTCGCGCTCGCGAGCATGCGCCCGGGCGCGAAGCCGCCGGACCCGCGGCGGACGGCGCGGCACGTGCTGGGCAATCCCGCCTATGCTGTTCGGTACGCGCATGCCGCCGCCGCTGCCGTGCTGCGCTGGGCGGGGACCGAACCCGGAGCGACAAGTGCCGCAGGATTCCGCCCGAGCCGGCTCACCGAACCGGGGGAGCTGGTTCTCCTCGACGCGCTGTCGTGGCTCCCGGAACGGGTCGCCGTGGCCGCGCGCCGCGGGCGACCCGACGAGTTCGCCCGGTACGTTGACACGCTGGCGACGAAGACAATTGACACCATGAGCACGACTGGTTTCACCACCGGCCCGGCCGTAAGCCCCGAAAGGCTGTGGCTTGCCCGAGCGGCCCGCACCGGGCTCGCGGCGAGCCTTGGGCTGCTCGGGATCACCGCGCCAGATCGCATCTAGACCGAGGATCGCATCTAGACCGAGAGGGATCGCTCCATGAGCCGTGTCGCCCACCCGGCTGGGCCGCGCCATGGCGACGTGCTGCCTGCCGACCATCCGCCGGCGGCGCCCGCCAGCCTGAACACGCTTGACGCGGCGATCTGGCCGCGCGGGACGTGGCGGCAGGCCGAGACGGGCGCGCTGACGATAGGTGGCATGGACGTGCGCGGGCTGGCAGCCAGGCACGGCACCCCGCTGTACGTCTGCGACGAGGCCGATGTGCGGTCCAGGTGCCGGGAGTACGTGGCGGCGTTCGGGCCGGACGCGCAGGTGTGCTATGCCGCGAAGGCCTTCTGCTCCCGCGCCGTTCTCCGCTGGGTCAGCGCCGAAGGCCTGGGGGTCGACGTCTGCACCGGCGGCGAACTCGAGACCGCACTGTCGGCCGGGGTCCCGCCAAACGAGATCACGCTGCACGGCAACAACAAGTCGCTGGAGGAACTGACCCGTGCCGTGGCCGCCGGGGTAGGGCACATCGTGCTTGACTCATTCGAGGAACTGGCCAGGCTGGCGTTCGTCGCGGGGGGAGCGGCAAACAGGCCGCGGGTCCTGGTAAGGGTCACCACCGGGGTCGAGGCGCACACGCACGAGTTCATGGCCACCGCGCACGACGACCAGAAGTTCGGCTTCTCGCTGGCCAGCGGCGCCGCCGACGAGGCGGTGCGGCGCGTGCTGGCCTGCCCCGACCTGAACTTCGCCGGCCTGCACTCGCACATCGGCTCGCAGATCTTCGACGCGGCCGGCTTCGAGGTCGCCGCGCATCGGGTGCTGGAGCTGGCGGTCCGGGTTCGCAACGAGCATGGCGTGGACATCGAGGAACTCGATCTGGGCGGCGGGTTCGGCATCGCCTACACCGACGAAGACGACCCGCCCGAGGTCAAGAAGCTGGCGCAGAGCCTGCTCGACATCGTCGACTCGCAATGCCGGACCGCCGGGCTGACCAGGCCGCGGCTCACCGTCGAGCCCGGACGGGCGATCATCGGGCCGTCGACGGTCACGCTTTATACGGTCGGGACGATCAAGGATGTGGACGGACTGCGCACGTACGTGAGCGTGGACGGCGGGATGAGCGACAATATCCGCACCGCACTGTACGACGCCTCGTACGTCTGCGCGCTGGCGTCGCGGTCCAGCGACGCGCCGCCGATGCTGTCCCGCGTGGTCGGCAAGCACTGCGAGAGCGGTGACATCGTGGTGCGCCACGCGTGGCTGCCCGCCGACCTGGCGCCCGGCGACCTGATCGCTGTCGCCGCCACCGGGGCGTACTGCCGGTCGCTGGCCAGCAACTACAACCACGTGATGCGGCCCGCCGTGGTCGCGGTGCGCGACGGGACGGACCAGGTGATCGTCCGCCGCGAGACGCTGGACGACCTGCTGGGTTTGGACGTCGGATGACTGTGCGACAGAAACCGGCGGTACTGAAGGTCGCTCTGCTCGGCTGCGGATCGGTCGGGTCGCAGGTGGCGCGGCTGCTCGACGAGCAGGCCGACGAACTCGCCAACCGGGTCGGGGCGCGCATCGAACTGGCCGGCATCGCGGTCCGGCGGGTGAACCACCCCCGGCCAGGTATCGACCGCGACCTGCTCACCACCGACGCCAGCGGCCTGGTGACCAGGCCCGACGTGGATATCGTGGTAGAGGTCATCGGCGGCATCGAGCCCGCCAGGTCGCTGCTGCTCGCCGCCATGAAAAACGGCAAGTCCGTGGTCACCGCGAACAAGGCCCTGCTCGCGGAGAACGGTGCGGACATCTACGGGGCCGCACGGGAGTTCGGCGCGGACGTGTACTACGAGGCCTCCGTGGCCGGCGCGATCCCGCTGCTGCGGCCGCTGCGTGAGTCGCTGGCCGGGGACACCGTCCGGAAGGTCCTCGGCATCGTCAACGGGACGACCAACTACATCCTGGACCGCATGGACACCTCGGGCGCCGGCTTCGCCGAGTCGCTGGAGGAGGCCCAGTCGCTCGGCTACGCCGAGGCCGACCCGACCGCGGACGTGGAGGGCTTCGACGCCGCGGCTAAGGCGGCGATCCTGGCCGGCCTGGCGTTCCACAGCCCGGTCACCGCCGCCGACGTGCACCGCGAAGGCATCGCCGAAGTCAGCGCCGCCGACATCGCCAGCGCCCGGACGCTGGGCCGGGTGGTCAAGCTGCTCGCGATCTGCGAGCGGGTCGGCGTTTCTGGCGTCTCGGTGAGGGTGCACCCGGCGATGATCCCGCGCAGCCACCCGCTCGCCGCGGTCGGCGGGGCGTACAACGCGGTGTTCGTCGAGGCCTCGTCGGCCGGGCAGCTCATGTTCTACGGGGCCGGCGCGGGCGGCACGCCGACCGCGAGCGCCGTGCTCGGCGACATCGTCGCGGTCGCCAGGAACCGGCTGGCCGGCACCCGCGGGCCGGACGCGTCGACCTACGCGGGCCTGCCCGTGCTGCCGATGGGGGAGACCCTGACCAGGTACCACGTGTCCCTGGACGTGGACGACCGGCCGGGCGTGCTCGCGCCGGTTGCCGAGGCGTACGCCAGGCACAACGTGTCGATCCAGGCGGTCCGCCAGACCAGCCGGGGCGACGAGGCGCAGCTGATGATCGTGACGCACACCGCGCGGGACGCGGCGTTGAGCGCGACGATCCGTGACTTGGAGGCGCTGCCCATGGTGCGCGCGGTGGCCAGCGTGATGCGAGTGGAAGGGGAAGAGGAGTGACCGTCATCTCCTCCGCAGCCAAGGCCCGTGCGTGGCGTGGCGTGATCAACGAGTACCGGGACCGGCTGCCGGTCACCGCGTCGACTCCGGTGGTGACGCTGCATGAGGGCGGCACGCCGCTGCTGCCCGCGCCGTCTTTGTCCGCCCGGACCGGGTGCGATGTGTACCTCAAGGTCGAGGGCGGCAACCCGACCGGCTCGTTCAAGGACCGCGGCATGACGGTCGCGTTGAGCAAGGCCGTTGAGGCGGGCGCCAAGGCGGTGATCTGCGCGTCCACCGGCAACACCAGCGCCAGCGCCGCGGCGTACGCCGCCCGGGCGGGCATCACCTGCGCCGTGCTCGTGCCGCGCGGCAAGATCGCGATCGGCAAGCTCGCCCAGGCGCTGGTGCACGGCGCCCGGCTGTTGCAGGTCGACGGGTCGTTCGACGACTGCCTCGAGTTGGCCCGCAAGCTCGCGATCGAGTACCCGGTGGCCCTGGTCAACTCCGTCAACCCGGACCGGATCCAGGGCCAGAAGACCGCCGCCTTCGAGATCGTGGACGAGCTCGCCGACGCGCCCGACGTGCACTGCCTGCCGGTTGGCAACGCGGGGAACATCACCGCGTACTGGATGGGCTACAAAGAGTATTCCGCCGCGGGTGTGTCGTCCCGGCGGCCCCGGATGTTCGGCTTCCAGGCGAGCGGGGCGGCGCCGATCGTTTCCGGCGCCCCGGTGCTCCGGCCCCAGACGATCGCGACCGCGATCCGGATCGGCAATCCGGCGTCGTGGACCTCCGCCGAAGCGGCGCGCGACGAGTCCGGGGGCGTCATCGACAAGGTGACCGACCGGGAGATCCTGGCGGCGTACCGGATCCTGGCTCGGGACGAGGCGGTTTTCGGCGAGCTCGGTTCGTCGGCGAGCGTGGCCGGGTTGCTGTCGTGCACCGCCGACGGCCGGATCCCGGCCGGATCGCGCGTCGTGTGCACGGTCACCGGCAACGGCCTGAAGGACCCCGACTGGGCGCTGTCCGGCGCGCCCGCCCCCGCCACGATCGCCGCCGACTCCGCCGCCGCCGCGGCCGCCCTCGGACTCGCCTAGATGCCGTCAACAAGCACGCCCCGCGCGTCCCGCCACCCCCGCGCGTCCCGCTGCCCCCGCGCGTCCCGCTGCCCCCGCGGGCTTCCCCCGTCCCGCGCGCAGCGCCGCCTCCGCGCCCGAAATGCCCCCTTTGCCCGCCACTTTCCGCTGTCCGCCCGGCCGCGCCAAAGATTGCGGACACTTACCCCCCCGATCTGGGGGGGTAAGTGTCCGCAATCTTCGAGCCCCCCGCTGGCGTCGAGCGTTTTGGGAGGGTTTGCCGTAAGTGTCCGTTGGCCGCGCCGACCGGGCGCGGCGGGCGCGGCGGGCGCGGCGGGCGCGGCAGGCGCGGCAGGCGCGGCAGGCGCGGCGCGGCCGGACATGATCGTGTGCGAAAAGCGCCGGGTAGCCGGACCATTTCGCACACGATCCGCGCGCGGAGCGCGTCGGTGAGCCGCGGCGACGCCGACGGCGCACCGCAAGCAAGGGTGCACGTGCGGGTGCCGGCCACGAGCGCCAACCTCGGGCCGGGGTTCGACGCGCTCGGCCTGGCGCTGAGCCTCTACGACGACGTCGAGGCGCGCGTCACCGCCGGCGGTCTGGACATCGAGGTCGACGGCGAGGGGGCGGATCAGCACCTGGCCGACGCGGGGGAGCAGCACCTGGTGGTGCGCGCCATGCGCGCCGCCTTCGACACCATCGGCAGCGGCAAGCAGCCGCCCGGCCTCGCCCTGCGCTGCACGAACCGCATCCCGCATGGCCGCGGCCTCGGCTCGAGCGCCGCGGCGATCGTGGCCGGCGTCCTCGCGGCCGCCGCGCTCGCCGAGCCCGACGCGGACCCGGACGAACCCGACGCGCACCTGGACGAACCCGACGCGCTCGCCCTGGCGACCCGGATCGAGGGCCACCCGGACAACGTCGCCGCCTGCCTGGCCGGCGGCCTGACGATCGCGTGGACCACCGACGACGGCACCCCGCACCGAGCCAAGCTGCAACCAAACCCCGCCATCAGGCCTGTGGCCATCATCGCCCCGCCCGAGATCGCGGTCCGCACCGAAATCGCCCGCCAGGCTCTCCCAGCAACGGTCCCGCACCGCGACGCCGCGGCCAATGCCGGCCGGGCCGCACTCCTGATCGCGGCCCTCACCCAGGACGAAGCGGCAAAAAACCTCCACGACGCCACCGAAGACTGGCTGCACCAGAACTACCGCGCCACGGCGATGCCCCATACCTATGCCCTCGTCCAGGCCCTCAGGCAGGCCGGCATCGCCGCCGTCGTGTCGGGCGCAGGCCCGTCCGTCCTGGCCATATTTGCGCAGGATTCAAGACGTGACCTGGACAGCCTGGGTTCAATCGTGAGAGAAACGGGTAAGGCATGGCGTATAAGCCCGCTGGCTGTCGAGCCGCAAGGCGCGCGACTCCTGCGTCCGGACATCGGCGGGTTTCACGGGACCGATACCCCCTCTCTCCGCGACACGGATGGCTGCGAAGGAATGCCGTGAGCCGACTTGGTGTTAGGCTTGATGGCGCACCGGGTGCCCCGCACGGGGGCCCGTTTGAACCGGGTGCCATTCTGCGAACCCCAGCGGGACGGTATTGTTGCCGTACCCAGGGACTTTTGCCCAGGATGCGACCCGGGGACACGGGCGAGAGGCGGCGTACGCCCGGGCACCCTCCGATTCATCTCCCGAGCTGCGGATGGACAGCTAGACACGGAGGGCACAGGATGCACCGCGTTGCGGCAAGCTCTGAGCGGTACCGGGTCGACAGGTCCCAGGCGACCAGAGAATCATGGAAGGACCATTAGTGAGCGACACAGCCGAACTCCTCGACGCGCCTAGCGCGCCGGAGGGCTCCCCCGTCGGTAGGGTTGAAGGGTCCAAGTCGCGCGGTCGCCGCGGCGCCGGCCTTTCCTCGCTGCTCATGCCTGAGTTGCAGAAGATCGCGCAGGAAATGGGCATCCCGGGTACCGGCAGGATGCGGAAGAGCCAGCTTGTCGAGGCCATCGAGGCGCGGCAGGGGTCCGGTACCGCCAAGCAGGATTCAGATCAGCGGGGCACGTCCGCGGGAGCTGGCGCGACCCGCCCCCTGAAGCAGGACGCGATGCAAGATCAAAATAATTCTGGCAGAACGGGCTTGGGTGCTACCTCCGAGCCAGGCCTCGGGAGCACCGAGGCCAGCGGTGTGGGTAGCGGTACGACCCGGACACGATCCCGGCGCTCGGCCGCCCAGGCCGATGCTGGCCAGCTGACGCTTCCCGCCGACGGTGCCGAGGGCGCGGCGCGCGCGGACGGCGAATCCGCCTCGGCCGAGGGCCAGGCCGACGGTCAGCGTAGCGACCGGCGCCGGCGCAGCAGCCGCCGCGACGAGCGTGGCGCTGGCCGCGACGCGACCGCGGCGGCCTCGGCCGGCGTGGTCAGCGATGGGGCCGCGGTGGGCGGCGGGCGCGAGCAGGCCCATGCGGCGGCCGCGGAGCAGGTCCAGGGTGGCACCGACCAGGCGCAGGCCGGGCGGGACCAGGGCAGCCGCGAGCGCGGCGCCCGGGACCAGGCCGAGCGCGGCAGCCGGGATCAGGCCGAGCGCGGCGGCCGGGACCAGGCCGACCGCGGCGGCCGCAGCGGGCGGGACCAGGGCGACGGCCGGCGCGAGCCGGCGGCGGCACAGGGCGGCCGTACCGGCCGCGACCAGGGCCAGCGGGGCGGCGACCAGGGCCAGCGCGGCGGCGGCAGCGACTTCGACGACGACGACAACGGGCGGCGGCGCGGCCGGGACCGGTTCCGCAACCGGAACCGGCGGCGGGGTGAGCGGCAGTCCGACCCGGAGCCCGTGCTCGCCGAAGACGACGTGCTGATCCCGATCGCGGGCATCCTGGACGTGCTGGACAACTACGCGTTCGTCCGCACCACCGGCTACCTGCCCGGGCCGAACGACGTGTACGTCTCCCTGTCGCAGGTCCGCAGGCACGGCCTGCGCAAGGGTGACGTGATCGAGGGCGCGGTGCGCCAGCCACGCGAGGGCGAGCGCAAGGAGAAGTTCAACGCGCTGGTCCGGCTCGACAAGGTCAACGGGCTCGACGCGGAGCAGTCACCGGCCCGGCCGGAGTTCTCCAAGCTGACTCCGCTGTACCCGCAGGACCGGCTCCGGCTGGAGACCGACGCGGGCAATATGATCACCCGGATCATCGACCTGATCTGCCCGATCGGCAAGGGCCAGCGTGGCCTGATCGTGTCGCCGCCGAAGGCGGGCAAGACGATCATCCTGCAGGCCATCGCGAACGCGATCACCAAGAACAACCCGGAGTGCCACCTCATGGTCGTCCTCGTGGACGAGCGGCCTGAGGAAGTCACCGACATGCAGCGGACGGTCAAGGGCGAGGTCATCCACTCGACCTTCGACCACCCGGCCGACGACCACACCACGGTGGCCGAGCTCGCCATCGAGCGGGCCAAGCGGCTGGTCGAGATGGGGCACGACGTGGTCGTGCTGCTCGACTCGATCACCCGGCTGGGCCGCGCCTACAACAACTCGGCACCGGCCAGCGGCCGCATCCTGTCCGGTGGTGTCGACTCCACCGCGCTGTACCCGCCGAAGCGGTTCTTCGGCGCGGCGCGGAACATCGAGCACGGTGGCTCGCTGACCATCCTGGCCACGGCGCTGATCGAGACCGGCTCCCGGATGGACGAGGTCATCTTCGAGGAGTTCAAGGGCACCGGCAACATGGAGCTCCGGCTCCGCCGCGAGCTGGCCGACAAGCGCCTGTTCCCGGCCGTCGACGTGGACGCCTCCAGCACCCGTAAGGAAGAGATCCTGCTCTCTCCCGAGGAGCTGAAGATCGTCTGGCAGCTGCGCCGCGTGCTGCACGCACTCGAGCCGCAGCAGGCACTCGAACTGCTGATGGAGCAGATGCGCAAGACCCGCAGCAACGCGGAGTTCCTGCTCCAGGTGCAGAAGACCACGCTCGGGTCCTAGCGGAATTCCTAGCGCACCCACGCCGTTGAGGCACTATCCACTGCGGTACCGGTTCCCGCCGCCAGGCGACCCGGCGACTGCCTAAGGTAGGAGAGACAGTGAAGGCTGACATCCACCCGCAGTACAACGTCACGACCGTGACCTGTGGCTGCGGAAACACGTTCACCACGCGGAGCACGGCCCCGAGCGGGGAGATCCACGTCGAGGTGTGCTCGAACTGCCACCCGTTCTACACGGGCAAGCAGAAGATCCTCGACACCGGTGGCCGGGTGGCCCGTTTCGAGAAGCGATTCGGCAAGAACCCCGGAAAGAAGTAGCCCCCGCACGTCAACGCACCGCCAAACGTGCCGATGGTGCCGCTGGCACCATCGGCATAATGGTGCCGGGGGAAGCAGCGGCGCGGGAGAAGCACCGATGTCGTTCTGAAATAGAGGGGTTTTTAACGTGTTTGACCGGGTTAATGACCTGGTGAGCGAGCATGCCGAGCTTGAGCACGCGCTCGCCGACCCGGCGGTGCACGCGGACCAGGACAGGGCGCGGGCGCTGGGGCGGCGGTACGCCGAGTTGACCCCGATCGTCGCGGCGTACCGGGAGTGGCAGCAGGCCGGTGACGACCTGGAGGCCGCCAGGGAGCTTGCGCGCGAGGACGCCTCGTTCGCCGCCGAGGCAGATCAGCTGGCGGCGCGCCGCGAGGAGCTGGAGGACCAGCTGCGCAAACTGCTGGTTCCCAAGGATCCGAACGACAGTCGTGACATCATCCTCGAAGTCAAGGCGGGCGAGGGGGGCGAGGAGTCCGCGCTATTCGCGGGCGACCTGCTGCGGATGTACTTGCGGTACGCGGAGCGGCGCGGCTGGAAGACCGAGGTCCTGGACGAGACGCAGACCGGGCTCGGCGGCATCAAGGACGCCACCGTGGCGGTCAAGGGCAAGGCCAGCGAAGGGGTCTGGTCCCGGCTGAAGTACGAGGGCGGCGTGCACCGCGTCCAGCGGGTGCCGGTCACCGAGTCGCAGGGCCGGATCCATACGTCCGCGGCCGGCGTGCTCGTCGTGCCGGAAGCCGATCCGGTCGAGGTGCAGATCAACGAACACGAGCTGCGGGTGGACGTGTACCGGTCGTCGGGACCGGGCGGGCAGAGCGTCAACACGACGGACTCGGCGGTGCGGATCACCCACCTGCCGACCGGAATCGTGGTGTCCTGCCAGAACGAGAAGAGCCAGCTGCAAAACAAAGAGGCCGCGCTCCGGGTGCTGCGGGCGCGGCTGCTGGCCGCCGCGGAGGCCGAGGCGGAGGCAAAGGCCAGCGCCGAGCGGCGCAGCCAGGTGCGCACCGTGGACCGTTCGGAGCGGGTGCGCACGTACAACTTCCCGGAGAACCGCATCGCCGACCACCGGGTCGGCTACAAGGCCTACAACCTGGACCAGGTCATCGACGGCGACCTGGACGCGGTGATCGACGCGCTGTCTGAAGCGGACCTGGCGGAGAAGCTAACGTCTGGGACCGATGAGCCTGCTGCTTGATGAGGTCGCGCTCGCCGTCTCGCGGCTTGCGGAGGCGGGCGTGGAATCACCGCGGACTGACGCGGAGCTGATCGCGGCGGCGGTGCACAACGTCAAGCGGACCGAGCTGCACACGGTTGCGGACGCGTCGTTCGACGCCCGCTTCTGGGTGGACATCGCCCGGCGGGAGGCGCGCGAGCCGCTCCAGCACATCACCGGCCGGGCGGCGTTCCGGTTCCTGGACCTGGAGGTCGGGCCGGGTGTGTTCGTGCCGCGGCCAGAGACCGAGGTGATGACCGGGTGGGCCATCGACCGGCTCCGGGAGATGGACGTGGACGCGCCGGTCGTGGTGGACCTGGGCACCGGCTCGGGGGCGATCTCGCTGTCGATCGCGCAGGAGGTGCCGCGGGCCAGGGTGCACGCGGTCGAGGCCGACCCGCTCGCACGTGCCTGGGCGGAGCGCAACGTGTCCCGGTACGTGGAGACCGCGACGTACACGGCGGGGCGGGTGATGGTGCACGCGGGTGACTTCTGCTCGGCAACGGTGTTGCCCGAGCTCGACGGTACGGTGGACCTTGTGGTGACTAACCCGCCTTACATTCCGGTGGGCGCCGTGGTGCCGCCGGAGGTGGGGGAGTACGACCCGCCCGCCGCGCTGTGGAGCGGAGCGGACGGGCTCGACGCCATCCGTGCCGTGGAGCGCACGGCGCGGCGGCTGCTGCGTCCGGGCGGCCTGCTCGCCGTGGAGCACGGTTCGGTGCAGGGCGCGGCCGTGTACTGGGTTTTCGCCGAGGAGCTGGGCTGGCGGGATACCCGCAACAACAAGGACCTGGCTGGCCGGGATCGGTTCGTCACGACTGCCTGGCCCGGTACTGAGGGGTTGTAGATGGGCAAGCTCTTTGACTGCGCGAACCCCGAGACGCGCACGTTTGCCATCACCGAGGCCGTAACGGCGGCGCGGGAAGGCGACCTGATCGTGCTGCCGACCGACACCGTGTACGGGATCGGCGCGGATGCGTTCACCCCGGCCGCGGTGCGGGCCATGCTGGCGGCCAAGGGACGCGGCCGGAACATGCCGTCGCCCGTGCTCGTCGGCACCGCTCGCGCCGCGGCGGCGCTGGTCGACGACATGGGCGCGTTCGGCCAGGACCTGATCGACGAGTTCTGGCCGGGGGCGCTGACGCTGGTGTTCCGTGCCTCACCGACGCTGATGTGGGATCTCGGGGACACCAAGGGCACCGTGGCGCTGCGGATGCCGCTGCACCCCATCGCCCTGGAGGTGCTGAAGCAGACCGGGCCGCTGGCGGTGTCGTCGGCGAACCGGACCGGGCAGCCGTCCGCGATGACCGCGCTGGAGGCCCAGCAGCAGCTGGGGGACGCGGTGGCGGTGTACCTGGATGCCGGGCCGTCGCTGGACAATGTGCCGTCGACCATCCTCGACCTGACCGGCACGATCCCGCGGGTGCTGCGGGAGGGCGCGATCCCGGTGGACCGGTTGCGGTCCGTGGCATCGATCATCACCGATGGCGAGCCGTACGTGGCGCCTGATTCGACCGCGCCGGCTGGGGAAGGTATTGCTGAGGACGCCGGGACGGACGTGGGCGAAAAGCCCGCAATGCCGCATCCGCTGGAGCGTTCGGGCGAGCCGCCTTCGGCAGGCAAGCCAGTACCGTAGGGTGGTTTCGATGAGATCACGGGCCGGAGCAGACTGAGGCTGCCATGCGCGACTATGCCTTGGTGCTGCTCGTCACGGCGGCGGTGACGTATCTGCTGGTCCCGCTCGTCCGGCGGATCGCGATCGGCACCCGCGCCATGCACGAGCCACGGGCACGTGACGTGCACACCGCGCCCACTCCGCTGCTCGGCGGGCTGGCCATGTACGGCGGCATGGTTGTCGGGCTGATCATCGCCAGCCGGCTCAGCTATCTCAAGGACCCGTTCTCCGCCGCGGGCTCGCGCACCGAGGCCGGGCTGCTGCTGGCCGGCGGGCTGATCGTGCTGATCGGCTTCATCGACGACCGCTGGGGGCTCTCCGCGATCAGCAAGCTGGCCGGGCAGGTGGCCGCGGCCGGCATCGTCGTGTGGAGCGGACAGTCGCTGCCCTGGCTGCCGGAGCCGAACGGTCACGTGTTCTCGCTTGAGCCGGACCTGAGCGTGGTGCTGACCATCCTGCTCATCGTGGTCACCATCAACGCGATCAACTTCATCGACGGGCTGGACGGGCTGGCGGCCGGCATCACCGGGATCGCCGCGATGTCCTTCCTCGTCTACTCGTACACGCTGGTCCGGACGCTGAACGACACGTCCCAGTCGCTGCCTGCGGTGTCCTCCGCGCTGCTGGCCGGGATGTGCGTGGGGTTCCTGCCGCACAACTACTTCCCGGCCCGGATCTTCATGGGCGACATCGGCGCCGCGCTGCTCGGCCTGCTGCTCGCTTACGGGCCGATCTCCAGCACGAACTCGCTCGACTCCACGCTGCTGTCGAACTACTCCCAGGACCACCCGTACAACCGGTTCGGCACGATCCTGCCGTTGCTGGTTGCGGGTGCGATCTTCCTGATCCCGTACACGGACCTGATGCTGGCGGTGATCCGCCGTACCCGGCGTGGCAAGCCGGTGATGGCGGCCGACCGCGAGCACCTGCACCACCGGCTGCTCGGCATCGGGCACTCCTACCGGCAGAGCGTGCTGATCATGTGGCTGTGGGCGGCCCTGTTCTCGGCCACCGTGATCTCGCTGTCGCTGGTCAGGTCCCGCCTGTGGGTGCTGGTGGTGGCCACGGTCGTCGCCGTCCTCACCCTGCTGCCGGTCACCATGCCGCGGCTGCGTCCGTGGCGGCTGTTCGGCGACTCGCGACGTGTTGCCGTTACCGTTGCGAGCGCGCCCGCCCCTGTTCAGCTGGGCACGGCCCAGCCGGGCACGGTCCAGCCGGGCACGGGGAGCAGGGTGGCGCCGGCGAGCGCGTTCGCGCCCAAGCCCAACGGCGCGGGCCCCGGCAAGCGCCGCGCCGCCGGCTCGGGCAACGGCGGCCCGCCACCCGGCTTCGAGCCGATCACCACCCCGCCCGCCACCAGCAGCGTGCTACGTCCCTTCCCCGGCGACGCCGACCGCGCGGCGCGGCGCCTCGGGCACCTCCCGGTGGCACCAGCCGCCGACGTCGACTCCGACGCCCCCTTCCCCCGTGCGGGCCGCCTGCCCGGCGAGGGCGAGTTCCCGCTCGATCACGCCAACGGCCACCCCCAGTTCCCCAGCAACGGCCACCCCTGGGGCGACCCGGGGAGTGGTCAGCTGCCGGACGACCTCCAGCGTCCGGGAAGCGGCGCGCTTCCGGACAACGGCCCGTTCCGGGGCAACGGCCAGGTCGCGGGCAACGGCCAGGTCGCGGGCAACGGCCAGGTCTGGGACAACGGGGAGGTCCGGGATAACGGCCAGATCGCGGCCGACGGGTACGTACGGGATAGCGGTCAGGTCTGGGACAACGGCCAGGTCGCGGGCAATGAGGACCGGTTCGCCGACACCGGCCCGTTCCCGGCGTCGCCCGGGCGCGGCCCGCGCCCCAGCTAGCCGAGTAAAGGCGGCGCCCAGCGTTGTCGCAACGCTGGGCACCAGTGAGCGTTCCCGAGCGAATCGCTCGATCCGCCCGAGACGAGGCAGCCCACGGCGGTACCCGTATCCCGTATCGGGACATCTAGCAGCATTCCGGGCGTAACAGCGGCCGAGTCACATCATTGCGGACACCCCGGTCGGATCCTGCTGGCTGATCGCGTGCGCGTGGCCGTGTCGGCCGCCGGGCGCTGGCGGCCTGCGCGCGCAGTCTGTGCCTGGAGTGCAGTGTGCGGCAACTGGGATGGGAGCGCACCGTCAGCCCGTCAGCAACGTGGACGATTTTCCCTTTGTGGTGGATCGACCCTCGTGGACAGGGGTCCCGTTACCACGAAGGGGAAATCCGCCACGTTAACAGACGCCGATCGAGCCTGCCGCTGACCCGCCGGGCGGCCAGCGATCCGGGCAAGCCCCGGAACACGCCAGCAGGTCAAACCGGGAGGGTAACTGTCCGCAATAATTTTCGAATTGCGCTCCCGGGCCCGGATGGGTTGTGGAAGGTGGCGCTATATCATGATAAATCCGGATATTGCGGGCGAGCGGTGCGGGTGGGCGACGGGCACGCGGTGCGGGTGGGCGACGGGCACGCGGTGCGGCGGACGCGGGTGCGTGGCTAGGCAAGGTTTGCTTGGTGTGCCGGTGAAGTTCCCCGAAACGCCTAGCATCGTTCACGTTGCGGCCGTGCGCGACGAGTGCGGTAGGTGATCGTTCAACTACCGTAGCGAAAGTCATAAATAGTCACCGTTAAGGTAAAGACAAAGTCAAGGACTTTGTGATATCTTTCACGAGCAGGCCCCCTTCGGCTAGAGAGAGGCCCGTGGTAACGTTCCTAAACCTGCACGGATGTCCGCACCACGACGCGCAGGCACGTGGCGCGGCGACTGTCCCTCGCCGGACTAAGGCGGGGCAGTCCGTAGAACCCTCAGGAGCTTGGTAATGCTGGCGAGTTACGCCACGGTCGCACGGCGCGCCGCCGCGCTGACGGCCATCGCGGCCGCGATCATGGTCGGGGTGAGCGCCGCACTCGTGGGGACGAAAGGCTTGATCGGCGCCCTGATCGGGGTCGCGATCGTCGTCGTCTTCTTCGGCATCAGCATCGTGGTCGTGGGCCGGGCCGCGAAGGTCAGCCCGCAGGCGATGATGGTCGCCGCCCTCGGCACGTTCCTGGTCAAGATCGTCGGGCTGGCGCTGATCGTCAAGGCGCTGAACGGCGCCACCGCGTACAGCACGCACACCGTGGGCTTCGTCGCGATCGGCTGCATCCTCGTGTGGAGCGCCGCGCAGATCTTCGCCGCGGTCAAGGTCAAGCTGCTGTACGTAGAGCCGGCCGGGAAGCAGTAAAGCGATGGCCAAACCCGGCAACGGCGCCGTAAAAGACACCGAGCAGGACAGCCGGGCCATGGGCCTGAACGTGGGCTGGACCGTGTTCAGCTACCTGATCGGCGGCATGGTCGCCTACGGCGCCATCGGCTGGCTGATCGGCAAGGCCGTGCACGTCAGCATCCTGTTTCCGATAGGCATGCTCGTCGGCCTCGCGATCTCGCTCGGCTTCGTGATCTACCGCTACGGCAGGCAAGAATCCATGGAGAGGAATGACCGGTGATCGGTGAGGCCAGCACTGTCGCAAGCGGTGCCGGCGGGTGCCACATCTTCAACGGCTGTGGCTTTCCCGCGCCAGGGCTGCAGAACTTCGATTACAAGCCGTTGTTCAGCGTCGGGTCGTTCCACTTCACCAAGCCCATGCTGATCGCCGTGCTGTGCGTGCTTGCCGTGCTCGTCTTCTTCTGGGCGGCGTTCTCCCGGCCGAAGCTCGTCCCCAGGGGCGTGCAGAACGTAGGGGAGATGGCCATCCTGGCGGTGCGGGACCAGATCCTGCGCCCGGCGCTCGGCAGGCGCGGTGACGGCTACCTGCCGTTCCTGGTGTCGCTGTTCTTCTTCATCTTCCTGATGAACCTGATGGAACTGATCCCGCTCTTCCAGTTCCCGTCGATGTCCCGGATCGGGTTCGTCTGGCCGCTGGTCTTCATGGTCTACTTCCTGTACCTGTTCCTGGGCTTCAAGCACCAGGGCGCCTGGGGCTACTTCAGGAACATGATCCCGCCGGGTGTGCCGGCGCCAGTGCTGCTCATCCTGATCCCAGTCGAAGTGGCCAGGTTCTTCATCGTCCAGCCGTTCACGCTCGGCGTGCGGCTGTTCGCGAACATGTTCGCCGGACACCTGCTGCTGACGATCTTCATGGTCGCCACCTGGTACCTGATGAGCTTCAGCGCCGGACTGCTGTACGCGGCGGGCTCCGCCTTCATGGTCCTGTTCGTCTTCCTGCTCGAGCTCCTGGTGGACCTGCTCCAGGCATTCATCTTCACCACGCTGACCGCCACCTACATAGCCAGCTCGCTAGAGGCGGCGCACTGATCCGCAACGTCTCCGGCGGGCCCATGAGCATCCGCCGGCCCGAAAAGAAAAGGAACTAGATACATGTCTGTACTTGCCGCGACTCTCGCCGACCAGACGCTCAACATCAAAAGGCTCGGCGCGCTCGGTTACGGTCTTGCGGCCATCGGCCCTGGTATCGGCATCGGCCTGGTCTTCGGTCACGCGATCGAGGCCATGGCCCGGCAGCCCGAAGCCACCGGCCGCATCACCCTGTACATGTGGATCGGTTTCGCGCTCACCGAGGCGCTCGCGCTGATCGGCCTCGTGGCCCCGTTCATCTTCAGTTCCTGATCACCGAACCGGGTAGGTGGCCCAAACCATGTACAACCTAGCCGACACCGCGGCACAGGACCCGCTGCTGCCGTCGTGGCCCGAGTTCATCATCGGGACGATCTGCTTCATCCTGGTCTTCGGGGTGCTGGCCAAGGTGCTGCTGCCCAGGATCATGAAGACCCTGGCCGAGCGCACCGAGCTCATCGAGGGCGGGCTGGCCAAGGCGGAGAAGGAGCAGGAGCAGGCGCAGCAGATCCTCGAGGAGTACAAGCAGCAGCTCGCCGACGCGCGGCACGAGGCTGCCCGGCTCCGTGAAGAGGCCAGGGAGCAGGGCGCGCAGATCATCGCCGAGATGCGCCAGCAGGCGGAGACCGAGGCGAGAAGAATCACCGAGTCCGCCCAGGCGCAGATCGAGTCCGAGCGGCAGCAGGCACTGGCGAGTCTGCGGGCAGAGGTCGGCACGCTGGCGACCGAGCTGGCCGGCCGGATCGTGGGTGAGTCACTCACCGACGAGGCGCGGCAGTCCCGGATGGTCGATCGCTTCCTCGCCGAGCTTGAGGGCAGCGAAACTTCTGGCGAAGCCTCCGGGAGGCGATGAACATGCGCGGTGCGAGCCGGCCGTCGTACGCGGGCCTGCGCGAACAGCTGGCGACCGCGGCACAAGGCCAGGCGCAGGCGGATACGCTCGGCAGCGAGCTGTTCGCGGTTGTCGGGCTGCTCGACACCGAGCACGGGCTGCGCCGCGCACTGTCCGACCCCGGCAAGCCGGGTGCGGAGAAGGCCGCCGTGACCAGGCAGTTGCTGCACGGCAAGATCAGCCCGGCCGCTGAGGAACTCGTTTCAGCGGCCGCCGAATCGAGGTGGGCCAGCTCGGGCGACCTGTCGGACGCGCTGGAGCAGCTCGCCGTCGAGGCAATGGTGATCTCCGCCGAGCACCAGCGGACGGTCGATGAGCTCGAGGACGAGCTGTTCCGGTTCGGCCGCCTGGTGGCGGGCCAGCCGGATCTGCGATCGGCGCTGGCCAGCGCCAGCCTGCCGGCCGAGAACAAGCAGGATCTGCTCGCCGCGCTGCTGCGCGGCAAGGTGTCGCCGGTGGCGCTGAGCCTGATTACCCAGGTCACGCTGCATCCGCGGGGCCGCGCGCTGCCGGCCACTCTGGAGCTGTGCGCCCAGATCGCGGCCACCCGGCGCGAGCGGCTCATCGCCGTGGTTCGCACCGCCGCGACGCTCAGCGCCCAGCAGCAGCAACGCCTGGCACGCGCACTGGCAACCGCGTACGGACACGACGTTCACCTGAACGTTGTCATTGACCCCTCGGTCGTGGGTGGTTTGTCCATCCAGATCGGGGATGAGCTTATAGACGGCACGGCGGCCTCCCGGCTGGCCGCGGTGCGCCGCAAACTGGCCGCGTGAACCCCGCGGGCCAAACAGTAAAAGGAAAGACATATGGCTGAGCTGACGATCCGGCCGGACGAGATCCGGGACGCGCTGGCGCGCTTCGTCCGGGAATATGAGCCCGCCGGCACAGAGCGCGAAGAAGTTGGCACCGTCATCGAGTGCGGCGACGGCATCGCGCAGGTGGAGGGCCTGCCGTCGGCCATGGCCAACGAACTCCTCGAGTTCGAGGACGGTACCCGGGGCATCGCGCTGAACCTCGATGTGCGCCAGATCGGCGTGGTCATCCTCGGTGAGTTCAGCGGCATCGAGGAGGGCCAGCGCGTCCGCCGCACCGGTGAGGTCCTCTCGGTGCCGGTCGGCGACGCCTACCTCGGCCGCGTGGTCGGCCCGCTGGGCGAGCCGCTGGACGGCAAGGGGCCCATCGAGAGTTCGGAGCGAAGGGCGCTGGAGACCCAGGCGCCCAGCGTGGTCCAGCGGCAGCCGGTGAAGGAGCCGCTGCAGACCGGGATCAAGGCCATCGACGCGATGACCGCCATCGGCCGGGGCCAGCGGCAGCTGATCATCGGCGACCGGCAGACCGGCAAGACCGCGATCGCCATCGACACGATCATCAACCAGAAGGACAACTGGGAGTCCGGCGACGTCAGCAGGCAGGTCCGCTGCATCTACGTCGCGATCGGCCAGAAGGGCTCCACGATCGCCTCGGTCCGCCAGTCGCTGGAAGACGCCGGGGCGATGGACTACACCACGATCGTCGCGGCGCCCGCCTCCGAGCCGGCCGGCTACAAGTACATCGCGCCGTACACCGGGAGCGCGATCGGCCAGCACTGGATGTACCAGGGCAAGCACGTGCTGATCATCTTCGACGACCTGTCCAAGCAGGCCGAGGCGTACCGCGCGATCTCGCTGCTGCTGCGCCGGCCACCGGGTCGCGAGGCTTACCCTGGCGATGTGTTCTACCTGCACTCCCGGCTGCTGGAGCGCTGCGCGAAGCTGTCCGACGAACTCGGCGGCGGTTCGATGACCGGCCTGCCGGTCATCGAGACCAAGGGAAACGACATTTCCGCATATATCCCGACGAACGTCATCTCCATCACGGACGGGCAGATCTTCCTCGAGTCGGACCTGTTCAACGCCGGCGTGCGGCCCGCGATCAACGTCGGCAAGTCGGTCTCGCGAGTCGGCGGCAACGCCCAGGTCAAGGCCATGAAGTCGGTCGCCGGTAACCTGCGCCTCAGCCTGTCCCAGTACCGCGACCTGGAGGCCTTCGCGGCCTTCGCGAGCGACCTGGACGCGGCCTCCCGCGCGCAGCTGGACCGCGGCGCGCGGCTGGTCGAGCTGCTCAAGCAGCCGCAGTACGACCCGTTCCCGGTGGAGAACCAGGTCGTGTCGATCTGGGCGGGCGGCAACGGCTTCCTCGACGACGTGCCGGTCGAGGACATCCGCCGGTTCGAGTCGGAGTTCCTGGACTACCTGAAGCGGAACCACGAGGGCATCCTGACCACGGTCAGAGAGACCAAGGTACTGTCCGACGACACGGTCACCGGCCTCAAGGACGCGGTGGACAGCTTCCGCCGCATCTTCGAGACGAACACCGGTGAGCTGCTGGTCAACGACGAGCAGGTCGAGGCCCTCGAGAACGAGGAGCGCGAGACGCTCACCCGCCGCACCCAGCCGCCCGCGCCGCCTAAGGTCAGCTAATGGGAGCACAGCTTCGCGCGGTCAGGCGACGGATCGGCTCGGTCAAGTCCATCGCCAAGATCACGCGCGCGCAGGAGCTGATCGCGTCCTCGCGGATCGTCAAGGCGCAGCAGCGGATGCGCGCTGCCGAACCGTACTCGCGGGAGCTCACCCGCGCGGTCGAGGCGGTGATCAGCCGCTCGGCGTCCGTCAGCCACCCGTTCACGACGGAACGACCCGATACAAGCACCGCTGCCGTTCTGATAATGACAAGCGATAGCGGCTTCTGCGGCGCGTACAACGCCAACGTACTGAGAGAGGCGTCCAGGCTCCGGCAGACGCTGTCAGAGCGCGGCGTGACGGCGAAGCTCTACGTCGCCGGCCGCAAGGGCATCGGCTGGCACCGGTTCCGCGACCTGCCGGTGGAGGCCGAGTTCGCCGGATTCTCCTCAACCCCGCAGTACCGGAACGCGCAGGAGATCGCGGAGCCGCTGCTGGCGGCCTTCACGGCTAACGAAGTGGACGAGATCCACCTGGTCAGCACCGACTTCGTCTCGATGCTGACCCAGCGGCCGAACGCCCGCCGGATGATCCCGCTGGAGATCGAGGAGACCACAGAGGAAGGGCCCCACGGCCCGCTGCCGCAGTACGAGTTCGAGCCGTCACCGGAGAAGGTGCTCGACGCGCTGCTGCCGCAGTACGTCACCAGCAGGATCTACTTCGCGATGCTCGAGGCCGCCGCCTCGGAGCTGGCGAGCCGCCGCCGGGCGATGAAGGCCGCCACCGACAACGCCAACGACCTGCTGGAGAACCTGACGCGCGAGGCGAACAACGCCCGGCAGGCCGAGATCACCCAGGAAATCAGCGAGATCGTGGGCGGCGCCAACGCGCTGGCCGACGCAAGCGCAGGGAGTGAATGAAGGACATGACCGCGACCACAGAGGGAACCAGCGCGGATCTAGCAACCGGCCGTGTCGCCAGGGTCATCGGCCCCGTCGTCGACGTCGAGTTCCCGGCCGACCAGCTGCCGGAGATCTACTACGCGCTGAACGTGGACATCGCCGCGCAGGGCGACCTTGAGGAAAGCAACGCCCGCACGCTGACCCTGGAGGTCGAGCAGCACATCGGTGACAACGTCGTGCGCGCGATCTCCATGCAGCCCACCGACGGCCTGGTCCGCGGTGCGACCGTGACCAACTCCGGCGCCCCGATCGAGGTCCCCGTCGGCGACGTGACCAAGGGACACGTGTTCAACGCCCTCGGCGTGCCGCTCGACGTCGCCGAGTCAGAGCTGAAGGTGACCGAGCGGTGGCCGATCCACCGTGACGCCCCGCCGCTGGACCAGCTCGAGCCGAAGACCGAGATGTTCACCACCGGCATCAAGGTCATCGACCTGCTCACCCCGTACGTGCGCGGCGGCAAGATCGGCCTGTTCGGCGGCGCCGGCGTGGGCAAGACCGTGCTGATCCAGGAGATGATCCGCCGGGTCGCCAAGAACTTCGGCGGTGTGTCCTGCTTCGCCGGCGTGGGGGAACGGACCCGCGAGGGCAACGACCTGTTCCTTGAGATGACCGAGTCCGGGGTCATCGCGGACACGGCGCTGGTGTTCGGCCAGATGGACGAGCCGCCGGGCACCCGGCTGCGCGTCGGGCTGTCCGCGCTGACCATGGCCGAGTACTTCCGCGACGTGCAGAAGCAGGACGTGCTGCTGTTCATCGACAACATCTTCCGGTTCACCCAGGCCGGGTCCGAGGTGTCGACCCTGCTCGGCCGGATGCCAAGTGCTGTCGGCTACCAGCCGACCCTGGCGGACGAGATGGGCCAGCTCCAGGAGCGGATCACGTCGACCCGCGGCCACTCGATCACGAGCATGCAGGCGATCTACGTGCCCGCGGACGACATCACCGACCCGGCGCCGCACACCACGTTCGCGCACCTGGACGCCCGGACCGTGCTCTCCCGTGAGATCACCGAGAAGGGCATCTACCCGGCGGTGGACCCGCTCGACTCCTCGTCCCGGATCCTGGACGCCAAGTACATCGGCCAGGAGCACTACGACACCGCCCGCGAGGTGCAGCGGATCCTCCAGCGGTACAAGGAGCTCCAGGACATCATCGCGATCCTCGGCATCGACGAGCTCGGTGAAGAGGACAAGATCACGGTGCAGCGGGCGCGGCGCATCGAGCGCTTCCTGTCCCACCCCATGTACGTCGCCGAGCAGTTCACCGGCCAGGAGGGCGTGTTCGTTCCCCTGGACGAGACGATCGCCTCGTTCAAGGCGATCACCGAGGGCAAGTACGACGGCGTGCCCGAGCAGGCGTTTTACATGGTCGGCGGCATCGAGGACGTGGAGAAGAAGGCCAGGGAGCTGGAGCGGTGACACTGCGTGTAGCGCTCGTCGTGCCCGACCGCGAGCTGTGGGCGGGGGAGGCACGCACGGTCATCGCCAAGACCACCGAAGGCGACATCGGCGTGCTTTCCGGCCACTCACCGGTGTTCGGCATTCTCGCGGAGGGTAGCCTTGTAGAGATCCTTCCGCCTTCGGAGAGTGCCGACGCGCCGGTGACGCGGGCCGCGGTGAGCGGCGGGTTCCTGTCGGTGGCCAACGACCAGGTGTCGATCCTCGCCGCTGAGGCGCAGCTCAGCGAGGACGTGGACGCGGCCCAGGCGCGGTCGGATCTCGAAGCGGCGCTGTCCTCCGGCGAGACGGTGAACGGCGACGAAACCGCCGAGGTGAAGTACGCCAGGGCGCGGCTGCGCGCGGCCGGGCAGCAAGCTTAACCCGAGGACGAGGGGGTAACGGGCGCCAGTGAGTGAATCGCTGGCGTTCACGGTGTCGCTGAATCGAGCGGCTTTGCCGCTCGATGTGGCCTGGCTGTTCGCTGTCTTCCTCATCCTGCTGCTGGCGGCCGCCGCGTTCATCGCGGCGCGCCGCTTCCTGCTAGAGCGGGGCGGCGGCACGGTCGAGTGCGGGCTGCGCCGGGCCGGCTCCGGGCCCTGGCGGCTCGGCGTCGCCTCGTACCAGCTTGACGAACTACGGTGGTACAACGCGTTCGGCATCTCCCAGCGCCCGGAGGAGACGTTCGGGCGGCGCGAGCTCACGGTCGTCTCCCGCCGCGAGCCGGACGCCGGCGAAGTGGCCGCGCTCGGCCCGGACCGGGTCATCGTCGAGTGCCGGCTCGCGGGCGGGGGAATGGTGGAACTGGGCCTGGCCGAGTCGGCGCTCACCGGGCTGCTCGCCTGGCTCGAGGCGGCGCCGCCCAGGTACAGCTTAATTTTCTGCCGGGAGTAGCACGCTGAGCACCGCGATCGCCAGGCTCAGCCCGGCCGCGATGAGGAACACCCTGGCATCTCCCGCACCCCGCGCGGCGGTCGCGAGCACTGCCAGGCCCACCGACCCGCCCACCTGGCTGGCGGTGTTGGCCAGCCCGCCGACCGTTCCCGCGTCGCCCTCGGGAGCGTCGGCGGTGGCCGCGGCCATCAGCGTGGGAAAGGTCAGCCCGATCCCGACCGCGACGAGCAATGTAGGCCCCAGCACGCCAGCCAGGTAGCCGCTCGCGGCGTGGGCCTGCGTGAACCAGCCGAACCCGGCCACCAGGAACCCGCAGCCGGCCAGCACCAGGGGCCGCACCCCGGTCTTTGGCAGCACCCCCGCGGCCACGCGCGCGATCAGCACGAACGTCACCGCGGCGGGCGTCTGCCCGAGGCCGGCCCCGAGCGCGCTGTACCCGAGTACGTTCTGCAGGAACAGCGAGCTGAAGTACCACATCGCGATCGCGATCGCGCCGAACAGCAGCAGCGTGCCGCTGCCCACCGCCACCCGCCGGATCCGGAACAGCCGCAGCGGCATCATCGGCTCGCGCGCGAAGCGGCCCTCCACCACGATGAAGCCGGCAAGCAGCAGCAGGCCACCCACACAAGGCCCGACGACCAGCGGCGATGCCCAGCCGTGACCGGCACTCTGCATGACCCCGAAGATCAGCGCGGCCAGGCCCGCCGTCCCGGTCACCGCGCCCCCGAGGTCGAGCCGTCCCCGCCGACCGTCGTGAGACCGGACGTCCAGTGACGTCATGGCCAGCACGATCAGCACCGCGCCGATCGGCACGTTGATCAGGAACACCCACCGCCACGACAGGCCGGTCGTGATCGCACCGCCGGCGACCGCGCCCGCCATTCCGCCGACACCACCCGCGGCGGACCAGGCGCCGAACGCCCGGGCGCGCGCGTGCCGCTCGGTGAAGCTGGTGTTGATCACCGCCAGTGTCGCCGGGGCCAGCATGGCGGCCCCCACGCCCTGCGCCACGCGGGCCGCCACGAGCATCTCCGGAGCGGTCGCCAGACCGCCGGCCAGGCTCGACGCGGAGAACAGGAGCAGGCCGGCGGTCAGCATCCGCCGATGGCCGAACAGGTCCGCGGCGCGCCCGCCCGCCAGCATGAAGCCGCCGAACGTGAGCAGATAACCGTTCACCACCCAGGGCAGGCCGGTGGCGGTGAAACCGAGTTCGCGGCGGATCGTGGGCAGCGCGACGTTGACGATGGCCGCGTCCAGGATCACCATGAACTGGCTGGCGCACGCCAGCGCCAGGACCAGCCAGGCGTGGCCGGTGCGCGGTGCGGTCCGCTCAGTCGCGGTGCCGACGGCGGCCGTCATGACAGCACCGCATCGGCGCCCGCCAGCAGCCGCGCGGTGATCTTGGTCAGCCGCTGTCCCTGGTATCTGGCCGCATCCAGCGCCGCGGCCTCGGACCCCGAGCCGGTAGCGAGCGACGTGCCGTACGGGTTCCCGCCGGCCGCGTACACGACCGGGTCGGTGTATCCGGTCGGTACGATCAGCGCGCCCCAGTGGTAGAACACGTTGGCCAGCGACAAAATCGTGGCCTCGCTGCCTCCGTGCCGGTTGTACGTGGCGGTGAACGCCGTCACCGGCTTGTCGGCCAGCCCGCCTTCCCGCCACAGTTCTCCGGTCTGGTCGATGAACTGCTTGAGTTGCGCGGCCGGCGCGCCGAACCGGGTGGGCGTCCCGAACGCGATCGCGTCGGCCCACCCCAGGTCGTCGACCGAGGCCAGGTGCTCTTCGGCTGTCCCGGTTGTGCCTGCGACGTGCCGGAGCCGCACCTCGGCTCCGGCCGCGATCGCCCCCGCCGCGACGGCCTGCGCGAGCGCGCGCACGGTGCCTGTCGCGCTGTAGTAGATGACGGCGACCTTGACGGTCATCTCCGGCTCCCTCGTTGTTGTGTAAGATTAGTTATCCGCATAATGTTATGCGCATAACTAATCTGTCAAGGAGGGCCCGTGGACTTCGCGCAAGCCGACGCGATCAACCAGGCGATCCGCCTGCTGAGCCTGCGCCACCGGGCCAGGGCCGCGACGCTGCTGGCACCGCTCGGCCTGCACCCCGGCCAGGAGGCGCTGCTGCTCGAGCTCGCCCGGTCCGGCCCGATGATCCAGGCCCAGCTCAGCGACGCGCTCGGCTGCGAGCCGCCCAGCGTCACGCTCATGACCCGCAAACTCGAGGCCTCCGGCCATGTCCGCCGCGGACCCGCTCCCTCGGACAAGCGCGCCAGCGTCGTCGAACTCACCGACCGCGGCAAGGCGCTGGCCGATCAGGTCAAGCGGCTGTGGTGCGGGCTCGCGGAAGAGACGGTGGCCGGCCTGCCCGCCCAGACCGTGGCGGAACTACCCAGCATTCTCGGCTCGCTGACCAGCAACGTCGACGCAAGGCGGGCGCGCCGCTTAGCGTTCGCCCCCGGGCTTCCAGAGCACGTCGCCGTGCCCGGCATTCGCCTGACGGCACAGGATGAACAGCAGGTCAGAGAGCCGGTTCAGGTATTTGGCGGGCAGCGTGCTGACCGTGTCGCCGTGCTCCTCGACCGCCGCCCAGGCGCTGCGTTCGGCCCGCCGCGTCACGGTCCTGGCCACGTGCAACAGCGTCGCCCCCGGCGTTCCGCCCGGCAGCAGGAAGCTCCTGAGCACCGGCAAATCCTCGTTGAACGCGTCGCACTCGTGCTCGAGTCGTTGGATATACGCCTCGTCGATCCGCAGCGGAGGATACGGCGGCGGCTCGGTGGAGATCGGGTTCGCCAGGTCGGCGCCCACGTCGAACAGCTCGTTCTGCACCCTGGCGAGCACGGCGTTGATCTCCTCCGCCAGCTCGCCGAACGTGACCGCCGCCCCGATCGCCGCGTTCGCCTCCTCCACGTCCGCGTACGCCGCCAACCGCGCGTCCGTCTTGCTGGTCCGGCTCCCGTCCGCCAGTGCCGTACTCCCGTCGTCCCCCGCCCGCGTATAGATCCGCGACAAAACGACCGGCTTGTCCCTCAGCTTCCGCGCCATACCCCCACCCTAA
>DASRFJ010000278.1:0-29874 GCA_035651595.1 Streptosporangiaceae bacterium | reverse complement strand
GGGCGGGTGGCCGGGGTGCGGGTTAGCGCTCTGAGACGACTAGGCGGAGTTCGGATACGTACGCGGCGCCGTGGTGGTCGGTCAGCCAGCAGCCGTCCGGGCCCGGCAGCATTTCGGAGAACGTCACGTGTCCGGCGTCGTCGCGGCTGGTCCGGCGGAGCATCGTCGCCAGGCTGTTGGTCAGCGGGATGCTGGTGAGATCGGCGTAGACCGGCTTACGCTCGCCGGGCAGCGAGCAGAAGACCCGGCGCGGCAGCCCGTGCCGCGCGGCCCACTGACGCATCTGGAGGAAGCGCCGGCGCTCGTCTTCCTGGTGTGCCCAGTCGCAGAATCGCGGCGCCAGCCGCCAGGTTTCCCTGCTGACCACCAGGCGCCCGATCGACACGCGCGGGGTGTGCCGTTGCGGCGGCAGCATCCGGAACGAGGAGAGCAGGACCTGCGAGAGGTAGTCACCGAGGACTTCGGCCAGCGCGAACGTCCGCTGGTCTGTCCGGCAGCGGACGACGAGGCCAGGGCCGACCTCGAGCGCGCCGAGCGGAATCACCTCGCCCGGGACGTCCGAGATGTCGTCGGTGCCCGCGGCCCAGCGGACGTGGCCGGGCGAGAGCACATCGGCCGAGGGCCTGGTGCGGGTCACGTAATCCCAGTCCCGCCCGGCGGTCAGCACGATCCGGCCGGGGCCCGAGGCGTGTTCGGCCATCGCGCGCAGCCGGGCCTTGTCGTCGTGCTGCTCGACGAGCGCGGTGGCCTCCACCGAGTTGAACGCCGCGTGCAGCTCGCCGAGCACGAGCTGGTACTCGCCCCGGTTGATCGCCGCCACGGACCGGGCGTCGATCATGACGTCCGGTGAGTGCCGCAGCCCGCCCGCCCACTGCGGGGATGGCGAGCGGAACGACTCATGGACGCGCGCCGCGATCTGCGCGGGCTCGACCCGGTGCCGCCGCGCGCCGGCCGGCACCGCCACGATCGCCGCCCAGCGCTCCTGTAGCTCCCGCACCGGGTCCGCGGCCAGCGACGGGACGCCCGCGCTCGTGCTGAAGTCGGGGGTCGCGGCGGCCAGCAGACGCCCCAGCGGCACCCATTGCGACCCGGTGCGCCGGCTCACCCGCTCATGGAGTTCGCCGAACCGGCGCAGGTACAGAGCGCCGGCCCGCGCGGCCAGCCACCGGGCGCTGTGCAGCACCAGCGCCAGCGGTCCGGCGAGCGAGTCCAGCACGTCCGTCCCGAGCATGACGCGCACGTCCCTGACGCAGTCCTCGTAGACGATCGTCCGCGCGGCGTAGGGCTGGCCCGGAAGACGCACCGAGGGCCGTTCGGTAATATCTTCGAAACAGCGGCCGAGTTCATCGAAAGCCGCGGCCAGCCGCCGGGGATCGCCGGCCGCGGCGGCGACCTCGTCCTTCGCGCGCACCAGCCGGCCCAGCTCGGCCATGGCCGCGTGCCTGGCGCCGGCGTCCGGCACGCGGGACAGGCGCTGCGCCAGCCGCGCCTCCGCGCGCGGCTCGAGCGGCCCGGCGAGATCCAGCCAGACCAGCCCCGACTTGCCCATCAGCTCGAGCTGGTCGAGCAGCCAGGATTCGGGACAGCCGAGCGCCGCGGCGATGTCCCGAGCGGGGCGCCGCCCGTCACACAGCCGCAGGATCCGTGCCCACTCCTCGCTCACCACCTCGGCGCCGCCGTTCGGGCGGACCACGCGGTTCCCGTCGAGCAGGGTGGCCGGAGACCGGCGCGGCGGCACGCCATGCCGCAGCTCCGGCCGCCGGGCGAGCGCGGCGGCCACCTCGTCGATCGCCCACGTCTCGAAGTACACGGTCCGGCGGCCGGTCAGTGCGGGACCGGCGCGCAGCGAGGACACGGCCGCCCACTCGGCCCAGCCCACCGGCCCGAAGAAGCCGATCGACTCGTTCTTGGTCGTGTACCGCTGGATGTAGTTGCTGACCACGGCCTGCTGCTTGCGCAGCTTGCTCCGGCGCTCCTGGCCCTCGATGTCGAGGCGGTCGACGCAGGTTCGCACGAACTGCGGGTTCTGCCAGGTGAGCGCCTCGCGGTAGCGGGGCTGTCCGGCAAGGCCGGCGATCGCCGCCGACGTCGCCTCGGCCGAGGCCGAGAACAGGGCGTCGTACTGCTTGAGGTCGTCCGCGGCGGGCCAGTTCCGGCCCGCGCCCGCCGCCCGGGCCAGCGCGCGGTCGGCGGCGTCGGCGAGGACCGGGTCGGCCAGCCGGCCGACGTCCCGCACCGGGAAGCCCGCACCCCGCAGCACCATGCCGCGCCACACGCGCCAGGTGCCGCCGGGCAGCGCGATGAAGTCCTCGCTCATGGATCCATGTGGTGCGCGACGCCGCTGGCTGAGGGGTTGTCGAGGAACATCTTCAGGCTGATCTTGAGGCCGAACTGCTGCCGCAGCCGGGCCAGCAGCACCGCCGCGAGCAGGGAATGGCCGCCCAGGTCGAAGAAGCTGTCGTCCGGTCCCACCCGCTCGATGTCCAGCACCTGGGCGAACAGGTCGCACAGCAGCCGCTCGCTGGTCGAGGATGGCTGACGGCCGTCGTCGGCGGCGCTGAACACCGCGGCGGGCAGGGCCCGCCGATCCAGCTTCCCCGTCGCGGTCAGCGGCAGCGCGTCCAGCACCATGATCGTGGCCGGCACCATGTAGCCGGGCAGCGCCTGGGCGGCCGCCCCGCGCAAAGCGATCACATCGAGCGTGCGTCCCGCCGCCGACAGTCCCGCCGCCGGCAGGCCCGCCGCGGGCACCACGTAGGCCACCAGCCGCAGGTCGCCGGGGCGGCTACCCTGCTGCACCACCACGGCCGCCTGCCCGACACCGTCCTGGCGGGCCAGCACCGCCTCGACCTCGCCCAGCTCGACCCGGAAGCCGCGGATCTTCACCTGGCCGTCGGTGCGGCCGAGGAAGACAAGCTCGCCGGCCTCGGTCCACCGCGCCAGGTCCCCGGTCCGGTACATCCGCGCGCCTCCCGAACCGAACGGGCAGGCCACGAACCGCTCCCCGGTCAGCCCCGGCCGGCCGAGGTAGCCGCGCGCGAGCTGCGACCCGGCGATGTACAGCTCGCCGCGCACCCCGACCGGGACCGGCCGCAGGCCGGCATCGAGCACGTAGGCCGTCATGTTCCACTCCGGCCGGCCGATCGGGATGCGCTCCTCGTGCGCTCCCGCCGGGCACTCCCGGGTGAAGATCCCGACCGTCACCTCGGTCGGGCCGTAGCAGTTGAACAGCTTCGCGCCGGGGAGCACGCCGAACAGCTGGTCCCTGATCGCCGCGGAAAGCTCCTCACCGCCGCTGCGCACGTGGCGAAGCGACACCCATTCGGCCGCCCCCGGCTCGGTCAGCAGCACGCGGAGCATCGACGGCACGAACACGGCCGCGGTTACCCGCTGATCACGGATCAGCTGGGCGAGATAGGCCGGGTCGCGCTGCCCGTCGCTGTCCGCGACGACTACCGTCGCGCCCATGGTCAATGGCGTGAAGATCTCCCAGGCCGAAGCGTCGAAGCTGATCGAGGCCTTGTGCAGGAACCGGTCGGCCGCGGTGAAGCCGAACTCGGCGTGCATCCGCGCGAGGAAGTTCACGATGCCCGCGTGCGAGACGATCACGCCTTTCGGCCGCCCGGTGGAGCCGGAGGTGTAGATCACGTATGCCGACGTGTCCGGGTGCACCTTCACGGCAAGGTCGCCGCCGGGCTGGCTGTCGAGCGCGGGGTCGTCCAGCAGCACGCAGCGCGCACGGGACGGCAGCCGCGCGCTGACCGACCGGGTGGTCAGCACCGTGACCGGAGCGGCTTCGGCCAGCATGTACTCGATCCGGTCGGGCGGATACGCCGGGTCGACGGGCAGGTAGGCGGCCCCGGTCTTGAGCACCGCGAGCATCGCGACGATCAGCTCGGGCGACCGGTCCATCGCCACCGCGATCAGCCGCTCGGGAGCCGCGCCCAGCGAGACCAGGTGCCTGGCGAGCTGGTTGGCCCGGGTGTTGAGTTCGGCGTAGGACACCTGGGTGCCGCCGTGAATCACGGCGGGGGCATCGGGCGTCCGGGCGGCCTGGCGCTGGAACAGCTCCGGCAGCGTGGCCCGCGGCGCCTCCCGGCCGACGTCGTTCCACTGGCCCAGGATCTGGTCGCGCTCGCGGGGGGTGAGGATTTCCAGCGCGGCCACCGGACGCTGCGGGTCGCGGGCGACCTGGCGCAGCAGCCGGGTCAGCCGGCCGGCGAGAGCCTGCACGGTGCGGTGGTCGAACAGGTCGCGGGCGTAGCCTGCGGTGAGGTCGATGCCGGCCGGCTCGCCGTCGGGATCGTATTCCTGGCGATAGGAAACGGTGAGGTCGAACGTGGCGGCTTCACGTGGCAGCGCCAGCGGGGCCGCGGTCACGCCGGGCAGCTCCCAGCCGCCGACCCCGGCGTCGTCGTCGGACACGAGCAGGACCTGGAACAGCGGATGCCGGGCGGCGGAGCGGGCCGGGTTGAGCAGTTCGACCACCCGGTCGAAGGGGAGATCGGCATGGGCGTAGGCCGCCAGGTCGGTGTGCCTGACGCGGTCAAGGAGCTGGGCGAAGGTGGGGTCGCCTGCCACGTCGACGCGGAGCACCAGGGTGTTCACGAAAAAGCCCACCAGGTCGCCGGCCGCCTCGTCGGTGCGGCCGGCCACCGGCGAGCCGATCGGGATGTCGGTGCCCGCACCGGATCGGGCCAGCAGCGCCGCGAGCGCCGCCTGTACCACCATGAACAGCGTCACCTGGTGGTCGCGAGCCAGGCCGAGCAGCCGGCGGTGCAGGCCCGCGTCGAGGTGCCGGCCGATCGCGGCCCCGCGGTACGTCGGGTCGGCCGACCGGGGCCGGTCGTAGGGCAGCTCGAGCTGCTCGGGCAGGTCGGCCAGCGCGGATGTCCAGTAGCCGGCCTGGCGGGCGGCCACGCTGTCCGGGTCGTGGTCCGGCCCGAGCAGTTCCCGCTGCCACAGCGCGTAGTCGGCGTACTGGACCGGCAGCGCCGGCCAGTCCGGGGCACGTTTGCCGCGACGGGCGTCGTAGGCGCGCGCCACGTCGCGCATCAGCACGTCCATCGACCAGCCGTCGCTGGCGATGTGGTGGGTCACCAGCATGAGCACGTGCTCCTGCTCGCTGACCGTGAACAGCCAGGCGCGCACCGGCAGCTCGCTGGCCAGGTCGAAGGCGTGCCGGCTGGCTTCGGCCAGCAGGCCATCCAGGTCAGCCGGCGTGGCCGGCGTCACCGTGACCCACGGCGTGGCCACCGCGGCGTCGATCACGCGCTGGTACGGCTGGCCGTCGGCGACCGGGAACACCGTGCGCAACGACTCGTGGCGCCTGGCCACGTCGCGTACGGCCGCCCGGAGCGCGCCGACGTCCAGCGCGCCGCGCAGGCGCCACGCCAGCGCGACGTTGTGCGCCGGGCTCGGCCCGTGCAGCTGGGCCTGAAACCACAGGCGCTGCTGGGCGAAGGACAGCGGCAGCAGCTCCGGACGCGGCATGGGCACCAGCGGTTGTGCCTGAGGTGCCGCGTCGTCGAGGAGGCTCGCGAGCCGCCCGGGACTCGGATGGTCGAACAGCGCGCGGATCGGCAGTTCGGCGCCCAGCACCGAGCGGACCCGGCTGATCAGCCTGGTGGCCAGCAGGGAATGCCCGCCGAGATCGAAAAAGCTGTCGTGGACGCCGACCTTCTCGATGCCCAGGACCTGGCCGAACAGCTCGCACAGGGCCTGCTCCCGGGGCGAGGACGGCTGGGACGACGAGCCGGCCGTTACGGAAGTGAATTCGGGGGCGGGCAGCGCCCGCCGGTCCAGCTTCCCGCTCCCGTTCAGCGGCAGCCGGTCCAGGACCACGACCGCCGCCGGCACCATGTAGCCGGGCAGCGTCACGGCGGCGGCCGCGCGCAGGGCCGCCGCGTCCAGCCGGGCGCCGGCTACGGGCACGGCGTAGCCCACCAGCCGTTCCTCGTGAATGGCCGCCGCGGCCTGCGCCACGCCCGGCTGAGCGGCGAGCACCGCCTCGACCTCGCCCAGCTCGATCCGGAACCCGCGGAACTTCACCTGGTCATCGACCCGGCCCAGGTATTCGAGCTCGCCCGTGGCGTTCCACCTGGCCAGGTCGCCGGTCCGGTACATCCGCTGCCCGGGTTCGCCGAGGGGGCACGCGGTAAATCGCTCCGCCGTCAGGCCAGGCCGGTTCAGGTAACCCCGGGCCAGCCCGGCGCCCGCCAGGTACAGCTCGCCCGCGACCCCCACCGGAACCGGCCGCAATCCGGCGTCGAGCACATGCGCCCAGGTGTTCCAGACCGGCCTGCCGATCGGCGGGCTGCCGGTTATCTCGCCAGCCCGCCAGGCGGTGGCGTAGACCGTCGCCTCCGTCGGACCGTAGATGTTGCGGATCCGGGCGCCGGGCAGCGCGTCAGCGATGGCCGCGGCCGCGCGCGCGGTCAGCGCCTCGCCCGCCAGCACGACCGTCCGCGCCCGGGCCTTCGCGCCGTGCACGCTCAGCACCTCCGACAGCGCGGACGGCACGGCGCTGATCAGGCTGCCGTCCCAGGGCGCCCCGCCCGGGTTGTCGGCGAGCGCCAGCAGGTCACGGACGATCTCGATGGTCCCGCCCGACACGAGCGGCCCGAACATCTCAAAGACCGAAACATCGAAGCTGAACGACGTCGCTGCGAGGACCCGGGACAGGTCTTCGGCCGCGAACTCGGCGGCCACCCAGCTCAGCAAGCTGACGACGCCGCGGTGCTCGACCACGACGCCCTTGGGCCGTCCGGTCGAACCCGAGGTGTAGATCACGTACGCCGGATGCCCCGGCGACAGCGGCGCGAGCCGCTCGGCGTCGGCCACGTCCCCGTCGTCCCGCCGGGTTATCGCCGCCGCCGTGGCGGGATCATCCAGCGCTACTCGCGGCGTCCCGTCCTCGGTGAGCCCCGGCCCCGCGGTGATCATCGCGGCCGGCCGGGCGTCGGCCAGCATGTAGCCGATCCGGTCCGGCGGATAGGCCGGGTCGACCGGGAGGTACGCGGCGCCGGACTTGAGCACGGCGAGGGCGGCGACGATCATGTCCGGGGAGCGTGGCACCGCGATCGCGACCCGGCGCTCGGGTCCCGCGCCTGTTGTGATGAGGTAGCGGGCGAGCCGGTTAGCACGGCGGTTCAGCTCGGCGTACGAGACCTGGGTGCGGCCGTGGATCACGGCGGTGGCATCCGGCGTCCGCCCGGCTTGGTCCTCGAACAGCTGCGGCAGCGTCGCCGATGGCACGTTCCGCGCGGCGGCGCACCACTCCCCTGGGACTGGGTCACCTGGCCGCGCGGTCTCCGGGGCGCTACGCGCGATCACTGGTTTTGCCGCTACGCCTCGGTGGCGGGCACGCTCCCAGTGGCGGGCACGCTCCCAGGGGCGGCGACAACACGATCTCGCGCACGGTCTGCATGCTTGTCTCCAGATTGGGGCATCCCCGGGCTCCCGCCAACGGCGGCTTCGCAGTCATGCTGGCCGCTGGCCAAGCCACGGCACACCTTCGGGGTTGCCCGGCATCAGTTGCCTGAAGTTGCCGCCGGGCGCCAGGGCCGGCCGCAACGTCAGAGGTGCCGCCGGGCGCCTGGCCCGCGACGATGCCATCATGGCCAGTCCCCGAGGGGCGCCGATCGTCGGGGATGTGGCCGACGACTTCGCCGAGAGGTACGTCAGCTGGTTCGCCGCGACCGTCGCCCGGCGTCCGTCAGGTCTGCGGTCCGTGGGCGTCGAGCTTGAGTACCCGGTCGTCGACGAGCACGGTCACCCCGCCGAACCAGCGCTTGTGCTCGGTGTCGCGGCGCGGTTCGGTCCGGCGGTGACGACCGACATGGGCGCCAGCACGCTCGAGGCCCGGATAGGACCGGTGGCCGACCTGCACCTGCTCGACAAGCGGGTGACAGCCCTGGTCACCGACCTGTCCGCGATGCTCGGCGCCGACGGGAGCCGGCTTCTCGGGTACGGCATTCAGCCCGCCGCCGGCCTGGGCGACACGCGCAAGTCCCCGGGCGAGCGCTACCGCCAGCTGAACAACGGGTCGGTGCCCGCACTCGACGGGCCGCGGTGGGGCGAGCTGCTGTGCCTGTCGGCGTCAAGCCAGGTCCACGTCGACGTGTCGGTGGCCGAAGCCGCGGCGGTGACCGGCGCCCTGAACCGCACCGCGGCGCTGCGGATCGCGTTGCTGGCCAACTCGCCGTGGTCGGCCCGGCTGCCCGGCACCGGACAGGCCCGGCGCGAGCTGTTCTGGGACCAGGCGTACGCGAACCGGCCACGACGCTGGGGGATCTTCCCGCCGAGCGAGACCCTCGCGGATCACGCGCGGCGACTGCTCACGACCGACGCGTTCCTGGCCTCCCGCGACGGCCGGGTGCTGCGCATCGAGGAGCCCGTCTCGTGGGCGGCGCTGCTCCGCTCCGGACGTCCGGTCGCGGCCTGGGACGTCGACGGAGCGCGGCACTGGCTGCGGCCGCGCGTCACCGACCCGCTGGAACACCTCGGCGCGATCTGGTCGTGCACACGGTTGTCGCCGGAATACGGCACGGTCGAAGATCGTGTCGCCTGCGCCCAGCCGCCCGGCGAGCAGACCGCCACCGCCGCCCTCGTCCTGGGTCTGGTCGAATGCGCCGGCGAGCTGCGCGAACTGGCGGACGCGCTGCCGCTTGAGTCGTGGATCGAGGCGCGGGTGGAGGCCTGCTGCCGCGGTCTTTCGGCCCGGGTCGGGACGATACCGGTGGCGGCGCTGGCCGAACGGATGCTCGCCATCGCGGAGCGCGGCCTGTCCGCGCGCGGGCTCGCCGAAGAGCAGTTTCTTGATCCGCTGCGCGAGCGGCTCGCCCGCGGCGAGAACCCGGCGACACGGCTGCTGGCCGTGCCGGCCGCGGAGCGGCTGCCCTGGCTCCTGGCGCAGGCGGCGCTGTGAGCAGTCTCGGAGAAGAAGTCCTTCAAGGGAAGCGAGAAAAAGGAATATGACCACACAGACATCCGCGCCTGCGGGCAAGCTACCCGACGCGCTCATGGCGGAACTCGCCGCGGTACCGGGCCGTCTGGTTTCGGCATGGGCCGCGAACGACGCCGAGGCTTTCGCCCAGCTGTTCGCACCGGACGGGACGCTGATCCTGCCCGGCGTGTACAAGAAGGGCCGCGACGAGATCCGGCAATTCATGGCCGAGGGGTACGCCAACCAGTACAAGGGCACCAGCGTGACCGGCACGCCGCTGGACATCAAGCCGCTCGGCTCCGACGCGTTCGCCCTGCTGACCGTCGGCGGCGTGCTCGCCCCCGGTGAGAAGGAAGTGTCCAGCAAGGAAGCCATCCGCGCGTCCTGGATCCTGATCAAGAGCGAAGGCCAGTGGCGGCTCGCCGTCTACCACAACTGCCCGCGCGACCCCCGGTAACCCCTGCGCAAAGACCGCGGGCACTTCCCCATACCGGGGAAGTGCCCGCACTGTTCAGTGCCACGTGAGCCCGCCCAGCCCAGGTCGCGGCTGGCGGGCATAACGCGCAAGTCAGGCAATCGCGGCGCGGGCGGCACGGGCGAGGTGCCGTGGATTAGATAAAGCGGGTGCGGAATTGTCGGTTCGGCGTACCAAGACAGGTGTAGCCCAAAGGGGGACCGCGGGGGCGGGCGGTGCCGGCGGGCGCGGTTACGGGGTGGTCAGGTGGACGGGGAGTTCGCTGCGGCCGTTCATGATGAACGTGCTTTGCGGTTTGACGTCCCCGGGCTGGACCGCGAGAGACAGGTCAGGGAACCGGTCGAAGAGGGCGGGCACCGCGATTTCCGCTTCCATCCGCCCGAGCGGCATGCCGATGCAGCGGTAGATCCCGTGGCCGAAGGCCAGGTGGTCCTTGCTCGCGCGCCGCACGTCGAAGCTCGTGGCACTGGCTCCGTGCACGGCCGGATCACGGCCCATCGCGGCGAAGTTCATCAGCATCGGGTCACCGGCCCGGATCGTCACGCCGTCGATCACCACGTCCTCGACGGCGAACCGGAACGGCAGGTGCGCGACCGGCGCCTCGAGGCGCAGTGTCTCCTCGATCGCGTCCTGCCAGGATGCCTGCCCGGCCCTGATCGACTTGAGCTGCCCGGGATTGGCCAGCAGCGTGAACACGGTGTTCGTGACGAGGTTCGTGGCCGGCTCGGTCCCGGTCGCGAGCAGCAGGAGCAGCGTGCCCACCATCTCGGCGTCGGTCAGCTGCGAGCCGTCCTCTTCCTTGGCCGCGAGCAGTGCGGTGGTCAGATCGTCGCCCGGCGCCCGGCGCTTCGACTCCACCAGAGCGCCCATCTCCTGAATGACCGCGCCGACGGCGGCGGCGATCTCTTCCTCGGTCATCGTGGTGTCGACCTGGGCCTCACCGCCGCGCAGGATCGTCGCCCGCGCTTGTTCCGGCACGCCGATCAGGTCGAACATCACCCTGGAGGCCAGCGGGTGAGCGAACCCTGCCTTCAGGTCCGCCGGCGTGCCGGGAGTTCCGCTGCCCAGGCCGGTCAGCAGGTCGGCCACGATCCCCTCGATGGTCGGACGCATGGCCTCGACCCGGCGCGGCGTGAATGCCTTGGCCACCAGCCTCCGCAGACGGGTGTGCGCGCTGCCATAGGTGGTGGACAGGTTCTCCATGAGCGCCCAGCCGATCAGCGGGAAATCGGGGCTTATCTCGCCGTTGATGAAAGCCTTCCAGTGCTGGCGGGCGTCCTTCGAGAATCGCTGGTCGGAAAGCACTCGCATGCCGGCTTCGTATCCGGTGACCGACCACGCGATCACGCCGCCGGGAAGCTCCACCTGGGCAACCGGGCCGTGCGCGCGGATTCGCGCGCCCTCAGCGTGGACATCGGTGCCGGCGAGATCGATCACGACAGGATCGGTGTTTGCCATGGAACGCCCTTCGTCGCAGCCAAGCCATCGAGTCAGCGAGTGCCGGCCGGATGCCGGACCCACCTGCGAGGCTGGCACCGAAGGCGGTCGTCGCGCATCTTTCCGGTTGCCGCGTATGACGGCGGGTTCCCCGCGCAATCGGCAGGATGCGGGCCACGGCGGCCCCCGCTACGCTCTGCAGGTATGAAGACTCCGGTAACCGCTATCGACGCGCGATTCAGTGATAAAGGCACGGTCGCCACGGGGTGGGACGAGACTGCCCAGGTGCTGGAACAGGCGGAGCTGTTCTGGATATGCACGGTACGTGCCGACGGCCGGCCTCACCTCACCCCGCTTGTCGCGGTGTGGCTGGACGAAACGCTCTACTTCTGCACCGGCGAGAACGAGCAGAAGTACGTCAACATGTCGAGTAATACGAACGTCCTGCTGCTGACGGGATGTAACACCTGGGATCGCGGCCTGGACGTGGCCGTCGAGGGAAAGGCCGTCCGGGTCACCGACGAAGAACTGCTCGAGCGGCTGGCCGTCGCGTGGCTGGAGAAATGGGACGGCCGCTGGCAATGGTCCGTGGCGGACGGTGTTTTTCACCATCCAGGCGGTTTTCCCGTGCCGGTCTTTGCCGTCGAACAAGCGAAAGTCCTGGCGTTCGGAAAGGGCACCTTCACCGTCACGAGGCACGTTTTCTGAACCTCCGGAAATTGGCGTCTCGGGACCACTGCTACCGTTCGGCGATCCGTGCGGGATCGGCGCGGCACTTGAAAATTATTGCGGACACTTACCCTCCCAGATCGGGGGGGTAAGTGTCCGCAATAATCTGGCGCGTCTACCGCTGCGCCCGAAATAAGTATAAGGCCCGATTTGCGGGCGTGGGTAGCCCGGATTACTTCCGCGCGCCGGCCATCTGGTCGAGGTGGCGGTCGAGGTCACCGGCCGCCGACGCCTTGAACAGGTCGGCCATCGTCAGCCGCACACCGAGCGCCTCGCTGATGCGCGCGGCCAGCATCATCGCCTCTACGGAGCGGCCGCCGAGGTCGAAGAAGTCGTTGTCGAGGCCGCATCTGGCCACCCCCAGCACCTGGGCGAACAGCTCGCACAAGACTTCCTGGCGGGGCGTGACCGGCGCCCGGTACGGCAGCAGGCCGCTCAAGTCGGGCACCGGAAGCGCGGCGGCATCGACGGCTCCCGCCGACGTCACCGGAATCTCGTCGACAACCACGATCGCCGCTGGCATGCTGCCGTTTCGCAGTGCCTTCCGTGCGTAGGCGTGCAGCTCGGGTACGTCAAGGCCGGGGCCGGACGGCGCGACATAGGCGATCACGCACTGGTCGGCACCGTCGGGGTCGTGCTCGACGACCGCGACGCCGGCGAGCCCAGGAAAGGCTGCCAGGGCTGACTTGACTTCACCGATGCCCTCGGAATCCATCAATGCTCACCGTCCCTTTTCAGGTGCGACACGAATTGCCGGACTGGCAGTTTTCCGGCTAGGCATTCACCGTCGCAAGCGCCGGAAGATCACCGCACCTTCCTGGTTGCGCGGCGCGCGCAATGTCGAAGGTGCGGGTACGCGGCCCGGGCTGCGAAGCTGCCTGGACGGGGAGGCTCATCTGCGGCGGTCGGCTGCCGCGGGTCGCTGCGCCGCCGTCACCGCCTACCGGAATGAGGATCAGCATGACGAATCCCTTCGAAGACCCGGATGCTTCCTACCGGGTGCTGGTGAACGATGAGGGGCAGCACAGCCTGTGGCCGGCCACTCAGCCCGTGCCGGATGGCTGGACCGTCGCCCACGACACCGACACCCGGGCCAGCTGCCTTGAGTACATCGAGAAGAACTGGACCGACATGCGCCCCAAGAGCCTTATCGAGGCCATGGGCGGCTGACCCGGCCTCGCCATCCCTCCGCCGAAAACGACTGAGGATCGCATGGCCAGAATGCATCGGCGAGGCTCGCCCGCGGTGAGCCCCGCCGAAAGCGATGCGGAGGCGCCGGCTCCGACCAGGCGGGGACGGGTGCTGGCGGAGTGGAACGATACGGCGCGGGAGGTACCGGGGGCGACGCTGGCCGAGCTGTTCGAGGCCCAGGTTGCCCGGACCCCGGACGCGCCGGCCGTGATCGCCGGGAACGTCACGCTCTCCTACGCCGAGCTGGACGAGCGGGCCAGGAACCTGGCCGGCTGCCTGGCCTCGCTGGGCGCGGGCCCCGAGCGACTGATCGCGGTGGCGCTTGAGCGTTCGGCCGAGGTGTTCATCAGCTGGCTAGCGGTCGCCAAGTCAGGGGCGGCCTTCCTGCCGGTGGATCCGGCGTACCCGGCGGAGCGGATCGCGTTCATGCTCGGCGACGCCCGGCCTGACCTGGTGATCACCACGGCGGCGGTGGTATCCGCGCTGCCCGCTGATCCCTTCGGCGCGCTGCCGCGGATCCTGCTTGACGACCCGGTGCTGGCCGCGCAGTTCGCCCGGCACGCCGCCCCCGGACCGGCGGCGGCCGGGCGGCCGGTCCTGGCGCATCCCGCCTACGTGATTTACACCTCCGGCTCCACCGGCAGGCCGAAGGGGGTCGTGGTCACCCACCAGGGCCTGGCTAGCCTGTCCGAGGCGCAGGTCAGCGCGTTCGGGACCGGACCCGGATCGCGGGTGCTCCAGCTCGCCTCGCCCAGCTTTGACGCCGCGGTGATGGAGATGCTGATGGCCCTGCCGGCCGGGGCGGCGCTGCTGGTTCCCGGCCCGGGTCCGCTGGCCGAGGAAAACCTGACCGACGCGCTGAACGGCCTTCGGATCAGCCACGCCCTGATCACGCCGACCGTCCTGGCTGGCATCTCGGCGCGGCGAGTTCCTGGGCTTGAGTGCGTGATCGCCGGCGGCGAGGCCTGCCCGGACCGGCTCGCGGCGCAATGGTCTGGCGGCCGCCGGATGTTCAACGCGTACGGCCCGACCGAGACAACGATCTGCGCCACGATCAGCGGTCCGCTGCCCGGCCTGGGCGCACCGCCGATCGGCCGGCCGATCTGGAACACCCGGGTGTTCGTGCTCGACGAGGCGCTGAACCCGGTTCGGGTCGGGGTGGCCGGCGAACTCTACGTGGCCGGCGCGGGGCTGGCGCGGGGCTACCTGAACCGGCCGGGGCTGACCGCCGAGCGGTTCGTGGCGTGCCCGTTCGGGGAACCTGGCGAGCGGATGTACCGGACCGGTGACCTGGTCCGGTGGGCCGCGGGGGTCCGGGGGGACGGTTCCCCCCGGTCGAAGACCGACGGCGAACTGGAGTCCCTGGGCCGGGTCGATGCCCAGGTGAAGGTGCGCGGCTTCCGGATCGAACTGGGCGAGATCGAGGCCGTGCTCGCCGCCCAGCCAGGGGTGGCGCAGGCCGCGGTGGCGGTACGCGAGGACCGGCCGGGCGACACGCGGCTGGCCGGCTACGTCGTCCCCGTGGCCGGCGCGACGCCGGACCCGGGCGCGCTGCGGGCGGCGCTCGGGCGGGTGCTACCCGGGTACATGGTGCCGGCGGCGATCGTGGTGCTGGACCGGCTGCCACTGACCGGGAGCGGGAAGCCGGACCGCCACGCGCTGCCGGTCCCGGACTACGCGGCGGGCGCCGGCGCGTTCCAGCCGCCGGTCACCGACAGAGAACGGATCCTGTGCCAGCTCTACGCCCAAGTGCTGGGCCTCGAGCGGGTGGGCGTCGACGATGACTTTCTCGACCTCGGCGGGCATTCGCTGCTAGCGATCAGGCTGATCAGCCGGGTCCGGACGGCGCTGGGCGCCGAGCTGCCGATCCGCGCGGTGTTCGAGCACCCGACGGTGGCGTCGCTGGCGCGGTTCCTCGACAGCGCGGAGGCGGCCCGCCCGGCCCTGGCACCGATGCCTCGGCCGGCCCGCCTGCCGCTCTCGTTCGCCCAGCAGCGCCTGTGGTTCCTGGCGCAGCTGCACCGCCCAGGCACCGCCTACAACCTGCCGTTCGCGTGGCGGCTCCGCGGCCGGCTGGACATCGGCGCGCTCACCGTCGCGCTGCACGACGTGGTCGACCGGCACGAATCGCTGCGCACGATGTTCCCGGCCGCGGACGGGCAGCCGTACCAGCACGTCATCCGTGCGGGAGAAGCCGCGGTCCCGGTGACTGTTACCACAGCCCGTTCGGGCGAACTAGCCGAGCTGATGGCGGCAGCGGCGCGGCATGAGTTCGACGTGGCCACAGAACTTCCGGTACGAGCATGGCTGTTCGTGCTGGCCGAGCGAGAGCACGTGCTGGTGCTGGTGACCCACCACATCGCCAGCGACGGCTGGTCGATGGAAGTGCTGATGGCCGACCTGGCCACGGCGTACGCGGCGCGGCGCGACGGCCGGGAGCCGGACTGGCCGCCCCTGCCGGTCCAGTACGCGGACTTTGCGCTGTGGCAGCGAAACCTCCTCGACTGTGAGGGTGAGGTGCTGACCGGGCAGCGCACATACTGGCAGCGGACACTGGCCGGGTTGCCCGACGAACTGGCGCTGCCGTTCGACCGCCCGCGCCCCGTCGAGCCGTCTCAGCACGACTCGGAGGTCCGCTGGCAGCTGGCCGGCCGCGCCCTGCACGAGGCACTGGCCGGCCTGGCCCGTGAGCATCAGGCGACCATGTTCATGGTGCTGCACGCGGGCCTGGCCGCCCTGCTGTCCCGGATGGGCGCCGGCAACGACATCCCGCTCGGCGCGCCGGTCGCCGGGCGGAGCGACGAGGCGGTCCACCGTCTCGTCGGGTTCTTCGCGAACACCCTGGTCCTGCGCGCCGACCTGTCCGGCGATCCTAGCTTCGGCGAGCTGATCGAGCGCTCCAGGGAGATTGTGCTGGCCGCCCAGGCGAATCAGGACGTCCCGTTCGAGCGGCTGGTCGAAATGCTCAACCCCGCCCGCTCCCCCGCCCGGCACCCGCTGTTCCAGGTGATGATCGCCGACGAGGACATCATCGACATCGACTGGCGGCTCCCCGGCCTGCGGGCCAGTCCCGAACCGGTCCCCGCCGCGGCCGCCAAGTTCGACCTGACCCTGGCCTTCCAGCAGCACCACGACGACCACGGCGCACCGGCCGGGATCAGCGCGCGCTTCGAATACGCCGCGGACCTGTTCGACGAGGCCACCGTGCGAGCGCTGGCCGCCCGGCTCACCCGGCTGCTCGGCCAGTGCGGCCGCGACCCAGCCCGGCGTCTCAGCACGTTCGACATCATCACCGTCGCGGAGCGACGCGAGATCTCGGCATGGAACGACACCGCCCACGCCATCCCCGGCACGACCTTTCCCGAACTTTTCGCCAAGCAAGCCGCGCGTACCCCGGACGCTTCTGCTATCATATTCGAGAACGAACACATTACCTACGCCGACCTGAACAAGCGAGCCAATCGCCTGGCCCGGCTCCTCATCGCCCGGGGCGCGGGGCCTGAGCGCTTCGTCGCCATCGCCGTGCCCCGTTCGCCCGACATGATCGTCGCGGTACTCGCCGTGCTCAAGACCGGCGGCGCGTACGTGCCGGTCGACCCTGCCTATCCGCCCGACCGCATCGCCTACATACTTCGGGAGACCCGCCCCGTCACCGTGCTGACCACGGCCGAGGTAGCCGCCACGCTGCCCGGCAGGCTGCCGTTGCTGGTGTTCGAGAACCCGGTAACCGTGACGAAGCTGGCCGGACTGGACGGGAGGAACGTCCGGGTGCCGGCCGGGCCGCGGAATGCCGCTTACGTGATGCACACATCGGGGTCAACCGGCCGGCCGAGGGGCGTGATCGTCGAGCACCGGTGGGCGGCGTCGCTCGCGTGCTGGGTGGGCTCCGCGTTCTCCGCGGCCGAGCTGTCGCGGGTGCTGGCGCCGTCGTCGCTGAGCTGCGACATGTCGGTGTTCGAGATCTTCGGGCCGTTGACGGCCGGTGGCAGCATCGAGATCGTGCCGAACCTGCTGGCACTGACGGCCGCGCCATGGTGCGGAAGCATGATCAGCGCCGCGCCGACGGCGCTGGCACACGTGCTGGCGTCGCCGGGGACGGCCGCGCAGGCCGATGTCGTGGCGTTGTGCGGGGAGGCGCTGACCGGACAGGTCGTGGCGACGATCAGGACGGCGGTGCCGGGGGCACGGATCGTCAACATCTACGGCCCGACCGAGGCGACCGTATTCGCCACGACATACACCGTCGAGGATGGCGAGGAGGCGGGTCCACCGCCGATCGGGCGGCCGCTCTGGAACAAAAGGGCGTTCGTACTGGACGAGACGCTGGCGCTGGTGCCGCCGGGGGTGGCCGGTGAGCTCTACCTGGCGGACGGCCTGGCGCGGGGCTACCTCGGCCGGCCGGACCTGACCGCGGAGCGGTTCGTGGCGTGCCCGTTCGGCGCGGCCGGGGATCGGATGTACCGGACCGGGGACCTGGCCCGGTGGAACGCGGGCGGTCAGCTCGAGTACCTGGGCCGGGCCGGCAACCAGGTCAAGATCCACGGTTTCCGGGTCGAACTGGGCGAAATCGAGGCGGTGCTGGCCGCCCAGCGGGGGGTGGCAGAGGTCCGGGTCGTGCTTCGGGAGGACCGGCCCGGTGACAAGCGGCTGGCCGGATATGTCGTGCCCGCCGCCGGGTCGGCGCTCGACCCGGCGAGACTGCGGGACGCCGTCGGCCGGATGCTGCCCGGCTACATGGTGCCCGCCGCGATCGTGGTGCTGCGCAAACTCCCGCTGAACGCGAACGGCAAACTGGACATGCGCGCCCTGCCCCCTCCGGACCATGCCACGGGCGTCCGGGCCTTCCAGGCGCCGGCGACCGCGCGGGAGCGAGCCCTGTGCCAGCTGTTCGCCCAGGTCCTCGGCGTCGACCGGGTGGGGATCGAGGACAGCTTCTTCGACCTGGGCGGCCATTCCCTGCTCGCGGCCGTGCTGGTCGCCAGGCTCGTGAAGCAGCTGGGCATCAAGATCAGCCTGAAGGGCTTCATGAGCAACCCGACCGTCCGCGCCATCGACAGATACCTAGAGAAGTAGCCAGAACGACAAACGTGCTTCGGGCACGAACGGCTCTCCCGCGCCTCGCGCGCGCATGCCTCGCCGCGCCCGCCGCCCCCGCGCACGCCCCCGCGCGCGCACGCCGGGGTCGCTCGCCCGCGGCCTCCAAGCCCAAATCCGGATATTTGGCTATATTTCGGCCGCGCGGTCAGGCGTGCCAGATTATTGCGGACACTTACCCACCCACTTTGGGGGGGTAAGTGTCCGCAATCATTCGAGCCTAGCTGCCAGATGGCGATATTTCCGGATTTGTGATCGAGCGCGGGAGGCGTGGGTTACGCGGGGTGGGTGGGCGCGGGCGCGGCGAATGCGCCGGCCGGGGTGTGTCCCGGCCGGCGCAGGGGGCGGTGGTCAGCGCAGCGAGCGGGCGAACGTCCGAACGTCGCCGGTGAAGAGCTCGGGCTGCTCGAGTGCGGCGAAGTGACCGCCCTTGTCGAACTCGGTCCAGTGCGTCAGCGTCGGCAGGATCTTCTCCGCCCACCGCCGGATCGGCCGCACCGCGTCCTTGGGGAACGAGGCCACGCCGGCCGGCATCGCCAGCGGCCAGGGCCCGCCCCAGGTGCGGATGAAGTCGGCGTCGAGGTGTTCGGACTCGTAGTACAGCTGCGCGCTCGACCCGGCCGTCGCGGTCAGCCAGTAGAGCATGACGTTGGTCAGCAGGTGGTCGCGGTCGATCGCGTCTTCCGGCGCGTTCTCCGAGTCGGTCCACTCCTTGAACTTCTCGATGATCCAGGCGAGCTGGCCGGCTGGCGAGTCGGTCAGCCCGTAGGCGATCGTCTGCGGGCGGGTGCACTGGATCTTCAGCCAGCCCGCGCCGTCCTGCGCGAAGTAACCGGCGAATTGCGCGCGCGCAATGTCGGCCGGGCCCAGTTCGCTCATCAACGCGCCCATGGCGGCCTGATCGGACGGGTCGGCGGGCGGGAACGTGGCGAGCATGTTCAGGTGCACGCCCGCCACATGCTCGGGGTCGGCGAGGCCGAGCCGCAGCGACACGGGCATTCCCCAGTCGCCGCCCTGCACGAGGTAGCGGTCGTACCCGAGGCTCCGCATCAGCGACTTCCACGCCTGCGCGATCCGCTCGGTGTCCCAGCCGGGCTGCCCGGTCGGACCGGAAAAGGCGTGGCCCGGCATGGACGGGATTACCACGTGGAACGCGTCTTCGGCGCTGCCGCCATGCGCGACCGGGTCGGTCAGCGGGCCGATGACGTCGATGAACTCCACCACTGACGAGGGCCAGCCGTGGGTCAAGATCATCGGCATCGCGTTCAGCTCGGGCGAGCGGACGTGCAGGAAGTGCACCTGGACGCCGTCGATGCTGGTGAGGAATTGCGGGAACTGGTTGAGCCGCGCCTCGGCGGCACGCCAGTCGTACTGGGTGCGCCAGTACTCGGCTAGCTCCTTGAGATAGCCGAGCGGCACGCCGCGGGTCCAGCCGACGCCGGGCATCTCGTCGGGCCAGCGGGTGGCCGCGAGCCGCTGCTTCAGGTCGTCGAGCTGGGACTGCGGGATGTCGATCTCAAAGGGACGCATCGGGCACCTCTTTTCAGTCTCTCGCGTCGGCAGGCGCGGGCTGGGACTGGCCCATCACCCGCTGCTGGATGTCCGGGTTCATCAGCGCCATCGGCTCGTCGACCAGCCCGGCGACCCGGAGGAAGGCGTCGGTCAGGCGCGGGTCGCTCACCGCGGCGGCTTGCAGCGCCGAGATGTACTGGTTGATCATGTTGATCTGGTCGGTCCGCTCGCCCTCGACGCCCGCGTAGCCGAGGTCCGCGGTCGCGGAGAACTCCCACGGCGAGCTGATCTGCCCCGAAATCTCGCCGAAGAAGTCGACCGCGTTCAGCGGCGCCGTACTCTGCAGGTGCTTGCGCAGCGTGAGCGTCTCCATCCCGGCGACCGTCATGCCCTGGGCGTAGATCGGGTTGAAGCTGCACACGGCGTCGCCCATCACCAGCAGGCCCTCCGGGAAGCGAGTGAGCTTGTCGTACCGGCGCCAGACGCTGGCCGGGAACTTGAACCGCACCGGCTCGTCGGCCGGCTCCGCGTCGTGCACGTAGTCGTAGAACTCGGGGATCGGCAGCGACTTGGTGTAGGCGAGGAAGCCTTCGGGGTCCGTTGGCGGGTAGTCCCCGAGTATCCCGGTGAGCGACAGCTCCACGGTCTCGCCGTCGGGCATCGGGTAGAAGAACGCGCCACGGGGATGCGAGGGCGTCGCGGCCGCGATGATCGCGATGTCCTTGGTGAACGGATCGCGCTTCAGCCGGAAGTGCCGCGAGGTGTAGGCCAGGTCGACCTTGATCTTGTCCTCGTCCGGCGCCTCATAGCCCAGCTCGCGCAGCCAGGCCGGCATCCGCGAGCCGCGGCCGGTGATGTCGAGCACCAGGTCGGCGAGCAGCGTCTCGGGCCGGCTGCCCGGCTCGCTGCGCTGGATCCGCGCGCCGAGCACCCGCTTGCGGTCCGGCGTCGTTTCCAGGCCCACGATGTCGTGCCGCTCGAGGAAGCGTACGTTCGGTATTTCCTGGACCTTCTTGCGGACGCCGAGTTCGAGTGCGGGGCGGCCGCACGGCAGGCACATCAGGCCCGAGTTGGACGGCGCCAGCCGCTGGCCGTTGAAGACCCACTGGATCGCGTCGTTGAAGTCGCCGGGCCGCACCCCGTCCTCGCTCATGCTCGTCGTGAGCCCGGGGAAAAGCCCCTCGTAGATCTGGTGGCCCTTGGCGACCAAGCCATGCGCGTGGCGGCCGTGCGGCACGCCGTTGCGGTAGCTGGTGACGCCGATCAGCTCGTCGCGGTCCACGATGACGACGTCGTCGTACTTCTCGGACAGGACACGGGCGGCCGCCAGGCCAGCCATGCCGCCGCCGAGCACAACTGCTCGTTTGTCAGGCTGGTCACGCATCGCGGTTGCCTCCTTCGGTAACTGAGCAGCGCGGGCAGCACCACGTCGCCGGTCCCGCATCCCCGACGGTGGCACCGGGGCCTAGACGGTGCATCTCGCTGCTTGCGCGGCGCGTTCGCGCAAATGCCGAGCGCAATCCGGGAGATGCGGCCAGTAGCGGATCGCTGACATCGTCGCCATAGACGTTCAGGGTGCGGGTTGGATTTTGGTCCGCGGAGCTTGGGCTGCGCGGAAGCTGTCACGGATAGCGGATCGGGGCAACATGATGGATTCCAAGTCCGTTCAGGAGCGCTTTGCACAGGTAGTGGCGCGGACACCGGACGCGATCGCGGTGTCGTCGCCCGCCGAGGCGGTCACCTACGCCGAGCTTGACGAGCGGGCCAACCGGATCGCCCGCCGGCTGCTCGGCCTGGGCGTCCGGCCAGAGGACCCGGTCATGGTGCTCCAGGAGCGGACCGTCGACATGGTGGCCTCGATTCTCGCCATCGTGAAAGCCGGTGCTCTGTACCTGCCGCTGCACAGCGCGTATCCACTCCAGCGCCTGCAGTGGATCGCCGACAGCGTGGGCAAGCCCGTGCTGCTGGCCGACGCGACCATGCGCGAGCGCGGCCTGCCCGAAGTTCCCGTGGTTGTCTTCGTCGACTCGGACACGGAGCTGCGGTCGCTGCCCGGCGCCGACCCGGGTGTGCGGAGCGAGCTTGATCACCTGGTGCACGTGCTCTACACCTCCGGCTCGACCGGCGACCCGATGGGTGTCGCCGTCACGCACCGCGGCGTCCTCGGTCTTGCCCTCGACTCCTGCTGGGACGGCGGGGGTCAGGAGCGGATCTTGATGCTGGCGCCGTACGCGTTCGGCGTGTCCACGTACGAGCTGTGGGTGCCGCTGCTGCGCGGCGGCCACCTGGTGCTCGCGCCGCCGGGCCGCCTGGATGTGGGCACGCTGCGGCGGCTGATCACCGAACACGACATCTCGGCCGTGCACGTGACCGCGGGCCTGTTCCGCGTGGTGGCCGACGAAGCGCCGGAGTGCTTCACCGGTGTGCGCGAGGTGCTGACCGGCGGGGACGTCATCTCGGCCAAAGCGGTGCAGCAGGTGCTCGCGGCGTGCCCCGGCACCGTAGTCCGCGCGACATACGGCGCGACCGAGATGTCGTCATTCATCACCAACTCACCCATGCGGGCGCCTTACTCCATGGGCCTGACCGTGCCGGTCGGGCGCGGCATGGACAACACCCGGCTGCACGTGCTGGACGAACAGCTCAGACCGCTGCCGACGGGCGAGGTCGGCGACCTCTACGTCGCCGGGGAGCGCCTCGCGCGCGGCTACTACCGACGGCCCGGCGTCACCGCCGAGCGGTTCGTCGCCGACCCGTTCGCGGGTGCCGGCCAGCGCATGTACCGCACCGGTGACCAGGTGCGGATGCGGCAGGACGGCCTGATCGAATTCGTCGGGCGCTCCGGTGACCAGGTCAAGATCCGCGGCTACCGGGTCGAACTGGCCGAGGTCGAGAGCGTGCTCGCGAGGTACCACGGGCTGGCCCACACGGTAGTGGTCGCACGCGAGGTCGAGGACGGCGAGAAGCGCCTGATCGCCTACGTCGTAGGCGAGGATGGCGAGGATGGCGAGCCGGATATCGAGGGGCTGCGGGCGCACGCGACCGAACTGCTGCCGGAGTACATGGTGCCGTCGGCATTCATTCCGCTCGACTCGCTGCCGCTGACCCCGAACGGGAAGGTGGACCGCAAGGCGCTGCCCGAACCGCTGATCGAGAGCTCCTCGCGCTACCGGGCACCGGAGACGGAGCGGCAGGAGATCCTGTGCACGCTGTTCGCCGAAGTGCTCGGGGTTCCCCGGGTAGGGATCGACGACAGCTTCTTCGACCTGCACGGCGAGTCGCTGATGGCGATGCGGCTGATCAGCTCGATCCAGGCTCGCCTCGGTGTCGAGCTGCTGGTCTCCGACATCTTCGATGCCCCCACCGTTGCCGAACTCGACCAGCAAATCGAGAAGGCCCTGCTGGGATTGAGAGACGGGGTGTGATGACCGACGAACGGCCCGCGCTCTCGCTGAACCAGGAGTTCTTGTGCTCTCTGGATCATGGCGAGACAGCGGGAGCGCTCAGCCAGTGGTACACGATCACCTACGGGCTGCGCCTGCACGGGAGCCTCGATAACGGCGCGCTGTCGGCCGCCCTTGACGACGTCGTGGCCAGGCACGAGATACTCCGCACCAGCGTGCGCAATAACGACGGCGGATGGCATTCGCGAGTGCACCCGCCGGCCCGGGTGAGCCTGGAGGTGCGCGACGCCGGCTCGGGGGACGCGTACGGCCTGCTGGACGACGTCGAGGCCAGGCCGTTCGGCCCCGGCGAGATGCCGCTGCTACGGGCGGTACTCGGCAGGCTCGGCGCCGACGACCACGTGCTCGCGCTGACGACGCACCACATCGCGTCCGACGCCTGGTCCATGCACGTGATCATCACCGACCTCGCCGCGTGCTACGCCGCAAGGGCCGCCGGGCGCACTCCCGGCCTGCCCGACGCGGTTCAGTACCGCGAGTTCGCCGCCTGGCAGCGGGCCAGCGAACAGTCCTGGTCCGGCGTCGCCGCCAGGCACTGGCGGGAGCACCTGCGCGGCGCGCGGGTGCACACGCTGCCGGCCGACCGGGTGCTGCCCGAAGGCGCGCCCGATCCGTACTCGGTGCACCGCTTCGTGATCGACCGGGAGCTGACCGAGCAGACGGCCCAGGTCGCGAGGTCGGCGCGCAGCTCGCTGTTCGTCGTGCTGCTCGCCGCCTATAACCTGCTGGCCAGCCAGCTGACCGGAGAATCCGATCTGGTCGTGCCGACGTTCACCGCCGGACGCAACGAACCGCGTTTCGCCAGCGTGGTGGGACCGCTGTACAACTTCTTGCCGATCAGGACCGGGCTTGACGGCTGCCGCAACTTCGCCGACGTCATCGCGCGGACCAGGGCGAGCTGCCTCCAGGCGTACGCGAACGACATCCCGTTCCCGCTGATCCAGGCGCACGCCGGCGACCTGATGGCACCGTGCGGCGACGATCACCTGGCGGTCAGCGCGTTCGAGATGCTGCCGCCGCCCGCCCTTACCGGAATCGAGCGGGCCGGCGATCTCAGGTACGCCGAACTCCGCGACCGGCGCACGTCGACGCCGGTCGGCGCCAGCACGCCGAAGGGCATGCTGTGGGCGCTGGACCACCTGCGGTCGGGAGAGCTGGCCGGCCTGGTCCGCTATAGCCGGGGCCGGTTCGACGAAGGCACGATCGCGGGGATCGCGACGCGGTACCGCCGCGTGCTCGCCGCGTCCGTGGCCGAGCCGACCGCGCAGCTGGTCAGGTCATGACCGGGGCCGCGGCGAAGATCTACAACTCGGCGGTGGCGGCGTGGGCGATCGCCGCTGCCTGGGAGATCGGCGCGCTCGACGAGCTGTCCGTCGACCGGACCCTCGACACCAAAGATTTCTCCGAACGACGTGGCCTCGACCCGTCCGCCACCGCTGGCCTGTTCCGCGCGCTGGCCTCGGTGGGTGTGGTACGGCGCAGCGGCACGCTGGTCCTCGTCGCGGACGCCTTCGACGAGGTCTACCGGTACAAGTCGTTCTTCCACTGGCTGAGCCGCGGCAGCGCGGAGCTGTTCCGGCAGATGCCGTCGGTTCTGGTCAGCGAGAACCGGTCCGGCCAGTTCTACCAGCGGGACGCGGCCGCGATCGCGTACGCCTGCCGGGAGATCGACCAGCTCTGCTACGCGCCGACGTTCTGGGACGCGATGGGCCGGCTCGGCTTCGAGCTCGGCAACGTCGTGGACCTAGGCTGCGGCAGCGGCGGCCGGGTGCTCGGCATCCTGGCCAGGTACCCGCGTGCCCGCGGCATCGGCATCGACATCGCCCGCCCCGCGCTCGACGCGGCCGAGGCCGACTCGCTGGCGGCCGGCGCGGCGGACCGGGTCACGCTCATCGAAGCCGACGTGCTCGACCTCGACGAGCGTCCGGAGTTCGCGGACGTCGACCTGATCACCTGCTTCATGATGGGTCACGATTTCTGGCCGCGCGAGAACTGCGTGGCCGCGCTGCGGCGGATCCGCAAGGTCTTTCCCGCGGCCCGGCGGCTGCTGCTCGGCGACGCGACGCGGACCGGCGAGGTTCCCGATACCGACCTGCCGGTGTTCACGCTCGGCTTCGAGCTCGGCCATGACCTGATGGGCGTCTTCCTGCCCACCGTCGCCGACTGGGAGTCGGTGTTCGACGAGGCCGGCTGGCAGCTCATGCGGACGAACCGGATCGACATGACCGTCGGCGAAGTCATCTTCGAGCTCGAATGAAGCTCGCGACCGCGGTGGGAGAGGCGCTTGCCGACGAGGGTGTCCGGGCCGCCTTCGGCGTCGTCGGCAACGGGAACTTCCTCGCCGTGGCCGGGCTCATGGCGGGCGGCGCCAGGTACGTCGCCGCCAGGCACGAGGGCGGAGCCGTCGCGATGGCGGATGCGTACTACCGGGCGACCGGACACGTCGCGGTGTGCACGACCACATATGGGCCCGGCCTGACCAACACCGCGACCGGGCTGGCCGAAGCGGTCAAGCACCGCAGTGGCCTGCTGCTGCTCACCGGCGACCAGCCGGCCAGCGGACCGCGGCGGATCGACATCGACCAGGCGGCGTTCGCCGCGGCGCTCGGCGCTCGCACCGTTCGCGTCACGGACCCAGCCGCGGTCCGCGGCACCGTTGCCCACGCGCTCGGACTCGCGCGCCGCGGACCGCGGCCCGTCGTGCTCAGCCTGCCCGCCGACCTGCTCGCCGCCGACGTGCTGGCCGCCGACGTGCCGGAGCAGAACAGCCAGACCGCGTCCGTCCGCCCGCTCCCTCGACTAGTCCCGGCTGTCCACGACGTCGACGCGGACCGCGAGGCGGCGCTTGACGCGGCCCTCGCCGCCCTGGCCGGCGCTCGCCGACCGCTGCTGCTCGCCGGGCTCGGCGCGTACCGGTCCGGTGCCGCGCAGCCGATCGCCGCGCTCGCCGACCGGCTTGGCGCGCTGCTCACGACCACCGTGATGGCCGACGGGCTGTTCCGCCAGAACCCCTGGTCGCTCGGGATCTGCGGCGGCTTCGCCTCGCCGCGGGCGGCGCGGATCATGGGCGAGGCGGACGTGATCGTCGCGTTCGGGGCGAGCCTGAACGAATTCACCCTGCACGGCGGCATGGTGTTCGATCCGCGCGCCACGCTCGTGCAGGTCGACCTCGCCGCCGTACCGACCGCGAGCCGGGTCGACCTGTGCGTCACGGGCGACGCGACGCGGATCGCGTGTGCCCTGCTGGACGGCGTGCGGGCGCGCGGCATGGCCGCGTCGCGGTGGCGCGGCGAGGTGGCGGGCGACATCGCCGTGGCCGGATGGGAACACGAGCCGTACGACGACGCGAGCACGGCCGGCCGGATCGACCCGCGGACCTTGTCGCTGGCGCTGGCCGGCCTGCTGCCGCCGGAACGCACGCTGGTCATGGACGGCGGCCACTTCGTCGGCTGGCCGGCCATGTACTGGCCCGCCGCCGACCCGTCCGCGCTCGTGTTCACCGGCGCGGCGTTCCAGACGATAGGCCTCGGTTTCGCCGGCGCGGTCGGCGCGGCGATCGGCAGGCCCGACCGGACGACGGTCGTGGCCCTCGGCGACGGCGGCGCGCTGATGGGGCTGCCCGAGCTGGAGACCCTGGTTCGCGTCGCGCACTCGGCGCTCGTGGTGATCTTCAACGACGCCGCCTACGGCGCGGAGGTGCACATGTACCGCCCGCTCGGCACCGACATCACCCCCGCCACCTTCGGCGATACCGACTTCGCCGCCGTGGCGCGCTCGTTCGGGGCGCAAGCCGCGACGGTACGCACGGTCGCCGACCTGGCCGGGGTACGCGCCTGGCTCGACGCGGGGAACCCCGGCACCTACCTGCTCGACTGCAAGGTCGTGCCGGACGTGGTCGCCAAGTACCTGTCGGAGCTGGGCGATCACATCCGAGCGGGGAGGTAGGACGATGCGGCGCAAGACCCGGCCGATGACGGGCGAGGAATACCTCGAGAGCCTGCGCGACGACCGCGAGGTCTACCTCTACGGCGAGCGGGTCAAGGACGTGACCGTGCATCCGGCGTTCCGCAATCCGGCCAGGATGATCGCCAGGCTGTACGACGCCCTGCACGACCCGAAGCACTCAGCCGTTCTCGTCGCGCCCACCGACACCGGCAGTGACGGCTACACCCACCGGTTCTTCACCACGCCGCACAGCGTCGACGACCTCGTCGCTGACCAGGCCGCGATCGCCGAGTGGGCGCGCATGACCTACGGCTGGATGGGCCGCAGCCCGGACTACAAGGCTTCCTTCCTCGGCACGCTCGGCGCGAACGCGGAGTTCTACCAGCCGTTCGAGGCCAACGCGAAGCACTGGTACGCGCGCTCACAGGAGCAGGTACTGTTCTGGAATCACGCGATCGTCCACCCGCCTGTCGACCGGAGCCGGCCGCCCGACGAGGTCGAGGACGTCTTCGTGCACGCGGAACGCGAAACCGACGCCGGCCTGATCGTCAGCGGCGCCAAGGTGGTCGCGACCGGTTCGGCGCTCGCGCACTACAACTTCATCGCGCACTACGGCCTGCCGGTACGCAAGCGGCCGTTCGCGCTGGTCGCCACCGTCCCGATGGACGCGCCGGGGGTGAAGCTGATCTGCCGGACGTCCTACAGCGCGATGTCGGCGGTCATGGGCAGCCCATTCGATTATCCGTTGTCCTCGCGAATGGACGAGAACGACACCATTCTTGTCCTGGACAAGGTGCTCATCCCCTGGGAGAACGTATTCATCTATGGCAGCCTCGCCAAGGTACAGCAGTTCGGCGAACAATCCGGTTTCTTCGAGCGCTTTACCTTTCATGGCTGCATACGCCTGGCAGTGAAGCTGGAATTCATCGCCGGACTGCTCGTCAAGGCGCTGGAAATCACCGGTACCAGGGACTTCCGCGGCGTTCAGACGCGCCTTGGCGAGGTCCTCGCCTGGCGCAATCTCTTCTGGGCGCTGTCGGATGCCGCAGCGCGCAATCCGGTCCCCTGGAAGAACGGCGCCGTGCTGCCCAATCCGCAATACGGCATGGCGTACCGCTGGTTCATGCAGATCGGCTACCCGAGGATCAGGGAGATCGTCCTGCAAGACGTCGCCAGCGGGCTCGTCTACGTCAACTCAAGCGCCGAAGACTTCAAGAACGACCAGATCCGTCCGTACCTTGACAAGTTCCTGCGCGGCTCCGGCGGCCGCGACGCGGTCGAGCGGGTCAAGGTGATGAAGCTGCTGTGGGATGCCGTCGGCACCGAGTTCGCGGGGCGGCACGAGCTGTACGAGCGCAACTACGCGGGCAACCACGAGAACACGCGCGTCGAGCTGCTGTACGCACAGGAATCGGGTGGCCTGATCGATCAGTACAAGGCGTTCGCCGATGCCTGCCTCGCGGAATACGACCTGGACGGCTGGACAACCACCGACCTGTGCTCGTTCGAGCACCGAAATCCGCTAGAAGGAGCGTGAACCATGACCGTCACACGGACCGAGCGAGCCCCGTTGTCGCTGAATCAGGAGTTTGTCTGCCTCTTCGACTTTGGCAGTGAGGACGGGCCGTTCGGTCCGCACTACCACATCGTCGAAGCCTGGCGCGTGAGCGGGCAGGTGGACGCCGACGCGATGCGACGTGCGCTGCGTGATGTGGTGGAACGGCACGAGGCGCTGCGCACCGTGATAGTGCGCGACGGCGACGACAAGTACCAGGAGATACATCCCGCTTCCACGCCCGAACTCTCGGTGCGTGACCTGCCCGCCGAGCCAGGCAAGTCACGGGATCAGCAGGCGGAGGAGCTGATCAGGGAGCTCGAGACCGGCACGATCGACGCGGACCGGCCGCCGTTCATCAAGGCGGTGCTCGCGCGGTTCGACGAGCAGGACTCGGTGCTCGCGCTGATCACGCACCACATCGCCACGGACGGCTGGGCGGTGCGGGTGATCATCCGCGACCTGGTCAACCGCTACGCGGCGCAGCGGGGCTTCGACGTGCCCGAGCTGCCGGACGCGCCCCAGTACCGGGAGTTCGCCACCTGGAGCCGGGAGGCACCGCAGGCTCAGTCCGCCGCCGCGATCGAGTACTGGCGCAAGAACCTGTCGGACGCGCTGATCAGCGCGCTGCCCACCGATTTCGCCCGGTCGGCCGGCGTGCCGCAGACGACCGGCGCGTACCGCTTCTCTATCCCCGCGGACCTGGCCTCGGCCGCCGCGAAGCTGGCCACCGCCACCCGGAGCACGACCGCGATCGTGCTACTCGCCGCGTACCAGATCGTCGTGCAGCGCAAGCTCAAGTCCAAGGACGTCATCATCGCGACCTTCACCCCCGGCCGCGGCGGCCGGCTGTTCCAGGACACCGTCGGGTCGTTCTTCAACTTCATCCCGCTGCGCACCGACCTCACCGGGTGCACCACGTTCCGCGAGGTGCTCGACCGGACGCGCCGGACCTGCCTGGACGCGTACTCGCACGACATCCCCAGCATGCACATCTTCGGCCTGGCGCCCCAGCTGATGGGACCCGCCATGGCCGACAACGGGTCAGCGGCCGTGTTCCAGGTGTTCCCCGACCCGGTCATGCTGGGCGATGACATCCCCGGCGACCTGAAGTTCGCCGAGATATCGCGGGAGCCGCGCGGCCAGGAGCGGACCTCCGCCATGCCGGACGGGGTGCTGTGGACGCTGAGCACCACCACGTCGGGCGACATGATCGGCGCGATCACGTTCAAGCGCAATACTTTCGGCGATGAGACGATCGGCGCGATGGCGGAGGAATTCTCCCAGGTGCTCCGCCAGGTCCTGCCGTCCCCCGACGCCCCGCTCTCCCTCGCATAACGGACATACCGTCCACGTTTCCGGCGCACACGGGGTCGGCTGCTGTGCTGGCTGCCCGCAATGCCCGGTTTGGTCCAGCATGCCCTTGCCGTTCGGCGGTCTGCTCGGGCTCCGGAAGACGCTCGAAAATTATTGCGGACAGTTACCCCCCCACTTTGGGGGGGTAACTGTCCGCAATGATCCGGCC
>DASRFJ010000277.1:0-74263 GCA_035651595.1 Streptosporangiaceae bacterium | reverse complement strand
CGCCGGCGACCTGGATGCCGAGTTCGAAGTCGACCAGGCCGAAGGCCACGAACTCGGCTGGTACGCCACCCAAGAACTCGAAGACCAAATCCGCTAACCGCACCCGCGCCGCCGAAAACCCTCGGCGCGTGTCGTGCCGGTAGTCGGCAGGCCGCGGGGCGTGGCCGCGCGCCGCCTGTGGCTGGAGTGCAGTGTGCGTCTATCGGGATAGGAGCGCACGGCAGTCCCGCCAGCAACGTGGACGTTTACCCCTTCGTGGAGGATCGACCCCCGTGCGCGAGGGCCGCGTTACCACGAAGGGGTAATCCGCCACGTTAACCGAGGCCAATCGAGCCTGCCGCCCGCCCCCCCGCCCACCTCCCCCCTTGCGGCTTATCGACAGGCGTCGGATGGGGGCTGGGTGGGCATGATCATCCGGCGAGGCGCGGTCGTGCGAGGATAAGAGGACAAAGGCAACGAAGCCGACAACCTGGGAGTAACAGTGATGGACGCCGTCTCCAGGGTCCCGGCACCGGCCAACGAGCCGGTCCGGCAGTACGCACCCGGCAGCCCAGAACGGGCCGCGCTGGAGAGCAAGATCAAGGAGCTGGCCGGGCAGCGGGCCGAGCTGACGATGACGATCAACGGTGAGCAGCGGATGGCCAAGGGCGACGCGATCGACGTCGTCCAGCCGCACAACCACCGCCATGTCCTCGGCACCATGCATAACGCGACCGACGTCGACGTGGCCGAGGCGATCCACGCCGCCAAGCAGGCCGCGCCCGCCTGGCGCCAGCTCAGCTTCGACGACCGGGCCGCCATCTTCCTCAAGGCGGCCGAACTCCTGTCCACCACGTGGCGCGCCACCCTGAACGCGGCCACGATGCTGGGCCAGTCCAAGTCGCCGTACCAGGCGGAGATCGACGCCGCCTGCGAGCTGATCGACTTCCTGCGGTACAACGTGGCCTTCGCCAGGCAGCTCTACACCGAGCAGCCGGAATCGGCCCCGAACACGTGGAACCGGATGGAGTACCGGCCGCTGGAAGGCTTCGTGCTCGCCATCACGCCGTTCAACTTCACCGCGATCGCCGGCAACCTGCCCACCACGCCCGCGTTGCTCGGCAACGTCGTGGTGTGGAAGCCGTCGCCAACTCAGCAGCTCGCCGCGCACTACACGATGCGGCTGCTCGAGGCGGCCGGCCTCCCGCCGGGTGTGATCAACTTGGTCACCGGCGACGGCATCGCGGTGTCCAAGGTCGCGCTCACCCATCCGGACCTGGCCGGCATCCACTTCACCGGCTCCACGGGGACGTTCCAGCACCTGTGGCGGACGGTCGGCGAGAACATCGCTAGATACCGCAACTATCCAAGGCTCGTGGGGGAGACCGGCGGCAAGGACTTCGTCATCGCGCACCCGAGCGCGGACCCGCAGGCGGTCACCACCGCGCTGATCCGCGGCGCGTTCGAGTACCAGGGCCAGAAGTGCTCCGCCGCTTCCCGCGCCTTCCTGCCCCAGTCCTTCTGGCAAGCCCACAAGGATCAGCTCGTCGAGCAGGTCAACGGCCTCACCATGGGCAACGTCACCGAAGACCTGTCGCTGTTCATGGGCGCGGTCATCGACGCGAGGGCCTTCGCCAAGCACCAGGCCGCGTTCCAACGGGCAAACAGCACACCCTCGATCACCGTGCTCACCGGCGGCACCGTCGACGACAGCAACGGCTACTTCGTGCGGCCGACGATCCTGGCGGGTACGGACCGCACCGACGAGATCTTCACCACCGAGTACTTCGGCCCGATCCTCGCCGTGCACGTCTATCCGGACAACGAGTACGAGACCATGCTCGAGCACGCCAAGGACGCCGTCACCTACGCGCTGACCGGCTCGATCATGGCCACGGACCGGAGCGCCATCGCCCAGGCCACCGACGTCCTGCGCTACTCGGCCGGCAACTTCTACATCAACGACAAGCCGACCGGGGCGGTCGTCGGCCAGCAGCCGTTCGGCGGCGGTCGCGCCAGCGGTACCAACGACAAGGCCGGCTCGATCTTCAACCTGATCCGCTGGGTCTCCGCCCGGACGATCAAGGAACTCTTCGTGCCACCCGCCGACTACCGGTATCCGCACATGGGATGACCGGCCTCGCAACTAATAACGTCTTGCGGCCGACTCCGGCGAGCAGGTACACCGGGCCCCTCGGCCGCAGGCCGGGGTCCGGTGCGCCGCCGCGCCACGCCCGGGCCGGCACGATGCCCGGCTCGACTAGCTCCAGGCCGCGGAACAGCGCGCCGATCTCGTCGGGGGTGAAGCTGTTCACGTCGACGGGATGCCGTCCCGCGGCTTCCTCGCGGAGCCGGCCGAGCATGCCGGGTTCGCACGCGATCGCCGACAGGATCACGTAGCTCCCCGGCGGCACCAGGCGCGCGTACCCGGCGGTTATCTCCCGCGCCGCATCGGGCGAGAAGTAGTGCAGCACGCAGCTCAGGACCAGCGCGATGGGCCGGGACATGTCGAGCACCTCCAGCGCCGGGCCGGCCAGCACGGCGCCGGGGTCGCGGAGGTCGGCGCCGACGACCGCGACGCCAGGGCCGGACAGCAGCGCCAGGCACTGGGACACCGCCACCTCGTCGTTGTCCACGTACGCGGCGCGGGCGTGCGGGGCGACCTCCCGGGCCAGTTCGTGCACCGGCCGGACCCGCACGGTCTTGCCGCCGGGCAGCTTCGCCTCGGCGCGGGTCGGTATCCCCGCGCCGAGATCGAGGAACTGGATCACGCCCTGCCGCGTGACCCAGGTGACCGCACGGCCGAGGAACTGCCGGGACCTCACGGCCATCGCCGGCGCGCTCGGGACGGTCTCCTCGATGCGCTTCGCGGCGGCCCGGTCGACGTCGCACGCCAGGTGGCCACCGAGCCAGTGGTCCCAGACCCGCGCGATGTTCGGCGTCGCTGGCACGCTGCGCCTCCTTCCTGGTCGCGCCCGCTCCGTCCATCGTCCTCGCGTTCCGTGCCGTTGCAAGCACGAGGCCGCTACGAGCCATAATGGGGAGCAATGGCTTCGAACTCTGGTGTACTGGTCGGGATGAAACCTCGCCTGCTGGTCCTGTGGAATGTGGACTTGACGCTCGTCGACGTTGCCCGGGTCAGCCGGGCGGCCTACGCGGAAGCGTTCCCCAAAGTGGCTGGCCGGCCACTGGTCCAGCTGCCGCAGATGGCCGGGCGGTCCGAGCCCGAGGTGTTCTTCGAGGCGCTGGCGCTGAACGGCGCGGATATGAGCGGCGCGGCCGAGGAACTGCTCCAGCCGTTCAGCCAGGAGCTGGCGGCCGCCATGCATACGCGCCGCGCCGACCTGGCCACGCACGGGCAGTTGCTCGACGGCGCCGCAGACGCGCTCAAGGCGGTGCACGACCTCGGCACGACGGTCCAGTCGGTGCTCACCGGCAGCAGCAAGCCGAACGCCGTGCTCAAGCTCGCCGCGTTCGGCCTCGACCGCTACCTGGACCTCGAGGTCGGCGGGTTCGGCACCGAGGCCTATCCCAGGGGCACGCTGCTCACCGTCGCCAGGCAGCGCGCCGAGCAGAAGTACCAGGCGGACTTCGAGCACACGACCGTGTACATCGGCGACGCGGTGCGCGACGTGGCGGCCGCCCAGATCGGCGAGGCGCGGTCGGTCGCGGTGGCCAGCGGCCGCGCCACGGCGGCGGACCTGCGCGAGGCCGGCGCCGACGTCGTGCTGCCCGACCTCACCGACACCCAGATGCTGCTAGCCAGCCTGACCGGACACCGGCATGCTTAAATCATGACCGCGCAGGGGTACGGCCAGACGCTGTGGGAACCGGACGCGAAGACCCGGAAAAACGCCCGGGTCACCAGGTACCAGGCCTGGCTGGACAAGTCGTTCGGCGACTACCAAGAGCTATGGGAATGGTCGGTCAGTGACCTTGCCGGGTTCTGGTCGTCGATCTGGGACTACTTCGAGGTGCTCGGCGACCGGGGGAGCGGCCCGGTGCTCACCGGCCAGAGCATGCCGGATGTGCACTGGTTCCCCGGCGCGACGCTCAACTACGCTCGCAACGCCCTCCGCACCGCATGGACCGACCCGGACAGGACCGCGATTGTCGCTATCTCAGAACGACATGATGTGCGACGGCTGAGTTACGCAGACCTCGCGCGGGAGGTCGCTCGGGTGGCGCATGGCCTGCGTGCGCTGGGGGTCGGCAAGGGTGACCGGGTCGCGGCGCTGCTGCCCAACGTGCCCGAGGCGGTGATCGGGCTGCTGGCCAGCGCCAGCATCGGGGCGATCTGGTCATCCTGCTCGCCGGACTTCGGCGCCCGCAGCGTGATCGACCGGTTCGCCCAGATCGAGCCGAAGGTGCTGTTCGCCTGCGGCGGCTACACTTACAACGGCAAGGAGTTCAGCCGCGCGGACATGGTGCGCGACGTCGCGGCGGCGCTGCCCGGCCTGGCCGCGGTGATCACCGTCGGCACCGAGTCCTGGGACAACCTCGGCAATACGGCGTCGGATGGGCCGGAGTTCGCGGAGGTGGAGTTCTCCCATCCGCTCTGGGTGGTGTACTCCTCGGGGACGACCGGGTTGCCGAAGCCGATCATGCACGGCCACGGCGGGATCGTGCTCGAGCACCTGAAGGCGCAGGCGCTGCACCAGGACCTCAGGCCCGGCGACGTGTTCACCTGGTACACCACGACCGGCTGGATGATGTGGAACTACCTGGCCAGCGGGCTGCTGACCGGCACGACGATCGTGCTGTACGACGGGAGCGCGACCTATCCGGCGCCGGACCGGCTGTGGCGGCTTGCCGCCGAGCACCAGGTCAACTACCTGGGGCTGGGCGCGCCGTACCTGCTGGCGAGCATGAAGGCGGGGCTGCACCCGGGCACCGAGCTGGACCTGGCCGCGCTACGCGCCATCGGGTCGACCGGCTCGCCGCTGCCCCCGGAGGGCTTCGACTGGGTGTACCGCGAGGTCAAGCAGGACCTGCTGCTCGGTTCGTTCTCCGGCGGGACCGACCTGTGCACCGGATTCGTCGGGCCGTCGCCGTTGCTGCCGGTCCGTGCGGGCGTGATCTCCGGCCGCTGCCTGGGCGCCAAGGTCGAGGCGTTCGATCCGGCGGGCAAGCCGGTGACCGGCGAGGTCGGCGAGCTGGTGCTGACCGCGCCGATGCCGTCGATGCCGGTCGGGTTCTGGAACGACCCTGATGACGCGCGGTACCGGGACAGCTACTTCGGCACCTACCCGGGCGTGTGGCGGCACGGCGACTGGATCGAGATGCTGCCCGACGGCGGCTGCGTGATCTACGGACGCAGCGACGCCACGCTGAACCGCGGCGGGGTGCGGATGGGCACCAGCGAGTTCTACCGGGTGGTCGAGGCGTTCGACGAGGTGGCCGATAGCTTGGTGGTGGACACCGGTCAGCTGGCCAGGACCGGGCAGCAGAGCGATGGCAGGCTGGTCCTTTACGTGGTGCTCGCGGACGGATGCGAGCTCGACGAGGACCTGATCGCCCGGCTGCGCGCCGCGCTGCGGACCCAGCTGTCGCCGCGACACGTGCCGGACGAAATCCATCGGGTACCTGGGGTTCCGCGCACCCTCTCGGGGAAGAAGCTCGAGGTCCCGGTGCGCAAGATCCTGCTGGGCGCCGCGCCGGAGCAGGCCGCGGACCCCAACGCACTGGCTAACCCCGAGGTGCTCAGTTTTTTCCAGCGTAACAAGTAGTAACGGCTCGGTCACAATGGGGTGGCAGGGTCTACGGGTCGGCAATACCAAGCACGGCGTTATCACGAAGGAGTGGACGCAATGTCAGACGAGGCCAGGGACCGCCTGCTCGCGGACGCGGAAAAGCTGTGGAGCGGCGGTGACGAGCCAGCCCTCGATGTGCCCGGCTTCCTGCGTGCGTACTACCGCCGGGTGGCTACGGAAGACCTGGCGCCCCCCGCCGAGCTGATGTCCGTCGCGCGCGCGCACGCGTCGCTGGCCGTGACCCGCCCGCAGGGCCGGGCGCTGGTCCGGGTGAGCCAGGACCTCAGCACCGTGGACCTGGTGACCGACGACATGCCGTACCTGGTCGACTCCGTGACGACCGAGCTGAACCGGCACCTCGCGGACATCAACGTGATCCTCCACCCGCTGCTACGGGTGCGCCGTGACGTGACCGGTGCGCTGCGCGGGATCCGCGGAGTCAACGGTGACCGCGACACCGAGCCCGACGAGCTCGTGGAGTCCTGGATCCACGTGGAGATCGGCCACTTGGCGGGCCGCGTGGCCCCCGACCGGCTCGCGGCCGACCTGCGGCACGTGCTCGAGGACGTCCGGGTGGCGGTGGAAGACCAGCCCCGGATGAAGTCGACGGCAGCGCGGCTGGCGGAACAGCTGGACACCGAGCCGGGCGCCGCGGAGGCCGGACGGCTGATGGACTGGCTATCGGCCGGGCACTTCACGTTCCTCGGCTATCGCGAGTACAACCTGGTGCACTCGCCGGAGGGGATCGGCCTGCGGGCGGTGCCCGGCACCGGCCTGGGCATCTTGCGGCACGACCGGAAGGACTCGCTCCAGGTGCTGCCGGCCCAGGCGCAGGCCAGGGCCATAGACCCCACCGAGCGGCTGGTCATGGCAAAGGCCAACTCGCGGTCCACCGTGTACCGGGCGAACTACCTGGACTACGTGTCGGTGAAGAAGATCGACCCGGACGGCGCCGCGGCCGAAGGCCCAGGCCAATCCAGCACTGTGACCGGCGAATACCGGTTCCTCGGGCTGTACACCTACGCCGCGCTCGCCGAACCCATCACCCAGATTCCGGTGCTGCGCGAGAAGCTGTTCCGCGTGCTCACCGACGCCGCGCTGCCGGCCGAGAGCCACGACGGCAAGGACCTGATCGAGATTCTGGAGACCTACCCCCGCGAGGAGCTGTTCGAGATCCCGGCGGCCGAGCTGACCCCGATCGCGCTCGGCGTGCTGCGGCTGCGGGAACGCCGCCAGACCAGGCTGTTCGTGCGCCGTGACTCCTACGGCCGGTACATGTCCTGCCTGGTGTACCTGCCGCGAGACCGGTACACCACGCACGTGCGGCTGCGCACCCAGGACATCCTGCGCGAGGGCCTGCACGGCGTCTCGGTCGAGTACAACGCGATGGTCGGCCAGTCCGCACTGGCCCGGCTGCACGTGGTGGTCCGCGGCGAGAAGGGCCACCCGCTGCCCGAGCCCACCCCGGCGCAGGTCGCCACGCTGGAGCGGGAGATCACGGCCGCGGTCAGGTCCTGGGAAGAGGACCTCGCGGCCGAGGCGGCGCGCGTGCTCGGCGCGGACAAGGCCCGTGCCCTGCTCGCCGACTACGGCACCGGGATCTCCGACAGCTACAAGACCGACATGTCCGCGCCGGAAGCGGTCAAGGACCTGAGCACGATCGCCACGCTGCGCGAGCTGGGCACCGAGTTCGCCGTGCAGCTCACCGAGGACGGGGACCGGTGGGGGCTGCGGATCTACCGCTCGGCCGCGCCGGTCACGCTGTCGCAGATACTTCCTCAGCTCCAGCACATGGGCCTTGAGGTCGTGGACGAGCATCCGTATGAGTTCCGGGGTCAGGTAACACACCGGCCGTTCTGGATATATGAACTTGGTTTGCGGGCACCGGCCGCCGGCACGCCGCAGCGGGTCGGCCACCTGTTCGAGGAGGCGCTCACCGCGCTGTGGCACGGGCAGACCGAGGACGACGGCTTCAACGCGCTGGTGCTGGCGGCGGGCCTGACCTGGCGCGAGGTGACGCTGCTGCGCGCGTGCGCGCGGTATCTGCGGCAGGCCGGGATGCGGTTCAGCGAGGAGTACGTGCAGCGGGTGCTGCGGTCCAACGCGGCGATCACGCGGTTGCTGGTGCGACTGTTCGAGTCCCGGTTCGACCCGGCCCGACAGGGCGGTGTGACGGAACGTTGCGAGGCGATCACCGAAGAGCTTCGCGGTCAGCTGGACGAGGTCCAGGTGCTGGACCACGACCGCATCCTGCGGTCCTACCTGGCGCTGATCGACGCGACGCTGCGGACCAACTACTACCAAACCCGGGGTTCGGAGTACCTGGTGCTCAAGCTCGACCCGGGCCTGGTGCCCGGGCTGGTCGAGCCGCGGCCGAAGTTCGAGATCTACGTGTACTCGCCGCGGTTCGAGGCGGTTCACCTGCGGTTCGGCCGGGTGGCGCGCGGCGGGCTGCGCTGGTCCGACCGGCAGGAGGACTTCCGTACCGAGGTGCTCGGGCTGGTTAAGGCCCAGGAGGTCAAGAACGCGGTCATCGTGCCGTCCGGCTCCAAGGGCGGCTTCGTGTGCAAACGGTTGCCAGACCCCGCGGACCGCGAGGCGTACCAGGCCGAGGTGCTCGCCTGCTACCAGACGTTCATCGGCGCGATGCTGGACGTCACCGACAACATCGTCGGCTCCGAGGTGCAGCCGCCGCCGGACCTGGTGCGGCGCGACGACGACGACCCGTACCTGGTGGTGGCCGCCGACAAGGGCACCGCGACGTTCTCCGACTACGCCAACGAGATCGCGATGCGGCGCAACTTCTGGCTCGGGGATGCCTTTGCGTCCGGCGGGTCGGAGGGGTACGACCACAAGGGCATGGGCATCACCGCGCGCGGCGCGTGGGAGTCGGTGCGGGTGCACTTCGCGTCGCTGGGCCTGGACCCGGACCGGGACGAGTTCACCGCGGTCGGCATCGGCGACATGTCCGGGGACGTGTTCGGCAACGGCATGCTGCTGTCGCGCCAGATGAAGCTGATAGCGGCGTTCGACCACCGGCACGTGTTCGTGGACCCGACGCCGGCGGTGGGACCGTCGTTTGACGAGCGGCACCGGCTGTTCGCGCTGCCGCGCTCCTCGTGGGCGGACTACGACTTCTCGCTGATCTCGGCCGGGGGCGGGGTGTGGCCGCGATCGGCCAAGTCGATCCCGGTGTCCGCGGAGATGCGTTCGGCGCTAGGGCTGGACTCAGCGGTGGCCGCGCTGTCGCCGGACGAGCTGATCTCGGCGATCCTGCGCGCGCCGGTCGACCTGCTGTGGAACGGCGGCATCGGGACGTACGTAAAGGCGACGACGGAAACCCACGCCGACGCGGGAGACCGGTCCAATGACGCGGTCCGGGTGAACGGCGCCCAGTTGCGGGCCAGGGTGCTCGGCGAGGGCGGCAACCTGGGCCTGACGCAGGCCGCGCGGGTGGAGTACTCGCTGCACGGCGGGCTGGTCAACACCGACTTCATCGACAACTCGGCCGGCGTGGACACCTCGGACCACGAGGTCAACATCAAGATCCTGCTCGCCGAGGCGATCCGGTGCGGCGCGCTGGCGGCGGCCGACCGGCACGGCCTGCTCACCGAGATGACCGACGAGGTGGGCACGCTGGTGCTGCGGCACAATTACCGGCAGAACATGACGCTGGCGACCGCGCGGTCCCAGGCGTCGTCCATGCTGCATGTGCATGCCCGGTACATACGCAAGCTGGTGCGGGACAAGCGGCTGAACCAGGAACAGGACAAGCTGCCGGACGAGCGCGACCTAGCCGAGCGGCGGTCCGGCGGCATCGGGCTGACCAACCCCGAGTTGTCCCTGCTGCTCGCCCACACGAAGATCTCTGCCGGGCAGGACGTGCTGGCTTCTTCCCTGCCGGACGACCCGTACCTGCGGCGCGTGCTGTCCAACTACTTCCCCGGGCCGCTGCGGGACCGGTTCGCCGGCTTGATGGACGGGCACCCGCTGCGCCGGGAGATCGTGACCACCGTGGCCGTGAACGAGATGGTCGACTACTCGGGCACCACGTTCCTGTTCCGGCTGATCGAGGAGACCGGCGCTTCCGTGCCCGATCTGACCAGGGCCTGGCTGGTGGCGCGCGAGGTGTTCGACATGCCGGCCTTCTGGCGCTCGGTGGAGGCGCTGTCCGGTGCGGTGGACCTGCCGACGCAGATCACGCTGCTGCTCGAAGGCCGCAAGCTCACCGAGCGGGCCGCCCGGTGGCTGCTGCACAACCGGCGCCCGCCGTTCGACATCTCCGCCACCGTCGCGTTCTTCGCCGACGGGGTGCGCACCGTGCGGGCCGGCCTGCCCAAGCTGCTGATCGGACGTGACCTGGCCGGATACGAGGAGCGGCGGGATTCCTACGTCGCCCGGGGGGTTTCCCTTGACCTCGCCGAGCGGGTTGCCGCGATGGTGCCGACGTACTCGGCGTTCGACATCGTGCAGACCGCCGCCGCTGGCTTCGCCGGCGGCCGGGGACGGTCGGTGGAGGAGACCTCTGAGGTGTACTTCGACCTGGCCGAACGGCTCCAGATCGCCCGGCTGCGGGACCGGATCACCGCGCTGCCGCGGGAGGACCGCTGGTCCACGATGGCCCGCGCGGCGCTGCGGGACGACCTGTTCGCCGCGCACGCCTCGCTGACCGCCGACGTGCTGAACGTCTCTTCCACCGGTTCACTATCCCCGGAGGAGCGCCTCGCCGCCTGGATGGCCCAGAACTCCGCCGCGGTCGCCATGGCCGAAGGCACGCTCGGCGAGATCTGGGAAACGGACCGGTTCACGTTCACCACGCTGTCCGTGGCACTGCGCGCGATCCGGACCCTGGTGGCCGCCAGCTCGCTACCGCACGCCTAGGCGCCGCGGCCGAGCAACCACCGTCGTTCTGAGAAAAGGCCCGAACCCTCAGCCAGCGCCGGCCCGCCCGCCCGCACCGATCACCCGCCCGCGCCCGCCCGCCCGCACCGCGCACGCACGCCCGCCCCCACTACCGCGCCACCCACCCGACATTCACGATTTGAGAAGCAGTATTCGAACTAGTAAACAATCTCGTATACCCTCTAGGGGTATGTAGTTCGTGATCACGAAGGGTTTTACGTCCTATAGCACGTAAAACCCTTCGTGATCATGAAACGAGCCACGCGAACCGGCGGAACGCAACCCTGCATAGCAGGACAAACCAGACCGCATACCCCCTGTATCGATGGCCGCCCCCCTTCGATCGCCGGGGCGTCGTATAACTCACGCCTGGCGGGCACGGGTTTAGTACGCGTGGCCGTAGCTGGGGCCGCCGGTTGCGGCGATCACGCGCACCGAGCCGTTGGACGCGCTGCCGGGCGGGTCGATCGCGGCGTACTGGTACGTCCAGTAGGCGTACACCTCGTGGTAGCCGACTTCGGTGGGCGCGGCAAGCAGCGGGCTGAAGTTCGGCGGGACCGGGATGGGGGCGCCCGCCGCCAGGCCGGGGTGCGCGTTGGTGGTGTTCAGGAACATCCCGTACAGCACGAGCGCGCCGCCGTCGGTGAGCTTGAGCGCGAACACCGGGAACGAGGCGCCCGCCATCAGCCAGGTGTACTGGAGGCCGCCGGCCGACTGGCTGGCGGCGACCGCCGACTGTGCGCGGTACAGCCCGGTGGTGTCCGGCCCGCTCGCGATCAGCGAGGCGGCGGGGCTGGACGGGCCGTCGTCGACGACGGCCGCCTGGGTGGCGCCCACCACGTCGGGCGGCAGCAGCGGGTTCGCGTCGCGGGTGGAGAGCGCGGTCGCATACCCGACCGCGTCCACCGCGATCGCCGGCAGCTGCTGGCCCGGCTCGAGCGCCGTGGTGCCGTCCAGCGTCCAGTTGTCGGCCGGCTTGGTCTGGCTGAACGCCATCAGCGTGGTGACCGCGGCGCCGGCGCCGACCTGGCGCCGCGGCACGCTGACCACGAACCAGCGCGGGTAGCCGCCGTTCTGCGCGGGGACGAAGAACCGCGGCGTGCCGTACTGGTACCGGGGGACCGGAATCTTGCTGGCGGCCAGCGCCGCGTACTGCCCGTGCGCGATTTCCCACGCGGCGTCCGCGACATCGGCCAGGCCAGCGGTGGCATTGCCCTGCTGCGCCGCGGCGTCGCTGCTCGCCAGGTACGCCTGATAGACCCCCTGGGCCTGGGCGATGGTCACGCTGTGTGCGCTGGTCTCCGCCTGGGCGGGCGCGCCCGCGGCGTCACAGCCTTGGACGGACAGCATGGCCACCGCAGCGAGCGCAGCCACTGCCGCCACGCCTGACGCGGTCCTGCGCCTCGCGTGTTTCACGTTAAGGCAGAATACCGCTTTCCGCCCGTCCAGGACGCCGTCACGGGGACGCTAGGCTAGCTGCATGGCAGGTACCGATCCCGCCGAGGAGATAGCGGCACTGAAGTCGACGCTCGCCAGCGTAGTGGCGGTGCTCGACCCTGCCGCTATGGAAACCGAGGCCGCCGGCCTGCGCGAGCAGTCTGCTGATCCGGAGCTGTGGGCCGATCCGGACCGAGGGCAGAAGGTCACCCGCCGGCTGTCCTATCTCGACGCGGAGATGAACCGGCTGACCGGGCTGAGCCAGCGCCTCGAGGACGTCGAGACGCTGTTTGCCCTGGCGGAAGAGGAACACGACGAGTCCACCCGAGCCGAGGCCGTGCAGGAGCTGGCTACGCTGAGTGCCGAGATCGAGCAGCTCGAGGTGCGCACGCTGCTGAACGGCGAGTACGACGCCCGAGAGGCGCTGATCTCGATCAACGCTCAGGCGGGGGGCGCCGACGCGGCCGACTTCTCCGAGAATCTGATGCGGATGTACCTGCGGTGGGCAGAGCGGCACAAGTACCCCACCGAGGTCTACGACATCTCCTACGCCGAAGAGGCGGGGATCAAGTCGACCACGTTCGCGATCAAGGCCCCCTACGCATACGGAACGCTGCGCGGCGAGCACGGTACGCACCGGATGGTCCGGATTTCCAAGTACGACAACCAGGGCCGCAGGCAGACCTCGTTCTCAGGCGTGGACGTGATGCCGGTGGTGGAGCAGACCGACCACATCGACATCCCGGAGGACGAGATCCGGGTGGACGTGTTCCGGTCCAGCGGTCCCGGTGGCCAGGGGGTCAACACAACGGATTCGGCCGTGCGGATCACCCACCTGCCCACGGGCATCGTGGTCTCCTGTCAGAACGAGCGCAGCCAGATCCAGAACCGGGCGTCGGCGATGGCTGTGCTTCAAGCCAAATTGCTGGAACGGCGACGCGAGGAGGAAGCGGAAGAGCTTCAGGGGCTGCGAGGCGACGGTGGCAGGGCTTGGGGGACGCAGATCAGGAACTACGTGCTGTACCCGTACCAGATGGTCAAGGATCTGCGGACCGGCATGGAGACCGGTGATCCGCTCGCGCTGCTCGACGGTGAGATCGACCCGTTTCTTGAGGCGGAGATCCGCTGGATGCGCCAGAACGGCAGGTAGTGGCTACTTGCCCAGGTAGGTGATCAGGACAAGCAGCAGGACGAGCGCCAGGATCCCGGCCAGGAGCAACTGCGGCCCCACCCCGGAATGACTGCGGTGCACGTGCTGTCGGGTAGCGCGGCACGCTGGGCAGCGACCCTCCGCCACCGGGCCCGCGCAGGAGGCGCAGATCAGGTGTTCGCAGCTCATCAGAGCCCCTTCCGGTCGGCACTTGCCGTGATCGCAAGCCTAACTGCCGGTTTCCCTCTAGACTGTTGCCTGGCCTAATCCAGGTTACCCCCACGTAGGGGTCCTGGTCGCGCCACGCCGCGGTCCTATCCGTACCGATATCGCTGTGATGGTCCTGTGATTCAATTCGACAATGTCACGAAGGTTTACGCCAACCAGAGCCGGCCGGCCCTGGAAAGCGTGGACATCTCTGTCGAGAAGGGCGAATTCGTCTTCCTCGTCGGATCTTCCGGGGCTGGCAAGTCCACGTTTCTCCGGCTGATCCTGAAGGAAGAGCGGCCCACTGAGGGCCGGATCCACGTGGCGGGCAAGGATCTGGCGCGGCTCACCAACTGGAAGGTGCCGTACCTGCGGCGCCGCATCGGCTGTGTCTTCCAGGACTTCCGGTTGCTGCCGAACAAGAACGTCTACCAGAACGTGGCGTTCGCGCTCGAGGTCATCGGCAAGCACCGGCGCTTCATCCGCAAGGTCGTCCCTGAGGTGATCGACCTGGTCGGCCTGGAGGGCAAGCACGACCGCATGCCGGACGAGCTGTCTGGCGGTGAGCAGCAGCGGGTCGCGATGGCCCGCGCGTTCGTCAACCGGCCGATGATCCTGCTCGCCGACGAGCCGACCGGCAACATCGACCCCGCGACGTCGATCGGCATCATGAAGGTGCTCGACCGCATCAACCGGACCGGCACGACGGTGGTCATGGCCACTCACGACGCCGCGATCGTGGACTCGATGCGCAAGCGGGTCATCGAGCTTGAATATGGCAAGGTCGTCCGAGACCAGTCACGCGGCGTGTACGGTCAAGCGTACTGACCTGTTACCTGCACTGTTGGCTTCATTCGCCGCAGCGCATCGCCATTTAGATCAGCGAAGGATTAGTCATGCCCTCACAGTTCGTCTTCTCCGAGATCTGGATCGGGCTGCGCCGGAACCTGACCATGACGATGGCGCTCATCGTGGTCGTGGCAATCAGCCTCTCCCTGCTCGGCACCGGCCTGCTGTTCGTCAAGCAGGTGGACCGAACCCGGTCGTTCTGGCAGGGCCGCGTGGAGATGTCCGTCTATTTCTGCATCAAGTCGAGTGCGAACCCGATCTGCGAGGAGGACGGCCCGGCCACCCCGGCGGAGAAGCAGCAGCTCAAGCAGCGACTCCAGTCCATGCCGCAGGTGCAGTTCGCTCAGTACGTCTCGCAGGCCGAGCAGTACCAGGACTTCCGCCAGGAGTTCTCGAATGAGCCCAGCCTGGTGAACAACACCCCCTCGGACGGGATCCCGGATTCGCTCGAGGTGAAGCTCAAGGATCCTTCGGGGGACTACAGCGTCGTCTCGAGCGCGGTCAACGGCGCGCCGGGGGTCGACAGCGTGGTCAACGAGATGACGATCCTGGACAAGTTCTACCGGCTGCTGGACGCGGCGCGGAACGCCGTGGTGATCATCGCGCTGATCCTGCTCGTGGCCGCGATCCTGCTGGTCGCGAACACGATCCGGCTGTCCGCGTTCAACCGGCGGCGGGAGACCTCGATCATGCGGCTGGTCGGCGCGTCGAATTTCTACATTCAGCTGCCGTTCCTGCTCGAGGGTGCGATCGCCGGCCTGATCGGCTGGGCGATCGCCGCCGGGCTCCTCATTGCCGCGAAGGTCTTTCTGCTCGATACGGTGGAGACGTACTTCGCCACCAACACGAGCCTGTCGGCCGGCGACCTGATCGAGGTCATCTTGCTCGCGATGGTGGTCGGAGTGCTGCTCTGCGGCGCGACGTCGTTCCTGACGCTGCGGCGTTACCTGAGAATCTAGGCACTCACCGGAACGTGCTGGGACGGGGCGGACATGGCAAAGGAGAAAGGCCGGAAGGTCATCGCCAGGAATCGTCGCGCCCTGCACGAGTACCACATCGAGGACACTTACGAGGCTGGCTTGGTCCTTACCGGTACCGAGGTAAAGTCGCTGCGGCTGGGCCGCGCGTCGCTGACCGACGGGTTCGCGCAGATTACCGACGGCGAGGCCTGGCTGCACAACGTGCACATCCCCGAGTACATCCAGGGCACATGGACCAATCACACCCCGCGGCGGATCAGGAAGCTGCTGCTGCACCGATCCGAGATCGACCGGCTGGTCAGCGAGACCCAGGAGCGAGGGCTGACGCTCGTTCCGCTCGAGCTTTACTTCAAGGACGGCAACGTCAAGGTTGAAATCGCGCTTGCCCGGGGTAAGCGGACCTACGATAAGCGTCAAGACCTGGCTAAGCGCGACGCGGCCAGGGAAATGGACCGTGCGCTCAGACGGCGAAGGTAACGGGTGTCTTCACCAGGGAGTCCTGCGGGATCTGCTCGCCCCGCCGGCACAGCCGGCCAGGCGGATACTGTCGGCACAGCCGGCCCGGCGGACACTGTCGGCACAGCCGGTTCGCGGACCTCAGCCGGTTCGCGGACCTCAGCCGGTTCGCGGGCTTCAGCCGGCCCCCGCGCCGGCGGTCATGCCCGGCCGCGAGGGCGGAGTGCGCGCAAACGGATGCCGCGGGATCGGGTCGCCGCGCTGTTCATCCTCGTCGTCGGCGTCATCGTCATCGGCACAGCGGTCGGCTTCGACTCCGAGGCATCCGCCGAACCGGTAGCGCAGAGCTTCCTGCTCGACTGGCAGGGCCAGGACTACGCCGGCGCCGGCGCGCTGACCACCGCGCCGCCGCACACGGTCGCCGCGGCGCTCCGCGCCACATTCGGGCAACTCGATGCCACCGCGCTGTTCCTGGCGATGGACTCGGTGACGCAACACGGCGCCACCGCGCAGGCCACGTTCACGGCCACGGTCGACCTGGCCCAGCCGAACCGGGTGTGGACGTACCAGGGCAGGTTCGGTCTGGTGAAGAGCGGCAGCGACTGGCGGGTGGCCTGGTCGCCGTCGGTCATCCACCCGCAGCTCGGCGTCGGCGACCGGCTCGCGGTCGTCACCACGTTTCCGGCTCGCGGGCTGATTCTTGACTCCGATGGCCAGCCGCTTCAGTCATCGGCCACGGTAGACGTGGTGGGTGTGGTCCCCGGCAAGCTGACGAACCCGCAGGCGACCGCCACCCAGTTCGCCGCCGCCACCGGCGTCGAGGCGGCCCAGGTCTCCGGCCAGATCGCCGCGGCTCCGCCCGCCGCGTTCCTGAAGCTGGCCACGCTCGATCCGGACACCTTCCAGCAACTGCGTCCGAAGTTGCAGGGCATACCCGGCCTGGTGGTGAAGACCGACCAGCAGGTGCTGTACAAGGCCAACGCCACCGGGCTGGTGGGCCAGGTCGGCAGCGAGGTGGACAAGCAGCTTCAGGCCGAGGGCACGCTCTACCTGCCCGGCACCACGATCGGGCTGTCCGGCCTGGAGCATGTCTATCAGCGGCAGCTGCTCGGCAGCCCGTCGACCTCGATCGTGGATCTGAACTCGGCCGGCGACGTGGTCGCGACGCTGAAGCAGTGGCCCGGTGCCCCGGGCGCCTCGGTGCGCACCACGATCAACTCGGCCGTCCAGCGCGCCGCGCTGGCGGCGCTCGACTCCGTGTCGCAGTCCGGCGAGCTCATCGCGGTGCAGGCATCCACCGGCGACGTGCTCGCCGTCGCCCAGCATTCCGGCGCGACCACGCTGCCGCCGGGTGGTCCGCTGAACGCCAGGCTGTCGCCAGGCACCGCGTTCACCATCGTCTCCACTGAGGCGCTGCTCCAGTCCGGGCTGACCGAGAACACGCCGATCTCCTGCGACAACTCGTTCACCGTCGGCGGGCAGACGTTCACCAGCTACGGCACCGCCGCGCAGCGGCCGTTCAGCAGCGATTTCGCCAATGACTGCGGGACGGCGTTCGCCGGGCTCTCCGAGCGGCTCACGCCGGGGCAGTTCACCGAGGTGGTGAAGGCATTCGGCCTCGGCGGGGACTGGGCTGGCCCGCTTCAGGTGCCGGCGTTCACCGGGTCGGTCCCGGTTGCCTCCGATGAGGCCGGTCTCGCCGCCCAGACGATCGGCAAGGGCAACGTCCTGGTGAGCCCGCTGGCCATGGCCCTGGTGGCGGCCGAAGTCGACTCGGGCTCGTGGCACGCCCCGTCCGTGCTGGCCGACGCGGATCCGGCCCGCGCGCCGGCCGCTCAGCTCGACCAGGCGTCGCTGTCGTCGCTGCGCGATCTCATGCGCGGCGCGGTCAAGTCGGGCGCCGCCAAGGCAGCGAACGTATCCGGCGCGCCCGTTTGCGGACAGGTCGGCCTCACGCACACCTCGACCGGCTGGCTCAGCTGGTTCGTCGGGTATCGCGGGGACGTGGCGTTCGCGCTGATCGAGGCGGGCAGCACGCCACGGCTGTCCGCGGCGGCCTTGGCCGGTGCCTTCGTCTCGACCTTGGGCAGCACCGCGCTCAGCAACACGGCGCTCAGCAGCGCCACACAGCCCGGGTCCTGACCAGCATCGGTTACATAGCGTTATCAATGCGTGACCGAAATATGTTTACTCGGAGCAACCATACGGACACCTAGAGGCGTCTTTACAGGTGACTGGGATTCGCTTGGGGGGTTGCGACCCAGTCACCATGGAAGGTCCGGGTCTCATCTCGGGGGAGACCCGGCCACCGGACCGGCTCCGACCCTGCCGGTCGGCCCCCGCGGGCGCGTTTCGGCCACCGCCAGCGCTCGCGGGGGCCATTTGCGTCCCATGAACCACATCGCACTCCCGGTCCCCCCGCGCCCCCGGTCCCCCGCGCCCCCGGTCCCCCCGCGCACTCCCGGTCCCCCGCGCCCCCGGTCCCCGCGCCCCGTAACGCTACACCTGTCTTGTTACCCTTTCGTCGGGCCTTCCCGGCCGTTTTGCACTGATATGTCCCCGCCGTTCGGGTAAGAAGACAGCTGTAGTGTTAACAAACCGTAGCTGTTCATCAGGCGTCTCAGGCGTGTTTTCGGTTGCTGGTTCGGGCGGAGCGCGCGTTGTGCGGATCGTCCTGAGCGAGGCGTCGGGAGGCGGCTATCGATACAGAGGGGTATGCGGTCTGGTTTGTCCTGCTATGCGGGCCTGCGTTCCGCCGGTTCGCGTGGCGTGTTTCATGATCATGAAGGGTTGTACGTGCTATAGGCCATAAAACCCTTCGTGATCATGAACTATATACCCCTATTGGGTATAGAGATCGTTCACTCATTCGAATATTCCATCTACGCTTGGTGAACAGCTAAGACAAACCGGACAATAGGGACGCGTGGCCGGGACGGCGACCCGAGGCGACCCGAGGCGACGGCGGCCCGAGGCGACCCGAGGCGACGGCGACCCGAGGCGACCTGAGGCGACGGGCACGGGAACGGGGCAGGAACGGAGCAGGGACGGAGCGGGAACGGAGCAGGGGCGGAATCCAGGTTGGCGTCCTGGCGTTGTACGTGTACGGTCAGGATGGTGGTCGGTCGGCATGACGCCAACGCTGGCCAGACAACTCAATAGGGGGTGAACGGTTTCGACTTTGGTGGTCGATCCAGGGGAAGCGGGCCGAGGGTTGCGGTTGTGACCTCGATAATCCTGTGGCCGCAAACCAATAAGTGCCAACTCAACGCGCACTGAGCTCGCTCTCGCCGCCTAAGGCGAGCTAAGAGCTCTGTCAGCCCGGGGATGCCTTCGACCCGGTGCCTGGCATCAGCTAGAAGGATTACCGTCTGACCCGGTCGCGGGGCCAGGCGGGACATCGAACAGCGGCTGAGCCCGTCGGCGTCTAGCTTGCGTGATCGCCGGGGCTGAGAAAAGCAGAGCAAGCTGCGCCCGGAGAAGCCCTGGTGAGGTACCGAAGGACGCGGGTTCGATTCCCGCCACCTCCACGAGTGCTCAGTGTGAACCTGAGCATTGGCCGCCGTGCAGTCCCCAGATGGCCATCGCCACCGGACCGCCACTCGACGCAACAGCTACCAAGCAACGACGCGCCGGCTTGTTCAGAACGCCCGCAGAACGCCGGAACGCCTGCCACAAAGGCGGTTGCGGACATCATGTTGGCATCCCTGAGAGCCGATCATTACCATTCGGCGGCCGAACCCTGAGATAATAGGGCGACTTATCGAAACGATTGTGGCTGGCCGGTTCCGCCGCAGACGCCGGGAGGTGTGGCGTGCGCGGCGTCCACGAGGGCTGTGTGCGGTACCGGAGGAAGGGGATGAGATGGCGGCGATGAAGCCGCGGACGGGCGATGGTCCGCTTGAGGTCACCAAGGAGGGCCGCGGCATAGTAATGCGCGTCCCGCTTGAAGGCGGCGGGCGGCTCGTAGTCGAGCTCACGGCCGAAGAGGCGGCCAAGCTGGGCGACGCGCTCAAGTCCGTCGTGGGCTGACCGGCCGCGCAGGCTCCGCCGGGCGCCAGCCCCGGGCCGCTCTTAGTTACCGCGCAGCACAGCGGCTAGCAGGCCGTCACTGAGCGGCAGCAGCATGGGCACGAGGCGCTCGTCGTCGCGCACCAGGCTGGCGAGGTCGGCCAGGCTCTCGCCGAAGTCATCGCTGGCGTCCCGCACGTCACCGCCAGCGGTGCGACTCCCTGCGGTGCCACCGCCAGCAGGACCGCCAGCGGCGAGCGCATCGTTGAACGCGACGACCCCGCCAGGCCGCAGCAGCCGCAGGGCTGCCCGCAGGTAATCCGGATAGTCCCGCGGGTCGCAGTCGCAGAACACCAGGTCATACGCACCGTCGGAGAGCCGGGGCAGCACGTCGAGCGCGCGGCCGAGGATGAGCCGGCTCTGGTTGGGCGCGAAACCGGCCTGGGTGAACGCCTGCCGTGCCATCCGGTGGTACTCGGGCTCGGTATCGACGCTGGTCAGCACGCCGCCAGGGCGCATGCCGCGGAGCAGCCAGATGCCCGAACTGCCGCAGCCGGTACCGACCTCCACCGCGGTCCGCGCGCCGACCGCCGAAGCGATGAACCGCAGCGCGGCGCCAACCTCGGGCGAAACCGGCGAAGTACCGCCCAGGTCGGCGGCGTTGGCCCGCGCGGTCAGCAGCGGCTCGTCCTCAATTACGTAGTCTGCGGCGTATTCCGTGACGTTACCCAGTGGCCCCACCGCAGCAGCGTAGCGCCCTGGGACTAGCTGCGGGAACTCTGCCCGCGGTCGGACCGTTTACTAGCGTGCAGATCCCCGAACTGGCGTGAGGACGGAAACCAGGGCACGATGGTAACAAGCGCAACGGTTCGTGACCCGGAGGGCGGACTGGTGGAGGAGGCGGCGGAAGCCGACTGGACCCTGCCGTCCTGGGATGAAATCGTGCGCACCCACTCGGTTCGGGTATACCGGCTCGCCTATCGCCTCACCGGCAACCCGCACGACGCCGAAGACCTGACCCAGGAGGTCTTCGTCCGGGTGTTCCGGTCGCTGTCGAGCTACACGCCCGGCACGTTCGAAGGCTGGCTGCACCGGATCACCACCAACCTGTTCCTCGATGGCGCACGCCGCAAGCAGCGGATTCGGTTCGAGGGCCTGGCAGACGACGTAGCGCACCGTCTCCCCGGCAGCGAGCCCACCCCGGCCGAGGCCTTCGACGACACACACCTGGACGACGACATCCAGTCCGCGCTGAAGGCGCTGCCGCCGGAGTACCGGGCGGCGGTTGTGCTGTGCGATATCGAGGGCTTCTCATACGAGGAGATCGCCGCCACCCTGGGCGTCAAGATCGGTACGGTGCGTAGCCGGATTCATCGCGGCCGGGCACAGCTGCGCGGTGCGCTCGAGCATCGCAGGGTAAAGCGGAGCGGATTGTCATGACTCACCTTGGTGATCGCCTGTCGGCCCTCGTCGACGGCGAGCTTGACGGCGCGGAGCGGGACAAGGCCACGGCCCATCTCGCTCGTTGCGAGCAGTGCCGGTCCGAAGCGGCCGCGCTGCGGGACCTGAAGCGGCAGCTCAGGTCGCTGGCCGCCGGATCCCCCGCGGTCGCGGCGCACGAGGCGGACATGCTGCGCCGCCTGATGTCGCTGACCGGCACCCAGCCACCGCGCCGTCGGCTGCGGGTGCTTTCCCGGCCCGTCCGCGGGCTGCGTCCACCGGGCCCGGCAGGGTCGCCAGGGCCGCGGTACTCCCGACCCGGGGGATCGCGGATATCCCGGCGGCACGGTCGCTACCTCGCGCTCGGCGCGGTGACGATCATGGTGGGCCTCGGCACGGCCGCGTTCGGCGCCGGCGGCGGGGACGCGGCGCCCGGGCCCAGGATCACGCCGCAGATGGAGCTGTACAGCGAGGAGCACGCGGTCATCACGGGCGACGTCCCGTTCGCCGGAGCAGCAGGTACCGGGGCAGCAGGCTCGGTCGATGGACCGGCGGTTCTGCCGACGACGGTATCCACGAGCGACACGGCGCAGACGCCCTAGCACTATGACGATGGCCGGACTGTCTCGGCGGACGCATGCGGCGAGACCGCAGCGTTCGGCGGACGGCCGCGGTCGCCTGCTGCTGGCGTTTACCGCGGTGCTGGCCGTCGCCGCGCCCGGCTGCCTGATCACCGGGTGCAGCAGCCCGCCGGCCACCGCCGAAGGCAGTGGCGCCGCTGCTTCGGCACCCCGGGTGGCCGCCGCCCGGGCGGGCACGGCATCGACGCGTGGCCTGCGCAAGCACAGCAGCCCGGTGGCCATGAGCCTGATGACCGAGGCGGCCAAGGCCGCCGTGATCACCTCATACCAGGGCGAGGAGGTCGATTCACGCTGGGATTCCGGCGGCGGCACGCTGCTGGTGTCGGACATCTGGCACGTCAGCGGCGGGCAGACGTGGGTGCAGACCCAGGCGGCCGGCTCCGGGGTCAGTGCCCAGACATATGAGTCGACCGATCCCGACGGCGGTTCGCCGGAGGGCGTGCTCGGCGTCACGACGACGCTGGTCGGCCTCCTCGAGAACCACTATGTGGTGGCCTACGCCGGCGCCGCGTCCGCCGACAACCGGCCCGCCCAGGTGGTCGAGGCGTGGCGCGGCGATGGCAGCCTGGCCGCGCTGTTCTACCTGGATCAGGCCACCAAGCTGCCGCTGGAACGCCGGGTCTACGACGCCCAGGCGCACGTGATCAACGAGAGTTTCTTCATCAACGTCCAGATCGGCAAGCCGGTCTCGCAGCCGCGCCCGCGAGCGCTCGGTGCCGCTCAGGGCCAGCAGCAAAAGAACCAGCAGCAAAAGAACCAGCAGGCCGCCGCGTGGACGGTCCCGATCCCGCCCGCGAAGCTCGGCGCTTTCGCCCGCAGCGGCTGGCGGGTCGTTCCCGTCCTGCCCGACGGCCTGACGCTGTTCACCGGTGCGCAGACCACCGCGGCAGAACCGGTACTCGACCTTGGCTACTCGGACGGACTCTATGTGGTATCTTTGTTCGAGCAGCGTGGCAAGCTCGCGACGAAGCTGGCCGGCTGGCAGCGGACGACGGTGGGCGGCCGGATCGTCTACGCCGCGGGTTCGGCGCAGCGCTCCTTGACCTGGTCCGGGGGCGGCATGGTGTACACGCTGATCGCGGACGCCCCGGCCCCGACCGTGGCGGCCGTGGTCGACGCGCTGCCCTACGACAAGCCGCCGGGTTTCTGGAAGCGGATGAGCCGCGGCCTGGCCCGGCTAGCCAGCCTGGCGAACCCATTCCATTGAGGAAGCGAACACCTGGACACTGACCTCGCGTCCGCCGAGGGTTCCCAGGCAAGCTCCAGGGATTACAGTAGAAGAGAGACGTCTGGCCTAACGGAGAGCTGACCCAGTGTTCGATCTGTCCATCTACAAGCTGCTGGTGCTGGCAGTGATCGCTCTGGTTGTCTTCGGGCCGAACGAACTGCCCAAGGTCATGTCTCAGGCGGGCCGCTGGATCCGGGACCTGCGGCGGATCGCCGAGAACGCCAAGAGCGACCTGCGCGAGGGCCTGGGGCCGGAGTTCCAGGATCTCGACTTCGCCGACCTGAATCCGAAGACGTTTGTCCGCAAGCACCTGATGGACGACTTCGAGGCCGCGATGAGCGGTCCAGCCGCGACCCGCGCCGGCCAGAACCAAGGGGGTGTGGCCACGGCGGCTACGCCGCAGACCGTGCTCGCGCCCGGCGAAACCCCGCCCTACGACGTCGAGGCGACCTAAGACCTGGCCCTAGCCCTAGCTAGGACACCGGCGTCAGGCCCAGCTGCCGTCCGGCCAGCCCGCGTCCCCGCGCGCCGAGAACATCCGCGATCTCCCGCAGCGCCATCCCGGCCGGCGAGTCCGCCGCGCTGAGCACGAGCGGCATGCCCGCGTCCCCGCCTTCCCGCAACCGCACGTCGAGCGGCACCTGGCCGAGCAGCGGTACCGACGTCCCGGACAGCCGGGTCAGCGCCGACGCGACCGCCTCGCCACCGCCGGAGCCGAACACATCCGTTCGCTCCCCGCAATGCCCGCAGACCAGGTACGACATGTTCTCGATGACGCCGGCGATCCGCTGGTGGGTCTGGGAGGCGATAGCCCCGGCCCGTTCGGCGACCTCGGCGGCGGCAAGCTGCGGGGTGGTCACGATGAGCAGTTCGGCGCCGGGCAGCATCTGGGCGACCGAGATCGCCACATCCCCGGTGCCTGGCGGCAGGTCGAGCAGCAGCACGTCCAGGTCGCCCCAGTACACGTCCGCGAGGAACTGCTGGAGCGCGCGGTGCAGCATTGGCCCGCGCCAGACCACCGGCGTGTTGCCCTTGGTGAACATGCCGATCGAGATGACCTTCACGTCGTGCGCGGACGGCGGCATGATCATTTTCTCCACCGGCGTCGGCCGTCCGGTGACGCCCAGCATCCGCGGCACGGAATGCCCGTATATGTCCGCGTCGATCACGCCGACCCGCTGGCCGGACGCGGCGAGAGAAGCCGCGATGTTCACGGTCACCGACGACTTGCCGACCCCGCCTTTGCCGCTGGCCACCGCGTACACCCTGGTCAGCGACGACGGCTGGGAGAACGGGATGACCGGCTCCGGCTTGCCGCCACGCAGGTGGGTCTGCAGCGCGCGCCGCTGCTCGTCGCTCATCACGTCCAGATCGACACGCACCGAGGTCACACCAGGCACCTTGGTCACAGCCGCCGTCACTTCGCGGGTAATCGTGTCCCGCATCGGGCACCCGGCCACGGTCAGCCACACCTCGACACGCACCGACCCGCCGGGCGCGATCTCGATGCCCTTCACCATGCCGAGCTCGGTGATCGGCCGTCGGATTTCCGGGTCGAGCACGCCACCCAGGGCCGTGGTCACCAGTTCTTCGGTTGGGGAGGTCATTCTCAGAGTTTATTCACAACGACCTAGGATCCCCCTCCGGCGACCCTCGGCGGAGCGCGAGGCGTACGCTGCGGCCATGCGTCGTGCGTACCGGGCCCGCCGGTCTTGCCTGTCGGTGCCGGCGAGCAGCGAGCGGTTCATCGAGTCCGCGCGCGGGCTGCCTGCCGACGAGGTGTTCCTCGACCTGGAGGACTCGGTCGCACCGTCGGCGAAAGACGAGGCCCGCTCGCGCGCGGCGGGCGCGCTCGGCGCGGGGGACTGGCGGGCGCCGGTGCTCGGCGTCCGGATTAACGACGCGTCGAGCCCCTGGTCGTTCGGAGATGTCCTCGCGGTGACTGGTGACCGCCTTCAGGTCATCATCTTGCCGAAGGTGCGGTCGCCGCGCGATGTCATCTGGCTCGACGTGCTGCTCGGCCAAGTGGAGCTGGCCCGCGGTCTGGCCGCCGGGCACGTCGCCATCGAGGCGCAGATCGAGGACGCGGCGGGGCTGGCGCAGGTGGAGGCGATCGCCGTCGCGTCGCCGCGGCTGGAGTCGCTGGTGTTCGGCCCGGCGGACTTCATGGCGAGCGTGGGGATGCGGTCGCTGGAGGTGGGCGGGCAGCCGGCCGGCTACGCCGGCGCGGACGCCTATCACTACGCGCTCATGCGGATCCTGGTCGCCGCGCGGGCGGCCGGGCTCCAGGCGATCGACGGCCCGTACCTGAAGGTGCGCGATGTGCCAGGGTTCGAGCGGTCAGCCACGTCCGCCGCGGCACTGGGTTACGACGGCAAGTGGGTGCTGCACCCGGCCCAGGTCGACGTCGCGAACGCGGTGTTCGCCCCGACGGCCGAGGAGTATCAGCGCGCCGAGCGCATCGTCGCCGCGTACGAGCAGGCCACCGACGTCGACCGCCGCGGCGCCGTCATGCTCGGCGACGAGATGATCGACGAAGCGTCCCGCAAGCTGGCGCTTTCCGTACTGGCTCGTGCCCGCGCCGCCGGCCAACCGTAATCTCAGCCCCGGCGCCCGCCGCGGCGCCCGCCCCGCCGCCCGCCGCTAGCCAGCCCGCCCCCGTCGGCCCCGCCGCTCGCTGACCGTTGTGACGACAGCGACTATTGATGCTAGCGATGCGGATACCGTGTTGGAAAAGTGCTCTGTGTTAGAAAAGGGTGCAGATCTGGCGCCTTATCTGCCGCGAAGCCCTTTCTAACATCGAAGCGCCCGCAACTCGCCCGACATATCGCGATAAATCGGTCAGCCGCGATGGGCGAGGCTTCTGCGACCGCGGGGCGCTCGCGGAACGGGGCGCGGACGACGGCGCTTGGCACGCCACCCCCGACCATCCACCGCATACAGTCACTAGTCAACTACTCTAAGCGATCAAAATCCCTCATCAGGGGGATCGGCACTCGCGAGAGGCGTAACCCGAAACTTAAGTACACATAGACGTTCTAGCTCACTCAAGCAAAAGAAACAAGTTTTGTCGCACTGAGTCGTAAACCAGACATCAGTCTCACGCGTCCTTCTTGTAGTACCACACAACTCTGGCATCCGGCAGCAGCGCGCAGGGTGCCGCTGCCTCTCTGAGGAGGAACGAATGTCCATCAAGAACAAGGTTCTCGCTGGGGCCGCGGCGGCCAGCGTGATCGTCGGTGGCGTCGGCATTGCCGCAACGACCGCGAACGCGCACACCCCGTCCTGCGGCCACCGGTGCGTGAACATCCACAGTTTGCAGTGGGGGCCGAACAACCCGATCGACTCCTACAAGCAGGGCTCGTCGGTCGGTAACAAGATCATCTTGTTCCGCAAGAACACCAGCGACCCTGGGCAGGACTTCACCATCTCCAACCAGGGCACGGTCGCCGACTTCTTCGCGCTCGGCCTGGTGTCGCCGCAGGTCGAACTGCACTACGCGAGAGACACCGCCTACGAGGTCCAGTACTCCCCGTTTGGCCGGAACAGCGGCCTGTGCGTGGGGGTCGGCGCCACCGCCAGCAACGGTACGCCGGTCACCCTCCAGACGTGCGGCGTGTCCTCCAAGACCCTGTGGATCAAGGACACGGCCAACGGACGCCGGGGTTACACCCCGCTGATCAACGGCTCGGACACCAACTTCTCCAACCCGTACGTGCTGACCTACGCCGGCAACGCGGCGCCGACCGACATGCCGCGGCGGGGCCTGTTCACCTGGCACCTGTCGACATTCTCCCGCGGTCAGGTCGACAGCACCCAGCTCTGGGCTGGTCTGTAAACCCTGGAACTCCTTAAGGGAGGGCTTGCCCTCTCGTTAACTAGTTCCGCAGTACCAGCGGCGCCGGTCTCCCGCAGTCCCACCCGCGGGCAAGGCCGGCGCCGCTGCCACGTCAGATGACTCCCCAGTCGGTCAGCGCCGCCAGCAAACCGCTGGTGAGCGGCAGGTCCGCCAGCTCCGCCGCCGGTACCCAGCGCGCGTCGGCCGCATCGTCGCCGGGGGACAGCGATCCGCCGGTCACGGTCGCCCGGTAGTCCCTGATGTCGAACACCACACCGTCCCCGGCCGGCCGGCGCACCCGGCCCGCCAGCTCGCCGGGGATCACGTCCAGGCCGCACTCTTCCCGTATCTCGCGCACCAGCGCCGCCGCGTCGGTCTCCCCGGATTCGACTCTTCCGCCAGGTAGCGACCACAAACCAGCCCCCGGTTCATGGCCTCGCTGGATCAGCAGCAGTCGTCCGAGCGAGTCGGCGATCACCGCTCCTACGCAGGGAATTGCTAGTTCCGGCATGGCCGAACCGCCGTATATGCAGCCACGATAGACGTACAGCTAGCAAACGATCGCGGATTGTGCCATAGGTGTACGGGACACGTAAAGATGTCGCTTTGATCACAACGCATAAATCGCCTTGAGGCGTGTCAACCGGACGATAGAGTGAAGCGTCCTTAAGATCGGGTAAAGGACGTAGAGCTCCCGAACCTAAGACGGCCCCGCCCGGTGACCGCAACTCACCGGGCAGGACCTAGACCCCCGGCCTGCACAGGGAGGGCGAGGATCTATGTATAACTGTAGCCCCAGTTCGGCTCCAGAGACCCTACGGGTTTTGTCAACGTCGCAGAGTGTTGCGCCTGCGGTTGAGCTCACGTTCCCTGTGGACCCTTTGTAATCCCTTAGCTGTACCGGGCATGCCCGGGTCTACCTCTCGTCAGCTTCACCGATCGGGTCGGCCGTTTCCCTGACCTGATCTGGCCACCGCGGCCCGGCTGTCCGCCGGGCGGGGGCCCGGGTATCCCCAGCCGCGCGCAGGGTGCGGCTGGTGTTCCAAGGAGGAACACTTCATGTCCCTTAAGAGCAAGCTGCTCGCCGGCGCGGCGGCGCTGACTATGGTCAGCGGCCTCGGCGCGGCTGGGCTTGCCACGGCGGGCGCGGCCAACGCGGCCACCCCGTCGTGCGGTCCTACCTGCCTCGACATCTTCAGCCAGAACTTCGGCACGCACCACAACCCGGGCTTCCTGCTCGACGTGTACAAGCGCGGCCAGAACGTCGGCCAGCCGATCATCCTGTTCCGGCTGAGCAACGCCGACCCGGCCGAGGACTTCACGATTGCCGACCAGGGCACCGTGGCCGACTTCTTCGCGGCGGGTCTCGTGTCGTCGTCGCTGGCGCTGCACTACGGCTGCGAGGCTGGCGTAAACTTCCCGACCTGCTTCAGCTTTACCGGTAAGCGGGGCTCCACCGACCTTGAGGCGTACGAGATCGAGTACGCGCCGTACGGTGCCTCCTCGGGCCTGTGCATGGGTGTCGCCGCGACCGCGGTGCAGGGTGAGAAGGTCTCCCTGCAGCCGTGCGGCGTCTCCGCCAAGACCGTGTGGATCGTGGACCTGCTCGACGGTCGGCTGCAGCAGGGTACCTCCGTGCCGCTGATCAACGGGTCTGACACGAACTTCTCGCACCCGTTCGTGCTGACCTACCCGGCCGGTTCGTTCCCGACCGACAACCCGCGTCCGCAGCTGTTCGTCTCCAACCTGACCGGCTTCTCCGGTGAGGTGCCGCCGATCCCGTCGGCTCTGGGCGTCGTCAGCGACACCCAGCTGTGGGCTGCTAACTTCGGCCAGGTCTTCTAAGACCAGGCCCGACTGAGTCGCGGTGGTGCCGGGCAACCTCGGAGGTCCGGCACCACCACCCCAGAGCTCTCCCCTCTTGTTCGGATCGACGGTCAGGCCATCCGTTCAGGCCATGACCGGCTAACGCAAACCGCAGCAAGGTGCTGCGGGAGCAGTTCGCGCAATCGCGCGCAGGGCGCGGTTGCGGTTCCAAGGAGGAACACTTCATGTCCCTTAAGAGCAAGCTGCTCGCCGGCGCGGCGGCGCTGACCCTCGCGGGCGGCCTCGGCGCGGCCGGGCTTGCCACGGCGGGCGCGGCCAACGCGGCCACCCCGTCGTGCGGTCCTACCTGCCTCGACATCTTCAGCCAGAACTTCGGCACGCACCACAACCCGGGCTTCCTGCTCGACGTTTACAAGCGCGGCCAGAACGTCGGCCAGCCGATCATCCTGTTCCGGCTGAGCAACGCCGACCCGGCCGAGGACTTCACGATTGCCGACCAGGGCACCGTGGCCGACTTCCAGGCCGCCGGCCTGGCCTCTGCCTCGCTCGCGCTGCACTACGGCTGTGAGCCCGGCGTCAACTTCCCGAACTGCGCCCCCGGCTCCGCCGACCTTGAGGCGTACGAGATCGAGTACGCGCCTTACGGTGCCTCTTCGGGCCTGTGCATGGGTGTCGCCGCGACCGCGGTGCAGGGTGAGAAGGTCTCCCTGCAGCCCTGTGGCGTCTCCGCCAAGACCGTGTGGGTCGTCGACCTGATCGACGGTCAGCTGCAGCCGGGCACCTCCGTGCCGCTGATCAACGGTTCCGACACGAACTTCTCGCACCCGTTCGTGCTGACCTACCCGGCCGGTTCCTTCCCGACCGACAACCCGCGTCCGCAGCTGTTCGTCTCCAACCTGACCGGCTTCTCCGGCGAGATCCCGCCGAACCCGTCGGCTCTGGGCGTCGTCAGCGACACCCAGCTGTGGGCTGCCGACCTCGGCCAGGTCTTCTAAGACCTAGCGGAGCAAGCAGTTCTTAGCTAGTCAGTTAGGCGCGCGATGGCGCCGGGCCGCATGGCCCGGCGCCATCGCCATGTACGGGCTTGTGTACGGAATGTTGAATTTCGGGTTTCTTTTGCCCCTTTTGTCAACCGTCGGAGCGGTAGGAGCGTCTTTAGATTGGGTTAAGGCGAACGCGTCGCGGATCGCCAGCCCGCTACGAGGTTCCCCTCTTGTCCAGCTCGACGGTCAGGTCGGCCGTTCCGCCTCCTGACCAACCGCACACGTGGCAGACATCTGTCACGGGGGCTCAGATCAGCGGCCGCGCGCAGGGTGCGACCGCGGTTCCAAGGAGGAACAACTTTCATGTCTTTCACGAGCAAGCTGCTCGCCGGTGCTGCGGCGCTGACCCTCGCGGGCGGCCTCGGCGCGGCCGGGCTTGCCACGGCGGGTGCCGCGAACGCGGCCACCCCGTCGTGCGGTCCTACCTGCCTCGACATCTTCAGCCACAATTTCGGCACGCACCGCAACCCCGGCTTCCTGCTCGACGTGTACAAGCGCGGCCAGAACGTCGGCCAGCCGATCATCCTGTTCCGGCTGAGCAACGCCGACCCGGCCGAGGACTTCACGATTGCCGACCAGGGCACCGTCGACGACTTCGTGGCGGCCGGCCTGGCGTCCAAGACGCTCGCGCTGCACTACGGCGCGCTGGAGGCCTACGAGATCGAGTACGCGCCTTACGGTGCCTCCTCGGGCCTGTGCATGGGTGTCGCCGCGACCGCGGTGCAGGGTGAGAAGGTCTCCCTGCAGCCCTGTGGCGTGTCGTCGAAGACCCTCTGGGTCGTCGACCTGATCGACGGTCAGCTGCAGCCGGGCACCTCCGTGCCGCTGATCAACGGTTCGGACACGAACTTCTCGCACCCGTTCGTGCTGACCTACCCGGCCGGTTCCTTCCCGACCGACAACCCGCGTCCGCAGCTGTTCGTCAGCAACCTGACCGGCTTCTCCGGCGAGATCCCGCCGAACCCGTCGGCTCTGGGCGTCGTCAGCGACACCCAGCTGTGGAACGCTAACACCGGTCAGGTCTTCTAAGACCGGAGCCTGAGTTCTGGCAAACCGTTAGCAGTGACGCCGGCCGCGAACCTTGCGGCCGGCGTCACTTGGCTTAAAGGTCAAAGATTCGACGCCACTTTCATGTCATTACGGTAAAAGCACCGACATGACAACCAATCGCGGGTGTAACGCGTCTTTATTGCGAGCGATCGGGACAGCCGCCCCTGGACCGGTCAAGGCGTTCGCAAGGGCGACGCGGCTCACTAGCCGTACGCGGGGTACGGCTTGGGTTCCCTGAGGAGGACCATCCGTAATGTCGTTCAAGACTAAGTTTTTTGCTGCCGCCGGCACACTCGCGCTGGCCGGCGCCACCGCGGCAACGGGGGCGATGACCGCCAACGCCGCCACCCCTCCGTGTGGCAAGACGTGCATCGATCTGTACAGCAGGCTGTTCGGCTCGCACAAACATCCGCAGTTTGTGTTCAGCGCTAAGGGCGGAAGCCAGAACACCGGCACGCCGATCATCCTGTGGCGGGCGAGCAACAGCGACCGGTCCGAGGACTTCACCGTCTCCGCGCAGGGCCAGGTGAAGGACTTCTTCGCGGCCGGCCTGGTGAGCGCGGCGCTGAACCTGCACTACCACAACCTTGAGGCCTTCGAGTTCGAGTACTCGCCCTTCGGCGCGGACAGCGGCATGTGCATCGGCACCGCCACGACCGCGTTCAACGGCACCAAGGTCTCGCTTCAGCCGTGTGGCGTCAGCTCCAAGACGATCTGGGTGGTTGACTCGTTCTCCGCGATCAAGGGCTTCTACGTTCCGCTGATCAACGGTTCGGACACCAACTTCTCGCACCCGTACGTGCTGAACTACCCGAGCGGCGGCTTCCCGACCGACAACCCGCGGCCGCAGCTTCAGACCTGGAATCTGCTGAAGTTCTCCAACGGCACCACGGTTGACAACGAGATGTTCAGCGCCAACTTCGGCGTGCTGTTCTAGTCCGCGACAGCCCGTTAGCAACGGCAAAAGGGCGCCGGTCCCACACGGGACCGGCGCCCTTCGCATGCCCTGGCCCGGAAATGGGTACTGACGCGAACGTGGGTCAGGACAACGAGCGGCGTTGCCCGCGCTGCGCCCGGCCGGTCAAGGAGCCGACCGCGTGGTCCAGCGCCTGGCGCTGTGACCTGCACGGCGAGGTTCATCCGCTGCTGCCCGCTTTCTCCCCGTCGAGCGACGGCCTGGTGGCCCTGCTGCGTACCACCCAGGACATCCCGGTGTGGCTGCCCTGGCCGCTGCCCGCCGGCTGGCTCGTGGCCGGCTTCGCGGGCGCGGGCGACGAGCGCACCGGAATCCGCGGCAGCGTGGTGGCGCTGTCCGGCCCCAACCCGCTCGGTGGTCCCGGCGACATGCTGATCGTCGCCGAGGAACCCGGCACCGGTCTGGGCGCCGGCGTGGCCGGCCTGGACCACGTGGATCCCGGGGCGGAGTTCGCGTGCTGCCCGCCAAGCGCCGCCGCCACGTTCGACAACCATGACATCCCGCTGTGGCTGGTGGACTCGCCCGACCGCGCCGTGTTCGCCGGCGAGGCGAAGGGCAGTTGGCTGTGGCTGGTGCTGTGGCCGGAAACGGCCGGAACGCTGCTTATCGACCCAATCGTGCTGCGCGACCTGCGCGACCCCTGGCAGGACCTGGACATCCCGTTCGGCGCGCGATCCCCGCGGCTGGCAAGCTAACGGGGTGCGCGCCGACCTGCACGTCCACAGCAACGCCTCCGACGGCACCGACGACCCCGCCACGGTGATGCGCAACGCGGCCGCGGCCGGCCTCGACGCGGTGGCGTTGACCGATCATGACACCACGGCCGGGCACGCCGTGGCCCGCGCCGCGCTCCCCGAAGGTCTCACGCTGATCCCCGGCATGGAGCTGTCCTGCCACCTCAACGATCGCAGCGTGCACCTGCTCGCCTACCTCTTCGACCCCGGCGACGTCGAACTCGCGGAACAGACCCGCCGCATCCGCGACGACCGGGTCATCCGCGCCCAGGCGATTGTGACCAAGCTGGCCGAACTCGGCGCGGACGTCACCTGGGAGCAGGTGACCGCGATCGCGGGCAGTTCCGTGGTCGGCCGCCCGCACATCGCGCGCGCCATGGTCGCGGCAGGCATAATCACAGAGCCGCGGGACGCGTTCACCAGCGAGTGGATCGCCGACGACGGCCGCGCCTACGTCACGAAGTACGCCCTCGACCCGGTTCACGCCATCGGCCTGATCAAGGCCGCGGGCGGCGTCGCGGTCCTCGCCCATCCCCGGGCGGGCCGAGCCTGGGATCTGTCCGATGCGGAAATCACCGGGCTGGCCGCCGCTGGCCTCGCTGGCGTCGAGGTCGCTCACCCAGACCACGATCTGGCGGAACGGCAGGCACTGCTTCGCCTGGCAACCGCTCTCGACCTGCTCGCGACAGCGGGCAGCGACAACCACGGCTCGTTCACCGGCGGCCCCATCGGCAGCGAAACCGTCGACGCGGACACGCTAACCCGCCTCGAGTCCCTAGGGCGTGTCCCGTAGATCTTCGTTCGTGGCTGGTGTAGATCAAAGCGAATGGATGATCGCCTGATCCGGCATGACCTCACTGATGAGGAATGGCAGCGGCTGCTGCCGATGATGCCGGCCGATGCGCGGCGCGGACGCCGGTGGTCCGATCACCGGATGGTCATCAACGGGATCTTGTTCCGGACCCGGGCCGGCTGCCCGTGGCGTGACCTGCCGGGTGAGTACGGGCACTGGAAGACCGCTTATAACCGGCATCGCCGCTGGTCGCTGGACGGGACCTGGCAGCAGGTCCTCGACCTGCTGCGGGCCGGGTGCGACCAGGCCGAGGGGAAGGACTGGACTCTCAGCGCCGATTCCACCGTGATCCGCGCGCACCAGCACGCAGCCGGGGCCCGGCACGAACTGCCCGCCGAGCTGGTCACGGGGGGCACCGCAGAATGACAAGAACCGGCCGGGCGGGCCGCGCCATGAGGCGCTGGGCCGCTCCCGCGGCGGGCTGTCCACCAAGATCCACCTGGCTGCCGACCGCCGCTGCCGCCCGGTCACCCGGATCCTGACCCCGGGCCAGCACGGCGACTGCCCGCAGTTCATCCCGCTGCTGAACCAGGTCCGCATCGCCCGCCGCGGCAAGGGCCGCCCGCGCACCCGGCCCGGCGCCGCGCTGGCAGACAAGGCGTACTCCTCCGCGGCCAACCGCGCCTACCTGCGCAAGCGCGGAATCACCGCAGTCATCCCGGTCAAGGAAGACCAGAAGAACAACCGCCGCAACCGCGGCCAGGCCGGCGGCCGGCCACCGGCCTTCGACGCGGCACGGTACAAGGAACGCAACACCGTCGAGCGCTGCTTCAGCAAGCTCAAGCAGTTCCGCGCCGTCGCCACCCGCTACGACAAACGCGACTACATGTACCAGGCCACCATCGACGTCGCCTCGATCCGCATCTGGCTACGAGACCCCACCCGATGATCTACGGGACACGGCCTAGCCCGCGCCCCCGCCTAGCCCGCGCCCAGCCCGCGCCCAGCCCGCACCGAGCCCGCGCCCAGCCCGCACCCCCGCCTAGCCCGCACCTCGCGCCCAGCCCGCGCGTCCACCTCCGCCGCGCCCCGCTCCCACCGTGTCAATTGCGCAGTTGAGCCCACTAGAGCGTGTCAAAATGCGCGCGGCCGCTAGGCTGACAGCGCGTCGCGGGCGGCGCGGAACACGAACGGGTCGCTGTCCCGGATCGCGCGCCGGAGCACGGCCTCGGCGCGCACATCGCGGCTGGCCTGCCACCAGGTGCCAAGCTCGAAGATCGCGGAGAAACGCACCTCGGCGTCGTCGTCGGCGCACAGCGTGAGCAGCGTGTCGAACGAGGCCGGCGACGGGTCGCCGGAATTCAGCAGGGCGGTTGCCGCATGGTAGCGGATGGCGGGATCGGGGTGGCCCGCCAGGGCGATGAGTTCACTGGTCACCGACTCGCTTGGCAGGGACCCGAACGCGCTCACGATCCAGCAGATAACATCCTCGTCCTGCTCGTACCTGAGCAGGTCGGCGAGGTCGGCGGCGGCCTGTGTCCGGAACTCTTTCAGCTCCCTGACCAGGCGGGTGCCCAGAATCCGCGCGGCGGCATCCGGGCTCAGGATCAGCCGCCGGGCGGCCCGCAGCAGCTCATGCTCCGGCGTGTTCGTGACCGTCGAAGCCAGGAGATAGTTGGCGCTGTCGAAATTAGTGACAAACTCCTCCGCCTGCTGGCGCAATAGCGAATCGATCAGTTCCTGGCTTAGTTCGGACGGCATGCAGCACTCCTCGACCGGCCGGCTGCGGGGTGCCGTCACGTATGTGTTCGGTTACCCGAGATCATCCACCGCAGAGTGACCAGACCGCAACACCCGCCGCCCCCACCATCCGCCCGCGCCATACGCCCGCGCCCTACGCCCGTCAACCGCCCGCGCCTACGCCCGTCAACCGCCCGCGCCCCGCCGCCCGCCCGCGTCCCTCGTCCGGCACAAATCCGACATTTCCTGAAATGTGCGTGACCCGGCAAAGATTGCGGACACTTACCCCCCAAACTGGGAGGGTAAGTGTCCGCAATAATCTGGCGCGGGGGTAGGTGCGGCGTCAGCCGCGGCCGATGAACGGCATCTTGGTGGCGGTGATCGTGAGGAACTGGACGTTGGCGTCCAGCGGCAGCGACGCCATGTACAGCACCGCCTCGGCCACGTGCCGGACGTCGAAGGTGGGCTCGGCGCGTACCGATCCGTTCGCCTGCGGCATGCCGGCGGCAAACCCGCTGGTCAGTTCTGTCGCCGCGTTGCCGATGTCGATCTGGCCGCAGGCGATGTCGTACGCGCGGCCGTCCAGCGAAATGGATTTGGTGAGCCCGGTGATCGCGTGCTTGGTCGCGGTGTAGGCCGCGCTGCCCGGGCGCGGCGAGTGGGCGGAAATAGAGCCGTTGTTGATGATCCGGCCGCCGCGCGGCGTCTGGGTCTTCATCAGCCGCACCGCCTGCCGCGCACACAGGAACGCGCCGTTCAGGTTCGTGTCGACGACCCGCTGCCAGTCGGCCACCGAGATCTCGTCCAGGTCGCCGGGCGGTGCCGCGATTCCGGCGTTGTTGACCAGCAGGTCCACCCGATCCCAGCGCTCCCGCACGGCGTCGAACAGCGCCGCCACCGAATCCGCCGACGTCACGTCGGCAGGGAGGACCAGCGCGTCATCACCAGAGGACGTCTCACGCAGGCGGTCCGCACGGCGTCCGGCCAGCGCGACCCGCCAGCCGTCGGCGAGCAGGGCCCGCGCGACCTCCCGGCCGATCCCCGACCCGGCCCCGGTGACGACGGCGACGCCGGTCACGGGACGACGGTGACCGGCCAGCGGCCCGCCCGGACCAGGCGGATCGCGAGCGAGCCGACCAGCCGGTGACCCGCCTTGGTCGAGGCGCCGACCACGACCGCGTCGGCGTGCGTCTCATCGGCGACTCGTTTGATCTCGTGGAACGGGTCGCCGTGGGCGGTGATAAACGTGATGGGGATCGTCAGTTGCCCGGCCGCCTCCTCGACCCGCCTGCGCAGCGACTCGGCCTCCTCCTTGAGCGCCTGCTCTTGCGCGGCGATCGCGGCCGCACCCGACCCGGCGGCCGCACCGTACATGGTGCTCAGCTGCTCGACGTAGACGCAGATCAGCCGTGCGCCCTGACGGCGCGCGAGCCCAGCGGCATAGGCTCCCGCACGCAACGAGGTCACGGTGTCGTCTATCCCTACCAGGATGGCCTTCGGCCCATCCGTGCCCAGCTCGAACTGTTCGTTCGCCACGGACTAAGGGTAGCCTCCTTCAATGGACGAAAACCGGGCGCGCCGGGTCGCTGACCTCCTCCGGGACCGAGGGGTAGACGCTCACCTTCACCAGGCCGGCTACGACTCGTATGGCGTCCGCGTATCGCTTGCGGGTGGCCGCGAGGCCCTCTGGGGTGCCGAAGGTACCGCCGCGCTAGAGGCAGAGGTCATGCTCGACGGCGACCTGGTCGGCTTCATCCCGCAGATCCCGGGCTCGGAGTCGTTCGACGAGGCGCGGATCGTGGACGCGATCGCCCGCGCCGACTACGACCAGCCCGAGGGCCACGAGCGCGCCGAGGCGCCCGCTCCTGGCAAGCCCTTGACCCACGAGGGCGGCGTCTTCCGCCGCTTCCTTGGCGGCTTCCGCTACGACTCCGAGGGCACCGAGGACGCCCAAGGCTCGGGCAAGTCCGGCCGCTAGCGGGCTGCCCCAGCTCACCTTGCCGCCCGGCTCCTAGTGCCACCATCTGCCGCCGTCGCGTGGTTGTGGCATTGACCCGCATAGAGCCGGGTCGTTGCCACAACCACGCGACCACGGGACCGCACGCTCGCTACCTCTTGACCGTATGCACCCATCTGGCTTATGTTTCCGGAAACGTCGTTCGACTATGTCGAACTCGTTTCGAGCAAATCAACCTCGCAGAAGGAGGTGAGCGCCCCGGCCCAGGCCGCGGGCGAACCGCATGGCAGCACCACCATCCACCCCCCAGAAACTTCTTGCCGAGGCGATCGGCACCGCTTTCCTCGTCTACGTCGGCGCGGGCGCCGCGGCAGCGACCGGCGTGATCGCGGCGGGCACCAAGGTCGCCTTCTCCATGGCGCAGCTAGGCGTCATCTCGTTCGCGTTCATGCTCGTCATCGTCGGCGCGGTGTATGCCATCGGGCACATCTCCGGCGGTCACATCAACCCCGCGGTCACCGTCTCGCTGGCGGTGTCGGGCAAATTCCCGTGGCGCGAGGTCCCCGGATACATCGCCGCGCAGCTCGGCGGGGCGTGCGCCGGCGCGGCGGCGATCTTCCTCACCCTCGGCAAGGTGGCCGCGGTCACCGCGGGCGGCGGGGTCACCCACTACGACGCCGCGACGATTGGGTTCGGCCGAGCAGGGCTGATTGAGGCCATCGGCACGTTCATGCTGGTGTTCGTGATCTACGGCGTCATCGACAGCCGCGCGGTGCCCGGCTGGGCGCCGATGGCCATCGGATCGGTCGTTTTCGCGATCATCATCATCCTGGGCCCGGCGACCGGCGCGGCGATCAACCCGGCTCGCTACCTCGGTGCGGTTTTCATGCAGAGCGGGTTCGGGGGCACCGTGTCCTGGGCGCAGGTGCCCGCGTACGTGATCGGCGAGCTCGTCGGCGGAGTGCTCGGCGGTCTTGCCTACACCGCGGTCGGGCGGATCCGCACCGTCGCCGCCCAGACCTCCGCCGCCGCCCAGACCCCCGTCGTCTCCCAGACCCCCGCCGCCGACACCACGAACCTCAGCGGAGCGACATCATGAAGAAGCTGATCAACAGCCCGGACACCGTCGTCTCCGACGCGCTCCGCGGCCTAGCCGCGGCGCACCCGGAGCTGTCAGTCGACCTTGCGAACGGGATCGTCACCAGGGCCGGCGGACCGCGGGCCGGCAAGGTCGGCCTGATCTCCGGCGGCGGCTCCGGTCACGAGCCGCTGCACGGCGGGTTCGTCGGCCACGGCATGCTCGACGCGGCCTGTCCTGGGGAGGTTTTCACGTCGCCGGTGCCCGATCAGATGCTGGCCGCGACGAAGGCGGTCAACGGCGGAGCGGGCGTGCTGCACGTGGTGAAGAACTATACCGGTGACGTGCTCAACTTCCAGATGGCCGCCGAACTGGCCGAAGACGAGCACATCGAGGTCGTCTCCGTCGTGGTGAACGACGACGTGGCCGTGGAGGACTCGCTTTACACGGCCGGCCGCCGCGGCACCGGCGCCACCGTCTTCGTGGAGAAGATAGCCGGGGCGCTGGCCGAGGAAGGCGCCGACCTGGCCTCTGTCGCCGCGATCGCCCGCGAGGTCAACGAGCGGAGCCGGTCGTTCGGCGTCGCGCTTAGCCCGTGCACGACTCCCGCGGCCGGCAAGCCGACGTTCGAGCTCGCCGACACCGAGATCGAGCTGGGCATCGGCATCCACGGCGAGCCGGGGCGCGCCCGTGCCGCGCTCGCTCCCGCCGCCGAGCTGGCCGAGATCGCGCTGGACGCGATCCGTGCCGATCAGCCCGTTGACGGTGACCTGCTGGTCATGGTCAACGGCATGGGCGGCACGCCACTCCTTGAGCTGTATGTGCTGTTCGAGGAGGTGCGCCGGTACCTGGCGGCCAACGGCGGGCACATCGCGCGGAACCTGGTCGGCAACTACGTCACCAGCCTGGAGATGCAGGGCTTCTCGGTGACGGTCACCCGGCTCACCGAGACGCTGGTCCGCCTGTGGGACGCGCCGGTAGAAACGCCCGCGCTGCGCTGGGGACGTTAAAGCCATGGACGCCGAAGTCTTCCGGACCTGGATCGTGTCGGCCGCCGAGGCCATCGAGGCGAACCGCGACCACCTCACCCAGCTGGACGCGGCGGTAGGCGACGCCGATCACGGCAGCAACCTGTCCCGCGGGTTCACCGCGGTGCTAGCCGCGCTCGACCGGGCGAACCATGAGGGACAGGCGGCACCCGGCGCCATCTTGACGCTCACCGGCAACGCGCTCATCGCCAAGGTCGGCGGCGCCTCCGGGCCGTTGTACGGCACCGCCTTCCGCCGGGCCGGCCGGGCACTCGGTGCCGCCGCCGACGCGGACCTGCCCACACTGTCCGCCGCACTGGAGGCGGCACTCGCCGGAGTACAGCAACTCGGTGCCGCGCGCGGAGGCGACAAGACGATGGTCGACGCGCTCGCGCCGGCCACCAGGGCCTTCAGCAAGGCGGTCGCGGAGGGTGCCACCGATGACGACGCTTTCGCCGCGCTGGCGGATGCGGCGAAGGAAGGCGCCGCGGCGACCGTCTCCATGCAGGCGCTCAAGGGCCGTGCGAGCTATCTCGGGCCGCGCAGCGTCGGGCACGAGGACCCCGGGGCCGCGTCGACCGCGCTGATCCTCGTCGCACTGGCCGAGGCGGCCAAGACGGCCAAGACGGCCCGGGCAGCGCGATGACGGCAAGGCACCAGTTTCACGGACTGCCGGTGTCCGAAGGCGTCGCGATTGGCGAGATCTATCACGTGAATCCACCCGCGAACGCCACCGGAAAGGCAACCGCCCAGCAGGTCGAGGCGGCGTTCGCCAAGGTGGCGCGCAGCCGCGCCAGCCTCGCCGCGGATCTGTGTGCGCGCGGCGACCAGACCCAGGCCGGCATCGTGGAGGTCGGCGCGCTGATCGCGGCCGATCCGGCGCTCGTCACGCCGGTGCTCGACGCGATGCGCGGTGGTGCGGACGCCATGACTGCGGTGCGCGACGCCGTCGCCGCCCAGGCCGCGGTGCTCGCCGCGTTGCCCGACCCTGACCTCGCCCAGCGAGCCGGCGACGTCCGCCAAATAGGCGAGGCCGTGCTCACCGAGCTGGCGGACAGCCAGGCGGTCCCGCCGCCAGACAACAACTTCATCCTGGTCAGCAGGGAGGTGGATCCGGCTGACCTGATCCGTCTGGCCGACGCGAGCCAGACCAGCGCACGCCTGGCAGGCGCGGTCTCGGTCGGTGGCGGCGCGAGCTCGCACGCGGCGATCGTCGCGCGCGGGCTAGGCCTGCCGATGCTGGCGGGCGCGGACCCCCTGGTGCTCGAGATGCCCGCCGGAACCCAAGCGATCCTGGACGCCGAGGCGGGCAGGGTCACCGTCGACCCGCCCGTCGAGGTCCTGAGAGCCGCCGCGGCCAGAACCGCCGGCCAGCCCCAGACTCACCCCGACCCGGTACAACCAACGGGCGTCCTGGCCAGAGACGGCCAGGCGATCACGGTGCTGTGCAACGTCGCATCCGCAGCCGAGACCAGGCTCGGCCTCTCCGGTGGTGCGGTCGGCGTCGGCCTGCTCCGCACCGAGATTCCCTTCACCGGCGCACGGAACTGGCCGACGGAGGCCGAACACCTGGCCCAGCTCACCCCCGTGCTGGCCGAACTGGATGGCCGCCCGGCGGTCGTCCGGCTGCTCGACTTCTCCGGCGACAAGATCCCGCCGTTCCTCGCCGGCGCAAGGCACGGCCTGACCGCACTGCTGGACGCGCCGCACGCGCTCGACGATCAGCTGAGCGCGATCCTCCGCGCCGGGCGCCGTGCCCGGCTCGCCATCCTCATACCGATGGTCACGTCGCTGGACGAGGTCCGCCGGGTGCGCGGCCGGCTCGCCGAAATGTCGCGCCGGGCCGACGTCACCGCGCCCGACCTCGGCATCATGGTCGAAGTGGCGGACACCGCCAGGAACGCGGAAACCTTCGCCGCCGAGGTCGGCTTCTTCTCCATCGGCACCAACGATCTCACCAGCGAGGTCCTGGGCATCGACCGCGCCGACCCGCGAACCGGACCGGCGCTGGCCGCCGACCCGCGGGTTCTCAAACTGATCGAGCACGTCGTGCTTGCGGCCGGAGATAACGCCATCCCGGTGTCCGTGTGCGGCGACGCGGCCGCCGACCCGGAAGTGCTGCCACTGCTGCTCCGTCTCGGTGTCCGCACGCTCAGCGTCGGCGCCGCCCGGGTGCCGAAGGTCGCCGGCTGGATAGCGGGCGCTCAGCCATGAAGCGGAGGAGATCAGCTCAGCGCGGAGAACACAGCGCCACCGCGCCCCGCTCCCAGGTCACGGGACACCGAACGAGCGGCCTCGCCGACCGCAAGCACCAGCTCGTCGCGACCGTCGCCGAGCAACCGGCCGGCCGCGCCCACCACGCCGATCGCGCCGGCCACCACGCCGTCCCGGGAGATGATCGGCGCCGCGATGCCCGCGTCACCGACCGTGGCCTCGGAGTCCTCCACCGCGTACCCGCGCTGGCGCACCTGGTTGAGCGCTCGGGTCAGCGCGGATCGCGAGGTCTTCGTCTTGCCGGTGAGCGGTGGCAGGTCGCCGGTCAGCAGCCGGGTGCGCTGGGCTTCGGGCAGGTGCGCGACGATCGCGTGCCCGAGTGCGCAGGCGTACCACGGGATGGCGGCCCCGACCTCGAGGATCTGCACGGTGTTATCGGGCCGGAAGACGTGGTGCAGCACGATGGCCCGCGACCCGGACAGCGTCGCGACCCACACCGCCTCGTTGGCGCGCTGGGCCAGCGACTCCGCCCACCGCAGCGACCGAGCCCGCAGCTCCGAGCCGTCCAGGTACGCGTTTCCGAGCTGCAACACACCGGGCCCGAGGCTGTACTTCCCGGTCTCCGGGTCCTGCGCGACGAGGTCGTGCGCCTCCAGCGTCCGCAGCAGCCCGTGCACGGTCGGCTTGGCCAGGCCAACGCGCTCGGCGATTTCGGTCACGCCGAGGCGCGGCGTCCCGGAACCGAGTGCCCCGAGGATCTGGGCCGCGCGCTGCACCGACTGGATCATCCACGCCTCTCTGCCGGTCTTTCCATCATGTCGAACAACATTCAGGATATGCGATGAACACCGAACCACTGGTAGGGATCCTTCTCGTCTCGCACAGCGCCGAACTCGCGGCCGGCACGGCGGACCTCGCCGGTCAGGTCAGCGGCGGCGCGGTGCCGATCGTCGCGGCCGGCGGAACCGAGCAGGGCGCGCTCGGCACCAGCGCCGCCAAGGTGGCGCAAGGCCTAGTCGACGCGGACGCCGGCGGCGGCGTGGTCGTGCTGTCCGACCTCGGCAGCGCCGTGCTCACCGTCCGCGCGCTGCTCGAGGACCGCCCGAGCGGCAGGGTCATCATGGCGGACGGGCCGTTCGTCGAAGGCGCGGTGGCCGCGACGGTCACCGCCGCGGCCGGCGCGGATATCAAGGCGGTGGCCAGCGCGGCGGAGGAGGCGCGCCATGCTCGCAAGCTCTGACCAGCCCGCCCTCGCGCGGACGATCGTCCTCACCGGCGACCTGCACGCTCGCCCGGCCGGCGCGCTCGCGGTGGCAGCCGGCCGGTTCGACTCCGCCGTGTCCGTCACCGTCGGCGGCCGCACCGCCGACGCCAAGAGCGTGCTCGGCGTGATGGGACTCGGCGCGACCAGCGGCCAGCAGGTCGTCGTCACGGCGGCCGGCCCCGACGCCGCCGCGGCGGTCGACGCCCTGATCTCGATCCTCGGCGAGGCAACAAAGGTGGGCGGTGCCAGCCAGTTAACAAGATCGAGCCTGGCTGATATTGTCCGAAATTGAGCGAATAAGAAAGTTTCCAACAACCTAGGGCCGCACCGAGGAGGTTCGCATGCGCGTTAAATGCCTGCTCACGGCGGCCGTCGCCGTGGTCTCCGCGGCCGCGGCGCTCACCGTGGCCACGGTCCCGGCCCGGGCCGAGAGCAACGGGGTCGGGCTGACCCCGCTCTTGGGCTGGAGCACCTGGAACGTCATCGGCCGCGGCCCGACCGCCGCGAACGTGGAGGCTCAGGCCGCCGCGCTGAAGAGCAGCGGGCTGCTCGCGGCCGGCTACAACTACGTCAACGTCGACGACTTCTACTACGAATGCCCGGGCAGCCAGGGCCCGGCCGTGGATCAGTTCGGCCGCTGGGTGACCGACCCGGCTAAGTTCCCCACGGTGAACGGTGTCCCCGGCCTCGAGGTCGTCGCGAACTACGTGCACAGCCTCGGCGAGAAGATCGGGTTCTACGTGACGCCGGGCATCTCGGATCAGGCGGTGGCGGAGAAGACCCCGATCGAGGGCACTTCCGACACCGCGAACCAGATCGCCGACGGCGCCAGCGAGCACAACTACAACTGCGGCGGCATGCAGGGCATCGACTACACCAAGCCCGGTGCGCAGGCGTTCATCAACTCGTGGGCCGACGAGCTCGCCTCCTGGGGCGCCGACTACGTCAAGATAGACGGCGTCGGCTCCAGCGACATCCCCGATGTCGAGGCGTGGTCCGCGGCACTGCAGCAGACCGGCCGGCCGATCCACCTGGAGCTGTCCAACAGCCTGCCGATCGCGGACGCCGCCACCTGGGCGCAGTACTCAAACGGGTGGCGCACCGGCGGCGACATCCAGTGCTACTGCGGCAACCCGTATCCACTCACCAAGTGGTCCGACGTGCAGTCCCGGTTCGCCCAGGTCGCGAACTGGGCACCGGACGGCGGACCGGGCGCGTTCAACGACTACGACTCCATCGAGCTCGGTGACGGTCCTGCCGATGAGGGCATCACCGCGCCCGAAGAGCAGTCGATGATGAGCCTGTGGGCAATGGCCGCCTCGCCGCTGGTGATCAATGCCGATCTCACGAACCTCAATTCGACCGACGTGAGCTACCTGAAGAACAGTCGGGTCATCGGGGTCGACCAGGACGGCATCGACGCTACCCGGATCGTGAACAGCGGCAATGACCAGGTCTTCGTAAAGACCGAGCCGAACGGCGATATCATCCTCGGCTTGTTCAACTTCAGCGGCACCGCGAGCCAGACCGACACGGTGAACTTGGTCAGCGCCGGCCTGTCCGGCACCGGTACGGCGACGAACCTGTGGACTGGCGCGTCGGCTGGCACGGTCAGCGGCAGCTACAGCGTCACGCTCGGCGCGGGCGCGGTCCAGCTGCTGCGGATTGTGCCCAGCCACAGCGCCACGATCGAGGCCAACGCGGCCGGCAACACGATCGCGGGCGCGGCCAAGGTCGCCGCCTGCTCCGGCTGCGCGAACGGCGAGAAGGTCGGCTTCATCGGAAACGGCGCCGCCAACTACGTCACGGTCAACAACATCAGCGAGACGAGCGCGGGTGCCTACTCGCTCACGATCGTCTACTGTCTCGACGGATCCCGCACCTTCGACGTGTCCGTCAACGGGGGCACCGGCACCGCGGTCGCGCTCACCGGCGTGAACTGGCAGTACCCGGTGACCCGCACGATAACGGTGAGCCTGCGGGCGGGGACGAACACGATCAAGTTCTACAACAATGCCGCGTACGCGCCGGACCTGTCGGAGATCACCGTCTCCGGTTAGCGTGCGGACCCGCGAGGCCGCCCCGGATCCCGGGGCGGCCTCGCCTTCGTCACGGCAGCGTTGCCAGGTGAGGCGCCACCGTACCGGCGAAGTTGTAACCGTTGGACGCGTCCCAGTTGATGGACCACGTCATCACGCCGCGGATTCCGGGGTAGGAGGTGGACGGGACGAAGCTGCCGCAGTTCGTCCGCGCGGCAAGGCAGTCCAGCGCGCTGTTCACCAGCGACGGCGACACGTACCCGCTGCCTGCCGCCGACGGCGATGCGGGCAGCCCGAGCCCGACCTGCGACGCGGACAGCCCGCTCTGAAGCTCCGTGCAGGCGAGCGCGGTCATGAAGTTCTCGGTGCTCTCGGAGTAGACGTTGCCGTCGCAGCCGTTCATCGAGCCCGAGTTGTAGTACTGGGTATTGATCATGGTGAGGATGGACTTGATGTTCAGCGCCAGTGCGAGGTAATCGTTCCCGGTGGACTGCGTATCCACGGTCTGCGGCGCGAGCGTGATGATCAAGCTGGAGCCGACGTCGCTCTCCAGTTGCTCGAGCGCGGAGGCCATGAACTGCGGGTTGACGCCGTTCTCCAGGTCGATGTCCACGCCGTTGAATCCGTACTGCTTGATGATGGCGTCGACGCTGCTGGCGAAGTTGCCCGCACTGGTCGAGTCGCTGACGCTGATCGTGCCGTTCTGGCCGCCGACGGACAAGATGACCTTCTGGCCGCGGGACTGTAGCGTCTTGATGTCGCTGATGAACTGGGCCTGGGTGTAACCGCCGAGCGCGGACGACAGGCCCGAGTCGAGGCTGAACGTGACCTGCCCGGGAGTGCTGTCGGAGTTGCCGAACGCGACCGCGACGATGTTGTAGCTGCTCGGCACCGCGGCCAGGGTGAGCGGTTTGGCGCCATTGGTGAAGTCCTGCCAGTAGCCCATCAGCACGTGCGCGGGCAGCCCGCCTCCGCCGCCTCCGCCGCCGGAGGACGACGTGGTGGCGCTGACGTGGCTGGACTGCGGCGACTGGCCGACCGAGTTGAACGCGGCGACGGAGAACGTGTACGTCGTCGACGCGGCCAGCCCGGAGACCGTGTCGCTGGTGCCGGTGACGCTCGCGACCTGGCTGCCGTTCTGGAACACGTCGTAGCCGCTGACCGGCCCGGATGGGGCGGTCCAGGACAGGGACACCGAGGACGAGGTGGTGCCGGTAACGGTCAATCCAGTCGGTGCGGCCGGCGCGGTGCCGCCGCCTCCGCCCCCGCCGCTGCCCGCAGGCCCGGTGAGCGTCAGCGCGTCAGCGTCGAACGTGGGCTGCGCGTACCAGCCGTGGATGTAGATGGTCACGCTGGTGGTTGACGAGCCGGTGGTGAAGCTGGTCGACAGCTCGGTCCACGACGACGCCGCCGGCGTCCACGCGTTGGTGTCGCTGCTCCCGGTCCCGCTGTCGCCGAGGAAGACATAGTCGCCCTCCACAAACCCGGTCAGCGTGTAGGCGGAGTTCGGCTGCACGCTGACGACCTGACTGCACTGGGCGTCGTCGCTGCCGGTCGGCGTGCCGGCGAGCGCGAAGGCGGCGCCGGAAAAGGTTGGCGAGGTCACCACCCTGTCGCCGGATGAGCAGGTCCAGCCGGCGGTGTTGCCGGTGCTGAAACTGCCGTTGGTGAGCAGGTTGGTCTGGGCGTTAGCGGCGCTGGTGTGGGTCCCCAGGGCGAGCAGTGCCGCCGGGACAAGCAGGCAGAGCACCCGAAGTGGCGTGACAGGTCTCATGTGACCTCCGGTAAGGCGGGCGGTGGTACGGTGCTCCCCAAAACTAATAGGAAAGTTTACTATTAGTAATTGTTAACACATATCCCCAAAACTCCGGCATACTAAACGCCCGCTTTCCGCAACTTTCCAGCCATTCTCGCCAGGCATTCCGGAACAACGTCTACTCGCGGCATCTCGCGCACCCCGGCCGCGCAAACCCGCTCAGGCCGCGCGCGCCAACGCCACCCGCCCAGTCCGCGCGCACCCCCGCCCGCTCAGTCCGCGCCAACACCCGCCCGCTCAGTCCGCGCCAACACGCCCACCCCCGCGACCACAATCAGGCATATACCAACATTTCGGGCGCGCCGCCAGGCGCGCCAGATTATTGCGGACACTTACCCCCCCGGATCGGGGGGGTAAGTGTCCGCAATAATTTCGAACCGTTTTCCACGGTCCAGGCAGCTGCGGAAAGGGCAGCGCCGTACGGAACAAATCCGGGCATTGCGGGCGGGCCTGCCGCGGGCGGACGCGACGGGCGCGCCGGGTGCCCCGGCACGCATCTATAACGTGTTCCACCAGGCGCCGGAGGAGCATCTGCTGCCCGCTTGCCTGGAGCACGGCGTCGCAGTGATCGTGCGCGTCCCGCTGGACGAGGGTGCGCTCACCGGGCAGATCGGCGCGGACACGACGTTCCCCGAGGGCGACTTCCGCAACAGGTACTTCGGCGGGGACCGCAAGGCGCAGGTCCAGCGGCATGTCGACGCCCTGGTCGCCGACCTCGGCATCGAGCCGGACCGGCTGGCCGAGGTCGCGCTGCGCTACATACTCAGCCAGCAGGCGGTGTCCACCATCCCGGGCACGCGGACGGTCCGTAACGCCGAGCGCAACGCGGCGGTTGGCGACGGCCGCGGGCTCGACGTAGAGCAACTCGCCACCCTGGCCAAACACGCCTGGGAGAAGAACTTCTACCAGGCGTGAGATGGGCGAACCCCGGGGGCGGGCACCCCCGGGGTTCTGGCCGATGGCCGCTCTTAATTACGGCGTCGCGAGCATGCCATCGGTGTTTCCAGCTGAGTCGGTGTAGAAGCCCACGAGGTCGCCGTGGTCGTTCACACCGTTGATCGTGGTGGCGCCGATCCCGTGCGGGTCGTCCACGGTGACGAAGCCGTGGCCGGGCCGCCAGACGAAGCCGTGGGCCTGCGCGTTGTCGCCGGAGCCGGTCGTGTACGCGCCGACTACCTCGTCGCCATCATTCACACCGAAGGCCTGGGTCATCGACGCGCCGGGCACCGCGAGCGTGATGAACCGGCCGTCGCTCAGCCGCAGGAACGCGTCGACCTTGGCCGAGGTCCTGTTGTAGAAGCCGGCCACGTCGCCGTGGTCGTTGATCGCCGCGGCGGTCAGGCTCGGGCCCGCGGTGCCCCCAGGAGCGCCGGGCACCAGCACGCGGGTGAACTGGTGCGTGCGGATGTCGTACTCGTAGCCGCGGTTGCCGCCCTGGCCGTTGGTGTAGAAGCCGACCGCGACGTCGTGGTTGTTCACGCCGAGCAACTGGTCGACCTGCGGGCTGGCGTTGTCGCCGGTCGGGAAGTTCACCGCGTGGAACCGGCCGTTCCGCGCGTAAAACCCGAAGTTGCTGTTGGCGCCGCTGGCGGTGTTCATCGTGGACCAGAACCCGACCGTCACGCCCTCGTTGTTCAGCCCGGTGACCTGCGTCTGCACCGAGTGCGGGAAGTTCTCGTTCCGGTAGGTGTCCGGCGTCCACAGCTCGTAGCCCTTGTTCGGATGGCCCTGCGCGCCAGAGCCGAAATAGCCGGCGATCACGCCGTCGTCGTTGATGCCGAGCAACTGGTTGAACGTCGGGTCGGCCCCGTTGTTCAGCATCGAGAAGTGGTACCCGGTGCTGGCGTTGGCGGCGCCGGCCAGGCCCGCGATCGCGAGCGTCGCGGTGGCGGTCAGCGTGCCGAGCCCGATGCCGGCGCGGCGTAGTGAAGTGCGCATGATGATCTCCCTGAATTCTCGGCGGCCGAAAGGTCCGCCCCGGTCCCTAGCCACCGAGATCATCCGTCGTGCGCACCGGGGGAACTTCGAGAGGCTCAGGGGGATCTTCAAGGCACCAGGAGTCGATGGCGATCCGCCAGCTGCCGTCCGGCTGCGGCCGTACCGCGGCGAAGCCGTAGCCGCGCAGCCGGATCTGCTCGCTGTCCGGGCTCAGGCCCGCGATGCGCCGCTCGCACATCACCACGGTCAGGCCAGCGACGCGCAGCGTCTCGCGGATGCTGAGCGACAGGGGAAGCCGCAGGTCCATCAGCTCGCGCATGGTGTCCCGCAGGCCATAGCCGGCGTCGGCGGGACGCGCCCACGGCTGTAGCTGGGCCGACGGCTCGTACTGGGCGAGCGCCGCGTCGAGATCGCCGTCGCTGAATGCCTGGCTGACCAGTTCCACGGCATCCTCGGCCCGGTGGGCGACTGGCGGCGCGATCGGATCAGCCATGGAACAGAGCATGCCAAGCCCCCACTGGGGGCTCTGGGGGAAACTCAGGGGGATAGCGCCCGCCCGCTCCCGGCGCTAGCCCGCGGTCAGCTTCCGGTACAGCGCGGTCGTCTCCGCCGCGGGGGCCACCCCGAGCTGCTCCCGCAGTCGTTCGGCCAGCTCTTCATAGTGCCGGACGGCGCGGGCGGTCTCGCCGAGCTGGACCCAGCAGGCCATCAGTTCCCGGTGTGCGGATTCGTTGAGCGGTTCGTGCGCGACCGCCCGGCGGAACGCGGACGCGGCGGCCTGGTGGCGGCCGGCCGCGGCCAGCATCCGGCCGCTGGCGAGCAGCGCGGACTCGAAGGCGCGGCGCAGCTCGTCCCGGCGGATCAGCCCCCACTCGCCGACCGACATGCCGTCGAGGAAGTCGCCGCCGTACACGGCGATGGCGCGTTGCAGGTCCGGGAGGCCGGCCGCGGACGGCTTGGCGCGGCGCGCGGCGGTGAGCGCGTTCTCGAACGCGGTGACGTCGCACTCGTGCTCCCGAGCGCGGTCGAATTGGTAGTGCCCGTCGGCGTAGCGCACCCAGCCGGCGTCGCCGAGCGCGCGGCGCAACTCGCGCAGCGCGGTGTGCAAGGCATTGCCGAGCTGGCGGCGGGACAGGTCGGGCCACAGCGCCGAGCCGATCTGGTCTCGGGTCAGCGGCGGCGAGGACGCGAGCAGGAACAGCAGCTCGCGCGGCTTGGCATAGCCCCAGTCCGCCGCCGTCAGCGTGACCTCGCCCAGCCGCACGGCCGCCGCGCCCAGCGTGCGGATCCGCAGCGGCCCGGCGGGCGGGCCAAGCGCCTCGTCCGCGGCGGGGCGGCCAGCGACGACTCGCACGACCGGAGCGGTCGCGGGCTGGGCGGGGAGCGGCTGTGCCGCCTGGGCAGCGGCGGTGGGCGCGGCGGAGAGGTCGAGGACCGGCATCGCGGCGGTGTCGGCGGCGCGGGCGCCGGCCCTGGGGAGGTCGGCGCGCAGATCCTCGGCGGTGGCGAGCAGGCCTTGCTGCCGCGCGGCGCCGAACTTCTCCGCGCCGAGCGCCGTCTGCGCACCCTCGGTGGTCGCGTTGTGCTGGGCCCGTTCGGCCGGTGCGATGACCGTGCCGATCGCCTCCCGGATCGCCGCGGCGGCGCCGAGCAGCCGCGCACTGCGCGCGGCGTTGCCGCCGCGCAGGGCGACCGCCGCGAGGTCCTCGAGCAGGCTGGTCATCCGCCACCGATCCCGCAGTTCGGCGTGGATCTCCAGGCTGCGGCGAAGCATCGCGGGGGCCGCGGGATCCCCGTGTTCGGCCGCGAGCAGGCCGAGCTGTTCCAGTGTCCAGGCGATGCCCTCACGGAAGCCGATGCCCTCGGCTATGGAGCGGGCCTCGGTCAGAAGCACCACAGCTCGTTCTGATTCCGAATTAAAGCGGGCCACGATGCCGAGATGAATGAGCGCGGAGGCCACCCCCTCGATGTCGCCGATGGCGCGGCAGATATCCAGCGAACGGGTCGCGGCGTCGGCGGCCTGGCCGACGTCGAGCTGGAGCCAGGAGACGAACGCGATCGAGCCGTGCACGCTGGCCTGGGCGCGGCGGTCGCCGGCCGCCTCGGCGCCGGCCAGGCTTTCCGCGTAGAGCTGGGCGGCCCTGGCGTACCTGCCCTGTTCGCGGGCGACGCTGCCGAGCAGCTGGAGCCCGCTGGAGATGCCCGCGCCGTCGCCGAGCTGGCGGTAAAGCCGCAGCGCCGCCTCGCCGCGGCGGACCGCGGGCGCGTAGTCGCACTGGAGCAGCGCGAGGCGGCCGCCGCCGAGCAGCGCCTTCGCGCGCAGCTCCGCGGGTCCGTCCGGGCAGGCGTTGACCGCGGCGTCCAGCCACTGCCTGACCTCGTGGTAATGCCCGCGCAGCGCGGCGTACCGGTCCAGTGAGCCGGCGATCCGCAGCGCCGCCACCGGCTCGCCGGACTGGTGCGCGTACTCGATCGCGCTGCGCAGGTTGGGCAGCTCGTCGTCCAGGATGCTCAGCTCGACGTCGTCGCGGGCCGCCGCGTGCTCGGCGAACTCGGTGTAGTAGCCCAGGTGCGCGCGGCGGACCGGCCCGTCGTCCGGGGTCCTGGCGAGCTTGGCCGCCGCGTAGTCCCTGATCGTGCCGAGCAGTTCATATCGTGAGCTTTCGGCGGTGTGCTCGACGCGCACCAGCGACTTGTCCGCGAGCCGGGTCAGCAGGTCGAGCATCCCGGCGGACTCGATGTCGACGCCATCGGCGGCCACGTGTTCGGCGGCGTCGAGGGTGAAGCCGCCGGAGAACACGGCCAGCCTGCGCAGCGTGACGCGCTCGTCGGTGGCGAGCATGTCATGGCTCCAGTCCAGCGTGGCGCGCAGCGTCTGGTGCCGGGCCGGGGCGGATCGCGCTCCGCCGGTCAGCACCGAGAAGATGTCGTCAAGCCGGGCGGCGAGCTGGGCCGAGGACAGTACCCGCATCCGCGCGGCGGCCAGCTCGATCGCCAGCGGCAGGTCGTCGAGCCGCTCGCACACCAGCCCCACGTCGGCCGCGTTCTCGGCGCTCACCGTGAACGTCGGCCGGACCAGCTGCGCGCGCTGCTCGAACAGGGTCACCGCCGAGCCGCGCGCGAGCGGAGGGACCGGCCAGGTGCGCTCGCCCTCGACGCCCAGCGCTTCGCGGCTGGTGGCGAGCGCCGTCACGTTCGGGCATCCGGCGAGCAGGCGCGCGGTCAGGCCCGCCACGGCGTCGAGCAAATGCTCGCAGTTGTCGAGCACGAGCAGCAGCCGCTCGCCGGCGATGTGCGCGACGAGCGCTTCGGTGGTGTCCTGGCCTGGTAGTTCCGGCGCGCTGAGGGCGGCTGCGACCGCGGTCCCCACGATGGCCGGGTCGTCGATGGGTGCCAGGTCGATCCAGCATGTGGTGCCGGAGGTGGCCGCCGCGACGGCCAGCGCCAGCCTGGTTTTCCCGGTGCCACCCGGTCCGGTCAGCGTCAGCAGCCGGCTGCCGGCCAGGGTCTGCGCGATGTCGCGCAGCTCGGTGTCGCGCCCCACCAGCGGGCTCAGCCGCACTGGCAGCGGATCGGCGGTCAGCGGCATCGTGGTCCCTGCGTGATCGGGCGGAAACGCCCTCTGTGCCGAATTTAGCTCCCCCACTCTTGGTGATACGAGACCGAGCAGGGCACGGTTCCGCGTAGTCCCAGGACGTAACCGGGCGGTAAGGCTAACCGCCCACGGCGGACGGCCCGGCCCGCACCCGGCGCCCGACCCCGCGCTCGTCGTGCAGGCTGCCCGAAATATCGCTTATATCCTGACACTTTCGGCGGCAGCGCCGAGCCCGAGGGCAGCTCGAAATTATTGCGGACACTTACCCCCCCGGATTGGGGGGGTAACTGTCCGCAATAATCTGACGGACCCGATAGCGGGCCCGGAATGGGCGAGATGTCCTAGTTGTGGCTCGCCGGCTCGCCGACTTGCGGGCTCGCCGGCTTGCGGGCGGCAGGCGTCAGTCGATCAGCCCAAGGATGCGGGCGGCGTTGTCGTGCAGCACCGCCTGGATGACGTCGGCCGGGAGGTCAAGCTCGGCGAGTTCGGCCAGGCAGCGCTCCGGCGTGAAGAACGGGAAGTCGCTGCCCCACAGGAACTGCCCGGACAGGCGGCCGCGCAGTTCAGGATCACCTCGGCCGGGATGCGCCGCGGCGCCCAGCCGGAGATGTCGATGTACACGTTCGTCTTGTGCAGTGCCACCGCGATCAGGTCCATCTGCCACGGCCAGCCGAAGTGCGCGGCGACCACCGTCAGCGAAGGGTGGGCCGCCGCGACCGGGTCGAGCCGCAACGGATGCGCGTAGTCGATCCTGATCCCCTGGCCGCCGGGCTGGCGCGCCCCGATGCCGCTCGTGCCGGTGTGGAACAGCGCGATCATGCCCTGTTCCTGGCACGCCGCGAAGATCGGCCAGTGCACCGGGTCGGCGGGATCGAAAGCCTGGAGCGACGGGTGGAACTTCACGCCGCGCAGGCCGAGCCGCGCGATCTCCGCCACCTCGGCGACGGCCCGCTCACCCTTGTGCGGGTCGACCGAGCCGAGTCCGGTGAACGCGTCCGGGTACTGTTCGCAGGCCCGCGCGACGGTTTCGTTCGGGACCCGCGGACGGCCGGTCGCGGTCTCGGCGTCCCAGGCCAGGAGCACCGCCCGCACGTCCAGGGCCCGGTACCGGACGGCCAGCTCGTCGAGGGTCTCACGCTGGGCTGTCGAGCGGAAATACGCCTCCGCCGCTTCGACATACCCCGCCATGCTCCCGTCGAGCCAGTCCGGCGTGGGCAGGTGCACATGGAAGTCAACAGCGCGCGGCACGCCCATATCGTACGGGCCGTCTACGGCCAGGTGCTCGGCAGCTCCGGCGAGTCCGCCAGGCGCAGCTTGCGCCTGGCCCGCTCGTAGAACGTGGTGCGGCCCAGCCGGACCACGCGCGCGGCGGCCGGGCGGGGCACGAGTTCGATCTGCTCACCCGGCGACACGTTCGCCGCGAGGATGCCGTCGGCCTCGACGGCGAGCCGTCCGCTGGCCGGCAGGATCTCCAGCGCGAGCTGATCGTCGACCGAGATGACCAGCCCGCGGTTGTACGCGGAATGCGGCGCGGCGGGCGTGACCAGCAGGGCCTCCACCGCGGGGCTCACGATCGGCCCGCCCGCCGAGAAGCTGTACGCGGTCGATCCGGTCGGGGTGGCCACCACGAGCGCGTCGGCGGCGTAGCTGACGAACCTGCGGCCCCCGGCGTGCACCGCGATCGCGGCGATCTTCTCGCCGGGGAACCGGACGAACGCGAAATCGTTGAACGCGGTGACGGTCTTGCCGCCGATGACCGCGTCGAGCGCGAGCCGCGGTTCGGTGGTGAACGCGTGGTTGTCGATCGCGGTGAGCGCGTCGGGCAGGTCGGGGACGTCGACCTCGGCGAGGAACCCCAGCTTGCCGACGTTGACGCCGAGAACCGGGAAGCGCTGCCTGTCGGCCAGCCGCATGGCGCGCAGCATCGTGCCGTCGCCGCCCAGGCTCACCACCAGGTCGGCGCGCCGGCGCAGCTCGTCGGTGGTGACGGGCTCGGCGGTGCAGACGATCCTGCTGATCTCGGTGTCGATGGCGAGCACCCGGATGTTCCGGCGCATCGCCCACTCCAGGATCGACCCGACCGCCCCGCTGCAATCCCGCTCCGGGTGCAGTGTCATTCCCACAACGTGCATGTCGCAGCCCTCCGGCCTAGCTGTCCGTCACCCCCAAGGTTTCCAGGTAGGCCGCGGCGGTCTTCTTCGACACGCACATGCACCAGGCATCGATCAGCAACTCGCGGAGCTCCTCGACCTCCAGCACCGGCAGGCGGGCACGGACCCAGTTGTACCGCTCGTCGCTCTTCAGCGGCATCATGAACTTGTCCGGTTCGCTGGCCACCAGCGCGGCCCGCTCCTCCTTGGGAAACCCGAACCCCAGCCGTTCCTCGTCCGGGGACACCGCCGCGTACACGATCCGGCCGATGCGGTATTTGGTGTTGTCCCTGGCCAGGTGCTCGCTGGTTCGCGGCAGCGCCATCGCGATGCGCCGCACATCCTCGCCATCCGCCATATCAGGACACTACATCGCAGGTGTGACATTCGGTCACAGGCGCCGGACGCACTCGCGGTATCGTGCAGCTCAAGCTTCCGGGACTAGGCTATTGAGCGGCATTTCCGGTAAGGGGGCATGTCTGTTGGCCAGGGACGAATCCTGTGTCGGCCAGGTCGGCGTGCTCACGGTGGCGACCCGAGGCGGCAGCGGGCCGGGGGAAGTGCGGATCAAGGTGCGCGGGGGCTCCGAGACGTTCATCGCGTGGTCGGAGGAACCGCTGCCGAGGGGAGCAACCGTCCTCGTCACCGAATCACGCGGTACGCGGGCGGTCGACGTCATCGAATGGGACGACGTGCTGGGGGATGCTCCCAGCAGGCCGTGAGCTGAAGGAGAAGACATGTTCGGTTACCGTGTTCCGGCCCCTGACGAGGCCATGCTGGTTTCCGGCGGCAAGTACGGCATGAAGGGTTCGCCCTTCCGCGTGGTGATCGGCCACGGCACTTTCGTCAACCCGCTGTTCCGCAAGGTCCGCTACCTCACGCTCTCCATGCAGGAGGCCGAGGTCGCGGAGACGTGCGTGACCAAGCAGGGCATCTCGCTGAACGTCCGTGCGGTGATCGCGTTCAAGGTCGGCAACGACGAGGAGTCCATCGTCAACGCGGGCCAGCGCTTCCTGTCCGACCAGGACCAGATGTCGATCCTTACCGGCCGGATCTTCGCCGGCCACCTGCGCTCGATCATCGGCTCGATGACCGTCGAGGAGATAGTCACCGAACGGCAGAAGCTGGCCATCGAGGTGCTCGACGGCTCCAAGGCGGAGATGGCCACGATCGGGCTGATCGTCGACTCGCTCCAGATCCAGTCGATCGACGACCTCGGGGCCGGGTACATCGCCGCGATGGCCGCGCCGAACAACGCGGCGATCCAGCGGCAGGCGAAGATCGCGCAGGCGCAGGCCGACCAGGCCGCCGCCGAGGCGCAGCAGCAGTCCGCGCGCAAGCAGGCCGAATACGCCAGGGAGACCTCGGTCGTCCAGGCACAGTACAAGGCGGAGATCGACCAGGCGCAGGCCAAGGCCGCGCAGGCCGGCCCGCTGGCCCAGGCGGAGGCGCAGCGCGGCGTCATCGAGGCCCAGGCCGAGCTGGCCCGCCGGCAGGCCGAACTGCGTCAGCAGCAGCTGGTCGCCGAGGTCGTCAAGCCGGCCGAGGCGGAGGCCGAGCGGGTGCGCGTGCTGGCCCAGGCCGACGCGGAGAAGACCAAGATCCTGGCGGAGGCGGCGGCCTCCAACAACCGCGTCGCGCTGGACCAGTTGCTGATCAACCAGCTGCCGCAGATCGTCAAGGAGGCGGCGACCGGGCTGTCCCGCGCCAACGTCACGGTGCTGAACGGCGCCGACGGGCTCGGCGAGGTCGCGGCCGGGCTGGTCAGCCAGGGTCTGACGATCCTGGACGCGGTGCGCAAGGGGATGCCAGCCCAGCTGAGCGGCATCGCTTCGGCGTCGGATGGTGCCGAGCCGACCGCGAACGGCGACCAGCCAGCTGCGGGTTAGCCGTCGGTTGGTTTTGAATTCTTCCAGGTAGAACCGTTTGATGAGGCCCGCGCCGCTAGGCTCGGCAATCGTGACAGCGCCCAGTGCGGTCGTTCCGGCCTCCGGTCCCGGCCCCGAGCCTTCGGGGCCGGCCGCCGGGCTGATGGCAAGGCCTGGTTCCGAACGGCGAACGCTGGCACTGGCCGGCCTGTACTACCTGGTCGCGGCGTTCGCGATCACGATGTGGCTGTGGCGCGACCCGGCATCTCAGATGGTGGCGGGGAATCCCAGCGACGCCGATCAGATGGCCTGGTTCTTCCGGTACGACGCCGCGGCGGTCGCGCACTTCCACCTGCCCGCCCTGGTGACGCACGCGATGAACGCGCCGCAGGGCGTGAATGCGATGTGGAACACGTTCATGCTGCTGCCCGGCGTGCTGCTGGCGCCGGTCACGCTGCTGGCCGGGCCCCAGGTCGCGATGACGCTCCTGATGACGCTCGGGTTCGCAGGTTCGGCGCTCGCGATGCTGTTCGTGCTGCGGCGATGGGGCGTCTCGGTCTGCGCCGCGGCGCTCGGCGGCGCGGTGTACGGGTTCTCCCCGGCCGTGCTGCACTCCGCGATCGGGCACTACGACCTGATGTTCGTCGTGCTGCCGCCGCTGATCATCGACGCCGTGCTGCGCCTGGTCACGGGACGGTGCGCGTCCCCGGTGCGCGGTGGGGTGGTGCTCGGGCTGCTGGTGACCGCGCAGCTGTTCATCACCGAGGAGACCCTGTTCGACACCGCGCTGGCGGGCTTCGTGCTGCTGGCGGTGCTGGCGGTGCGGCGGGACCTTGCTGCTTTTGTCGTTGAGCGGTACCGGGACGTGCTGCGCGGGCTGGCGGCCGGCGGCGCGGTGACGCTGGTTCTGGCCGGCTATCCGCTGTGGGTTCAGTTTTTCGGCCCGCTTCAGCAGACCGGCAGCCCGTTCACCACGGACTTCTTCAAGAACGACCTCTCCGGGCTGGTCGAGCCGTCCTCGCTGATGCTGCTGCACACGTCCGGCACCGCGGACACGGCGGCGCGCTTCCAGGGGCAGGCCCCCGAATACCTGGGCTACCTCGGCTGGCCGCTGCTGATCGTTTTGGTCGCGGCTTCGGTGTGGTGGTGGCGACGGCCCGCCATCCGGGCGCTGGCGGTCACCTGGGTGTTCCTCGACGCGTTCTCGCTGGGCGGCACGCTGCTGATGAGCGGGCACGAGCACGCGAGCGTGAAGCTGCCGTGGTACTGGCTCCAGGGCCTGCCGCTGCTCGAGGCCGTGCTGCCGGACCGGTTCTCGCTGGTCGCCGACGGCGCCGCGGCGGCGCTGCTGGCGTTCGCCATCAATTTCGCCGTGCCGTTGGCCTCCCGCGCGGCACGGCGGCCGCTGGCGGCCGTCATGTGCGTGGCCGCGCTCGCCGTGCTGCCGCTCGTGCCGCGACCGCTGCCGGCCGCGGCGACGACCCCGCTTCCCCCTGGCTGGACGACGGTGTTCGGTTCACTCAAACTGCCGTCGGCGGCGACGGTGCTGGTCGTGCCGATCCCGGCGGCGACGTTCACCGAGCCGCTGCGCTGGCAGGCCGACTCCGGCGCGCCGGGCGCCCTGGTGGGCGGATACTTCATGGGCCCGGCCTGGAACGGCCACGTATACATCGACGGCGACGGCACACCTCCGGTCGGCACGTTCCTCAACCAGCTGTGGCAGGCCAGCTCCGCGGGGCTGCCCGCTGACCTCACCGCCGAAGCCCCGGCCAGCCCCGCCCGGCCCTCGGGCACGCTGGTCCTCGCCAAGGCGCCCAGCGAGGCGAAGGTGCTGGCCCAGCTGGCCGCCTGGAAACCGGCCGCGGTGGTCGCGGTGACCACCCGCGACTCCGCGCTCGCGCGGTACCTCACGGGCCTGCTCGGCGCTCCCGTCGTCGCCTCCGGCGACGTCATCGCCTGGCGCGGTTGATTCATAGCGTCCTCAGAAGCGACGGAGCGTGAAAGCAGATCGTCGGCGGGCAGTGTGGATTCCAGAGCCCAACCGACGAGTGTGAGGAGCCTGACAATGTCGGCCATCGTGTGGCTGAACCTGGGACTGGGAGCCGTCTTCTTCGGGACGCTGGTCGGCGCATCCCTGTGGCTGGTCCTGAAGCACCCCGACCGCCCGCCGGCGTCCCGCGGCGCCACTCCGGCACCAGCCCACCGCCCGGCCCCCACGTCAGCGGACCGGCGTCTCGCCACCCTCCCCGCCACCCCCTGGCGCGACCGCTCCGCCGCGTAGTCGTCGGGGTCGCCGGCCCAAGACCGCTGAACGGCGAGCGCAGACTTACCAAAACGCCCAAAACGAACCTCGCGTCGCGAGGCATAGTGGCTCTTTGTAAGCATAAGCGACGCTCAGTATCCGCATAAATGGTCAAATATCGGGCAGCGAGGCGTCGGTTTCGCATACAAAGACAAGCAAAGCATAGAACTACTTGGCTTGTCGGCCGCGTGCCGGGCGGCGGTGGCGGTGGCGGTGTGAAATCCTGCTCGGATGCTGGGGTTGACGGTCGCGGGCGTGGTCGCCGCGGCGATCTGGGCGTACTTGCTTATCGCGCACGGCGGGTACTGGCTGACCACGCAGCGCCTGCCAAGGGCACCGGCACCCACGATCAGGACGAACGCCTGGCCGGACGTCACCGCGATCGTCCCGGCGCGGGACGAAGCGGACATCCTGCCCAGCAGCCTTCCCACGTTGCTGGCCCAGGACTACCCGGGCACGCTCACCGTCCTGGTCGTCGACGACAACAGCGACGACGACACGGCCGCGGTCGCGAAGAACCTCGGCGCCCGGGTGATCGACGGCAAGCCGCGCGAGCCGGGCTGGGCCGGCAAGGTGTGGGCGATGGCGCAAGGCCTGGAGGCAGCACAGGGCCTGGAGGCAGGGCAGGGCCGCCAGGCAGCGCAGGGCCGCCAGGCAGCGCAGGGCCGCCAGGCAGCACAAGCAACCGGCTACCTCCTGTTCACCGACGCGGACATCGCCTGGGACCAGGGCGCACTCACAGATCTGGTCCAAAGCGCCGAGCAAGACGACCGCGCGATGGTCTCCCAGATGGCTTTGCTCCGCACCCAGACCCAATGGGAACGCTTCCTCGTCCCCGCATTCGTCTACTTCTTCGCCCAGCTCTATCCGTTCCGCCGGGTCAACAACCCGAGGTCGAGCACCGCCGCCGCGGCCGGCGGCTGCATGCTGATCAGAAGCGGCCACCTGCCCAGCCTCGAGCCCATCAAGAACGCCCTCATCGACGACGTCGCCCTGGGCCAGCTCATCAAGAAGCAGAACAGCAGAACCTGGCTGGGTCTCACCACAAGCGTCCGCAGCATCAGGCCGTACGACACGCTCAACAGCCTGTGGCGGATGGTGGCCCGCTCGGCGTACACCCAGCTCAGGTACAACCCGCTACTCATCACGGGCACCGTCCTCGGCCTCACGCTCATGTACCTGGTACCCCCGGCCGCCACGATCGCCGGCCTGGCGACCGCCGACCCAGAAACGACCACGGCAGGCGCGATAGCCTGGGCCCTCATGTCCGGCAGCTACTTGCCGATGCTCCGCCTGTACCGCCTCTCGCCGCTGCGGGCGCCCACCCTTCCCGCGATCGCCCTGCTGTACACGGCGATGACCGTGGACTCCGCCCGCCGCTACTACGCGGGCCGCGGAGGGGAATGGAAGGGGCGCACCGTATAGCCATAGGACCGCATAGCCATAGGCTTACCGATGTGACCAGCGCACTCTGGACGGACGATCCCGAATCGCCAGCAAACACCCGCCGCTACCTCGTCGCCGACGTGTTCACCCGGAACCCGCTGGAAGGCAATCAGCTCGGCATCTTCCTGGACGGCAGGGACCTGGAAACGGTCCACATGCAGCGCATCGCCAGGGAGCTGAACCTGTCCGAGACGGTGTTCTTCGAACCGCCGGAGGACCCAGCACATCAAGACGCGCGGATCCGCATCTTCACCCCCGCCAGCGAGCTGCCGTTCGCCGGTCACCCCACGCTCGGCTCCGCGTTCGTCCTCGCCGACATCCTCGGCAGGCCGGACATCCGCCTGGAGACCGGGCTGGGCACGATTCCGGTCAAGATTGGCGCGACGGGATTCGGCGAGATGGAGCAGCCGGTCCCGGTGGCCGAGCCGTTCGACCGCGTCGCCGAGCTGCTCGAGGTCCTGCACCTCACCGAGTCCGGGCTGCCCGTCGAGCAGTACCGCAACGGCCCGCGCCACGTCTACGTCAGGCTTCGCAATGAGGGCGAGGTGGCCAAGCTGTCCCCGGACTGGACGAAACTGGCCGCCCTCGACGACGATCTCGGCGTGAACTGTTTCGCCGGCCGCGACACCATGTGGAAGACCAGGATGTTCGCCCCCGGCCTCGGCGTCACCGAGGATCCGGCGACCGGCTCGGCGGCGGGTCCGCTGGCGGTCCACCTGGCCAGGCACGGGCAGATCCCGTTCGGCGAGCAGATCGAGATCAGCCAGGGCAAGGAGATCGGCCGTCCGTCCGTGCTGTACGCGAGGGTGGTCGGCACCCAAGACAAGATCGAGCACGTCTTCGTCGGCGGCTCCGCCGTGGTCGTTGCTCGAGGCGAGTACCGGATCCGCTAAGACATAAGGACAAAAACCATGCCGCAGACCGTGCCAGGAGTCGTCGTTCGGGCCAAAGGACAGCCCGTCGAACTCACCGACATCGTCGTCCCCGACCCCGGCCCGGGCGAGGCGCTGGTCAACGTCAAGGCGTGCGGCGTCTGCCACACCGACCTGCACTACAAGGAAGGCGGCATCGGCGACGACTTCCCGTACCTGCTCGGCCACGAGGCCGCCGGCATCGTGGAGCAAACAGGCCCGGACGTGACAGACGTGCAGCCCGGCGACTACGTCATCCTGAACTGGCGCGCGGTCTGCGGCCACTGCCGGGCCTGCGCGAAGGGCAAGCCCTGGTACTGCTTCAGCACGCACAACGCGGTGCAGAAGATGACGCTGAAGGACGGCACGGTGCTCTCCCCGGCGCTCGGCATCGGTGCCTTCGCGCCGAAGACCCTGGTCGCGGCCGGCCAGTGCACCAAGGTCGACCCGGGCGTCCCCGCGCAAACCGCCGGCCTGCTCGGCTGCGGCATCATGGCCGGACTCGGCGCCGCGCTGAACACCGGCGCGGTCGGCCGCGGCGACACGGTCGCGGTGATCGGTGCCGGCGGCGTCGGCGATGCGGCGATCCTCGGCGCCAGCCTGGCCGGCGCGCAGACGATCATCGCGGTCGACATCGACGACCGCAAGCTCGGCTGGGCGAAGGACTTCGGCGCCACGCACACCGTCAATTCACGGGAGACAGACCCGGTCAAAGCCATCCAGGACCTGACGAACGGCTTCGGTGCCGACGTGGTGATCGACGCGGTCGGCCGCCCCGAGACGTACCAGCAGGCGTTCTACGCCAGGGACCTGGCGGGCACGGTCGTCCTGGTCGGCGTGCCCACCCCGGACATGCGGCTCGACCTGCCGCTGCTCGACGTGTTCGGCCGCGGCGGCGCGCTGAAGTCGTCCTGGTACGGCGACTGCCTGCCGAGTCGCGACTTCCCGATGCTGGTCGGCCTGCACCTCCAGGGCCGGCTCCCGCTGGACAAGTTCGTCTCGGAAACCATCGGCCTGGACCAGATCGAGGACGCGTTCGCGAAGATGGCCCGCGGCGAGGTGCTGCGCAGCGTGGTGGTGCTGTGACCCGGATCGCGATGTGGTCCGGCCCGCGGACGGTGTCGACCGCGCTGATGCGCGCGTGGGAAAACCGCCCTGATACTACTGTCGCAGATGAGCCGCTCTACGCCTATTACCTCGAACGTACGGGGTACGTCCATCCGGGACGCGATCTTGTGCTCGCGAGCCAGCCGACACGGTGGCAGCTCGTGCTGCGGACTCTGACCACGGACCCGCTCCCCGAAGGTACGACGATCAGCTACGCCAAGATGATGACCCACCACCTGCTGCCCGAAGTCGACCGGGCCGCGCTCGCGCCGTTCACCCACGCGCACCTGATCCGCGACCCGGCCGAACTGCTCGCCTCCTACGCGAAGGTCCGCACCGAGCCGATGCTCGACGACCTCGGTATCCGGCAGCAGGCGGAGATCTTCGAGGCGTTCGGCGGTCCCGTGGTCGACTCACGCGAGCTGCTCGCCGATCCCGAGGGGGTACTCCGCGCGCTGTGCCAGGCGCTCGGCGTGCCGTTCGACGAGCACATGCTGTCCTGGCCGCCCGGACCGCGGGACAGCGACGGCGTGTGGGCGTCGTACTGGTATGCCAGCGTGATCGCGTCGACCGGGTTCAGCCCGCCGCAGCCGCGCGCCGAGCCGCTGCCGGCCCGGCTGGAGCCGCTGGCGGAGCAGTGCATGCCCTATTTCGAGAGGCTCCACACGTACCGGCTGCGAGGGAATTCCGATGCGGCAAACGTTCGATGAGCGCAACCGGGACCTGATCGTCAACGTCGGCGGCACGCTGACGCACCGGGACCAGGCCGGGGTCAGCCCGTTCGACTCGGCGGTCCAGGGCGGCGACGCCGTCTGGGAGGGCCTGCGGCTGTACGCCGGCCGGATCTTCGGCCTGGACGCGCATCTGGCGCGGCTGCGCGCCTCGGCGAAGGCGCTCGCGTTCACCGAGATCCCGTCCGACGCGGCCATCACCGAGCAGATCCGCCGCACGCTGGCCGCGAACGGCATGCACGACGGCGTGCACATCCGGCTCACCCTCACCCGCGGCGTGAAGATCACGTCGGGCATGGACCCTCGGCTCAACCAGTCGGGGCCGACGCTGATCGTGCTCGCCGAGTTCAAGGATCCCGTCTACGACGCCTCCGGCATCACGCTGATCACCGCCAGCGTGCGCCGGCCCGCGCCGGACTGCCTGGACCCCAAGATCCACCACAACAACCTGCTGCCGTCGATCCTGGCGAAGGTCGAGGCCAACGTGGCGGACGCGGACGACGCGGTGATGCTCGACCACCGCGGCTTCATCGCCGAGACCAACGCCACCCACGTGTTCTTCGTGACCGGCGGCACGCTGCGCACGCCCACCGCGGTGTCCTGCCCGGAGGGCATCACCCGCGCGGCCGTGCTGGACCTGGCGGCGTCGGCCGGCATCGCGACGCAGACGGGGGACTACACGCTCCCGCAGCTGTACACCGCCGACGAGGCGTTCGTCACCGGCACCATGGGCGGCCTGGTTCCCGTCCTCCGGGTGGACGGCCGCCAGATCGGCGCGGGCGGGCAAGGCCCGGTCACCGCCCGCCTCACCAAGCTGTACGCCGACCTGACCGCCACGACCGGCACCGTCATCTAGCCCTGGATCTGGCCGTCCTCGAGGATGAGGACGGAGCTGGCGATCTCGATCAGGTTCGGGTCGTGGGTGGCGACCAGGGCGGTGACGCCCTCGGACTGCACCACGGTGCGGAGCAGCCGCATGATCTGCTTGGCGGTCTCGGAGTCCAGCTGGCCGGTCGGCTCGTCGGCGAGCAGCAGTTCGGGGCTGCCGGCCAGCGCGCGGGCGATCGCGACGCGCTGCTGCTGGCCACCGGACAGCTCGCCGGGCCGCTGCTTGGCGTGGTCCCCGAGCCCGACGATGTCGAGCATGAGCTTGACGCGTTCCTCACGCTTCTTCGGTGCCATCCCGGCGATCCGCAGCGGCACGCCCACGTTCTCCGCCGCGGACAGGATCGGGATCAGGCCGAAGGACTGGAAGATGTAGGCCACCCGGGTACGCCGCAGCTTCATCCGGTCGCCGTCCGACATCGCGGTCACGTCGCGGCCGGCCACGTGGACCGTCCCGCTGTCGGCCCGGTCCAGGCCGCCGACGATGTTCAGCAGCGTGGTCTTGCCCGACCCGGACCGGCCGCGCAGCGCGACGAGCTGGCCCGGCGCGATGCTGAACGTCACGCCGCGCAGCGCGTGCGAGGCCGCCCGGCCCGAGCCGTAGGTCTTGGTTACCCCGTCGACGGCCACCATGTCCGTCACCACCGTGGGCGTGCTCACCGCGTCTCCCTGTCATCCGGCCACACGCCGATATGGTCGCTCTCCCGTTCCAGCCTGACCAGGTCGCGCATGCCCAGCGGTTCGGTCATCTCCTTGGGCAGCTGAAGCCGGCCGGCCCGGTCGAGCACCGCGTACTCCACCGCGTGGTGGGCGACCTCGCCGTCCCCTGTCGCCACCGCCTCGCGGTGCGTCTCGGTGCTGGTGCGGCCGTCCCTGATCGCGACGACCCGGCGCACCACCGACGACACCGCCGGGTCGTGGGTCACGATCAGCACCGTGACGCCCAGCTCGCCGTTGGCGGTCTGGAGCGCGCCGAACACCTCCGCCGCGGTGGCCGAGTCCAGCTCACCGGTGGGTTCGTCGGCCAGCAGCACCTTGGGCTCGTTGGCGAGCGCCACCGCGATCGCGCACCGCTGCTGCTCACCGCCCGACATCTGGTCGGGCCGCCGGTGCAGGCAATGCGAGATACCGAGCAGCTCGAGCAGCTCGCCGGCCCGGGTGTTGCGGCCGCGCTTGCCCCGCCCGGCGAGCCGCATCGGCAGGCCCACGTTCTGCTGCGACGTCAGGTAGGGGAGCAGGTTGCGGGAGGTCTGCTGCCAGATGAAGCCCACGGTCCTGCGCCGGTAGGTGAGCCGTTGCCGCGCGGTCATCGCGGCCAGGTCGTGACCCGCCACCCGGACCGCGCCAGCCGTTGGCACGTCGAGGCCGGCCAGGATGTTCATCAGCGTGGACTTGCCGCTGCCGGAGGCGCCGACCATCGCGATCAGTTCGCCTTCGCCGACCAGCAGGTCGAGGCCCTGCAGCGCCTGCACCTCGATCCCGCCAGGTGCGGTGTAGATGCGGACCAGCCGGTCGCAGGCGATCAGCGAGCCGGCGCCATAGTCATGGTGGTGCCGTTGTGCCTCGGCGCCGAGATCGGCGATCGTGCTGCCCATGCGTATCTCCCTCCGTTTAGTGTGCCCACGGGATTAACTGACTCTCAACAGGCCGGTGGTGCCGCGATGCCGGGCAAGGCGGGTCTGCGCGGCGAGCGCGACGAGGGCCAGCAGCAGCATGGCCGCGGCCGGCACACCGAGCGTGACCAGGCCAGGCCGCATGGCCACGGACGCGCTCGAGTTGGTGAACACGCTCAGGTCGAGCGCGTTGCTGATCAGCGGGGGCAGCGCCAGCGCACACGCCAGGCCGCCCGCGGCGGCGGCGAACACGGCGGGGAGCGTCTCGGCCAGCGCGAGCCGCCCGGCCCGCTCATGACCCATGACGGCGAGCCGCGCCGACGTCAGGTCCCGGTCGGCCGCGCCGAGCGCGAGGCCGAGGATGAGGTTGAGCAGCCCGAAGCAGGCCGTGGCGACGACCGTGAGCAGCATCATCTGCTCCGCACCGTGCTGGAGCGGGGAGCTGCGCAAGCTGGACAGGCTGTCGGCCCGGTAGTCGACGGTGGCCGCGGGCACCAGCTTGGCGACGGCCGCGTCCAGCCGGGCGCGGTCGATGCCGGCGCCGGTCAGCAACGCCACGTTGAGGATCGGCCGGCCGAGGCTGCCGGGCAGCGCCTGAAGCGGCATCACCAGGAACAGCGGGCTGGCCACCTGGGCGGGAGTGCTGGCGAGCGTGCCGACGACGTGTACCGTGATCGGCCCCATGTCCAGCGACGAGGTGAGCGTATTGGTCCCGGTGCCGAGCGCGGCCGCGGCCAGCGGCGAAGCCAGCACGTTGATCACGGTCTGCGTGGTGACCGGGGCCGGCGACCTGGTCAGTTCCCCGGTCGGCAGGCCAGGAAACGGCGTTGCCGCGGTCAGCGCGGCGTACCTCGCAGGATCGGCCGCGGTGACCGAGAGCTGCTGGCCGTTCGGGCTGGTCCAGATGGTGTTCCACACCGCCGCCTCATGCTGGACGCCGGGAACGGCGGCCAGCGCCCGTTCGGTAGCGGGGGTGATGGGGACCTGGAGCTGGGCGGAGTTGACGACCGCGTCGGCGCCGTTGGCCTGCCAGGACGACAGGACCTGCCCGCCGTTGATCGCATCGGTGACCATGCCGGCGAACGCGGTCACGGTGAGCGCGAGGACCAGCGCGAACGCTGGCGCGGTGGTGGCCAGTGAGGTCCTGGCGGAGGAGGCGAGGGCGATATACCCGGTGGCGCCGGCGCGCCGTCCGGCGAGCCGCAGCACCAGGCGGATGACCAGCGGGTAGAGCCGCAGCACGATGATGACCGCGGGGACCGCGGCCAGCGCGGGCGCGACGGTGAGGAACCAGTTCGTGTTGCCGGCCGACGGCACGCCCTGGCCGTGCAGCAGGACCAGGCCGGCCACCGCGGCACCGCACGCGCTGAGCTCGGCGACCAGCCGGCGCAGTCCGCGCGCGGTCACCCAGCGGTGGCGCGCCGTGTCCGCGCTGGTCACGCGCGCCGGGTTGACGGCCGGCGCGGGCCGCCGGTGCCGCCAGGCGCCGATGGCGGGTGCGCATGCCACCGCCAGCAGCAGGGTAAGCCCGGCCAGCGTCCAGCCGGGGCAGGCCGCGCCGGCCGCGGCGCCGGCACCAGGGACGACGGCGATCGCGATCCCCGCGCCGGCCGCCGCCGCGGGGATGGCGATCAGCGCGCTGCCCTTGCCCAGCAGCGCGGCGACCTGGCCGCTGGACGCGCCGCGCGCGCGGAGCATGACGAGTTCGGTGCCGCGCTGGTCCACGATCATCCGGCCGGCCAGCACGATCACCGCGCCCGCCGTCAACGCCAGGCTGACGAACAACAGCAGCAGGACCGCGAGCACCGCGGTCTGCACGCCAAGGAACTCCTGCAGCGGTTGCAGCAGGGGCGTCGAGACCGAGATGTCGTTGGCGGCGAACGTCATCGGGCCGGACAGCCGCGGGAGCGCGGACGACGCGGCGGCCAGGCGAGCGACCAGGGTATTGAGCTGGTCGGCGGTGACGCCGTGCAGCGTCAGCGGGTACTGCCACTGAACCAGCAGGGTGGCAGGCGGAAGGACCTGCATCGCGCCCAGCGCGTCCGGATCGACGACGAACTCGCCGAGCCAGAAATGCTCGCCCTTGTACGGGTACTGCTCCGTCTGTTCGGGGGACGGGGCGAGCACCGTGGGGTCGGCCTGCCAGAAGTCGCTGTCCGGACGCTGTATGTGCAAGATGCCGGTGACGAGCAGCCGGACAGCGCCCATGACGAGCACCGAGCCGGGATGGACGCCGAACCTTGCCGCGGTCGCCGGGCTCGCGGTCACCGGGATGGTCCCGGCCGGCGGGCGCTGGCTGGGCGTGAAGCTGCCGGCGCTCAGCCCCGCGTTGCTGGTCAGGGTGTCCCGGTAGATGAGCGTTGCCTGCGGCGGTGCTTCGGCTACCGCGGTCGGCGCGTATCCGGAATTGAGCTGGGTGGCCTTGCTGGCCAGGCCCGCCCAGTCGCCCGAGGTGAGCGGCAGCCGGACTTCCGCCAGGCTGTCCCGGAGCTGCTGCCTGGATTCTTCCAGCACCGCGGGGGTCAGCTGCCCGATCGGGCCGCTGCCGAAGTCGTTGCCGCCCGACGCCAGGCTGGTGAGGAAGTCGCTCAGCGTTGCCGATCCCTGCACGGTCTTGACGGTGCCGCCGAGGCCGTTCAGCGTCTGCCGGAGCGCCTGGGTCCGCAGGTGCGCGCTCGTGGCCGGCCCGGCGATCGCGGCGAATACCGCCGCGCAGACCAGCAGGCCGAGCGCCATCGCTGCCCCCTGATTCGCTCGCGCGCTCATCAGCTGATCCGCAGCAGGCCGGTGGCGCCGCGGCGCCGGGCCAGCCAGGTCTGGAGGGCCAGCGCGATGACGGCGAGCAGCAGCATGGCCGCGGCGGGCAGGCCGACGGTGATCAGGCCGGGCCGCATCGGGATGACCGTGCTGGAGTTGGTGAACACGCTCAGATCGAGCGCGTTGCTGACCAGCGGCGGCAGCACCAGCGCGCAGGCCAGGCCGCCGGCCGTGGCGGCAAGCACCGCGGGCAGCGTCTCGGTCACGGCGAGCCTGCCCGCCTGCTCGTACCCCATGACGGCGAGCCGGGCCGACGTCAGGTCCCGGTCGGCCGCGCCGAGCGCCAGGCCGAGGATGAGGTTGAGCAGCCCGAAGCCGGCCGCCGCGACGATCGTGAGCACGATCAACAGCTCGGCGCCGTGCTGTAGCGGCGCGCTGCGCAGGCTGGCCAGGACGTCGGACCGGTAGGCGATGCTGGACCCGGGCAGCAGCTTGCTGACGGCGGCGTCGAGTTGGGCGCGGTCGATGCCGGTCCCGGTGAGCAGCCCCACGTTCAGCAGTGGCTGGCCGAGGTCCGGCGGCAGCACCGGCAGCGGCAGCAGGATGAACGGGCCTCCGGTCGGCTGCGCGGGCGTGCTGGCCAGCAGGCCGACGACCCGCACCCGGAGCGGGCCTCCCTGGAGGGAGTTGAGCGTGGTGACGCCGGTCCCGAGGATCGCCGCGGCGGCGGGGGAGGCGAGCACGCCGGTGACGCTCTGGCTGCTGAGCGGTGCGGTGGCGGCGACCAGCGCGTGCGCGGGCAGCGCGGGGAACGGGGTCGCGGCGGTGAGCGTGGCGTACTGCGCGGGTGCGACGGCGGTGGCCTCGATCTGCCGGCCGCTCGGCGAGAACCAGCTGGTGTCGGAGACGGCGGCCTCGTGCTTGACGCCGCGGATGCCGGCCAGCACACGCTGGGTGTCTCGCGTGATCGGCACGCCGTCCAGGCCGGTGGTGATCAGCACGTCGGCGCCGGTGGTCTGCCAGGACGAGCTGACCTGGCCGCTGTTGATCGCGTCGGTGACCATGCCGCCGAACGCGGACACGGTCAGCGCCAGCACGAGCGCGAACGCGGGCGCGGTGGTGGCCAGCGAGGTCCCGGCGGAGGAAGCCAGCGCGATGTAGCCGGTGGGGCCCGCGCGCCGTCCGGTGAGCCGGAGCACGATCCGGATGATCAGCGGGTACAGCCGCAGGATCACGATCACCGCGGGGATCGCGGCCAGGGCCGGCGCCGCGGTGAGGAACCAGTTCGTGCTGCCCGCCGGCGGCACTCCCTGGCCGTGCAGCACGACCAGGCCAGCGATCGCCAGGCCGCAGGCGGTTACTTCGGCGATCAGCCGGCGCAGCCCGCGTCCGGCGAACCGCCGACCCGCGGCGAAGCCGCCCAGGTGCAGCGACGTGTCCGCGGTGGTGACCCTGGCCGGGTTGGCGGCCGGTGCGGGCCGCCGGTGCCGCCAGGTGCCGATGGCGGGTGCGCACACCAGCGCGAGCAGCAGGGTGAAGCTGGCCAGCGTCCAGCCCAGCCTCGCTGCATTCCCTGGGGGGAGCCATCCCCCCAGACCCCCCTGACCACCAGGAGCACTGCCCGCCCCGGGGACGAGCACGAGCGCCAGCGCCGCGCCGGCCGCAGCGGCGGGAATCGCGATCAGTGCCGTGCTCCTGCCGAGCAGCGTGGCGACCTGGCTGGTCGACGCGCCACGGGAGCGGAGCATGACCAGTTCGGTGCTGCGCCGGTCCACGATCATCCGGCCAGCCAGCACGATCACCGCGGCGGCGGTCATCGCCAGGCTCACGAACAGCAGCAGCAGTACCGCGAGCACCGCCGTCTGCGCCGCGACGAACTCCTGCACCGGCTGGAGCAGCGACGTGGAGACCGAGATGTCGTTCGCCGCGGCCGCGAACGCTCCGGACATCTGCGGCAGCGCGGCGGAGACCTTGCTGAGGCCGTTCCCCAGCGCCGTCACCTGGTCGGCGTTGACACCGCCGGTCGACAGCGGGAACTCCCACTGCATGAGAAGGGTCACCGACGGCAGTTGCTGGAGCGCCTGGAGCCCGTCCGGGTCGATGGCGAACTCGCCCAGCCAGAACGCCGGCTGGTTACGGGAGATCTGCTCCTCGGGGGTGAGCATGGCGGGGTCGGTCTGCCAGAAGTCGTCGTTCGCGTCGCGCGCCCGCACGATTCCGGTGACGAGCAGCGTGAACGTGCCCATGGTCAGCCGGGACCCGGGCCGGACACCGAACCTGGCCGCGGTCGCCGAGGTGACGCTCACCGGGATCGTTCCCTGGGCGGCGGAGGCCGGCGAGCTGAGGCTTCCCGCCACGAGGCGGGTGTTGCTGCTCAGCGTGTCGCGGTAGACGAGCGCCACCTTGGGCGGCTGCTGGACGTACGCGCTCGCCGAGTAACCCGAGGCGAGCGGCTGGGCCTTCGTGGCCAGGCCGGCCCAGTCGCCGGCGGCGAGCGGCAGCGGAACCTGCGCCAGGCCGTCCCGGATCTCGGTTTGCGACTCCTCGAGGAGGTCGGGACTCAGTTCGTTCCCCGGCCCTGGGTTGATCGAGGCGGGAGTTCCGTACACGTCGTTGAGGAAGTCGCTCAGCGACGCCGACGCCTGCACGGTCTTGACGGTGCCGCCGAGCTGATTCAGCGTCTGCTGAAGCGCCTGAGTGCGCAGGTGCAGGCTGAGCGCCGGTCCCGAGACGGCGGCGAACACCCCCGCGCAGACCAGCACGCCGAGCGCGATCGTGCCGCCGCCTACCCGTCGCATGCCACCTGCTCTTCGCCTGCCGCCTGCTCTTCGCCTGCCGTGAGGTCGTCGCCTGCCGCCACCCTCATGCCGCCTCCGCCGCACGCAGGCTGGCCGCCGGGTCGGGCCGCCGTACCGTCACGAGCGCCGCGGCCAGCACCGGCACAATGGCCAGCGCCAGCGCCGCGGCCAGCGTCGGACCCCAGCCGAACTCGATCAGCACCGGCGGCTGCGGGGTCGTGGCCGACGGGCTGAGCGTGATCGCGGGCACGAGCAGCTCGGACAGGAACGCGCCGAGCGCCAGCCCGGCCAGCGCGGACGGCAGGCTGAGCATGAACTTCTCGAGGCACAGCTGGCCCGCGGCCGCGCGCGGTGCGACGCCGAGGGCCGCGAGCAGCGCGTTCTCCGCCTCGCGCTGCCGCACGCCGGCCGCGATCGACACGCAGAATCCGGTGCTGGCCAGCAGCAGGGCGGCGATGGCCAGACCGAGCAGGGCCTGCTGCGGCAGGTCGGACAGCGGATCGTTGAGCAGCCCGTCGGTCACCGCCGCCACGCTGGTGACCGCGCTGCCGCTGGGCAAGCCGGCGGTCAGGCCCGGTGGCACGGTGTGGTTCGCGGTCGCCAGCCACCATTGCGTCACCGGTGCTCCGTCCAGCGCCCTGGCGGTGAGGAAGTTCTGCGCGCTGGCCAAGTCCACTATCAGCGCGCTCGTACCCGCGCTCAGCGTGGGGAACGAGGGCACCGAGGCGACGATGTGCACCGCCGCGGGCGCACCGCCGATCGTCGCCTGCACCGTCGAGCCGACGCTCGCGCCGTTGGCCGACAGATACGCCTGCGTCGCGATGCCGGGCATCACCGCGACCGGACCGGGGGCGAGCGCGGTGAGCGTGAGCTGGCCGTCGAGCTTTCCGGGCGGGCCGATGCCGCTGTTCGACAGCCCGTAGCCGGTATGGAACACCATCCGCTGCGCCGATCCGGCCGCGCCGGACGACACCAGCGACGGCGCCGCGGCGGCGCCCACCGTGCCGAAGCCATTCTGGGAGCCTGCCAGCTCGCTGGACGTCGCCGACGGGACGAACTGGCCCAGCCGGCTGCCCGCCACGCCGGACACGCTGTCCAGCTGGAATGTGGCCGGGGCGGTGTTCTTGCCCGCGGGCATCTGGTACGTGACGTTGAGGCCGACCAGGCGCAGCGGGTACGTGACGGCGGTGGCACCAGGGGTCACCGGGATCGTGAACGTGTGCGGCTGGCCGTCGGCCGGCAGCGTGCCGGGCTCGAGCTGATAGACGACGCCGTCGGCGTCCTCGACGGACGGGGCGACGATCGCCGGCGCCAGCCGCAACGACGCGGGACCGACCTGAGCGGTGAGCTGGATCTGAGGGCTCTGGCCGGGCAGCCACATACCGGGCGTCTGGTCCGGGCTCTTGATCATGCCGAACAGCTTGCTGGCAGGCACGTGGGCCTGATCGGGCCGCAGCAGCACCACGTTCGGTGCCTGGGCCGCACCGATCGCCAGGACCGTGCCGGTGCCCGCCGAGTAGGGGTAGACCGCGGCCGGCATGGCGTAGCGCACACCGCGGGTGCGGGTCATGGTGGTGGCCTGCGCGTCGGTCAGCGGCTCTACGCTCTGCACGTTCACGTCGGCCCCGGCGGTGAACGCCGCCTGGTCATGGCCGGACTGGAGCCAGCTCTGCCGCTGCGTCAGCGCCAGCGTGGCGGTGGCGACCGCGAGCACGATCAGCAGCGCCGCGCCGCCCTGCCGGATCGGCTGCCGGCTGATCTGCCAGCTGGCCATCGCGGTGGTCAGCCGCCTGCCGCGCGCGGCCAGCCGGTCGCCGGCCTTGCCCCCGATGGGGAGCAGCCGCAGCGCCGCGACGGTGCCGCCGGCCAGCGCGAGCGCCGGCGCGATCGCGACCACCGGGTCCACGCCGAACGTCCCGCTGGTGCCCGCGGACACCGCCGAGTAGTGCCGGAGCTGCCAGCTGGTGAGCACGGCCAGCGCGATCAGCCCGAGGTCGACGCCGGCCCGGCTGGCCGCGGAGATGGCCGCCTGCCTGCCCCGGCGGACCCGCGCGGTGCCCGGCGTGACCCGGTTCAGCGCCGGGATGAGCATGACCACAAGGGCGCCGATCGCCACGGCCGCGGCGGCCTCCGCGGCGGATCTGATCTGCCCGGACATCGGCGCCTTTGCCAGCGGGCCGCCGGGCAGCGCCGAGGTCGTGGCGAGCATCCTGGCCAGCCAGATCCCGGCCACACCGCCCGCCGCCGAGGCCACCAGGCACAGCGGGATGGCCTCCGCCGCGGTGAGCCGCAGCAGCTGGCCGCGGGTCGCGCCGCGGGCGGCCATCATCGCGCTTTCTCCCTCGCGCTGGCCGTACAGCAGCCGCGCGACCGCGAGCAGCACGGCACCGCCGAGCAGGCCGAGCAGAATCGCGCAGATCGCTAGCAGCGACCTGGCCACGTCCAGGTTGGCGGCGAGGCTGCTCAGCACCGTGGGCAGGCTGGTGGTGAGCCCCAGGCTGGGCAGCACGCCGTTCGGGTTGTTCACGTTGTCGCGCAGCGCGTTCAGGTTCGCGGCGACGTCGCTGAAGTTGTTCTGCGGGAGGTCCGCGGTCACGGGTTCGGCCAGCCAGGAGGCTTCGTCCTGGGTCAGGCCGCCGGTGGTGAACGCGGCGGGCTGCACGGTCAGCGGGCCGAAGGTGCTGAACCCGCTCGCCGTGCTCACGCCGGTCAGGCTGATGAGGTTGAGCTGCCAGTACGCGGCGCCCGGTCCGGCCGCCTGGGCGGGCCGGTACAGACCGGTGATCACGAACCGGACGATGCCGCCGTTGTCCCGGTCCTTGAGCTTGATCGTGTCCCCGACGTGCACCCGCATCAGGGTGGCGGCGGTGGCCGGCAGCGCAGCCGGGATCGCCGCCGCCGGGTTCGCCGGGTTCGCCGCTGGGCTCGCCGCGCCGCTGGCCGGCGGCGAGCCCGGCCACGTGCCCGAGACCAGGACCGCGTGCGACCTGATGTCGTCGAACGCGGTCGCCTCCGTGATCTCGGTGTTGCCGTTCGCGGCGGGGCCCGAGCCAGCGGTGAACCCGAGCGGATCGGACCAGGTGGCGTGATAGAGGGTGTTCGGCGTGCCGTCCAGCGCGGCGTTGATCTCACGGGGCAGTTGCGCCCGGAACTTGGCATCGTCGGCCCGGCTGACGCTGCCGCTGAACAGCATCGTCGTGCCGCTGGCGACGGCCAGGTCGTGCCGCACCGCGACGGGCATCGCCTGCCCGGCGAGCACCGCGAGCGCGCCCGCGAGCATGGCGGTCACCACCGTGGTCAGCGCCGCGGCAATGACCACCATCAGGTGCGCGTTCATCCTCGGCAGTGCGAGAGAACCCCACCCGTCCCGTTTGGTCTGCGGCCCCATCGACATGGAGCCTAACTCTGAATTAGCACGATATGGGGCATACGTGTCATCGGCTCCATAACCTTCCCTGCGCACGCCCCGGTATATGCCGATTAGCAGAGTATCGGGCGTGCTCGCCCGCTGTCACCCTGTCCCCCTCCCGCGCCCACCCCCCAGCGTGTCAATTGCGCAATCGAGCCCACTAGAGCGTGTCAAACCGCAGGCGAGCGGGGTGAGTTAAGGTACAGGCGTGTCGATCATCCTCATTACCGGCGCGGCCGGCATCGTCGGGAGCATGCTCCGGCCGCGGCTGGCCAGGCCGGACCGCACCCTGCGGCTGCTGGACGTCGCGCCGATGACCGCGG
>DASRFJ010000276.1:0-23296 GCA_035651595.1 Streptosporangiaceae bacterium | reverse complement strand
GGGGTTGGCGCGGGGGGCGCGGGGGCGCGAGCAAGGGCGGCGGACCCGCGGCTGCGGGCGGCGGCGCCGTCAGCGGCCGCGGCCGTCAGGGTTCGTCTAGGGCGGCGAGCAGGAGGCCGCCCAGCATCGCCAGGTTTTTGTGGAACTGGATGCGCTGCTGCTTGCGGGCCGCTTCGTCTTCGAGCGCCCAGTAGGAGTGGCCCGCCAGCGTCGTGGGGACGAGCGAGCCGGCCAGCGCCAGGGCGGACAGCCGCGGCGCGACGCCCATCGCCAGCAGGCCGCCCGCGACGACCATCGCCGCGGCGTTGCCCCGGACGACAAGCTCGTCGTCCTCGGGAAGCGGGACGACCTTGCGCATGGCGGCCAGCGTCGGGGCCGCCTGGTCGACGCGGCCACCGGGCGCCCGCAGCGCGTCGAAGCCGAGCAGGACGTAGGTCGATCCCATGAGCAGGCGGGCCGCCGGCCGCAACGGCGCCAGCAACTGTCGGGTCGTGGTCATACCAGGAGCGTACTCGCGCCCCGGGAGCCGGTCCGCCTCGACGTTCTCCTGATAGAACGGGGTTTGTGGCGACCGGAGGATGGCGAAGCACGGTGATCGCGCCGTGCAGCGCAAGCGCGTGGCGTCTCGGCGCGGGGCAACTGCTGCGGATCACGGACATCCAGGGCAGCCAGAGCGGCGACCTGTTCGCGGTCGCGGCGGACGATCTCGAGGACGGGCAGAGCAACGGCCGCACGTTCGACATGGGCGGCACGATCCGGTTGTCGACCGGGTCGGTGCTGTACTCGCGGCGGAGCCGGCCGCTGCTGCGGATTACCGACGATCAGGTCGGCGTGCACGACATGCTGTACGCGCCGTGCAGCCAGGAGATGTTCGAGATCCAGCACGGGGCGACCGGTCCGCACCCGAACTGCTTCGACAACCTGGCGCGATCGCTCGGCGCATTCGGCGTGCCCGCGGCGACGATCACGATCGCGTTCAACTTCTTCATGAACGTCGCCATCGGGCCGGACGGGCGGCTGGAGATCCGGCCGCCGGTCTCGACGGCGGGCCAGAGCATGACGTTCGCCGCCGAACGCGACGTGCTCGTCGCGGTGACGTCGTGCGCGACGCCCAGCGCAAACGCCGGCGGCACGCGGCCGGTTCGCGTCGACGTTACCGGCTAAGAGGCGGCTAAGAGGCGGTAAGAGAGCTGGCGGGGTTTACCACGGCCGCCATCGCGCGGATCAGGCGGCGGAACCGGGTGACCTGCTCGGGGTCACCGGCGATGTCAAGGCCCGCGTCGGTCCCGGCGAAGATCAAGCCGATCAGGGCGTCGGTGGTCCCGGAGATCGTGACGTCGGCCGGCGTGGCCGGGGCTTGCGCGGTAAGCGTCCAGTGCCGGCCGTCGCTGTCGGCCAGGTAGTCGGCGCCGCTGAGCCGGAAGTGCCAGCGGGCCGGCTCGCGTTCGGCGTCGGCACGCTCGGCATGCTCTACGGACTGGATGGCGGCGCGGAGCAGGTGCTCGACGTGCAGCGGCTCGCCGGGCTCGGGCCTGCGCCATGCGTGCCGCAGTCCCCACCAGCTGAGATCGTCGATGACCGGACCGAGGTCGGCGCCGGCCTCGGTGAGGCGGTACCAGACCTCGCGCCTGCCCGGCTCGCGGTCGGCGGCCGCGAGGCCGGCGGCCTCGAGTTCGCGCAGGCGCTGGGTGAGCGTCTTGGGCGTGATGCCGCCAAGCCGTTCCATCAGATCGGTGAACCGCTTCGGGCCGGTGGCCAGGTCACGGATCACGAGCAAGGTCCACCGGTCGCCGACCAGCTCAAGGGTGCGCGCGACCTGGCAGAAGTGGTCGTACGTACGGACGTTCCTCATCACGACTTTCATACTAGTAGCCTAGTTATACTATCTTGGAGATAGTAAAAATGACCCGCTCCCCGCAGGAGGCACGACAATGCTGTTGGAGATCGACGCGCTCAAGACCGCGGCAGCCTGGCCGGGCGCCAACCGCCGCACGATCATCGTGCTCGCCAGCCAGCTCATGGCCGCCGAACGCTACCTGGAGGGCTACGAATACTTCGCGGGCCGCCCGGACGACGCGCTTTGGCTCGCGTTGACCGGCGCGTTCGAGTCCCGGCTGGACGGGCGCGCCGAGGCGGCGATCGACAAGCTGGACGCCGCGGCCGGGCTGGACCTGGGGCTGGCGCAGTACTTCAGGGGTACCTCGCTGGCCGCGCTGCCGGGCTGCGCCGGGCGGGCCGAAACCGTGGCCGCCGACCTGGAGTTCGTGCTCGCGGTGCGGGACCAGTTTCCGCCGGGGATGATGCGGTCCGTCCACGCAGGGCTGGCGGCAGCGTACGAAATACTCGGCAAGACGCCGGAGGCGGCGGCGGCGCGCGACAAGGCCGGACGGCTGATCTCCGACTATTCGGTCAGCGCTGACGATGGTTTCCGGTTCGTGCCGCGCAACCTCGCGCTGCTCGCGCCCGGAATCCACGTCGCGCAGGGCTACGACTTCTCCGACTTCTCGTTCGTCGTCACCGACGACGGGATCGTCGCGATCGACGCGGCCAGCACGCCCGAGCACGCGGCCGCGGCACTGCGCGACCTGCGGGCGTTCACCGATCTGCCGGTGACCCACGTGATCTTGACCCATGGGCACTGGGATCACGTCGGGGGTCTCGACGCGCTGACGGCGGCCGGAGCCACGGTGATCGCACAGGCCGGCTTCCCTGACGAGCTGCGGAACCAGAACTCCGGACCGACGCCGTTCCGCTATTTCCAGCCAGATGGCCGCAGCCACCGGGTCGAGGTCGAGCCGGATCACCTGGTCAGTTCGCCGGAGACGCTGACCGTCGGCGGGATGTCGTTCACGCTCATCCCCATCGCCGGGGGCGAGACCGCCGACGGCCTGATCGTCCATGTGCCCGACCGGGATGTCGTGTTCACCGGCGACATGTCCATGCCGTACCTCGGCGCGCCGTTCTTCGCGGAAGGTTCCGCCGACGGCCTGTTCGAGGCCATGGAGCTGGTCATGAAGCTGCGTCCCCGGCTGCTGATCCACGGGCACACGGGGCTGACCGCCACGTTCACGATCGAGGCCTTCCCCGGGCTGCTCGCGGCGCTTCGTTCGCTGGACGAGGTGGTGCGGGCCGGGATCACCGACGGGCTGACCGTGGCCGAGTTGCTGCGGCTCGACCACCTGCCCGAGGTGCTGCGCGACCATCCGCTGGCGGTCACGGCGTACCTGGCGACGCGCAACAACTTCGTGCAGCGTGTGCACCGGCAGCGGACCGGTTACTGGCATCCGCGCGGGGAGGGCGTCGAGCAGTTCACGCCGGCCGAGCTGGCGGTCGCCGCGGATCTGCTGGGCGGCGGGATGGCGGACGCGTTCGCGGCGGCGGGCGCGGAGCTGTTGCGGCGCGGGGAGTACACGCTCGCGCTGCGGATCCTCGACATGGGGCTCCTGCGCCACCCGGGGACGCCGGAACTGGTCGAGTTGCGGTCCGCCGTGCTGCTGAAGCTGGTCGAGGTCAACCAGATGCTCAACCCGTTCAAGTTCATCTACTACGCCGGACTGGCCGATCTGGAGCTGTCGCCCGCCGACTGACCGCCTGGGCGGTCTGCCTGGTTGCCGGGGCCCGTGGCCAGCAGGCGGCGGGCGAGGACGACGGCACCGGTCACCGGGTCTTCGTCGAGGATGCGCAGGACGATACGGGGGTGCCGGATCGCCAGGCAGCGCCCGAGCGCCTTCGCCAGCCGCGGCTGCCGGACGATGACGCCGCCGGCCGCGACGACGGTGCTGCCGACGGCCCCGCGCGCGATCAGCCTGCTCACCAGCGTGGCGAGGTCCGCCGCCGCGGCGTCGATGACCGCGGCGGCAAGCGCGGAACCGTCGTCGGCGGCGGCGAACACCGAGGCCGCCCGGGGAGCCCAGTTCGCGATCGTCGCGTCGTCGTTCACCGCCCTGGCCAGGCGCTCGGCGGTCGGCACGCCGAACGCACGCTGGAGCCCGTCCAGCAGCCCGTCGTCGGCGCGGCCTTCGTCATGCGCGGCCAGCGCCGCCCTGGTGGCTTCGCGGACGATCCCCACCGCGCCGCCCTCGTCGCCGAGAATCCAGCCCCAGCCGCCGGCCAGCAGGGTGTTCCCCGAGGCGTCGGCGCCGACGCCGATCGAGCCGGTACCGGCGACCAGGCCGATGCCGTCCTCGAGTCCGGCGGCCGGAACCAGGAGCTGGCCGTCGTTGACCACCACGGCGCGCAGGCCGCGCGCTTCCAGTGCACGGCGCAGGTCAGCGGCGATGTGCGCGCTGTCGCACCCCTGCGCACCGACGCCAACCGCGGCGACCGTGGTCCCCTCGGGCACGCATTGCCCGAGCCGATCCAGCAGCCACGAGGCGGCCGCCGGCGCCGGCGCCGCGGCCCAGTCCCTGGCGTCGGACCGGCCGTCGGCGACCCGCTCGCCGGCCAGCGTCTCGACGCGGATGGCCACCTTGGTGCCGCCCACGTCGATGCCCGCGACGACGTTCACGTTCCCGGCGTTCCGGCCGGCACTTTGGTATCGGGGTGGTGGAAGACGAACTCCTCGATCTCGACCGCCCGCTGTTCGGCCACCGCGGCGACGAGGATCTGCATGGTAAGCGCCTCCAGGATGACCCGCTGGGCGGGGGCGGCCGTAGCGCGGGCCGGGAGCCGCACGATCGCCAGGTTCGGGCCCGCCATGATCGCCTCGTTGGTGACCAGGATCGCCTGATGTCCCGCCGCCGCCAGGGTCGCGGCCACCTCGGCCTCCCGTGCCTCGCCGAACAGCACGTGCACCCCGTCGCCGGCCGATTCCATCGACCCGTGCAGGTACTGCCGGGTGCCCATGCCGGTGGCCGGTATCCGGGCTACCTCGCGGAACAGCAGCGCGGCCGCCTCGGCGGAGCCGACCGAGGGCCCGGCGCCGACGAAGTCCGCGGAACTCGCCCGCGCGAAAACCGAAGCCAGCTGGCGCACCGGCTCAGCGAGCAGGCGTTCGGTCTCGTGCAGCACGTCGGCCATATCGTGCCAGCCGGCGTCGACGGTACCGCCATCCCAGGCATCGGCCAGGATGCCGAGCGCGGCGACCGTCGCGGTATAGCCGACCGTCGACGCGTAGCTGTCCGGGATGTTGCCGATGTCGACCACCACCCTGGCCGCCGCGGCGATCGGCGAGGGGCTGGTGTTGACCACGGCGTACCGCCGGGCCGACTCGACCGATTCGAGCACGGCCAGGGTTTCCGCGCTCCGGCCGCTCTGCGAGACACCGATCACCGGGTGCTCGCTGGCCGGGAACGGCAGCGGATAGTCGCCGGCGCCCAGCCGCCACGAGTGCACGCCCCTGGCGCGCAGGGTCCACACCGGAGCGCACGCCGCCGCGTGGCTGGCCCCGATCCCGGTGAATATCGGCCCCGGACCGGAAAGGTCACCGGCCAGGTCCGCGGCGGCCGCGGCGACGGTGCGGATTGCCTGCCCGAGCCGCTGCGCCTGCCCCGCGCGCGCTGCCGCGAACGTGATGTTCTCGCCGGTCATCGACGGTCCCCCAGGGTTGCCGCGGCAGCGGACCAGCCGGCCGGCTCCTCGATGGCGAGCATGACGTCGAGCACGTGATAGGCCAGCTCGCCGCTGGCTCGCGGCGGCTGGCCGGCCCGGATCGCGCGGGCCATCTCCGGGACGCCGACCCCTCTGTGTCGAGATTCACCGAACGGCGGGATGTTCGTCGAGTCCGCATCCGGCTCGCCAGACCGCAGCAACGCCGGCGGATCGTCGCAGCCGCTCACCGGGACCCGCAGCACGCCGTGCTCGCCGGTGATCTCGAACCGCTGACGCCGCACGGCCGAGTCGAAGCTGTAGATCGACGTGCCGACGACGCCGGAGCGGAACCTGGTCAGGACGCTCAGGTGGGTGTCCACCATCACCGGGAACCGGGTGCCCGCGTCGGGACCGGATCCCGTCCTGCCGAGTTCGCCGGGCCCGATGTCATCCCGGACGCTGTACAGCTGAACGCCGAGCGACGCGGGCCGCGGGCGAGTCTGTCCAACCCCAGTCGGATCAGGCCCGGTCGGATCAAGGCCGGATCAGGCCCGGTCGGATCAAGGCCGGCCGGATCAGGGACTGCGTGGCTCACGTGGACTCCGCGGTCGATATCTCGGAAAACCTACTATGAACCACATAATACCAAATACGGCCCAATACGAAACCTTATTAGTACCGCACGCGAAGGCGGCAGGCGGCCGGCGCCACTAGCTGATCGCGCCGGCGGGCCCGATACGGTGCCGGTTTTGAGTCGCTATGTCCGCCTGGTCGTCATGGGCAACCGCACGCCAGGCGAGATGAGCGCGGGCGGCTCAGTGCGCGCCCCAGTGCCACCGCGCCTCCGCGGCGTGAGCCGCGCCCCGCCCCCTGCCCCCGTGGGCTCGTTAACACAACAGCTGTCTTGTTACCCGGACGGTGGGGACAAACGGGTGCATATCGGTACGCCAGGCCCTCCGAACGGGTAAGAAGACACGTGTAGCGTAACCAGTGGTGCTGATGTGGTCGGACAACCAGGTTAGGTGGGCGGGACGGGCTCCCAGATGCCGGCTTGGTGCACACCGGACCCGGCCATCCCGATACCGATCACTAACAGTTCCTTTCCTTTCCGTGAGCTGCGTGGCCCACGACGCGCCCTAGAGGGGGGTCCGGGGGCCACGCACCCCTTCGCGGGCCGGGCGCTCAGCGGGCGAACGAGGTGCGGAGGCGGTAGCGTTCGCCGACGTACTTGATCGTCGAGATGAACAGCGGCCGCCCGGTCACGTCGAACGAGGTCTGGCGCATGATCAGCAGCGGTTTCCCCGCCGTGATCCGCAGGTGCCCCGCCTCGTCCGCGTCCGCCTCGCGGGCCTCGATCGTGCTGTCCGCGCGGACCGGCTCGATCCCCGCCTCGGCCAGCGTGCTGTACAGCGACTGCCTGGCGAAGTCCGCCGTCACCACCTCGGACAGCACCGACACCGCGATCTGGGTCTGGTCCAGCGCGATCGGCACGCCGTCGAGCAGCCGGACCCGGTCGAGGTGGAACAGGTCGGTGCCGGGGACGATGGACAGGTCTTCGGCCTCGTCGAAGCTGGCGGGCGCGGTCTGCGCGCGCAGCACCTCGGACTGCGGTTCCAGGCCCATCCGGGCGGCCGTCTCGCTGAACGACTCCAGGGTGTTGGGCCACTCCCGCTTCGCCGCGGTCTTGACCACGTACCAGCCGCGACCGTGCGAGGAGTTCAGCACGCCGGCCTCGACGAGGTGGTTCAGCGCCTTGCGCAGGGTGACCCGGCTGATGCCGAGCTGCTGGCAGAGCTCACGCTCGGGTGGCAGGCGCGCGCCGGCCTTGAGCGCGCCCTCGTCTATCTGGTCCCGGATCAGCGTCGCGGCCTGGATCCACAGCGGCTCCGGATAGTCGGGCCGTATTATCGCGACGACTTCGCGCGCGTTGTCCATGACGTCGGCCTTTCCCGCTCTACCGATTATCACTGTGCCTGCAGTCTGTCGAACGCCGCGGCTAGATCGTGGTCCGGGTCCGCGACCGCGGTCAGCCGCGCACCGGGGGCAGCGGCCAGGTATCCCTGGGCGTGCACCCGCCCTTGGGACCCGGCCGCGATCACCGCACACGTGTATGAGTTCATGTACTTTGCCAACTAAATACCACTAGAATCCATTTTAATCCAAATATAAGACGAAAGGTGTCCATCGCATCAAGAGCCGTTCGCGATCTCCCTGGCGGACTCCGCCATGAAGACCAGCCAGATCACCGGTCCGCGCACGTCGCAGGTCACCGAGGTGGCGGACCCGGTACCCGGCGAGCAGCAGGTGCTCGTCCGGGTGATGGCCAGTGGGTGTGCACGTCCGACCTCCCCGTGTGGCGATCCGGCGGGCCCGGTGAGGCCGGTGAGCCTGTGCTGCTCGGGCACGAGATCGCCGGCGAGGTGATCGCCGCCGGGCCACAGGCCCGGGGCTGGCCGCCCGGCGACCTGGTCACCGGCCTCGGCGGCAGCGGCTTCGCGTCGCTGGCGGTGCTGGACGCCGACCGGATCCTGCCCGTCCCCGCGGGCATCGACCCCGCGCTGGCGCTCGCGCCCGGCCGGGCTGACGACCGCCGGCTCGACATCGTGCTGGAGGCCACCGGGGTGACCGCGGGCCTGACCACTGCATCGGCGCTGGTCAGGCCGTACGGCACGCTGTGCGTCGTCGGCTACCAGCACGCCGGCGACGCGATGATGGATATGGACCTGTGGTACGAAGCCGTTACGATCGTGAACGGCTTCTGCCCGGATCAGACGCGGCTGATGCGCGCGATGCGCGAGGCGCTCGACCTCATCGCCAGGCACCGGTTCAGCTACGCGCCGCTGGTCACGCACCGGTTCGGCCTCGACGAGGTGGACCGGGCGTACGCGCTCATGGACGCCCGCGCCGACGGCATCGTCAAAGCAGTCCTCATCCCCTAACCCCCGCGACGCCCACCCGGCCCCGGCCTCCATATGCCGATGCCCAGCCGCGCCGACCCCGGCCCCCACCGTGCCGCCTCGGCCCCGGGGCTCCCACCGTGCCGATTACGCAGTTGAGCCCACTAGAGCGTGTCTCTGCGCAAGCGGAGAGGGATCCGTGAAAGGGGGCCGCGCGCGTTGACACGCCCTAGTGGGCTCGATTACGCAGTTGACACGGTGCGGGTGGCCGGCGGGCGAGGTAGGCCGACGTGGTCGCGGAGAGTGGCGCCGGCGTACTCGGTGCGGGCGATGCCGTGCTGCCGCAGGATCGGGACCACGTGGTCGACGAACGCGGCGAGCTGGCCGGGCAGGACATTCGGCATGATCGTGAAGCCATCGGACGCGCCCGCCTCCCACCAGCCCCTGATCAGCTCGGCCAGGCCCTCGGGCGTGCCGGTGAAGTCGAGCCCGCCGGGGAGGGCGGACAGCTGCTGGGCGACCTCCCGGAACGTGGCGGACGGGTGTTCGGCGGCCATCGTGTAGATCGACGCACCGAAGCTCGTCTTGGGCGCCTCATCGAGCAGGCCCGGCGGGAACGGCGCGTCGGGGTCGATCGTGGTGTAGTCGAGGCCGGCGAGGTTGGCCAGGTTGCGCCAGCGGAACTCGCTGCTCGCCGCGGCCTCGAGCTCGTCCTTCAGCGCGGCGGCCTCGGCGTTGGTGCCGGCGATCAGGAACGACAGGCCGGGCAGCACCCGCACGTGATCGGGGTTCCTGCCGTAGCCCGCGGCCTTGTCCCGCAGCTCCTGGCGGAACGTGACTCCGGCGTCGAGACTGGCCAGCGGCGTGAACACCGCGTCGGCGAACCGGGCGGCCAGCGCGACGCCCGGACCCGAGGAGCCGGCCTGGGTCAGGAACGGGTGGCCCTGCGGGGAGCGCGGGAACGGGAGGTAGCTCGCCACGTCGAAGCGCTTGCCGTGGTGCCGCGGCGGGTGCAGCCTGGCCGGGTCGGCCCACTGGCCGGTCTGCTTGGACATCACCGCGGCGCCGTCCTCCCAGGCGTCCCAGAGTTTGAGCACGACCTCGACATACTCCTCGGCCCGGTCGTACCGGTCCGAAGCCGGCGGGTGCGGCTGGTCACCGAAGTTGGCCGCGGCGGCGGGCTCCACGGTGGTCACGATGTTCCAGCCGGCCCGCCCGTGGCTGAGAAAATCGAGCGTCGCCAGCCGCCTGGCCACGTCCCACGGGAAGCTGTACGTGGTCGACACGGTGGCGATCAGGCCCACCTGCTCGGTGGCGGTGGCCACCGACGACAGCAGCTGGAGCGGGTCGAGGCCGGCGCCCGGGAGGAACTCGGAACGGAATTCGGCCACGCCGGGGCTGTCGGGCAGGAAGATCGAGTCGAGCACGCCACGCTCCGCGGTCCTGGCCAGCTCGACGTAGTGGTTCGGGTCCAGGACGCCTGCCGGGTCGGCGGGCGACACCCGCCAGGCCGCCTCGTGGTAGCCGGAGTTGCGCAGGTAGACGTTCAGGTTCAGGTAGCGGCGCTCGGCGCTCAACTCCGGATCCTCCCTGGTAGACGGCTGCGGAGATAACCAGCGTAGTTAAGCGCTATGAGCTACGAGCCAGGCGTGCAGGTCTTCGATGTGGCCTTCGCGCAGGCCGTGGCCTTCGTCGTCGAAGAACCAGGCTTCGGCGCCGGGGATGTGCGCGGCCAGCCATTGACCGTGGCTGAACGGCACGGCTCGGTCCTGGCCGCCGTGCAGCACCAGCACCGGCACCGAGATGCGCGCGACGTCGAAGCCCCATGGGGATAGCTGCGCCACGCAATCGTCCCAGGCTCCTTCGATGCCGGGCGCCAGGGCCTGCTGGATGGAAACCGCCTCATCGGTAAGCAATGCCAGCTCGGCACCGGTCGCGCCCGGCTCCATGTACAGGGCCACCTGCGCCGGCGGTGCCGCCAGCATCTTCTCCCGATCCTGCTGGAACAACGCGCGCGCTTCAGCCGGATCGTCCAGCGTCAACCGGACCTCGTCGCGGGCTGCCTGGCTGAAGCCGGCGAGCCAGTCCAGTCCCTCGGCGTCGTAGGGGGCGGGCGAGGCCAGCGCCGCCACCGCCGGGACCAGGTCCGGCAGGAGCGCGGCGCAGGCAAGCACGTGCGGAGCGCCGCCCGACATGCCCCACATCGCCAGGCTGCCGATGCCGAGGGCCGCACAGATCGCCCGGACATCGCTGGCACAATCGGCCATGGAGCGTCCCGGCTGAGGTGTCGAGCCGCCATAGCCCGGCCGGTCGTAGCTGATCAGCCGCAGCCGGCGTCGTTCCGCATCGGCCATCGTGCGGGGGCCGTACAGCCGGCGGCCACCCGGCGTACCGACGTGGACCAGCACCGGACGGCCAGCACGATTCCCGGCGTCTTCGACCGCCAGCGTCCTGCCGTCAGGCGTTTCTACCTGCCACTGCACGCCTTTCCTCAGGCCAGCACCGCGGCGTCGTAGCCGGCCGAGATCCCGGACAGCAGCTGGTGCGCCTCGGTCCACTCCTGGGTCGCGCCGAACACCTCCCGGGTGTACGGCAGGAACACGATGCGCTCCCCGGTGCCGAACGCCCGGACGTCGACCTGCTCGCGATACTTCTCCGGCACGGCCCGCAAATGGTAGTGCTTGTACAGCTCCGGCCGCAGGTCGATGTCCTGCTGGGCACGGCGCAGGGCGGCGAGGTACTTGTCGATGTCCGCCTTGCTCACCGTGGCGCCCGTCACCAGGAAGCCGATCATGAACGTGGCGTCGATGACCTTCCGGAACCCGAAGGCTTCGGCGATGTACAGCGGGACTCCCCACGCCGCGGCGGCCGGGACCTGCCGCTCCAGCATGGCGTCGAGGCGCTCGTTGGGCGGTCCCTGGAAGCTGAGCGTCAGCTCGTCATCGGCCAGTACCCCGTCGAGGGCCTGCACGGTGGCGAAGTGGCTGCCCGAGTGGTAGCCGACCCCGATCGGCACCCCGGCCAGGTCCTCGGGGCGGCGGACCGGCGACTCGGGCGGCACCACGACCGCGCACGGCGCGACCGAGTACGCCGTCGTCACCATCCGGCCGGCCTGACTGCTGGCCGCCGCGTTCGTGGCCCAGTGGCACGCGCAGCTCACATCGGCGCCGTCGCGGCCGGCCCCGAACGTCTCGAAGGCGCCGGTCCTGACCTGCCCGGCGTCGTCGCGCGGGGCGTCGTGCACGCCGTAGTCGTCGCTGTGCACGAAGCTGTAGTCGAGTCCTTCGGCCGCGAAGTAACCCTTCTCCTCGGCGACCCATTCCTGTAGCCGACCGTGCGGCATGATCTTCAGCGCCATGCGCGCCAAGCTAATCCGGCAATTCCGATGGGTCAAGGTAACCGGCGCAGCCGCACCGGCAGGGACACGAGGCCGTGCACCAGCGTGCTGGGCCGGTAGCGCAGCTCGGCGGGCGGCACCGCGAGCGTCATCTCCGGGAATCTGGTCAGCAGCGCGGTGAACGCGATCTCGGCCTCCATCCGGGCCAGCGGCGCCCCGAGGCAGTAGTGAATTCCGTGCCCGAAACCCAGGTGCCCGGCGGTGTCGCGGGCCAGATCCAGCCGGTCCGGCGCGTCGGTATAGCCGGGATCCCGGTTCGCCGAGCTGAGCAGCACCAGCACGATCTCGCCGGCCGGGATGACCGTGCCGTCGACGTCGACTGGCTCGCTGGTGAGCCGCAGCGTCGCGTGATTGGACGGGCAGACGTAGCGCAGGAGTTCCTCGATCGCGCCGGGGAGAAGGGTCGGGTCGGCGGCGAGCCTGGCCCGCTCCGCGTCGTCGCGCAGCAGCGCCAGCGTACCGCCGCTGATGAGGTTGACGGTGGTCTCGTGTCCGGCGGCCAGCAGCAGGAACACCATGGCGAGCAGTTCGTCGCGATTCAGCCGGTCGCCCGCGTCCTCGACGTGGACCAGCGCGGACAGCAGGTCGTCGGCGGGGTCCTTGCGCTTGACCTCCAGCAGCCCGGACACGTAGTCCGACCAGGCGATGGCGGCGTCGTCGATCTCCGCCTGCCTGGTGATCGCCGACACGACGGCGTCGGACCACTCCCGGAACTTGTCCCGGTCCTGGGCCGGCAGCCCGAGCAGCTCGCAGATCACCATGATCGGCAGCGGGAACGCGAACGACTCCACCAGGTCGGCCTCGTCGCCGGCGGCGATGTCGTCGAGCAGCGCCGCGGCGATCGCGCTGACCCGGGGCCGCAGCAACTCGATCCGCCGTGCCGTGAAGGCCTTGCTGACCAGCCGGCGCAGCCGCTCGTGATCCGGCGGATCGGTGTTGAGCATGTGCCGGAACAGGACCGACTCCGGCGAGCCGGGTCGGTATCGGCCCCGGATGGTGACCGCCTGCTTGCCGAGGCGCGGATCGGCGAGTGCGGCCCGCGCCTGCGGGTACCTGGTGATCAGCCAGGCCGGCATGCCGCTCGGCATGATTACCTGGACCGCGGCGGCCTGTTCCCGAAGCCGCCGGTTGGCCGCGTGCAGATCCTGGATGTAATCGAGGCCGAGCTCGACAGGCTGGGTCATGCCCACATAGTGGCGGGCTTGCCACGAGCGCACAACCGGGATCCGCGGACGCGGCACAAGCAGCGCCGGCGTGGCGGGGCCGCACCGCCGCGCCGGCGCTGGTCTGAGCGGTCGCGCCCGACCGTCACGGTCGCGCGCGACCTGTTCCTCCTAGCTGATCCCGAAGTCGTCCGCGAAGACGTTCCCCTGGCTGTACCAGCCATGGACGTACACGGTGACCGCGCCCGACGACCCGGTGGTGAACGACACGGTGAGCTTCGTCCAGCCGCTGGCGGAGGTCCACGAGCTGGCGGTGGCGCCGCCGCTCACGCCGATGAACGCGTAGTTGCCTTGCACCCAGCCAGTAAGCGTGTAGCTCGTGTTCGGCGACAGGGTGACGCTCTGGTCGCATTCGCCGGTCTGGCTGGCGGTGGGGGTGACCTGGAGCGCGTGCGTGCCGGAGTGCACGGGCGTGGTCACCACGACGCCGCCTGGCTGGCAGGTCCACGGGCTCAGGCTCCCGCTCTCGAACCCGCCGTTCGTCAGCGCACCGCCGCCACCGCCGGACCCGGTGCCGCCGGAGACGGTGAGCGTGTAGCCGGCGGTATGGCTGCCGGAGGTCGCCGTACCGGTGATCGTGATCGGGTAGGAGCCGCTGGCCACCGAGGACGTGGTACTGACCGTCATCGTGCTGGACGCGCCCGCGGTCACCGAGGCCGGGCTGAACGAGACCGTCACGCCGGTCGGCGCGCCGGTGGCGGCCAGGCTGACGGACTGCGCCGAGCCGGACACCACGGCGGTGCTGAGCGTCGCGGTGGTGGACTGGCCCGCCGTCACCGAACCTGACGACGGCGACAGCGCGACCGAGAAGTCGTTCCCCGGTGGCGGCGGCGTCGTGCCGCAACTCGACGGCGTGGTGCCCAGGTCGCTCTCCACGTCGTTGAACAGCACCGGGTTATTCGGGTCCAGGTCGTACATCGAGAACATCATCACGCCGGCCATGCCCTGGCAGTGCAGGTAGTCGACGTCGGCCTGGATCGACTGCGGCGACAGCCCGGTCCAGAAGTTCGTGCCGTCGTAGAAGTACGCCGCCCCGGCGTTCGGGTCATAGAAGGTATCCGCCGCGGTGTTCAGGATGTTCGAACCCGACGAGTACGGCCCGGACGTGAGCTCCTTGTACATCTGGATGCCGGGCACATTGCCGGAATAGGTGGCGCCCGCCGACGGTCCGCTCGCGGTCTGGAACAGCCCGTGGTTGCTGCCGGCCGGCACCCCGGTCCAGCCCCGGTAGTAGAACGGCATGCCCATGGTGAGCTTGCTGGCCGGGAATCCGCCGGGTATCGAGTACTGGCTGTCGCCGCTCACCCAGGCTTTCACCGCGTTGGAGATCGAGTACTTCTCGTTCCCCGGCGGGATCGTGGCGCTCGGGTCGTTCGGGTCGTTGTACAGCGGGTCCTGGAAGTTCGACGGGCCGGTGGTCTCGAAGCCGCCGTGCATGTCGTACGTCATCAGGTCGCCGAAGTCCAGGTACTGCGCGATCTGGTTGGTCTGGATCTTGTCGATCTTGTCCTGGCCGGCCGGCAGCGCGGCGGACAGGTAGTACTGCTTGCCGGTGGACTGAGTGAGGGTGTTCAGCTCGGACCGGAATTCCTGGAGCAGCGACGTGTAATTCTGAGTGTCGTTCGGGCTGGTTATGTTGCCTAGATGCCCGCCGGAGCTGCCGGGGTACTCCCAGTCGATGTCGAACCCGTCGAACAGGCCGGCGATCGCGCCCGCGGCCGGCGTCACGCCGAAGTCGGTGTCGGGCGGCAGGTTGCCCTTGATGAACATGTTGATGCACGAGGAGACGAACGACTGGCGCGAGGACGCGCTGGCCGCGGCGCTGGAGAAGTACTTCGAGTACGTCCAGCCGCCGAGCGACAGCAGGATCTTCAGGTTCGGGAACTCCGCCTTCAGCTCCTGGAGCTGGTGGAAGTTGCCGGCCAGCTGACCGAACGTGTCGGCCTGGCCGTTGACCGCCTGGGCGGCGGTGAAGTCCTTGCCGTAGTCGGCGTCCACGTCCTCGGCGCCGTCACCGGCGTTGGGGTCGTTCTCGCCGGCCGGATCGGGGTCGGTGGCCTTCTCCGCCTCGAAGCACTGAAGGGTCGTCGGGTTGATGTTCTCGAAGTCGTAGATGAGGTAGTTGATGTGGTTGATCTCGCCGGAGGTAACGAGGTCCTTCACGGTGACGTTGTTCGCGTAGATCGACCACTGGTCGTAGTAGGCCACCGAGATTCCGCCGGAGGAAGCCGCCATCGCTGGCTGCTCCGGCAGGGCGGCGACCACGCTCGCGACGGTGAGCACGGCACTGGCCGCGGCCGCCACGGCATACCTGGTTCGCAGGTGCATCAGGGTCCTTCCGCAGAGCACGACGAAGGGATGGGTGCGCGGCCTCGTCGCCTGCGCGCCGCCGATCGCCGTTCCCCAACGACCAGGACCGACCAAGCACAGGTTGTCGTGTAACTAATAGGAAACTTACCTATTAGTTAGGTAAGTAAAAGTGTAGTTATGCGCTATCTGTGGGTCAATGGGTTCGCCGGGTCCCGCCCGCCACCCGTGCCGGTGCGCTATCGAGTACAGCCCGCCGGCGAGTGCGCGGCTGAACACTGTGGTCGATTACCCCATCGTGGAAGCCTGACCCCGCACCTCGGGGGTTGATCTTCCACGAGGGGACAATCTTCCACGATGACGGCCAGAGTCCGTGACGAGGCAGCGTACCGACAGTCACATTGTTCGCTATAGCCTCAACGTCACCAGCCGGAGGCGGCTGCCGCTGGGGTTGACGCAACCAGATGGTTGCCATAATATGGCAACTATTCAGTTGCTATTTGCGGAAGCGAGGCCGCACATGGGTTTCCCTGATCGCATCGAGCGCACCGTGGAGCTCCCCCACTCGCCCGGCAAGGTATGGGCGGCGCTCACCACCGCCGAAGGTCTGAGCGCCTGGTTCGGCCACGATGCGGCGATCGATCCGCGCCCGGGCGGCGCGGGCTGGATGACGTGGGACAGCGGATTCCGGGTCGAGATGCGCGTGGAACGGGTGGCGGAGCCGGCCCCCGCGGGGGGCTCGCCGCGAATCGGCATCTTCGGCTTCACGTGGCAGATCCTCGAGCTGCCCGAGGACGATCCGCGCCGCACCTACGTCGAGTTCACCCTCGAGCCCGCGGGCGCGGGCACCCGGCTGACCGTGGTCGAGACCGGCTTCGCGCAACTGCCGGCGGACGTCCACGGCAAGACATATGACTCCCACGTGCAGGGCTGGGCGAGCGAACTGGGCGAGCTGGCCGAGCACCTCGATGCCGCGTGACGACGAGGCGATCGCCGAGCAGGTCTTCGCCGCCCTCGCCGATCCGAGCCGGCGCGCCATCTTGGCCGAGCTGGCCGCCGGCGGCCCGGCCACGGCCACTGACCTGGCCACTCGGCTGCCGATCACGCGGCAGGCGATCGCCAAGCACCTGGCCCTGGTGGCTGAGGCCGGCCTGGTCACGGCCGAGCCCGGCGAACGGCGCCGGGTCAGGTACCGGCTCCGGTCCGCGCCGATGCGGGTGGCGCAGCAGTTCCTCGCCGCGCTGGCCCGCGACTGGGACACCCCGCTGGCCGCGTTGCGGGATCACCTGGACCGGTCAGCCACGCACGACACCGAAGCTCACAAGGAAAGGACATGATGATGGATACTCCGCCAGTCGTCTCCGCTGAGGAATGGGATGCGGCCCGCCAGCAGCTGCTGGTGCAGGAGAAGGAACTGACCCGTGCGCGGGACGCCATGGCGGCACGGCGCCGCCGGATGCCGTGGCTGCTCGTGGACAAGAAGTACGAGTTCGAGGGGCCCAAGGGCACGATGACCCTGCTGGACCTGTTCGAAGGCCGCCGTCAGCTGGTCATCTACCGGGCGTTCTTCGAGCCCGGAGTGATCGGCTGGCCGGACCATGCGTGTCACGGCTGCTCCATGATGGCCGACCAGGTCGCGAATCCCGTCCACCTGAACGCGAGGGACACCACGTTCGCCTACGCCTCGCGCGCGCCGCAGCCGGACATCGAACGGCTGAAGGCGCGGATGGGCTGGTCGTGGCCCTGGTACACGATCACGAGCGACTGGGACATCGACTTCGGCGTCGACCAGTGGCATGGCACGAACGCGTTCGTCCGCGACGGCGACCAGGTATACCGCACCTATTTCACCGACAACCGCGGCGACGAGGGGCTCGGCAGCACCTGGAGCTACCTGGATCTGACCGCCTTCGGGCGGCAGGAGACGTGGGAGGACTCGCCGGAGGGCTATCCGCAGAGCGCGCCGTACGACTGGTGGAACTGGCACGACGAGTACGACCACCCGGAGCTGGCGCAAGGTCCGATGCGCCGCGCTCGCGGCGACTGGTGAGTCAGGCCAGCGCCGCCGAAGGCTAGCTGGAGTCGGCCGCGTCCGCCACGCGGCGCAGCAGATCGAGCAATCGCACGCGCTCGCCCTCATCCAGCGGGGCCAGCAGCCGGTCGCCGAGGCGCTGCACCGCGGGTGCCGCCTCGGCGGCGGTTCTCGCGCCCTCGGCGGTGAGGTGCAGCATCCGGCGCCGCGCGTCCCGCGGGTCGGCGCGGCGCTGGATCAGCCCGCGGCCGGCCATCCGGCCGGCGAGTTCGGCGACACTCGACCGGTCCAGTGAGGTGAGCCGGCCAACGCTCGCCTGGTCCAGGTCACCGTGCGCGGCCAGCGCGGCCAAAATGGCGTACTGCGATCCGGTGATATCCCCAGGAACGAACTCAGCCCACAGCTGGGTATGCGCCTGGTGCGCGCGGCGGATGAGGAATCCGGGCGTTTCCGCATAACCGCCGATCAGCGCCCGTATCTCACCGTTACCTGGTGTCGATGGCATGACCCTCGCCGGTAAACAGACACAGAAAAATGCAGAGCGATTGACGCTGTGTCGGGTTGCTGCTACATTTCGGCATACCCTCCGTATACGGAGTACTTCCTGTTCCTGACGCGGTTCTGGGGCTGCTACAGCCGTCCCGTGATCCGTTCAGGCGCCGGTTGCGAACGCCTATTTATACCTGGCTTGTCCGGGTAGGAACGACCGTAGATCTTACGATGTTATTAATAAATCGGAAGATCTTACGGTTCTGTTAAGGATCCGGCTTCTGGCAGCGGGTCAGTGGCAATTGAAGTATTTCTTTGCCCGCGGTCTTCTTCAAAGGAAGGCAATCGGTGGGGAGGAATGGTAGCTGGTAATCCGGCCGGGTGGGACGACCGGGATCCTGGCTATGGCCACCAGGGACGTCGCGTTGTGCCATTCGCCGGAACCGGGCAGGCAACCGGGCAGGCACCGTGGACCAAGGCGCCACCGCCGCCTTGGGTAGTCCTGCCGTCGCGCACAGACCCCGAGCCAGGGTACGAGTTCGCCGGCCACCGCGCGGGGACGGGCAGGCACCGGAACCGGGGGCAGCGGCCCAATGACGACCGGCCGGTGCCCGGCTTCGAGTTCGACGGCTCGGCCCCGGCGACCGGCCGCCACCGGGTGGCCCGGCCGGGCATGAGCGGCTACTGGCTGACCCCGTCCGGCGAAGTGGTGTCCACCTCGCCCTGGGACGGTCAGTCCATCGGTGACCAGTCCATCGACGACCAGTCCATCGGCGGCCAGGGAACGGGCCCGCGACCGGGCTTCGGCCGCCAGCCCGCGCATGGGACTGTGCACGGGATGGGCCGTGGCGCGGCGCGGACACCGAAGATAGCGGTCACCGTGGTCGCGCTCGCCGCGGCCATCTCTTTCGGAATATTTGTGAGCGCTAACAACCACGGCCCGGCCGCGCCGGCGGCGACCTCCCCGTTCGCCGGGCCGGCGTTCCCGCCGGTGACGTTCGCCGGCCAGGACTTCACGCCGTACCTGGCGCAGAGCACGCGCGGCATCACGCAGCTCCAGGGCCGGGTGGCGAGCAGCGGCAACGAGGTCGTGGCCGTGGGCGCCGAAACCGGCCAGCTCGTCCCCCGGGCACAGTTCTTCGTCTCGCTGAACGACGGCAGGTCGTGGACGCTCGGCAACGTCACCGCGCCCGGTGGCGGCGCACCGCCACCCGGGTACGCCGCACAGTTCGTGGCCGGCGGCCACGGCAGGTGGGTGGCGGTCGGTCCGTACGCGCTCTGGACCAGCCCCGACGGCCGCACCTGGACGCTGACCGAAGACGGCATGCCGCAGCGGCCGGGCGACCGGATCACGGTGCTCAAGCGAACCAGCGACGGGTTCATCGCCGCGGGCGCCAGCTCGAGCGCCGGATCCAGCCCGCTCGTGCTCCTGTCCGCCACCGGGAGCCGCTGGACGCGGCTCGGCCAAGCCCAGCTCAAGCTTCGGGCCGCGGGAGGCGCCGGGGCGTCTGCGGGTGCGGACGCGGGGGGCCGGGTCGCCGGAATCCGGCTCGCGGCGGGCGACCGCGGCAGCATCCTCATCGCGGGCGACGTCGTGCAGGGCGGCCAGGCGACCGCAAGAACCGGCGGCGCCTGGCTCAGCACCGACGGAGGCAAGAGCTGGACGGCGGTCCAGGTGCCCCTCGGCCACGGCGCGCAGCCCGAGTTCACCGACCTGATCTCGATTCCCGGCGACGGGTTCCTCATGGTCCGGCCGGCGGTCGTGCGCGGCGTCCCGGCCGCGGACGTCTACCAGTCCGCCACGGGCACCACCTGGCGATTCGCCGCGACGTTGACGACCCCGGCGGGCTTCACCGCCGGCCTGATGAACGGCGGGCCGGACGGCGCCGTGCTCACCGGTACCGCTGGCCGCCAGCTGATCGTGTTCGTGTCGCGCGACGGCGTCGCGTGGCGGCAGACCGCGTTTTCCGGCACCGCCGCCACTGAGGCGGTCTCCGGCGTGGCGGTGACCGACACCAGCGCGGTGATCGCGGCCGGCACGAGCGCGGCCGTCCCCGGCAGCAGCCAGCGGCTGGTCACCGTGGACGGTATGACCGGGGGCCTGCGCAGCGTCAGCCTGACCGCCATCCCCGGTGCGGTGGAGCCGCAGCTCGCGGTCACCGCCGTCGCCGCGCACGGCAGCACGCAGATCGCTGTCGGCAGCGCGAACGGCTTCCCGGCGGCGTGGGTCTCGCAGGACGCTGGCGTCACGTGGCGGCGGGCGACCGGCCGGGCCGCCGGCGTGCTGGACGGGCGGGGTATCCAGCAGCTGACCAGCGTCACGCACGGCGGCTCGGGATGGCTGGCGGTCGGCGTCCCCAGCCACACCCGGACGATGCATCCGCTGGTGCTCGTCTCGGCCGACGGCGCCACCTGGTCCGTCGTGGACGGCGAGCCGGCTTTCGCCGGCACCGGCCTGGTCACCCGGCAGGTCGCGGTCTCCGGCGACGACTACGTGATCGCCGGCCACCAGCGCCTCCCCGACGGCCGGGTCATCGCGGCCGCGTGGTGGTCGCACGGCCTGGCCGGCTGGCACCGGGCCGGTGACGGAGCGACCGGTGCGCTGGACGGCTCGGGGAACAGCCGGATGGCGGCCGTCACCGCGACCGCGGGCGGCTTCGCCGCGGCCGGCTCGCACGGCGTCCGCCCGGCGGTCTGGCTGTCCCGGGACGGCCACTCCTGGCGACGAGCCGACCTGCCGCTGCCGTCCGGCGCCAGCACGGCGGTGCTGCGGCACGTGGCCGCCAACGCCGGCGTCGTGGTCGCCGTCGGCATGGCGCAGACGCCGGCCGGCCAGGTGCCGTTCGCGGTGCGATCCGCCGACGGCGGCGCTACCTGGGACGAGTCGCTGCTCCCCAAGCCCGCGCGCACGGTGCAGGTCACCGCGCTCGCCGCGGCGGGCGGCGGCTTCGCGGCGACCGGCATGTACGGCGCCAGCACCGGTCACCAGAACGTCGTGATCTGGACGTCCGCTGACGGTATCCACTGGACTGCGGCCACGCCCGCCGCCCGCGGGCTGGCCGGGCCCGGAATCCAGGCGATCACCGGCCTGGACGCGTCCGGGAACCTGCTGACCGGAGTCGGCTTCACCGCCACCCCGGCCGGGGAACAGCCCACGCTGTGGCACGCCCGCATCCGCCTGGCCTCCCGCTAGCCCGGCGCTGCGGCATGGCTCCCGCCAAGCCGTGACAGGCGGCCCGGATCATTGCGGACGCTTAGGTTGAAGACCAACGCGGCCTTGCTCCCGGATCGGACCCTGCTGGCGAATTGCGCGCGTGGCCGTGCCGGCCGCCAGCAGGCCGCCAGGCGCGGCGGCGCGCTGTCTGTGCCTGGAGTGCAGTGTGCGGCTACCGGGATAGGAGCGCACGACAGGTCCGCCAGCAACGTGGACGATTTCCCCCTTGTGGAAGATCGACCCTCGCAACCAGGGGTCCCGTTACCACGTAAGGGAAATCCACCACGTTAAGCGAGACCCATCGAGCCGGCCGCTGACCCACCAGGGCGGCCAGCGAACCAGGCAACCCCCGGAACAAGCCAGCAGGATCCGATCCGCGGGGACTGTCCGCATTGATTTCCGAGCGCCGCGCCTGGCCCGCGCGGACGCTGAACGGCAAGGCCATACTGGAACAAACCGGGCATTGCGGGCAGTCGGCAGACCGGTCGGCGCTGGCACGCCGGGAACGCGGGTCAGCTTAGAACGCCCACATCTGGCGCTGTTCATATTGCGGAGCGTTCTGCTCCGTTATACGGTGTAGCGCATGGTCTTCACCGCGGGCGAGATCGCATACATCGGCGCGCAGCGGCTGGGGCGGCTTGCCACCGTCCAGCCGTCCGGGGACCCGCAGGTCAATCCCGTCTCCTGCTACTACAACCCGGACACGGGCACGATCGACATCGGGGGGCGCGCCATGGCGGTCAGCCGGAAGTACCGCAACGTGTCGCGCAATCCGCGTGTCGCGGTGGTCATCGACGACATGGCGGCAGGGCCGCCGCCGCGCATCCGCTGCCTGGAGATCCGCGGGCGCGCGGAGGCCCTCCCCGAGCCTGATCACACGACGGCGCGGACCGCGGGCCCGATCATCAGGGTGCACCCGGAACGGGTCATCAGCTGGGGCATCGACCCGCCCGGCTTGGCGCTCGGCTCACGGAACGTTCAGTCCGGTGGGCTTGAGGACGGCTGACAGCGCGCCGAGCGTGCCGGGCACGAGCCGGTAGTACGCCCAGACACCGCGCTTGTCGCGGGTGAAGATGCCCGCGTCGACCAGGATCTTGAGGTGGTGCGAGACGGTGGGCTGGGTCAGGCCGAGCGGCTCGGTCAGGTCGCAGACGCAGGCCTCCCCGGCCGCGTGCGCGGCCACCATGGAGACGAGCCGGAGCCGGACCGGATCGGCCAGTGCCTTGAGCAGCCGCGCCAGGTTCTCCGCCTGGTCTGGCGTGAGGGGCTCATGGAGCAGCGGCGCGCAGCAGGCATCCGCAAGGGGCAACACGGTCATCGGTTCCGTCACCCCATCAAGTATGCGACAGGCATTGACAGACGTCTATTCGTGGGGCAATGTCGACATCGACGAACGTCTATGTCTATGGAACTGCCTTACCTAAGGAGCGCGACAGTGCCGGGAGCAAGCCCGCAGACCAGACGTGTCAAGGTGCTCAACGCGAACTGGACTCCGTCGGCAGAGCACGGCGCCGGAACCTTCGAGCTGATGCTGATCACCGACGACGACAGGCGCCACACCGCGGTCGCCAGCCCGGCGGAGGTGAGCGCCCTCACCGCGCTGGCCCAGGCGGACACCGTCATGGCCTGGGATCCGGAGGGCCGCACGCTGATTGTCGCCAACATCCTGGGCACGATGCCATGGACCGCCGAGGATTGATCACGCTCCTCGGCCTCCCGTGTCGTTGCGCTCGCCGCCGTCGCGTCCTTCACGAGCGTGACGGAGTAACCGAGCTCGATGGCCCAGCGACCGATATGTGCCTGCACCTGATCCGCCGCGACCACGGCGCGGCGCTCGCAAACTCGATCGCGCGCATCCTGGTCACGCCGCCGCACCGCGACGGAGGGCAGCAGCAGTACATCACCGCGCTGCTGACGGACTCCGCGGACGGCGACCGGCTGGCCGATGTGATCGCCTGGGCCAGGGACAACCTGGACCGGCAGCTCAGCCTCGACGAACTGGCCGCCCGCTCGCGGACGAGCCGGCGGTCCTTCGTCCGGCACTTCAAAGCGGCCACCGGCGCCACCCCGCGCTCATGGCTGCTCAGCCAGCGGCTCAACCTCGCCGAGGAACTGCTGGAGACCACCAGCCTGCCCATCGAGCAGATCGCTGACCGGGTGGGGTACCGGAGCGCCGCGGTGTTCCGCGAGCAGTTCACGGCGCGCCGC
>DASRFJ010000275.1:0-2599 GCA_035651595.1 Streptosporangiaceae bacterium | reverse complement strand
TGCGGCACCAGCGCGAACAGGTCCAGCGGCTCGTAGCGGTCCCGTATCATGACGCCCAGGGCCTCCGCGTGCGGATCGATGGTTACTGTCAACTCCATCGTACCGCACACCGCGGAGGCCCTATTTCGCACCAGAAACTAGTTAGAACATCGGCCCATTATTCGCCGGCCCGGCCCTCGGCTGTCGTTCCGGGCAGAGCGAGGAACCTCGGCCGGCGCGCCGTGCGCCGGCGCCCCGGGGGCCGAGGACGGGGCGACGGCCGAGATCCCTCGTCGTCCCTCCTCGGGATGACACCAGTGGGCCGGCGTCCTAGTACCCGCGGTTGCTCCGCACCGTCTCGAAGCACTCGGAGCAGTAGACCGGCTTGTCGCCGCGGGGCTGGAAGGGAACCCTGGTCTCCTTGCCGCACTGGCTGCACGTCGCCGCGTACATCTCGCGCGACCCGCGCCCACCGCCGCCGTAGCCGCGCGGCCCCCCAGGCTGGCCGCCGGAGACCCCGTCGCTGCTCGAGCTGTACGCGTAGCCGCGCCCCTCACCCCGAGTCTGCTTGCGGGCCGCGCGGCAATCCGGGCAGCGGCCCGGCTCGTTGGTGAGGCCGCGGCTCTCGTAGAACTCCTGCTCGCCGGCCGTGAAAACGAACTGCTGGCCGCAATCGCGGCAAGTCAGCGTGCGATCGGTGAAAGACATCGTGAACGCTCCGGTGTGGAAAATCGGGTCGCCTGCCCGTTCCTCGCCGATGGGCGCCCTCAGGCAACCGGAGCGGCTCGAGACGCGAAGGTAACGACGCCAGTATAGACCCGACGCGGCCTCTACGCGTGGGCGATCTGACCCGCCACGTAGGTCGCCATCGTCGCACCGTCCGCGACCCACACGTTCGCGCCTCCGAGGCGCCGCATCCCGACCTCCTGCTCCATCCACGCGACGAAGCGCGCGCGGTCGGAGCTGGCGGTGATGCGGAACTCGCCGACGCCGCGGCCAAGCGCCTGCTCGAAGGCGTGCGCGCTGTCCCGACGCCACGTGTCCATCGGGTCGGAGAGGTCGAGGTTGACAACCCCGACGGAGAACGTCGCGCGCCCTCCGCGCTCGTAACCGCCGAAATAGGACTGCAAGCAATCGTCGAGCTCGTGCACGTCGGCGATCAGGCGGCCTCGACCGCGCAGCGCCAGCACCGAGCGGTGCAGCCAGACGCGCCTGGCGTCCCACGACGTGCCCTCCGCGCACCAGAGCGGATCCGCGCACGTCAAGTTCCGGTTGTAGTGACGGGCGATGGCGGCGCAATCGGACCTCTTCAGGGGACGGTAAAGGTCGGCACGAGCATGCGTCAGCATGGGCGCGCCGAGTCGCCGACCAGCGTACGCAGTCCCGGCAACCCCACGTGCGTGATCTGCGCGAGCCAGGCCAGCTCTTCCTCGTTCGCGGGGACGGGTGCCATGAGCAGCGCCCACATCGCGGGGCTGTCGGCTCCTGCGCCCCAGCCCGTGCCGTCGCTCGCGTCGATTCGGTCGAACGCCCAGGCACGCAGCGCCGCCGGCGCCTTGCCATCGTTCGCGGCCAGCGCCGCCTGCTCTAGCAGCCGCCCGACCATCGTACCGGGCACCGCTGCCAACGTCACCACCTGCTCGTCCAGCCACGCCCGTGCCGCAAGTGGGTTCGGCGCGGCATACTGGCGCCTCACCTCGTCCGCGACCAGCTGGCACCGCGTCGCGTAGGTGAGCGGCGCGGCCCTGCGCACCAGCTCCCTGAAACGGTCGTCACGCACCTATCCGCTCCTCTGCACCGGATGCCCGCGTTGCCCCATGCCAGCACGACCGCTAGCCGGAGCACGAGGAGCGCGGAGACCGCCCAGACATGCGCAGCCGATCGTCACACCCCGTGCCCCGCCATCGCCCATCACCGCCGCGGCCGGCGTCCGCCCGGTTTGCCGTTCGGCGGCGCGGCGGCGCCGGCGTTCGGGGGCGACGAACCGATCACGTCGCACACCCGCGCGGATGCCACGTGGTAGCTTGTGGACAGCCACCAGAGCTCCCGCTCGTCCGCTGGCACTGGCGACAGCAACAGCGACCACATCGCCGCGCTGTCGACGCCCCACTCCCAGACTCGCGCGCGAGGCGCGTCGAGACGCAGCCAGGCCGCCGTCCGGAACGTCGTCGGGAGCGTCTCAGGCGGACCGAAGCACGCAAGACCGCGCCCCAGCGCCCCGGCCACCGTGCCAGGCGTCGCGGCTGCCGCCAGCAGTGCTGACTCTAGCCAGAGCAGACCGTCTGTGCCCGGCGGCTCCCCGATGTGGTCGTGGTGCCGCGCGACGGCGGCGCCGATCAGGCGACACCGGTCCGAGAACGCGGGCGGTGCGCCGGCTCTCGCGCGACGGTGCGTCCCAACGATGCACCGTCCTCCGCTAACGACCATCGAGCCCCGCGCACGGGCGGGCCCGGCGTGCCGTCGTCATGCGGGGATCGATTGGAGCTGGGCAGGGTGCTGCGTGCGCGCTGACGGCACGGGGCGCTGCGGCGGCGGTTTGACCTGCCGGGCTTTGTCGCGGCGGCCGGTCCCCCTGGCCGCCTTGACGACCATCCGCGCGATCGGTGCCTTCACTCCGACG
>DASRFJ010000274.1:0-13374 GCA_035651595.1 Streptosporangiaceae bacterium | reverse complement strand
CGCCCGCCGACACCTCCGCCCGCCGACACCTCCGCCCGTCGCCCGCCGACACCTCCGCCCGTCGCGCCGGATTTATCCCGATATAGTACGAACTCGCATCTGGGTTTTCGTATTAGCGAGTACTTCGTGTCGAAAAAGGCGTGACGTAAGCGTTCCAGAACAACGTCCGCTCACGGCGTGTCCCGCGGTGCGACTGTGACAGGCGGCCGGCCGGGCACGAACCTGGACATACCGGCAGATCCGGGGCGCGAGAGCGGGCGGGCCAGATTATTGCGGACACTTACCCCCCCGGATCGGGGGGGTAAGTGTCCGCAATGATTTTCGAGCGCCGCGCCAAGCCCCGCACAGACCGCCGAACGGCAAGGCCATGCTGGAACAAACCGGGGCATCGCGGGCAGCCAGCAAGGCAGCCGACCCCGGCACACCGGAAGCACAGCTCACGTTGGAACCCCCTGCCTACTTCCGGCGCGGCGAGCTAGCGCGGGGCGGTGCGGGGCGGAGCCAGAGGACGCCGCCGCACGCGGTGACCGCGTCGGCGGCTACGGCGCCGGCGAGCGCGGCGACCAGGTCGGTGATGAACGCCTTCGTGCGCGGGAAGGCAGCGTCGCAGGTGTAGATCAGGCCGGGCAACTGGTTTCCCGCCGCTTCGTGGGCTCGGCGCAGGCTCTCGAAGTCCGGCACGTTGTTCGTGACGATGACCCGGCCCTGTGCGGGGTCAGGCGGGGTGCCAGGGGAGGCGGTAGGCACGATAGGTGGCGACGCCGGATGGGAGTTTGGCGTTGAACAGCAGCCGTCCGGATGGGCTGAACTCGGTGAAGTAGGACAGTCCGCCCCAGCTCACGAACAAGTCGCCGTCGCGGGTGGTCTGCGCGTTGCCGGTGGCGCCCGCCACCAGGCCTTCTGGCTGGTTATCGGCGGCTACGAGCGTGGCCACGTGCGTCGCGACATCAAGGTTGACCGTGACCGCGCGGCTGTGCGAGAGCAGGGGCACCGCCCCGTTGGATTCGTCGTCGAAGACCGTGTACTCGCCGTTGCCGAGACCCTCGGGGTCGTGCTGCCAGGCGAAGATCTCCCCTGCCTGGTCGAGGACCTGGCCGGGCGCCGCCTTGAGCGTGAACGAACTGTGCTTCCCGCCGAGCTGCCAGATGATCGTGCCGGTGTGCCGGTTCACCTTGTAGACGGTCCAGGTGTGCCGGGAGCTGATCAGCAGGTTGCCGTCGGTGTCCAGGTGCACGGCGTTGATGTGGAACCAGTCCCAGGGCGTGCCCCTGCTCGGCACCGGCACCTGGCTGTCGCCGTATGGCACATGGTCCGCGCTGTCCCACTGGAACAGCACCTTGCCGGTCTTGATGTCGATCTCCTGCACCGCGCCGTCGCGCACCGGCTGATTCGCCGAGTGGCCAATAGAGGTCAGGTTGGCGCTGGTCACGTTGATGGCGGTAATCAGCGCGGTGTTCCACGGGGTGATGAGGAATTCGTGGAAGTCGGGCTGGTAGCCGTTCCCGGGCCTGATCGTGGCGATCTGCTTGTAGTGGTCGTCGTAGATAACGTCCTCGCCGCCGCCGCGACCCCCGCTGGACTGGAACCAGGTGAGCACCGGTCTGCCCAGGTAGGTCTGGGTCCGGAAGTCGGTGACCACAGTGCCGGACGGCAGCGCGTGGAACCAGATCAGCTTGCCGGTGTCGCTGACGATCTCCGGACCGCTGGCGTAGCCACCGCCGCCTTGCGGCGCCAGGAAGATGTCACCGTTGCCGTTGTCCGCACCGGGTGTCAGTACCGTCACCGGCGGCGGCCCGGTACCGCTCGCCACACCGCCGCTCGCGGCGTTCGCCGATCCCGCCGCGCAGGCGGCGAGCAGCATACACATCCCGCCCTGGGCTAGCCACAGCCCCCGTTGGCGCCGTCCCATACTCACTCAACGACCGACCCACATCGTGGTTCCCCGCGCGGACGGCTACAGGAACCTTACGGTATACCGCCGCACCGCCCCATAACGGGACAACGGGGTTACCGTCCCAAGAGTGGACGACGCAGAGATCGTAGCGACGATCGCGGCGGGCGAACTCGACGGGCTGGCGGCCGCGCTTGACCAGTACGCGGTGTCCCTGTTCGAGTACTGCCATTCCCTGGCGCCCGAAGCCGCCGTCGACGCGGTACACGACACGTTCATCGTCGCCTGGTGCAAGGTGGCTGACCTGCGCGACCCGGGCAGGCTCTACTCCTGGCTCGAGACGGTGGCCGGGAACGAGTGCTTCCGGCGCACGCTGACCGACGGCGAACCTCCCCAGGATCAGGCCCAGCCGACGCAGATGCCGCCCGGCCTGCCGGGGCGGGTGATCAGCGAATGCGCCGACGAGACGCCGGCCGGGCGCGCGCTGCGGGTGTGGGTGACGAACCGGGCGGGTCCTTACGACCGCGACGGATTCCCCGCCGCCAGCCCCGGCCGGCGACGTTACCTGACGGGCCGGGGCCGGCTCGCCATGGCCGCGGCGGCCGTCGCGGTGCTCGCGGTGGCCGGCGCGGCGAGCGCCGCGCTCGTCTCGACCGGCGGCCCGCGGCACAACACCGCGTCCGGCACCGCGCCTGATACCGGAGCGGGCGTCACCGGGGCGCCGGCCACGTCCGGCGCGAGCCTGCCGACCACGCCCGCCTCGCCGATCGCCTCGACCCCGGCCGGGCGGGTGCCGCGCGCCCGCTCGTCGTCGCCGGCGTCCGCGGCGTCCGCGGCGCCGCGGGACGCGATGGGCACCGGCCGGGCGCAGGCCTCCCCGCCGACCGTCATGATGGCCACGGTCCCGCCGCCCGCGGTTCCGCCCCCGCCGCCCCCGCCGCCCGCTCAGGGCGTCCTCGCGGAGAACCCGCCGCAGCTCGTGTTCGTCCTTGGCGGCGGCGGTGGGAACGGCGGCACGCTGGCCAAGGCGTTCCAGCTCACCGCCGAGAACGGGCCGGTCAACGGCTACACGATCGTGGTACCGCCGAACCTGCCAGGCACCCTGATCGTGTCTCCGGCTTCGGGGTCGCTGCCGGCGGGCGGCACGGTCCGGATCACCGTGGCCGCGGTGTCCACCGTCGCGTTCACCGCCGACCTCACCATTTACCCCGGCGACATCGTGGTGCAGGTGACGGTCAAGGTGAAGGACCGCGGCAAGGGCAACGAGGACGGCTAGCCGCGGCCGACGGCGAGCAGCGCGAGCAACTCGTAGCAGACGTGCGCGGCGGCGACCGTGGTCAGCTCCGCGTGGTCGTAGGCAGGCGACACCTCGACCACGTCGGCGCCGACCAGGTTGAGTCCGGACAGGCCGCGCAGGATGCCGAGCAGCTCGCGCGAGGTGAGGCCGCCCGCCTCCGGCGTGCCGGTACCCGGCGCGTGCGCCGGGTCGAGCACGTCGATGTCGATAGAGATGTAAAGCGGCGCATCGCCCACTCGTTCCCTGATCCGGCGCACCACGCCGTCGACGCCGAGGCGTTCCAGCTCCATCGCGCGGACGATGCGGAAGCCCAGTTCGGCATCCTCAGACAGGTCGCGCTGCGCGTACACCGGGCCGCGGATCCCGACGTGCATGCTGGCGTCGTCGCGGAACAAGCCCTCCTCGGCGGCACGGCGGAACGGCGTGCCGTGCGTGACCGGGGCACCGAAATAGGTATCCCAGGTATCCAGGTGAGCATCGAAGTGCACGAGCGCGACCGGCCCGAACCGCTCTCTCACGACCCGCAGCAGCGGGAAAGCGATCGTGTGGTCGCCGCCGATCGCAAGCAGGTGCCGCGCGCCGGCCAGCAGCTCAACGGCGCCGGCCTGGATCTGCGCGACCGCCTCCCCGATGTCGAACGGGTTGCACGCCACGTCCCCGGCGTCGGCGACCTGCTGGACGCCGAACGGTGCCACGCCGAGCTCGGCGTGCCACGGACGCAGCAGCCGCGAACCCTGGCGGACCGCGGCGGGGCCGAACCGGGCGCCCGGCCGGTACGAGGTCCCGGCGTCGAACGGGAAGCCCGCCACGACCACGTCGCACTCCGCGACCTCGTCGCGCCGTGGCAGCAGCGCGAACGTCGGCGGCCCGGCGAACCGGGGAGTGCGGGTGGTGTCGACGGGTCCGCGCGGCGTCACCGCGCCTCCGGGACGAACTCGGGACCGACGGTGCCCGCCTGCTTGAGGTCGGCGGGTCGGCGCAGGTAGACGACGGCGGTAGCGACCGCGGAAAGCACCACGATGCCAAGTATCCACGCCCAGTACACGTTGGCCGGCGGCGGCTGGCTCGGCTGGATGAACTCGTAGATGCCGTAGACCAGCACGGCGGAGCCGGCCAGCGGCACAAGGACGTGCTTGATCACGTTGAACCCCGCCCGGTTCACCGACAGCACGTGCAGCGGGAGCGCGACGTTGGCGAGCAGGTAGACGATCAGGATCGGCACGGTGCCGATGCCGGCCTCGTCGGAGAAGATCGAGACCGCGTTGCCGTGCAGGGTCGCGAACGGGATCACCACCAGGGCGACCGCGATGGCGACGTAGATCAGCACCGAGACCCACGGCACCTTGGCCCGGTTGAGCCGCGCGGCACCGCGCGGCAGCAGCCCGGCCCTGGCCCCGTTGAAGATGATCCGCGCCTGCGAGTTCACCGCGGCAAGGAAGCAGCCGAACGAGCTGGTCACGCCCACGATGCCGATGAACCAGTCGAACCACGGGCTGAAATGCCGCGACAGGTCAAGGAACGGGGTCGCCTCGTTCGGGCTGCCGAGGAAATTCACGCCGGCCACCGCGCCCTTCCAGTCCGCGAAGCCCGCGACCGCGGCCCAGCTGGACAGCACGTACAGGAACGCGATGATCGCGACCGAGCTGTAGACGGTGACCGGGATGTACCGGCGCGGGTTCTTCGACTCCTCGGCCAGCGGGCCAGAGTTCTCCCATCCGATGAACCCGGAGACGGCGAGCGCGAACGTCAGCCCGGCCAGGCCGCGGAAGCCTCCCGGCGACCCGCCGCTCGCACCGAACGGCGCGCCGAAGTGCCCGTGCGCCCGGATCAGCACGACCGCGGACAGGATGATCAGGCCAAGCGCCTCGCTGCAGAACATGACGAACGACGCCCTGGCCGAGATGACCACGCCGCGCAACAGCAGCGGCAGGGCCAGCGCGATGCCAGCCAGCGTGACGGCCAGCCAGCCCGCGTTGCCCCAGTTCAGCAGCGACGAGACCCACGAGCCCATGAACACGACCACGGCGGCGACCGTCACCGGGTAGCAGATCGTCAGCAGGTAATAGGTGAGCCCGGACAGCGCCGCGCCGGTGCGCGGCAGCTTGCCGCCGATGCCACGGCCGACGAACGTGACGAACGAGCCCGCGCTCGGGATCGACTTGGAGAATTCGGACAGCGTGTTCCCGGTGGCCAGGATCGCCACCCCGGCGATGGCGAACGCCCACGGCGCCTGCGACCCCATCGCGACGACGACCAGCGTGATGGACAGGAAGATCCCCTCCACCGGCGCCAGGTTGGCCAGCGTGGAGGACACGGTGTCGAACAGGCTGAGCGCGCCCCGGGCGAGCGTGGCGTTGCCGGTATCTGAATGGGTTCCGTCGATGGTCGCCATGCGCAGGAGTATCGCCGCCGCCCGGCAACTGGAGCAATAGTGCCGGTCACAGGATTTATGCTGCGGTATGTGGGCGACACAACCGGTGTGGTGCGGGTGGAGGATCTGCTCCGCTCCCCCGCGCTCCAGCTTCGGCTGATCGCCGGGGCGGCCGGCGTGGCGCGACGGGTGGCCTGGGCGCACGTCAGCGAGCTGTCCGACCCCACTCCGTGGCTGTCCGGCGCCGAGATGATCATGTCCATCGGGCTGGCGGTGCCCCGGGATCCGGCCGGGCAGCGGACCTACCTGGAGCGACTCGACGATGCGGGGGTTTCCTGCCTGGCGCTGTCTGAGGGGCTGAGCGTGCCGCCGCTCAGCGAGGACTTCCTCACCGCGGCGGAAGAACGCGGCTTCCCGGTCGTCGAGGTCCCGCTTCCCGTGCCGTTCATCGCGGTGAGCCAGGAGGTCGCCTGGGCCGTGCAAAACAACACCAGCCAGCGGCTCAACGCCCAGCTCCAGGTGTTCGGGGCGGTGCAGTGGCTGGCGGCGGGGACGATGAGCACGGGTGAGATCTTCGCGCGGCTGGAACGGCTGTCCGGCTACTCCTTGTACGCGTGTACCCCGCGGCTCGGGCCGCTGCTCGACGGGGTCCCGGTGCCCCCAGTGGAGCTGGCCAAGCTGATCCCGGCCACGGTGAGCAGCCCGCCGACGGTGCCTGGCGGGTATGTGCTGCCGGTGACCGGTCCGCAGCGCACGCTGGGCTTCATCCTCGCGATGGAGAACGCGGCCGCGGCGCCGGCCGGCGTGTCAGTCGTCCAGCACATAGCGACTGTGGCCGCGCTTCAGGTGTCGATGCGGGCCCACGAGCGGGAGATGCTCCGCCGCCAGGGCGCGGAGACGCTCGCCGAGATGCTCGGCGGCGGACTCGACCCGGCGCTGGTCCGGCGCAGGCTGACCGCTGCCGGCCTGCCGGCCGGCGAACCGCTGGTGCTCGCGGTGATCCGCCCGGGCAGTGGCGCCAGCTATGAGACCGTCGCGGACGCGCTCGGGCCGCTGGTGCTGCGCCAGCAGGACGAGCTGTACGCGCTGTTGCCGGACGCCGAGGCCGAGGCACTGCTCGCGGCGGCGGCCGCGGCCACCGCACCCGGCGGCCAGGTGGCCGCCGCGGCGGCGCCCGGCAGGCCGGCCGCGGAGGGCCAGGTGGCGGCGGGGGTGAGCCGGGCGTTCGCGGCGGGCGCGTCGCTGGCCGTGGCCCGCCGCGAGGCGCAGTGGGCGGTCAGCCGCGCCGCCGCGGCGGGCCGGCCCGTGACCAGGTACGGCGACGACCGCACCGGACGTTGGCTGACCGGCGAGTCCGCTGACCTGCGGGCGCTCGTCGAGGATGTGCTCGGCGACGTGATCCAGTACGACCGGACACACGCCGGCGACCTGATCCCTACCGTGCGCACCTGGCTGGAACACGACCGGCAGACCGAGCGCGCCGCGCGGGCACTGCACATCCACCCGAACACGCTGCTCTACCGCGTCCACCGGTTCGAGCAGCTCAGCGGCAGGTCCCTGGCCGCCACCGAGTCCCTGACCGAGGTGTGGCTCGCGCTGCGCACCCTAGCGGGGCCGCCGGGTCACGGCTGACCGTTGATCTTGGCGACGAGCACGCCGGGGGCCGCCAGCGGCGCGGCGAGCCGGGGCGACAGCCGGTAGCGCGTGGCCAGCCAGTTCCGGTCCAGGTAGGACATCCACACCTTGCCGTCGTCGTCCGCGAACACCAGGATCTTCAGCGGCAGGTCGAACGCGGCCACCGGCACGGCCGCCATCACCGCGGTGCCGGCCGTCGGATTGCCGAAGATCACCAGCTGAGTCTCGCGCAGCGACAGGCCTGCCTTCCGGGCGGCGGCGGCCTGGTCGATCACCGCGAACACGGTAGCGCCGGCGGCCTCCATCGCCTCGGTCAGCCGGCCGACCGTTTCCGCGACACCGAACGGGCTCCGCTTGCTGATGATGCCATCCGGACCCAGGGCGTCGGGCACTGTGGACTGATTCATCGCGTCTCCCGCAATCGGCCAACGAGTGGGCAATATCGTAAGCCCGGGGACGACCGAGGCGTACCAGACGCGCGGCGTGCGCGGGTAACTCGCCGAGGAACTCCGACAGGAGCACCAGCGGAACGCCGTCCTCGGTGCCGTGCAGCTCGTGTTACATGTTCAGGCCGTTGACGTGTGCGTAACTCATGTCCAGTAGACGTACCACGCGCGAGGAACTCATCGAGTTCGCCGCGCCCCGGCGCGGTGGCCGGTCCGTGCCTGGTCACCGCCAGCGCGGCGGCCGCGTTCGCCCGGCGGGCCGCGTCGGCCGGGGCCAGGCCCGCGGCGAGCCCGGCCAGGAACACGCCGGCGTGCGTGTCCCCCGCGCCGGTGGTGTCCGCGACCTCGACGGCCGGTGCGGGAACGGGAACGACGTTTCCATCGGGCAACCCGAGCACGCACCCGTCCGGTCCGGTCCGGACGATGACCCCGGCGCGCCCGGTCCGGCCCAGCAGCAGGCCGGCGGCCCGCACCGGATCGTCACTACCGGTGAGCAGACCGGCCTCACGCCGGTTGCAGCTCCACCAGTCGCACCGAGCCAGCACGCGTTCGAGCACGTCAGCCGGGATGTCCGCGACCAGCGGGCCGGGATCGGCGAACAGCAGCACGCCGGGCGCCAGCGCGGCCGCCCATTCGCTGAGGCCGGCGTCCGGCGGCACCAGGCCGTACCCGGACACGTAGACCGCGTCGCCCGCCGCCGCGCGCACCGCGGGCCAGCCGCCCGGATGCGTCTCCGCGCCCAGACTGGAAACGAACGTTCGTTCGCCATCGGGCTCGACGAGCGCCACGTCGAATCCGGTGTCCGCGGCGCCGTCGGCCGGCCGCAGGATCCCGATCCCCTCGGCGGCCAGCGCGGCACGCACCAGGGAGCCGTACGGGCCGGTGCCGTGCCCGCCGGCGTAGTCGACCCGCATGCCCTGCCTTGCCGCGGCCGCCATCACGTTGAAGCCGCCGCCCACCTCGACGGAGGAGGACGAGGCGAGCAGGTCGCCGCCCCGGGGCGGGAGACCGGGAACCCGCATGACGAGGTCCACGATCGCCTCGCCCGCGAACACGAGCCTGGTGATCGTCACGTTGCACCGTCGTCGTTATGAGAAAGCTGGTAGAGCTGATCCGCGAGCTGACTCAGGCGCAGGCCCTGGCCATCGATGACGGCAATCGCGGGCGCCGGGAACGCGGCCATGCCGTGGCACGCGCCGGCGACCGCGCCGGCCATCGCGGCGATCGTGTCGCAGTCGCCACCGAGCGAGGCGGCGAGCAAGCAGGCGCGCCACGGATCATCGGGGACGGCGGCGAGCACCGCGAACGCGGCAGGAATCGATTCCTGCGTTGCCAGGCTGGTGCCGACCAGCGTGTAGATCACCTCGGCCGCATCGGCCTCGAAACGATTCGCGACCAGGACAGTCGCCCATTCGATGCGGGCGGCCACGTCCGCGCCGGCTACCCAGTGCCCGCGTTCGGCCGCCTGCCGTGCCGCAACGATCGCGTGCGTGGTCGCCTCGGTCACGTACGCGCCGTGCACGCCGGCCCGCACCGCCGCGGCGACCGCCGCCGCGCCGGCCAGCGCGATGCCCGTGTTGTGCGTGACCCGGCTCGCCGCGACAACGTCGTCCACCAGCGTCGCCGCATCGCGGCTCGCGATGCCGACCGGGGCGATGCGCATCGCGGCGCCGTTCGTGTCACCGTGCCGGCCCGCCTCGTCAGGGGCAACGCCCGCGAGGATGGCGTCAACCGCGCGCTTGGTGGAGGGGCCGAGGAGGTCGAGGGAGCCGCGTTCGGCCATCGTGTGCTCCCAGGCGGCGAGGGCGGCGGCGAACTCGCGCGGGTCCAGCGTGCCGCGGCCGGCGACCAGAAGCCGCCCGAGCAGCACCGCCAGCTCGGTGTCGTCGGTGACCGAACCGGCCGGCAGGCCAGCCGCGATCGGATGGTCCGGCGGGCCGGGCTCGAAACCGGTCAGCATGCCGTTGTACCTTGCCGCGATCTCGGCCCGGGACAGCAGCTGGGTGGGCATGCCGAGGGCGTCCCCGATGGCCAGCCCGTACAGCGCTCCCCTGGCCCGGTCGATCCTCGTCACCCGCGTCAGAGTACGCGCGTGCCGTACATCTCCCCGAGCGGGTCGGCGATCAGCTCCAGCCGGACGCCGTCCGGGTCCCGGAAGTAGATCGAGGTGCCGCTTTCCTCCTGGTACGCGACACCGGCGCCATCCAGCTTTGTCCGCAAATATGCCCATTTATCGGGACTCACGGAGATCGCCAGGTGGTGCAGCCCGCCGAGCACTTCCGCGTACGGCCCGAGGTCGAGCCCGGGGAAGTCGAAGAACGCGAGCAGGTTGCCGTTGCCGACGTCGAAGAAGAAGTGCGTCGAGCCCTTGTAGTCCCGGTTCTCGAACAGTTCGGTCAGCGGGAACTCGAGGATGCCCTGGTAGAAGCCGATCGTGCGCTCCGCATCGGAGCTGAGCAGGGCGGTGTGATGAATGCCGCGCGCGGTACTCGGCGGACGCGCCGCGGGTTCGGCCACGTACTGGGCACGCAGTCGCTCCCGTGTCGCCTCAATCGCATCGAGGTCCATTTTTTTCATTGGGGGAGGTCTCCCCCAAACCCCCTCATCTAAATCCTGAAGAACGAGTTCAGGAACCTGTCGGCCACCGCCCGGTCGCCGCGAATCGTTCCCGCGTTGATCCGGCCGAACGTCGTGAGCACCAGGCTCCCCGGATCGAACTCGATCAGCGCGGGCAGGCCGTCGACGTCTCCCTGCGTGTAGGTCATGCCCTCCGGCCCGACGCGCACCGCGTAGTCGCCGCCGTTGCGGCCGGACACCCGTACACCGATCGAGAGCGGCTCGTCCGTCGCGTCCGCGGTGGCCTGCCACAGGATGAACATGAACGGGACCAGCAGGTCAGCGGTGTCGCCGTCCAGGCCATGCGCCTTCCCGGTCCCCTGCCGGATGTCCCAGCCGTGCACGCCGTAGTCCATCAGCTGGAACACCGGGTAGAAGAACGCGGGCAGCGGACCCATGTATTTGTGCGGGACGGTCAGCCCGCCCCACTGGTCCGGGCTGAGCGCGTCGCAGATGCTCATCATCGCCGCGAAGTCCGTGCGCAGCCTGCCCAGCGCCACGTCGCGGGTCAGCTCGCGGTGCGTCTTCGCGGCGTCGTCCAGCCGGCTCGCCATCACCCGCAGGCCGAGTGCGCCGTCGCCCTCGTCGCCGGCCCGTGCCGCCTCGAAGCCGGTGAAGTAGCCCTCGGTCACGTCGATGAGGTGACCGGCGATGTCACGGACCTGCCACAGCTCGCAGGCCGTCGTCGCGGTCCACCGGTCGTCGTTGTCGGCGAGCGCGAACAGTTCGTCCGCCTCCCGCCGCACGACGTCGAGCAGGTTCTTCTTCGCCGCGTAATCGGTTGCGTTCCACTCGCTCATGGTGGCCTCCGATAGCCCAAAGTTCGCACTCCGAACGGACGTTCATAAGCCGAACCTAGACCCGGAGTTGCCGGGGGTCAATCAGAGCAGGCGAAGCTCGACGCTGATGTTGCCGCGCGTCGCGCGGGAGTACGGACACACCTGGTGCGCGGCGTCGGCTAGCTCCCTGGCCTTCTCCCGGTCCAGGCCAGGCATCTGAATGACCAGGGTGACGACCAGGCCGAAGGCCTCGCCTTCGGGACCGATGCCGACCTGCGCGGTCACGGTGGAGTCGGCGGGGTCGACGCCGGCCCGGCGTGACACGAGGCGCAGTGCGCTGTGGAAGCAGGCCGAGTAACCGGCCGCGAACAGTTGCTCCGGGTTGGTGCCCTCCCCGTTCCCGCCCATCTCGGGCGGCATCGCGAGATCGAAATCTAGCCGTCCGTCCGAGGATTTGACGTGGCCGTTGCGGCCGTCCCCGGTCGACGTGGCCTCCGCGGTGTATAGGACCTTGTCAGGCATGACGAAAACACTAGCCGTCGATTTCCAGCGATGCCAGGACCGAAGGCAGCGCGGGCGGGCCTTGCTCGATGAGCGTGGTGAGCCGATCCGTGTCGAGGTGTTCGGCGACGAGGTCGCCGAGCAGGTCAAGGCGTTGTTCGCGGATTGCCGCGAACTCCGTGTCGGGGGCCGGGGTGAATGCGCGGCCCGCTTGTTCCGCTACTTCCTTGAGGAACTGGCGGCGGAACTCGTCGTCTTCGAGCGCGCCATGCCAGGAGGTACCCGCGATGGTTCCCCGCCGGCAGCCCCCGGGGAACTCTTCCGTTTCGCCGGTGATCGTCGTGGTGCCGTGCCTGATTTCGTAGCCGGTGCGCGCTTTCCTGGTGAGCGTCTTATTTTCGTCGAATCGGACGGTCATGGGCAGCAGGCCGAGGCCTTGTACTCTGCCTTCCTTGGACTCCACCAGGTCATCGATCTCGGTGGCCAACATCTGGTAGCCGGCGCAGATGCCCAGAACGGGTTTCTTGTTCCCAGCGCGCCACGCGATCGCATCGGCCAGTTTGTTGTCGCGCAGCCATTTCAGGTCGTTGACCGTGGCCCGCGATCCCGGCAGGATCGCCAGGTCCGCGGCGGCGACGTCGTCCGGCCTGGTCACGAACCTGACTCGCACTCCAGGCTCCGCGGCGAGCGCGTCCGCGTCGGTGAAGTTGCTGATCCGCGGCAGCCGCACGACGGCGATTTCAAGATCATTTGTCCCGAACGAGCTGTGGTTATACCCCTGCTCCAGTGCGAGAGAGTCCTCGGCGTCGACCCGCATTCCTTCACGCCAAGGCAGCACCCCCAGCACCGGACGGCCGGTGCGTTGCGTGAGCATTTCGAGCCCGCTGGCGAGCAGCTCCGGGGCGCCGCGGAACTTGTTGATGACGAACCCCGAGATCAGTTTCTGGTCGTCGGGGTCGAGCAGCGCGAGCGTGCCGTACATCGCGGCGAACACGCCGCCACGGTCGATGTCGCCGACGACGATGACCGGCAGGTTCGCGGCGCGGGCGAGCCCCATGTTGGCGATATCGGTGGCTCTGAGGTTGATCTCCGCCGGGCTCCCGGCACCTTCGGATATTACGACATCGTATTGTTCTCGGAGCCTTGCGAGAGATTCGAGGGCGATGCGCCTGAGCCGGGGCGCGTGCGCGCGGTAGCCGACCGCGTCGGCCTCGCCGTCCGGCTGGCCGCGCACGATCAGGTGGCTGCGCCGGTCGCTGCCCGGCTTGAGCAGCACCGGGTTCATGTCCGCCGTCGGCTCGATGCCGGCCGCGGCCGCCTGCATCGCCTGCGCGCGCCCGATCTCCGCGCCGTCCAGCGTGACAAAGGAGTTCAGCGACATGTTCTGCGCCTTGAACGGCGCGACCCTGACGCCCTGCCGCGCCAGCCACCGGCACAGCCCAGCGACAAGCACACTTTTCCCCGCGTCCGACGACGTCCCCGCCACCATCAACGCCCCGCGCACCGCCATCCCCTCCTCTCCGCCGCCCCCGCCCGCTCGTCCCCGCCACCATCAACGCCCCGCGCACCGCCATCCCCTCCTCTCCGCCGCCCCGCCCGCTCCTCTCCGCCGCCCCCGCCCGCTCGTCCCCGCCACCCAAGCCGGATATTTCCGCATAAGTCGGGCGGTCAGCGAGCGGCGCGGATTATTGCGGACCCTTACCCCCCCGGTTTGGGGGGGTAAGCCGTCTTCAACCGGAGGTTGGTCGCATTCGCGAGAAAATGGCGGTGGCTGGGGTCGGTGCGGGATGATGCGTGCGGGCTGCCCGTGACGCCGGCGCACTTTGGGATAAGAGCCC
>DASRFJ010000273.1:0-12640 GCA_035651595.1 Streptosporangiaceae bacterium | reverse complement strand
GGGCTCTTATCCCAAAGTGCGCCGGCGTCACGGGCAGCCCGCACGCATCATCCCGCACCGACCCCAGCCACCGCCATTTTCTCGCGAATGCGACCAACCTCCGGTTGAAGACGGCTTACCCCCCCAAACCGGGGGGGTAAGTGTCCGCAACGATCTGGCGCGCCTGGCGGCGCGCCCGGAACGGGCGGAATGTCTAGTCCGTGGACGCCGCCGCCGGTGCGATGAACGTGCCGCGAGCCCATTCTCCGTGGTCGTAGCACTGCTCGATTACGGCGTTGGTGGTGTCCTCGTAGTAGACCCGCACCTGATTGCCGGAGTCGTCCCACCCCACCGCGGCGATGCCGGTGCCGGAGGCCGCATCGGTGAAGGTGTGTCCGTCGCTCCAGCGCTCGGTGTCGTAGCACCGCTCGACGATGGTGTTCGAGTCGGTCTTGTAGTACAGGCGGACGTGACTGCCGTCGTGCCACCAGTGTGTCGCGGCGATGGGCGTGTTCTTGAGTGCGCCGGTGAATGTGCGGCCCTGGGCCCACTGGTTGGGGTCCCCTCCGTCCCAGCACTGCTCGACGATGAGGTTGCTGGCGGCGTCCTGGTAGTAGACACGCTTGTGGGGCTTGTTGGATCCATCGATGAAATACACCGCCGCGATGCCGGTGCCGGGGAGCGCGCCCGGAAAGGCGTGGCTCGCCAGCCATCCGCTCCTGGTATCCCCGTTCCAGTACTGCTCGACGATCTGGCAGCTGGTGGGCTGGCTGGTCTGCGGGGTCTGGTAGTAGAGGAACAGATGAGCGCTCTTCTTGCTCGGGTCGAACATGGCGAACGCGGCGATGCTGGTGCCGGAGAACGCGCCGAGGGTAAATGTCTGGCCCCGGCTCCAGTCCGGGGTGTCGTAACACATCTCCTTGATGAGCAGGCTCTTGTCTTCCTGGTAGAAATACCGCAGGTGGTCACCGTCTTTTTGCCAGTGCGCCCCGGCAGTCCGGCTGTTAAGAGAGCTTCCTGCCTCGTTCAGGCCCCGTAGCCATGGCGCACCTCCCTGCCATTGGTACTCCTGGACCGTTTTCCCTTCGGTCGGGCAGTAGAGGCGGATCTCAGTGTGGTCGGTGTTCCACTGGACGGCGCCTACCTGTCCGGTGAGGGTGTACGCGGTGTCCGCATGCTGGCCGTCGGCCAGGGCGGCTGAATGAACTGTTCGTGCCATCGTGGGCACTTCCTTCCCGTGTGTTTCCGGCGTCTGTGGCGCCGCTCCCCGATGATCAGATAACGTGTGAGGCAAGTGTGTAGCGCTACGTTTAGCCTCACATATAGCCTTACATGTAAGTTTAACTGTGTCAAGCGATCAGGAGATCATCTGTGGCAGAACGAGCCGATGCCGGTCAGCGGCACGTCCGCAACCCCCGCGGCGAAGGAGACCGGCTGCGCCACGAGCTGATCAGCGCCGCCAACCGCCTGCTGGAAAACGGCACCAGCCATGAGTCGCTGTCGCTGCGCGCCGTCGCACGCGAGGTAGGGATCGCGGCGACCAGCGTCTATCTGCATTTCCCCGACAAGACGGCGCTGCTGCTCGCGGTGTACGAGGGGCATTTCGCCGAGCTGGCGGAGCAGCTCAACCAGGCGATAGCCCAGCACAGCGATCCCGCCGCCAGGCTGCGCGCCGCGGCGGGGGCATACTGTGCGTTCGCCGCCAGCAATCCCGACGTCTACCAGGTGCTGTTCAGCGTCCCTGGGTCTGCCAGCCCGGCTCGCCTGGTGCCCGTCAGCGAGCGGCCCGGTAGCGCCGTCGTGCTGACAGTCCAGAACGTGATCACTGACTGCATCAACGCCGGGCTCCTTCCGCCGGCCGACCCCTACGCGGCGACCGTCTGCTTGTGGGGCACCCTGCACGGGCTCATCGTGCTGCGCGCCGCGCGCCCTAACGTCAACTGGCCGCCGTTCGACGCGCTGATCGACACCCTGCTCACCATGTGGCTCACCAAGGCGATCTGACCGTGTCACCACTGTCGTTCTGAATATCGATCTTCCGGTCCGTCCGATACCGTAGAGATCACGTCCGGATCACGTCGGCGCCCGCCGGCCGACCGGCGTACGGGAGGCACGGGGTGTATTTCGGGCTGCTCGGGCCGCTGCTCGTGCGGGACACCGCGGAGATCTCGGTGCGCGGCGCGAAACAACGGATCGTGCTGGCCGCGCTGCTGCTGCATGCGGGCCAAGTGGTCTCTGCCGATGCCCTTCGGCGTTACGTGTGGGACGGAACCGGCGCCGACGGGAGCGCGTCCGCGCTGGCGAATCACATGCTGCGGCTGCGTCAGGCACTCGGACCGGCGGTCTCCGCGCGGATCGTGACCCGGCCACCGGGATATGTCATCCAGGTCGGCCACGACGAGCTGGACGTTCACGAGTTCCGGCGGCTAGCCGAGACAGGCCGTCAGGCCGCGTTGCGTGCCAGATGGGAACAGGCCGCGGCGGACCTGCGACTGGCCCTGGCGGTGTGGCGCGGTGAACCGCTGCTGGACATCCCTTCGCAGCCGCTGCAACAGGAAGCGGCGCACGGGCTGGCCGAATCCCGGCTCCAGGTCCTGCGCTGGCGCATCGACGCCGACCTGGAACTCGGGCGCCATGAGGATCTGATCCCCGAACTCCAGGCGCTGACCGGCGAGCAGCCGTTGCACGAGCACTTCCGCGGGCAGCTGATGCTCGCCTTGTACCGGTGCGGCAGGCAGGCCGAAGCACTGGAGGAGTTCCGCGCCCTGCGGCGCAACCTGCATGACGAGCTGGCGGTCGAACCAGGCGCCGCCCTGCGACAGCTGCACGAGCGCATCCTGGCCGCCGATCCGGCGCTCGCCGGGGCGTCTGTTCCGGAAGTCGTCATATCGCCGCCGTCCGCGCCCTCGCCGTCCGCGTCGCCGCCGTCGGCCGCGTCCTCGCCGGCCGCGTCCTCGCCGGTCGCGCAGCGGCCAGCCGGCGTGCCTGCCCAGCTGCCGCCGGACCTCGCCGATTTCGCCGGACGCGACGCGGAAACGGGGTATCTCTGCGACCTGTTCTCCGGCCGGCCCGCGCAGGGTCCCGGTGCGCCGGTTATCGCGACGGTCTCCGGGCTCGGCGGCGTCGGGAAGACCGCTCTGGCGGTCCACGTCGGGCACCGGCTCACCGGGCGTTTCCCCGACGGTCAGCTGTTCGCGGACCTGCGGGGCGCCGGTCCGGTGCCCGCCGCGGCGGGCGAGGTGCTCGGCGATTTCCTTCGTGCGCTGGGTGTCCCCGATGCCGCCATTCCGGCTGACCAGGACAACCGGGCCGCGTTGTTCCGCAGTCTGACCTCCGCCCGGCGGATCCTGATCGTGCTGGACAATGCCGCGAGCGCCGTCCAGGTGCAACCGCTGCTTCCCGCGTCGGCGACATGCGGTGTGATCGTCACCGGTCGCCGCCGGCTTACCGAGCTGCCCGGGAGCACTGCCATCGCCGCGGATGTGATGCCCGCGGCGGAAGCGACCGCGTTCCTGGCCGCCATGTCCGCGGGCCGGACGGACGCCGCGGACCGCGCGCAGCTGGCCGCGCTGGCCCGGGCCTGCGGATACCTGCCGCTCGCGCTGCGCATCGCCGGTGCGCGGCTGGCGGCGCGGCCGGCCTGGATGATCCGCGACCTCACCGCACGGCTCGCCGACCGAGAGCGGCTCCTCGACGAGCTGACCGTCGGTGATCTGGCCGTCCGTGCCGCTTTCGACATGAGCTACCGGCTGCTGGAGCCTGCCCAGGCGCGAGCGTTCCGGCTGCTTTCCATCGCGGGTCTGGACGACGTACCGGACTTCGCCGCCGCGGCGGTGCTCGACTGCCGGCTGCCCGAGGCCACCTCGCTCGCCGAATCCCTCGTGGACCTCAACCTGCTGAACACCCCCCAGCCCGGACGGTACACCTACCACGACCTGGTCCGGGTCTTCGCCATGGAGACCGCGGCGGAAGCCGAGGATCCAGCGGACGTGGACGGCGCGCGGCGGCGGCTGGTGTCCGCGTACCGCCGGCTCGCTGACAATCCGCCCACGGCATCATGGCTGGAAACCGAGTGCCGCAACATCGTCGTGCAGATCGTCCAGGCCGCCAGCGCACCGGACGCGGACAGCGCCGAATGCGCCGCGCTGCTGACCGCGGTCCAGCGGCAGCTGCGGGCAGCCGGCCACCTGGACGGATGGCGACGGGCCAGTGTCGCGGTGCTGGACAGCGCGATCCGCGGCGGCGATCGCGGCAGCGAGCTGACCGCTCAGCAGAACCTGGCTCAGCTGGCCCTCACCAGCGGAGACATCGACGACGCCGCGCAGCGGCTCGCTCGTGCGCTGGTGCTCGCCAGGGAGACCCCCGACCGGAGCGCCGAGGGTTACGTCCTCAACCGCATCGGATTGCGGTGCTTCATCATCTCCGATCTGACCGGCGCGCTGGAAAGCCATCGGGCGGCGCTGCGGATATTCGAAGAGCTCGACGACCGCAGCGGAATCTGCACCGCGCTGGTGAATATCGGCAAGACGCTCGTGCAGGACCAGCAGCCGGAGGCAGCGCTGCGGGAGCTGCGGCGGAGCCTCGACGTCGCGTCGGCCATCCGGGACAGCAAACTCGTCACGTTCTCGCTGCACCACATGGCCCGCGCGTATGCCTTGCTCGGGGATCACGAGCAGGCGATGGCCATGCAGCGCGAATGCCTCCAGGCGACCAGGGAGAGCGGCGATCGCGAAGGCGAAGCCTACGCGCTGGCGGAAATCGGGCGGTTGTCGATGGCCGCGGGGCAAGCCCGCCAGGCGCTGGCGTCGCTGAGCGGCGCGGTCGACCTGTTCCGCGCCCTGGGCGCCAGCCATCCGGCGGCGACGTTCCTGGTCGAAGTGGGCCACGCGCTTGACGCGCTCGGCGACCAGGCCGCGGCGCTGGCGGCCTGGCAGGAAGCCCTGCCGTTGCTCGACCACGCCGATCCCGGCCTAGCAGCCGACGTGCGGCGCCTTGTCGCGCGAAGCGTCTTTGCCTGAGCGGGACTCAAGCCGGCGTTATCGGGACGTGATCGGCACGGTATCGGGCTCTCCCATGCTTAAGTAACGGACGGGCAACGGGAGAAAGGGAACGAAGAATGCGAGTTCTGGCGAAGGTAGGCGCCGCGGTCCTGGGAACCGCTATGGTCACTGGATTGACGATCGGCCAAGCCGCCGCATCGACAAATACGGCAACGGTCACCGCCGCTACGTCCAGCGCCGCAACCCCGGATGCGGTACCCGGGGCTACCTGGTTCGGTCAATTTTTCAATTCGGTGACGGCGACGCCTCCGAGGCCGCGTGCATCATCGAGGGAGCGGCCCTGGTCATTAACACTCCCGGGCACATTGACGGCACTAAGTGTCTTCTCGAAGACGCGCCAGGAGGCGGCGCGCTGATTCGTCTCTGGCTGCATGGCGACGCATTCGCCAAGCAAATATATGGTTTCCCCGGCGGGTGAGCTAGCGGGCCAGATTACTGCGGACACTTACCCCCCAGTTTGGGGAAGTAAGTGTCCGCAATCATTCCGGAGCGCCTCGCGCTGGCGGCGCGAGCCGCCTGAAGAGGTAGGTCGTGTCGCGACAAACCGGATATGTCCAGAGGCCCGCACGGCGGGCCGCCCGCGCGGCGGGAGCGCCGAACATCGGGGTGATGCTGCCCGCGGCGCCACCGAGAGCGCATAGTAGTAGTGATGAAACGAACCCGTGCCGTGTCCCGGCGCTCCCTGCCCGGAAGTCCCTTCAACGTGCCGCCGGCGGATGTGGAGCCTATCGAACAGTTCGCTGCCGGTGACCAGGTGTCTCACGACAAGTACGGCCTCGGGCGGGTCCTGCTCGCCGAGGACGAGGCGGTGGTCGTCGGCTTCAGCTCGGGTAAGGTGCGGATCCGGTCGCCCTACGCCAAGCTGACCAAGCTCTGACCGCTCGGCCCGCGATGGCGGCCAGGCCGGGTACCCGCTTGGCTCGGTGCTGATCCGCCGCTGCCCTGCCTCGCCCCCTGCTCGCCTGCCGGTCCCCTGCTACTCACGTTATACGCAGGAATTACTCGCGAAAGATTACATGGCGTCGTGCCCAAGGCGACCCGAGCCCGCGACCTCACGGAGAGCCATGTGATAACGCGAATACGTTCGGCCGTCCACGCGCCTTACAAATTACAGGAGGGCTCATGCTTAATCGCAAAATGCGTCACCTGCTGTTCGCCGCCGCGCTGATTCCCAGCCTCACGGCCGGCGCAGTCGCGGTTGCCACGCCGGCCTCGGCGGCGACCAGGGGGACCTGCAGAGCCGCCGTCTCATCGACAGCGGTCGACCGCGGGGTGTATTCGATCCGCTGGGGCGCGGCCAGCTCTGGCTGGTCACCGGCCGGCAGGCTTACCATCAGCGCCGTAGTTACCAACAACGGCACCGCGATTCTCAACGGGTCCGGCTCTGACAACGGGACAACCATTACTCTCGGCCCATTCACCGATGAGCGGACCCTCGGGAATTCCGTGAATCTCAGGATAAGCGCAACGGTCAGAGGCCCGGCGGGCACGGCCACCTGCTCGGGCTAGTTACGGTATTCACGATTAGCGGCAGCCTTTCCGAGGCTGCCGCTAACTCATGAGCGGGCGCCCCGGGGGACGGCACCCTGCGTTACGCCCGCCGGCCGGGAGCCGCTGCGGGCCTCCGGCGCTTTGAGTAGCTGTTCACCAAGCATCACAAGCTTGTTTTCGGTGGCTGGTTCGAGTGAGCGGATCATCCAGCGAGGTGTCGAGGGCGGCCATCAATACAGGGGGGTATGCGGTCTGGTTTGCCCTGCTATGCGCGGATACCTTCCCCCCGCTAGCGTGACCCGTTCCATGATCACGAAGGGTTTTACGTGCTATAGGCCGCAAAACCCTTCGTGATCATGAACTAAATACCCCAGGGGGGTATAATGGGTCGCTTATTAGTTCGAGTATTCATCCTTACACTCCATGAATAGGTACAACTTGGGGGTTCTCGCAGCGCCCTAGCGTCGGTGTGTATCTGGCTGCCACGAACCCTCCCTGTACGGTCATCGACCTCTTCTCGAGCATAGGAGTGGCAGCATGGCCGACTTCGTTTCCGGTGTGGGTCCGCTGTTTGGACCGGACTTCGTCATCGTCACGGTGAACGACGCGACCGGCACGCGATATGACGTTCAGGTCTATCCCGACGCGCACAACCCCGAACTCAGGGCGGCTGGCCTCCCCACCCAGTACTACTTCCAGCCCGCACAGGTGTACCTGGCGCACAAGCAGACCTCACCCCAGGACTTCGACTTCGAGATGACCCTGTTCAAGGGCCTCGGATCGGAGGAGGCGAACATCACCCCGGCCGAACTACAGGGGGCCTCGACCGAGATGGGCGGCGGGTTCTGCACGTTCTCCACGACGTTCGCGATTCCGCCCAGCGTCATCACCGGGGTCATCGGCAAGCTCCAGGCGCGTGAGCACGACGCGCCCGTCCCGCGGCTGGCACCGTACTTCAACCAGCAGCCCGGCGACCCGGCGCCGGGCCTGGGCATCGTGCCGATCACCAACAGCACGGTCATATGCGCGGTTCAGGACCCGAACGTGACCGGCGGCAAGATCTTGATGACGGCCCAGTACAGCCAGAAGGGCAGCATCGAGCAGCAGGGCAGCTCGACGTTCCTGATCAGCTGCAATCTGTTCGCCGCGGGCGAGATCGCGTCGGCGCTGAAGGCCGGCGCCTCGCCGCCGTTCACCGTCACCAACGTGCTCAAGGAGTCCTTCTACATCAACGCCGTGACCGTCGACGTCGCCGTCGATGTCGACAAGGTCTACGACTCGTTCTCCGCGGCCGTGGACGCGAGCAGCTTCCTCGGGATCGACGACATCTCCGCCAGCGCGGCGTGGTCGTCATGCATCACGAACGGCGGCGTCACCACCCACATCACGCAGGACGGCGCCGAACTCGACGCCAACACGGCGAAGTGGATCAACGACAACGTCGACGAGATGAAGAAAACCGCGATGGACCTGGTCAAACAGGAGATCTTCAGCTGGGATCCGGCCAAGGCGGATTCGAAGGCGACGACCTCGGGCCGCGGCTGGTTCAGCGAGTTCTTCGGCGGCGCCGCGGTCGCGCTGAAGTCCGACCACGAGCGCAAGGGCGTGCACTTCAACCAGCAGCTCATCCTCGACGAGACGATCTCCGTAGAGCAGGCGGTGAGCGGCGACCTCAACGACCTGCTGCCCGCCGTCCGCGCCGACCTGAACAAGTACCTGTTCGTGATCGACATCGGCGAGTTCTTCAAGAAGGTCCAGGTGGTCGGCAAATGCCTGGTCAACTTCGGCGAGAAGCTCCCGGACGGCACCGACGTGAGCGACCCGCTGGTGGCGGTCCAGCTTGAGGTGGGGTATCCGGACTTCGACAATCCGGTGGTGAACGGCCAGGCGAACCTGCAGATGCTCGCGCAGGGCGAGCACTACGTCGAGGGCCAGACCGCGCCGAACGGGCCCGTCGCGCCCGCGATCTGGAAGGCGGGCAACGCCGGCGACTACGTGAACTTCTCGTTCCTGCGACTCGACAATCCGGTGCCGGCCTGGCCGCAGGACCAGGTCAAACTGCGCCGGCAGCTGGTCTTCGACGGTCATGACCCCCGGGTCAACCTGTCGCCGGCGATCGCCCCGCACGACCGCGCCATCGCCGAGATCGAGCAGATCGGGACCGAGCACAGCCCGATCCTGACCGCCTCGGACGTCGGCTACGTCTTCGTGCGTTTCAACGTCCGGCCGTTGCTGCTCCCGCCGAACATCGTGGTGACGATCAATCCGACGATCGGCCAGGACCCCTACGCGGCGATCGTCGTCACCCCGGGCATGGTGAACGACGCGATCTGGGAGATCTTCTCGGACAAGTACTTCGCGGAAAGCACGATCACCTACACGATGACGGTGGAGGTCGACGGCCCTCAGTTCACCGACGAACCCGTCATCTACTCCACGCCAGCGCCGGTGACGGCCTTCGTGGGGTCCGGCCCGCTCAAGCAGGCCACGGTGGTCGCGCCGCTGCCCAGCGCCCCGGCCGACAAGCTGGACCTGGTCAACCGTTACATCGCCGCGGCCAGGGCGGGGAGCCAGGGATGAGCGCGGGCGGCGGCGCGATTATCCTCCCCGTCGACCCACCCGATCCCGCGGCCGAGGTCGCCGCGTTCAACGTGGCCTTCGATGAGTTCGTCGGGTCGCGAGCCGCGCCGTGGATCGCCTGTCGCATCGGGGAGGGTGTCGACGCCATCTTCCATACCGATCAGGGCAATGATGCCAACGCGCAGTTTGATGTCCCGGCGGGGGCGCCACCGCTGCCAAGGCTCGACGTGGCGTTTGCCGACGGGGAACAGGAGGACCAGGTCAACGCCACCACCTGGTACATTCCGCGGTTCGCGCTCCTGCCGCAGACCGGCGTCGAGGATCCGGGATTTCAGTTCGCCGTCACGCAGAAGGCGGGCGAGGTGACGCCGCAGGGCCGGCCGGTCAACCAGGCCACGCTGACGCTGACGCTGGCGGGCCTGGCGCCGGGTCCAGGAAAGACGATGTCCCCCGCGCCAGACCTGCATCCCATCGTCACGTTGTCGGTGCCGGTGACCGAGGGCGGGACGGTGGTTCCGCACACGGTCACCGGCACGGTGACCGATCAGCCCGACGATCAGCGGCTGGTGACATTCTCGCTGCCGGAAGACCTCGTCGAAGCGACCTACGAGCACCTGACCGATCTCGGCGGAGCCAGCCTCAGCGTGACGGTGAACTACAACGGCCTGCAACTGGTGCGTGGCTTCGAGCCGGACACCGGGTTCCCGCACGGCCCGACGTTCAACGGATTCGAGTTCACGGTCTTCGGCGACGGGCAGAACGCCGCCTCGGTGCCCGCGAGCATCGGATGGTTCCGGTTCATTCCGGTGTCCGTCATGTTCCCTGTCACCTCCCCGCCCGAGCCGCTGCCGCTGGGGCTGCAGTTCTACACCGACTCCTACCGGTCTCGGTTCACGATCACCACTAAGGATGGTGTCACCAGGCCCATCATTGATCAGAACGACCTCACTGGCTTCGCCACGGCCCGCTCGGAGTTTCGCGAGCTCACGTCGCTGGGTGACGTTCAGTCCCGCTTCCCCACGGTGCGTCGGCTCTACCTCGGGCAGATCACCGGCACGGTCGTCGCGCTACCCGCCGCCTACGCGATCGTGCACGGTGCGGAGGGAGTCGCCGCCGCCTGCGACGCGCTCGTCGACCCGTCGAGCAACCTCACCGGCAGCCGCTTCCACTTCACGTTCATGCTCGCCCCAGCCGTCGATCCGATCGATCTCGCGGACCTGGCAGCGGCGCTGCCGACTATCCCCGAGGCAACGGGGCGCACCTTGCGGCTGACCCTGCCGGACGGCCTGGACACGCGGAACCCCTCGAGCCTCAGCGGCTTTCCGGCGGCAACCGCGACGTTCAGCGACGGCCTCGCCCCGCACACCGTGCAGGTCTCGGTCGACATCGCCGACGACCACACCACACCGGCTCTGACCAGCGTCAACCAGTTCCTCAGCGAGCTGTGCGCGGCCGGGCCGCCGCCGCTGTCGGCGAACCTCGCGGTACGGCTCGACGACCAGTTCCCCGAACCGGTCCAGGCCCCAGGGCCGCTCAACCTGCACCGGAGCGCCGAATCCGACGACCTGACCGTCTCGGTCACGCCCGGGTCGCCGCCGACCGCCACCAACCGCGGACCGCTCGACCTCGTGCTGCACCGGGCCGCGGCACTGCCTCAGCTGGCCGTGACGAGCCTGGGTGATCAGATCCTCGGCGCGGGCCAGACCGTCACCCTGCCGGTGGCCGCGGCCACCTCGGTGGTCGTCGCCCGGTCGCTCGCGGTTCCGGCGACGATCCCGAAGGAGACGGTACGCACGCTGGTGACGTTCCGCACCGAAACCGTCCAGCAGGTACAGCACCCGCTCACGGTCCAGGCCGCGTTCGACTTCGCCGCGGCGGGCGTCACCTCCGTCGAGGTAGCGTTCCGGCTCACCGGTCTGCCCGCGCTGACCATCCCTGACCTGACGCTCACCGCGGCGCACACGGTCGACTTCGTGCACGTCCTGATCCCGGTCGACTCCGTCCTCACCGGGCTCGACACGGCCGTCACGCTGAACCTCACCGGTCCCGGCGGAACCCGTTCGGTCACCGTGCACAACGACTTCATCGACGATCCGATCCTGACCTTGACGGCCACGACACTCGCCGGAGCGACGTCATGATCGACGGCCGGCCGGCGGGTCCGGTATGCGGTCCGGCCCCGCTGGTGCTCACCGCCGGCCCGCTCGGCGTATCCGTATACCCCGACGCCAACAACGACTCGCTGCTGGCGTCCGGGCTGACCGCGCGGTACTACGTGGCGGTTCCCCGAGCGATGCTGGCGACGCGACCCGACGGCGGCGGACCCGACTTCGTCATGCGGGCGATGATCGACCGGCCCGAGCCGGATGCCGGCTACCTCGGCGGCTCGTGCACGCTCACCACCGACCTGTCCCTGCCGGACGAGCTGACCGCGCAGGTCACTGCCGCGCTCGCGAACGGCCCCAAGGCACACCCGGCGGGCCAACCCCTGGTCGTTCAGCCAATCCCGGTCGAGTCCACCATCATCAGGCTCGGTCAGTCAACGGGAGTGCTGACCGCCCAGCCCGAGCGGACCGGGCCGCTCGGTGGCCCGGCCAGGACCACGCTGCTGATGTCCAGCGATCCGGCGGCCACCGCCGCCGTCGTCGGCAACCTCCGCGGCGGTCGCGCCCCGTTTGACCTGCGCACGATCCTCACCGAACAGTTCGACACCGGATCGGCGGCGTACGACGTGCGGGTGCGGGTCGACGCGTGCCTGCTCTACGCGGCCTACCGGGCCGCCCTGCCACCGGACGGCCCGCGGGTGATCGGGGGCGACCTGCCAGACGACGTCCACGACACCGGGCTCGGCTCCGGCGCCATCCGCACCGAGATCCGCGGGACCGCCGACGCCGCGCTGCGGGACTGGATCGACCGCAGCGACCCGGTCAAGGCCGCCGTCGCCGGCGCCGTCAAGGACATCCTGTTCGACCCCGCCACCGGCGACGCACCGATGCCCGCCGTCCGCGACTGGTGGGACCGGGCGCTGTCCGGCGCCACCGCCAGCCTGCGGGAGCGGGCCCCGGCGCCGGACACGACAGTCACGTCCAACATCACGCTGAGCGGGCCGGTAACCGCCGGCCGCGCCGTCCCGGTGAGCTTCGACGCGCTCGCCGCCGCCGTCGCGGCCGACCTCGCGGCTTACCTGCTCGTCGTTTACGTCGGAGATTTCACCGCGAGCAACGCGATAGGAGAATGACATGCCATCGAAATTCTGCTTCACGCCACGCCAGGCCGGGGCACCGTTGTGGCTCTGCATCAGGATCGGCCGGGGCGTCGAATGGATCATCCGCCAGGATTACTGCGTCAACCGCGGCGGCTGCGACGAATTCCAGCTTGGCGGGGCCGGCGTTGACTTCTTCGACGAGAACTTCGCCGGCTCGAAAACCACCCGGTGCAGGTTCCTGTCCGGCTATCTGGTCGCCCACCATCCCACGCTCGACGGGAACTTCATCTCGAGCAGCTGCGAGATGCGGAAGAAGCCCGTCGAC
>DASRFJ010000272.1:0-13340 GCA_035651595.1 Streptosporangiaceae bacterium | reverse complement strand
CCGCGGTCATCGGCGCGACGTCCAGCAGCCGCAGGGTGCGGTCCGGCCTGGCCAGCCGCGGCCGGAGCATGCTCCCGACGATGCCGGCCGCGCCGGTAATGAGGATGATCGACACGCCTGTACCTTAACTCACCCCGCTCGGCTGCGGTTTGACACGCTCTAGTGGGCTCGCTCAAATCCCCCACTGGTGCGGGGCTGGCTGGGGTGCTGGCAGCGGTGTCGTGGTAGCCGTCCTGGCTGGGGTCAATGATGGCGGGGAGGGCTTGGAGGGTGGCGTCTGTGATTTCGACGTTGACCGTTGCCTGTCCCATGGTCTTGTTCCACAAGATGGTGAGGTCGAACGCGGCGAATAGCCGGGCCTTGAGGTGGTCGGGGAGGTCGGGGAGGACGTCACCGAGGTAGGGAAGTTCGTCGATCAGGTCGGGGTCGGCGGCTTTGGGGGTGGCGGTGGTGAGGGCGGCTAGCTGGGTTTCGGCTTGCTGGCGCTGGTCGTGGAGTTCGGCGAACCGGTCGCGGATGCGGGCGCGCATGGCGGCGGCTGCGGGACTGTCCGGGTCGGCGGGGATGGCTTCCAGTGCTTTGATCTGGGCGTTCTGGGCGGTGTCGAGTTGCTTGATGCGGGCGGTGAGCGCGGCTGTGTCGGCGTCGCGGCGCGTCTGGGCGTCGGCGTCGGTGGCGGGGAGCTGGGCGGCGAGGTTGGCGGCGCGCTGGGGTCCGAAGATGTGATCGGTGAGGAACCGGCCGACGATGGCGTCTAGCCGGTTCTGGGGGGCCTGCACGGTGCGGGGGTGGTCGGGCTGGGCGGCGGCGTGGCGGGGGTTGGCGGGGTCGTGCGGGCACCGGTAGTAGACGTGCTGGGCGGTGCTGCCTTTGGCGGTGCCGGCCATGCGGCGGCGGCAGTCGCGGCACAGGACACGGGCACGGTAGGCGTAGCTGCGGGTGGTGGTGAACGGCGCGGCGCTCTCGTCATCGTCGCGGCTGGTGCCGTGCAAGGCCCCGATGCCCTGCGCTTCCTGCCAGGTGCCGGGGTCCACGATGGCGGGGTGGGTGGGTTCGGGTGACCATAGCCACTGGCCGGCGGGGACGTGGATCTTGTGGCCGTTGCCGTCGCTGCGGCGCCGGCCGAACACCATGTGGCCGGTGTACTTGGGGTTCTTCAAGATCGTGTAGACGGTGGACTGGGTCCATGCGGCGGCTGCGCCGGGCGGCGGGTAGAGGGCGGTGTCCGCGTTCAGCCGTTTCGCGATGGCGGGCAGGCCGAGCTTGTGAACGACGCGCCACGTGAAGATCTGGGCGACTACGGGCGCGGCGGCGGGGTCGAGGATAAGGCGGGTCTTGGTGTGTCCCTGGCTTGCCTTGAGCGGGTTGGGGTGGGTGACGCGCTCGGCGGCGTACCCGTAGGGCGGGGTGCCGATGTTCCATCCTTCGGCGGAATGCTCGACTAGCCCTTTCCAGATATCGCCTTTGAGCTTGAGCCGGTACCATTCCGCTACGCCTTGCTTGACGCGGCGGACGAGAATAGCGGTGGCGCTGACGCCGGCGATATCGGCGGGCTCGTCGGTAGCGAAAATAGCTATCCCGTTGCGCGACAGTTCCTTTTCGAGTTTCAGCGCGTTGTACGTGTCGCGGCCGGCCCGTTCGATGTCTTCGCAGACCACGACCGCGAATCTCGGGGCGGGGCTGGCGGCTTCGGCCAGCAGGTCCGCGATACCGCCGTCACGCGGCAGCCCGGCGCGGGTGATCGCGTCATGGGCGCTGGCCTGGCTGCGGTCCTCAAGGTCGGTGCCGCCGGAGGCCACGTCGCTGTAGACGGCGACGATGTGCCAGCCTGCGGGCAGCCACTGCTGGCATGACCGGACCTGGCGGCGGTAGGACGCTACCGGGTCCTGCATGTCGCGGGTCGATGTCCGGGTGAGGACGGCGACCGGTACCGGCTCGGCGGGGCCTGTTACCGGGTTCTGCGCTGCCTGTGCTGGCGTGACCATTCCAGTACCTCCCTGATGATCTCGGCCTGCCGCGCGTCAATCACTTTCGCGCGCCGGCCGGCCGCTATCCTGATCTTGTACCGGACTTTTATGCCGCCCGGCCTTTCCCCTTCACTCAGATTATAGCTGATAACGCGCCCCGGGTCGATAATCCCGGGTGAAATAGCGTCGCCATTCCCGGTCTTTTCCGGTGATTTATTACCGTCCATTTATCCCCCGTAGCTGTGCACCGAATTCGCGCTGCGCGCATTTCCTGCTGCGCGTCGCGGGGCGCGGCGGGCCTGGTTCTTGCGGGCGCGGACGCGCCATATTCCGGGCGGGTGTCCCATCCCGTCGCCGTCGGCCACCCTCCGGGGAGCGGGCCGGCCCTGCCCCGTCAAGCGGGTTTGGCTTGACGGGGCGGGGCCGGCCTGCTCGGCTGGCCCTGGCCGATGGCGTCGGGATGGGACAGCCATCACCTCAGCCACAACCCTTCTGTCCGGTTTGCCGGAAACGTCCATCCTGGAGCCCGAGGCCCCGCCGGAGGCGCGCTCTTGCGGCGCGCGGTCTTCGCGCCGCCCAAAAGAAGAGTGCCCGGAGGGCGCGGAATGCTCTGGCCGTGGTGCTGGCGGCTTCCCCGCGTACCCGCGCGATACCCCGGCCCTGGCTGCCGTGCACCTTCCGCCTGTACCGGCGCAGGGTTCAGCCATGGTGCTGCACCTTCCGCATTTGCCGGCGACGGCCGAAGGCGGCGGAGGGGCCGCGCAGCGGCCTGCGCAGCGGTGCGCCTTCCGCGTCTGCTGGTGACTGCGGATGCGACGGAGGGGCCGCGCAGCGGCCTCCTGTGCACCTTCCGCGTTCCCGGAGCCTTCGGGATGCGACGGAGGGGCCGCGCAGCGGCCATCCCAGCCCGGGACCACGCCCGCCATGCACCTTCCACGGTCATGTGCACTGGTTTTGCTTTTGACCTTGACCTTGATCTTGGGTGAGGTGACCGCCGGCCAGTGCGGTTGTGCCTGTGGAGTGCCGGCGCCGCGCGCCTGACCTCGCCCTCGGGTTGTGGGGGTGAGGTCAGGCGCGCGGCGCCGGCATGGAGCAGGCGGGTTTGCGCTGGCCGGCGGGCACCTCACGCCCCGGCAGGGGCGCACAGTGCCCGCACACGGGTTCGTGCCGCTGTGCGGGCACTGTACGCGGCCTGCGCGGCGCGGGCGGGTGGCGGTCATCGCTGTGTCTTTACCGTCCGGGGAGGGGAGCCAGGTCGGCGCGGGCGGTGAGCAGCCACCACAGCGTGATCCCGGCGACGAGCGCGGGCGCGGCCGGATGCCCGCCGATGATGTGCAGCACGAGCAGGCAGGCCACGGCGGCGGTGACAGCGCGTGCGGCCACCCGCAGCGGGCGGCCATGGCGGATGCGGGCGGGCAGCAAGCGGGCCGAGGAGACCAAGGCGGCGGCGCGGGTGCCGGGCCGGACGGCTGCCGCGCCCTGGTGCTCGTCGTCATCGGGGGGCGCGGCCGGGTCGGTGACGGCGCGGGCGGCGGCCAGGTCGGCGTATGCCTCGCTGCGTCCCCACCGGGTGCGGAGCTGGGCGTAGGCGGCCACGGCGGCGGTGTAACGGGCGGTGTCGCCGCCGTCCTTGCGGTCGGGATGGGTCGCCGCGGCGGTCTTCCGCCACGCCTGCCGGACCTGCTCATCAGTCAGGTCCGGGCGGGCCGGCAACCCCAGCGCCGCGAACGGGTCCGGGGCGGGGGTCATGGCGCGGCCTCGGGGCCTAGCATGTCGGCCAGGTCCGGTGCCCGTCCCTCGGGCGGGGCGGGCCGGGGCGGCGGCAGCGTCGGCGGGGACGGCTCGGGCACGGCCGGGCGGGGCGCGGCGGTCAGGGTCAACGGGGACGGGCGCGGCCGGGCGACCTGCACGAAGGTCGCCGCGCCGTGGCGGATATAGCACGCCTGCCCGGTGGTGAGGCGGCGGATGATGTCCGGGTCAGCGATCCAGGCGTGCTGCTCACGGGTGGTGCCCTCATCCCCCCACCCGGCGCCGATCAGGTGACGGGCGGTCTCCAGGACCCGGCGCGTCCCGGCGAGCCGGCACAGCGGCTCGGGGTAGGGGGTGTGCATGACCCACACGCCGCCGTCTGCGGTCGCGGTGATCCGGTACCGTTCGTCGTCGTCGGCGCCGAGACCCTGCCAGGACTGGGCCGATACCTGCACGCCGATGCCGAGCGACCGGCCCCGCTCGTACAGGTTCGACAACGGCACCCGCCGCGACACCGCCGAGTAGTCGTCGGCGGCCAGCAGCATCGCGCGTGGGGCCGCTTCCGGGCTTGTCGCGGCGTGCGCGACGAGTTCGGTAATGGCCATGGCCTGCGCTTCGGCCACGGATTTCTCGCGGGTGCCTTCCAGGATGCAGTACCAGGCGTCCGCATCAGCCAGCGTCCCGCCTCCGTCCAGGGCGGGGCCGAGCCTGGCCAGCAGGGTGGACAGGCGCAGGTGGATGTCGGGCAGGTGGGTGCGGGCGGAACGGACGCGGGCTGCCTGCTCCGGATGCTGCCCGTCGCCGTACGCGGTCTCCAGCCAGGCCCGGTCCAGCCGGGCCAGGAACTCGGCGGCGCTGACGGGCGGGCCGGGCGGCGCCTTGACGGCCAAGATGATGACGGCCTGGAGGATGTCGGCGTAGAACGCGGCGGCGCCGGCGCCGGTCTCCACCATCTGGTACAGCAGGACCGCAAGCTCAGCAGGCGGTACGTCCCACAGGGACAGGGCGGCCTCATCGGGCCAGATCGCGACGCGGCGGGCGCCGGCCCCGTACAGCAGGCGGCGGGCACGGGCGGCTTTCGCCCGTGCGTCCGGGCCCCCTTTGCAGTCCATCACGACCAGCAGCGGGCGGCGTCCGCCGCTGGCGGTGGCTCTGAGGGCGGCGGTGAACCAGCCGGCCCATAGCCGCATCATCAGGTTCGTCTTGCCGGCGCCGGTCGCACCGACGATCACCATATGCCGGGCCAGCGCGGTGAACGGCACGGCCAGGACCGGCCGCCACCGGCGGCCTACCGCGCGGATGACAGCGCCGACCGGGATGCGGTCCCCGGATGCGTACAGCGGGACCGCGCCCGGCGCGGCGAGCCGGGCGGCAGCGGCGCGGGCCTGCCGGCGCCACTGCCGGGCATCGAAGACCATGGGCGCGCTCGCGGTCAGGCCGGCCAGGCCGGTGGTGATGGCGTAGATCCGCCACGCCCACGCCACCCCGGCCAATGCCAGGCCGGCCGGGACCGCCACAGGGACGGTCACGAGGAACGCGGCGGCCAGGTTCCCGTTCGCGGCCTGGTGCCAGGACAGCCGCCAGTCCCGTACCGGGGCCAGCGCGACCGCCTGCCACGTGCCGTGCGCCACAGCGGCGGCGAGCAGGTACACGGCGGTCATCGCCAGTGACCAGGCGGCGGCGCGCCACAGCCGGGCCGGCGGCCACCCGCGCAGCCACGCCGCCCCGTACCCCGCTGCTGCGGTCAGGGTGAGCGGCCACACGGCGGCGGCCACGGCGGCGATAGCGAGCCACCCGGCCAGTTTCACGGCCACGCCCGCCAGCCACCACCCGGCGCGGGCGCGCAGGCTCACGTAGCGGACGCGGCGGGTCACGGGACCCCCGGCATGTACGCGGTCGCGGGCAGGTCACGGATCGCGATCTTGTCCCGCTGGCCTGCGGGAAGCGATTGCGCGGAACGGGTCACCACCGGACGCGACGCCGGCGTGGTCAGGTACACCACCTGGGCATACCGCACCCGGCCCGACAGCAGCCCCGACATGATCCCCGCCGTGCGGGCCTGCGTCTTCGGCGTCAGCTCCACCTCAACCGCCCACACCTGCCCCCCGTACCGGCCCCCGTCGACCGAAGGCCAGTGGATCTCCGCATCGGCCACGTGCGGCGCCGGCACCGTGCCGATCGCGGCACGGAGCCGCCGCTCCGACTCCCACCACGCCCGCCCCGCCGTATACACGTCCGCCGACGACAGCCACAGGCGGGCCGCCAGCACCGCGCGGACATGCGCCAGACGGGTCAGCTTCGGCGCGGCAGCCGGGTACGGCAGCCCGGCCGCCTCCATCCCCCGCGCGGTCAGCCAGCACCACGACGGACCCGGCCCCAGCCGGCCCGTCGCCGCGTACCCCGCCGCCCGCCACCTGCCCGTGATCCCCCGCAGCCGGGCCGGCTGCACGCCCAGCGCGGCGGCCAGCAGATCATACGGCGCCCCGTAATGCTCCCCGCACAGCGACAGGCCCGCGATATCCCGCGCGCCCGGCCGGATCACCCCCGCATCCGCCCGCCGCCCCGTAGTGACGGTGACCGCGCCGCGCTGAACCCCCATTCCCCCATTATTACCACCAGTCACCACCACAACCCGGTACGCACATGAACCGCGGTCGCCGCCCGTGGCTACGACTCCTCGGACGGGCGCTTCATATTGCGCGGGGAAGGAAACTGCCTGAGCGGATCACCTCGCGCGTGGTGCCTCCAGGAACGCCCCGCGCTGCCCATGGTACGTCTGCGCTCCGCTGCCGTTGAGTGAGAAGTACTGGACAGCGGGGGCGTTCCGTCCCGGGGCCGGACGCGGCGGTCTTGTGGACCTCAGGCCGCTGCCCCGGGAGTTCATGACCTCCCCGCCCCGCAGCACCTGACCGTGAGCGTGGACGCACGGGCGGGCGGTCCCTCCCGAGGCGGGGAGGCGCTGTGGAGTTGTGGGGGCGGGCCGTGGGCACCGGGCCAGCGGAAGGACCACGAGGGGCGACCCCATCCGCGCGGCTATCCGGTGGAGGAGATTGTCCGAGGGGGGTGGGCGGACACTCGGACGGTCCGGCCGCGCGGGAGTCTGAGAGCTAACATGCGCTGCTCGCGGCGGTGCTCCCAGGCCATCGCGTCAGATTCTGTCCCGACGAAGGATTCCTTCAGGTACTTGTCGACTGACGACTCGGGAATCCGGAAGGACCGGCCGACCCTGACCGCTTCCAGGTCACCGCAGTGGACCAGGCGGTACACGGTCATCTTTGACACGCGCACGATCAGCGCCACTTCGCTGACGGTGAGGAAGCTCATCTCGCTGAGCTCTGTCTGGCTGCCGTTGTTCATGTCCCTCCTCATGCGAAGTCCCTTACGAATCGTGACAGGAGCGGAGCTATGGGTCACACTAGCAAGCTGTATTAAGGCATGCCAAGATCTAGTCTGCTATGCCCCGGAATGTCTGGGCTGAGCTGGGCCGGTAGTGTCCCGGCATGATCAACCGCGACGGGGCTGCGCCTCCCTACCTACAGCTCGCGAATCTGCTGGAAGAACAGATCAGGTCGGGCAAGCTGGCACCAGGCGCGCGGGTACCGAGCATCACGACGCTAAGCCAGGATTACGACGTGGCCAAGAACACCGCGCGCCGCGCGCTGGGGGTCCTCCGCGAACGCGGCCTAGTCGACGTCACGCCTGGCTGGGGTACGTTCGTCCGGCCCGGCTCGTAGGCGCGCAGGGGAGAGCCACGGACGCTACCACACGCCCAGGGCTCTCCGTGACCGGCCCGCTGTACCTGGAGCGATGCAGGCTGGTCACCTTCCCAGGGAGGAGGCCCTGGGGCATCAAATTGGCTTTGCGGTCCGTGACTCGCGCGCATGTACCCGCAGGTGGCGCAGACGAGCGGCCGATCGGAGCTGGGCGTGAAGTTGCCGCATGCGGTCACGACCTGGACACCTGGATCAAGGCCCGGACCTCGGACTCCTGGTAGCGGCGGTGACCTCCCAGGGTGCGGATCGATGTCAGCTTGCCGGACTTCGACCAGCGTGTGACCGTCTTGGGATCGACACGAAACATCGCCGCTACCTCTGCCGGCGTCAGCAGGCGCGCCGGTTCCTCGTTCATCATGCCGTCACGCCGTGGTGGGCAGAGTTGTCGCGCGCTTCGCCGCTGCCGCGACCCTGGCCCGGCGGTCATTGGCCATGTGGGTCTGCTGCGTGCCCTGGATATCCGCCCAGAGCGTCTCGATCTTGATGAACGTATCGCGGCCGAACGCGGCGTGGTCCGTGTACAGGCCCATGAGGAGCGCACAGGCGTCTTCAGCGCGCTTCAGTTCTCCGGTGGTGAGTTGCCCGAGGCCAGCCATATCAGCGTCCCTCCCGGTGGTCGGTGCTTGATCACTAGCAACCCTGGCAGCGACGAGACATAATCAGCCAGTAGTGATCCGATTACCGACCCAACAGGGAACGCTGTTACGGGAGGTTCGCAACATGGCGGCACCGCGAGAGCAGCTAGCGCAGATGCTCAGTCAGGCGCGTAGCGACGCTGGTTACGGGTCACATGCGAGGCTGGCGAAGCAGATGACCGTAAGCCGGTCTGTGGTGAGCAAAGCTGAGAGCGCCCGGCAGCCGGTACCTAGTGACGCGGTACTGACCGCATGGGCGGAAGCAACGGGCGCGGACCTGGTGAAGCTCACCGAGCTAGCGCACCGTGCCAGGTCCCCGCGATCTTGGTTCGCCAAGTGGGCAGATGACTTCGAACCGCGCGCAACGCTGATCAGGTGGTTCGAGCCCTTGCTGGTGCCTGGCCTGATCCAGACCGAAAGCTACGCACGCGCGGTTCTGACCTGGAAACCGGACAGTGCCAGTGCGGACGCTAGTCTCTCGAAACGGCTCGAACGGCAGTCCGTACTAGACCGCGCCGAACTACGTGTCGTGATCCTCGGATCGGTGCTGAACCGCGAGGTAGGCGACGCGTCCGTCATGGCAGAGCAGATGGAATACCTTCTGAGCGCTGGTACCCGACCGTCTGTCACAATCCAGATCGTGCCGGATACCCCCGGCGTAGCTGGTGCGCTAGGCGGTGCGTTCGCCATCAGCACCGAAGATACAACCGACGTAGCGGCCTTCACCGATTCGATTGTCAAAGGCGGTGTCTACACCGATCATGACGTGATCGCGCGGGCTGTCCGCGTGTTCGATGGCTTGCGTGCGGACGCGCTACCGTGGACACAGACCCAAGATCTTCTCACAGAGGCAGGTAAACGATGGACGATATGACCTGGCGAAAGGCTAAGGCCAGCGCCTCGAATGGTGGTTGCGTCGAAGTCGCGTACGAAGCGGACGGGTGCGCTGCCGGCATGGTGCGGGACAGCAAGAGCCCTGAGCGCGGCCACCTGGCCGTCGAGCTGGACGCGTGGCGGGCGTTCCTGGCCGACGTGAAGCGCGGTGAGCTGGGGTAAGTGAGGCGGCGGGGAAGAGTCCACTTTAAAGTCGGCGTTAGGGTGAAATCAGGCAGAGCCGGGCGGCTGCACCTGCCCCGTTGACAAGGTGACCCTAACCGGGCACTGTACGTGGGCAGGGGCTGGCTTCCTTCCCGTCTGCTGGGCTCCCTCGTTACCCCCTGACAGGTTGAGCGGCTTTCCGGGAGGGAGCGGGCGGCCCGCCTATTAGCCAGTCAGCGGGGGTGCGTGAACTGCCGCCCCGGCAGGGGCGCACAGTGCCCGCACACGGGAACGGGCCGGCGCCTGTGCAGGCACTGTGCGCGGCCTGCGCGGGGCGGGACGGGTGGCGGTCATCGCTGGTGCCTACCGTCCAGGGAGGGTGCGAGGTCGGCGCGGGCAGTCAGCAGCCACCACAGCGTGATCCCGGCGACGAGCGCGGGCGCGGCTGTCTGCCCCCCGATGATTGGGAGCACATGCAGGCAGAGCACGGCGGCTGTGACGGCGCGGGCGGCCACGTGCAAGGGGCGGCCATGCCGGAAGAGGGGCCGATCAGTGCACCGGTTTCCGATCAGCCCCCTTGCTTCGTTATTGGTCCCTAAGCGTTCTTCGAAACGGCCGGCCTTGATCGCTGCGACGAGCGCCGCGAACGCCTGCGGTGTGCTCGTGAGGTGCCCGGCTTCAGGTCGCTTAGAGTCTCGAATGAGACCGACCGCGGAATTGGTTGAATCGAACGCTACTTCAACACAGTTAGCGCCGCCGTTGCCGCTCGCCCTGGCCTTACGCCAGATCAGGTTTATGTGGTCCATTGCTCTGCCACCTTCTGTATCAAGTCTCGGGACGCGTTGCGGGGTAGCGCGTCACCTCTCAGACGTTCGAACGCTATGGACATCTTGCGGACTAGCTCTGACCGGTCAATCGTCTGATCTTCCACCGCGTCAACGTGTCCCACGTCCGCGTGACCAGGCGAGCTAGCCACCATGAAACTCCCCGCGAGCCCGGCATGCGCCCCGCCGCTAGCCGGAATCACCTGTACCGATACGAATGGCCTAGCCGACAGGTCCGCCACCTGGGCTAGCTGATCGCTCATGATCTTAGGCGAACCGATCAGCCGGTGAAGTACCGCCTGATCTAGGACGACGAGCACATTCGGGGGGTCTGGCTTGTCAAAGATGCTCTGACGCGCCAGCCTCGCGGTTACCTGCGCGCTGATTGCCTCGTCGGAGGTGTTGGTCTGGCCAGCGAGCAGCAACGCTCGTGCATACTCCGGTGTCTGGAGTAGTCCGGGCACGATCAGCGGCTGCCAGATGCGCAGCTCTGTCGCCTCGCCTTCGGCCGCCAGCCATGCTTCTAGCCATCTCGGAATCGGGCCGTTGTGCCATCTGTGCGACGCGTCAAAGAACCTGACCAGCCAGTCAAGCTCTGGGAACGCTCGCCGCGTCGCGTCAATGAACGCGTCACTGGGGACGAGCACACCCATTTCAACCCTCGATACCGTCGCGGTGTCACAGGGCACGGTGGCCGCGAACTCGCCTTGCTTGATACCGGCCACCTCGCGCGCACGCCGGAACTCAGCCCCGAAGAAATGCTGAGGCGACGCTCCTGGATCGAGAGGCTTGGGTGCTGGCATCTGTCCCTCGTATTTGCGCGGTTTGCAAGTGATCGCTGAGCGTTTGCTAGATCACGCCCGGTCACTTCCTACGGTAGCTCTGGCCTGGCACGGTGGCTACTGGGGAAAGCGCGTGCCGCCCTTGTAAGGCTGTTGCAGCGGTAAGTGTTTCCCCCCCAAGAGCTTGAAATACCGGAGGGGATAGCCGTGGACCAGAGAACGCCAGAGCGGCCGGAGGTACCGGCGCATGTACCCGTAGATCCTGGGACGCTCCAGCGCGTCCTAGACTGCCTGACGCTCTCCGGCCTGGAGTCTGGAGCGAGCGCATCTGGAGGCGCGCTCCACGCTGTCTGACGATGAGCGGGCACGCCTGGAATCCATCCGTGCCGAGATCATGAGGTGTGCCTAGATGAAGACCGAAGCGCCGGAGTCCGAACGTCTCCTGACTCCGGCAGAGGTAGCCACGATGTTCCGCGTGGACCCGAAGACCGTTACGCGCTGGTCCAAAGCCGGGAAGCTCACATCGATTCGCACGTTGGGAGGCCACAGGCGTTACCGCGAAGCAGAGGTGCGAGCCCTGATCGGGAGTACCGAAGCGTGATCCCCCGGAGAGCTGACCTCTTTCCGGGGATACCGGGCGGTTCACCTTCCCGCCCGATGAGCGAGCGCCCCGGATGCGTCCGGTGTGGTAGCTGGCCTCCGGGGCGCTCGTTACGTTACTCCCGGCTGACAAAGGTTCCCAGACCGCGCACGACGTACAGCCGATGCTCTTCGATCAGCAGCGCCATGGCCTTCCGGACAGTATCCCGCGCAAAGCCGGTTTCCTGAACCCATGTGGTCTCGCTTGGTATCCGGCTGCCGGGCGGGTAGGTCCCGTCATCGATCCGCCGCCGTACCAGGTCGGCAAGCTGGCGGTACCGGGGCACGTCCGGCTGATCGATAAGGCCCACACCTGAGACCGTAGTCAGCCACCCACCACAGAGCATCGGTATCGACGTGGGTAGACATGGGTAGACATCTAGTCTAGTGTGGTGACGCATAGCTCCATAGAGACCACGATTCGTGATAAGTCCCCGTGCTGTCCGGGAGTGTCCGCCTAGCCCAACGGACGACCTCCTCCACGCCGGACAAAGCGCGGGAAGGGTCGCGCCCCCCGCCTACACCCCCACCTTCCGCGCGGCGGGGCGCGACCCACACAACTCCATAGAGCCCCTGAGGTGCCCGAGGAGGGACCTTCCGCTCCGGCGGTTTGCTGCGGGCACCTCAGGCCATGGCGTACCGCGCCGCGCGTCCCTTGTCTCCTAACAGGTCCGCACGGAGCCTAGCGGCGCGGTACACAAAACCTCTCGCGCACTTGCACCGACTAGCCCCCGGCAAGGGTTCCGTGGCACGCGCGAGGGGAATCCGGAGGTCACTAGTTCCGGCTAGCGGTTCTGGCAGTTGGCCGCTGGTAGCTCGTCGGGCCTTCGGGCAGAGCGCCCCGCTCGTGGAATCATTTCCAACGGGCGGGGCGTTTCTCTGCGACGAATACTAGTTCTACTGCACACGTGGAGCCAGACTCAAGACATCTTCATGGAAGCAGGCGAGCGATGGAAGACACAGATCTGACCTGGCGTAAGGCGTCACGTAGCGGCTCAACCGGCGACTGCGTGGAGGTGGGGACCACGGCGGCCGGTACCGTCGCGGGGATCAGGGACAGCAAGAGCCCTGAGCGCGGCCACCTGGCCGTCGAGCTGGACGCGTGGCGGGCGTTCCTGGCCAAGGTAAAGCGCGGCGAGCTGGGGTAGGTCAGGCGGCGGGGAAGGGTCCACTTTAACGTCCGCGTTAAGGTGGAATGAGGCGGAGCCGGGCGGCTGTACCTGCCCCGCAGGCTCTCCCCTGCCCGTTGACAAGATGACCCTAACCGGGCACTGTACGTCGGCAGAGGGCTGGCTTCCTTCCCGTCTGCTGGGCTCCCTCGTTACCCCCTGACAGGTTGAGCGGCTTCCCGGGAGGGAGCGGGCGGCTCCCGGCCAATCCGGTTCCGGGCCGGGCTGGCCGGGGCTGCCTGGGCGGATCTCCCACCAGTGACTGCCTCCTCGGATCGGGGAGCGCCGGGCGTGCTCCCCCGCCCTGCTGCGCCGCGCTGGGGCTGCGGGGGCTCCCGTGGGGTGCTTGCCGTGACGCGGCGCGGGCGCGCGGCGCCGGCTCTCCACGGCGTCGGATACCGCCGGCGCGGGGGCGGACCCATCTGCGGGGCTGCTTGCTCGGCGGATCGGGGGACGGCGGGCAAGGCTGTGCAGCCGCGCCGCGCCGTGACGAGCGCGCCAGCGCTCGGCGCGGCGCGCGGACTAATCACAGTAATTACATTTGTGTAATCCGGGTGGCGCGCCGCCGTTCTGGCGGATTGGCGGCGCGCTGCCGGGTGCTGGTGCGGGGGCTAGAGCTGGATCGTGCCTTCTATCGTGAGCCCCTGGGAGAGCCGGCGTTTCACGGGATGTCGTAGGTGGCTTCGATCGTGAGGCGTCGCATCGGAGCTAGATCCATGGGCATGTGCCAATTGATGTGACACGCTCTAGTGGGCTCGATTGCG
>DASRFJ010000271.1:0-7288 GCA_035651595.1 Streptosporangiaceae bacterium | reverse complement strand
GTCGGCGTCGGGCTGGTCGCGGTCGGCGTCGGGCTGGTCGCGGTCGGCGTCGGGCTGGTCGCGGTCGGCGTCGGACTCGGGGGCGGGGTTGTCGTGCAGCTGGGTGCGGTGATCGTGTCGTCGTCGAGGGTCACGGCCCCGTTCCGGGCCAGCGTACGGCCGGTGATGGTGTCTCCGGTCTGCACCGAGATCGACGTGAGGGCGAGGATGGTGCCCGCGAAGGTGGAATTTGTTCCGAGGGTGGCGGAACTGCCCACTTGCCAGAAGACGTTGCAGGCCTGGGCGCCGTTGGTGAGGATGACGGAGCTGGCCGAGTCGGTGGTGAGGGTGGAGGAGGGGGCCTGGAAGATCCAGACCGCGTCCGGGTCGCCGTGCGCGTCCAGGGTCAGCGACCCGCCGACCTCGAGCGACGAGGAGGCCTTGTACACACCGGGCGCGAGTGTCTGGCCGGCGCCGATGAAGGCCGGGATGTTGGCTGTCGGGCTGCGCCCGGCCGCATCGTTGTACGCGATGGTCAGGTCGGACTGGGCGCCCCCCGCGACGCCGTCGGCCCGGTGAATGGTACCGCCGGTCACGATGCCGGGCGGGAACCCGGTCACCGCGGTGCCCGGGCTCACGCCGAGGTTCCCGCTGATCCGGCTCGGGCCGGTGTTGGTGACCGTGGTCCCGGCCAAAACCGCGAAACTGCCGGCCGTGCCCAGGCCGACCGGGGCTGTCGCGGCCACGGCGGGCTGGGAGGCGATGAGCACGGCGGTGGCGCCGGTGGCTGCGGTCAGCCAGGCGTAGCCGACCCATCGGCGCCAGGCGCGGCTGCCGATATCGGTCATATGCGGTGCCTTTCTCTAGTGGCTGTGCTCTGGAATCAGGGGTGGGCCGCGATGCCCTGACACTCCCGCTGGCGTGGCCGATAGCCAATTGCGGGTACCCCCGCTGGCATACCGGCAGTTATCCCGGTCCGGGAATGCCAGACCAGAAACGTTACACGAATTCATCATTGATGTGCGGCGGACACGCCTTCGCTGTCACGTGGATTATCCGGCACAGAATGCATTACGCTATGCGGGCACTAACGGGAAATTGCGGGAAATTTCGGGAATAAAGCTACCGTCCGGCGATACGAGTTCAGCCGCACAGCCTGGTGAGGGGCGCTCCTGCCGACTCCCTGCCGTGCTACGATTCCGGACGCAATCGCAAGGGCCCCGGGGCACCTTGGCGCCCGGACCGGGGTCCGTCCATTTCCCTGGAAACGGGCCACGCGCCATTCGCTCGCTGAAAGAGCTGCCGGATGCGGTTGCGCCGGTCATTTTGCTATTTGCACCCCGGAGGTCTGTCAATGCATTATTACTTCCGATTTGACGGGCCCCGCCGTGCCGCGGGAAGGGCAACGGCAGGCATGACGGTCATCGCGGCCACCATCGCCGCCCTGGCAGCGGGCTGCGGAACGGCCGGGCCGCCGCACGCGGCCGCGCCCCCGCCCGTGCAGCCGATGCGCGTCTCCTCAGCGCAGATGGCGCGGTTGCCGGCGGCCACCACCTACGGGACCACCCCCGCCGCGCCGCCAGATCCGGCCCCGTTCGCGGCAGAGACGGGAATCGTGCTGCACCCGGTGGCGACGCGCGTGGTCTACAGCCGCCCGGGCGGGCCGCCAGCGGCTGCGCTGCCTGCCACCCAGATCGGTAGCCCCACCTGGGTCCCGGTCGTGCAATCCCAGCCAGGCTGGGACCGGGTGCTGCTCCCGGCCCGGCCGAACCGGTCCACCGGCTGGATCTACCTCGGCGGCGGCGGGCTGCAAACCGCCTACAGCCCCTACCGGGTCCAGATCAACCTGACCTCTTACCGGCTGACCGTCCTCGACGCCGGACGCAGCCTGGGAACATGGACGGTGGCCGAGGGCGCCCCCGGCACCCCCACCCCAGCCGGGCGCACGTTCCTGCTCGCCTCACTGGCACCACCGCACCCCACCTACAGCCCGCTGATCCTCCCCCTCGGCGCGCACTCTGCCACCCTGACCACCTACGGCGGCGGCCCCGGCACCGTCGCCCTGCACGGCTGGCCGGATCCTGCCGTGTTCGGCCACGCGATCAGCCACGGCTGCATCCGGGTCCCCGCCGCCGCCCTGCGCGCGCTGTCCCGGGTTCCCCTCGGCAGCCCCGTCATGATCACCAGCTGGACCCGGCAGCCGGTGCAGCACCCGGACTCGCCCGAGCCAGCCAGCTCGACCATGAGGTAGATAGCTCGACTGCCGGTGCCCTGCTCATCACCGCACACAGGTGATAAAAACTAGCAATTTATTTCTAGAATTGTGATAGTATTAAAGTGCTAAGGGCTGGAGTTCCCTGCCGCCGGCACGACGGCAACTGAGTCCGGAGGCATCTTCGGCTGGGCCGACTCGGACGCGGCGGGCGAGTCCGCGCGCCGGGGTCTGTCCGAGGAGGTCGTCCGGGACATATCGGCGCTGAAAGGCGAGCCGCAGTGGATGCTGGACCTGCGGCTGAAGGGCTTGAAGCTGTTCGGGCGCAAGCCCATGCCGGGGTGGGGCGCGGATCTGGCTGGCATCGATTTCGAGAACATCAAGTACTTCGTCCGGTCAACCGAGAAGCAGGCCGCCAGCTGGGACGACCTGCCCGCGGACATCAAGAACACCTACGACAGGCTCGGCATCCCCGAGGCGGAGAAGCAGCGGCTTATCGCCGGCGTCGCCGCGCAGTACGAAAGCGAAGTCGTCTACCACAAGATCCGCGAGGACCTGGAGGACAAGGGTGTCATCTTCCTCGACACCGACACCGCGCTCAAGGAGCACCCGGATCTTTTCCAGGAGTACTTCGCCACGATCATCCCGGTGGGCGACAACAAGTTCGCCGCGCTGAACATCGCGGTCTGGTCCGGCGGCAGCTTCATCTACGTGCCGAAGGGCGTGCACGTGGACATCCCGCTGCAGGCCTACTTCCGGATCAACACCGAGAACATGGGCCAGTTCGAGCGGACCCTGATCATCGTGGACCAGGGCGCCAGCGTGCATTATGTCGAGGGCTGCACCGCGCCGGTCTACTCCTCCGACTCGCTGCACTCGGCGGTCGTCGAGATCATCGTCAAGACCGGCGGTCACTGCCGGTACACCACAATCCAGAACTGGTCGAACAATGTCTACAACCTGGTCACCAAGCGCGCGATCGCGCAGGCCGGGGCGAGCATGGAGTGGATCGACGGGAACATCGGCTCCAAGGTCACGATGAAGTACCCGGCCGTCTACCTGATGGGCGAGCACGCCAGGGGAGAGACCCTGTCCGTCGCGTTCGCCGGCGAAGGCCAGCATCAGGACGCCGGCGCCAAGATGGTGCACTGCGCGCCGCGCACCTCCTCCCAGATCATTTCCAAGTCCGTGGCCAGAGCGGGCGGCCGCACGTCTTATCGGGGCCTGGTTCAGGTGCAGGAGGGCGCGGCGCATTCCAGGTCCACGGTCAGGTGCGACGCGCTGCTTGTGGACAGCATCAGCCGGTCCGACACCTATCCTTACGTGGACATCCGCGAGGACGACGTGGAGATGGGCCACGAGGCCAGCGTCTCCAAGATCTCCGAGGACCAGCTGTTTTACCTGATGAGCCGCGGCATGACCGAGAACGAGGCCGCGGCCACCATCGTGCGCGGCTTCGTCGAGCCCATCGCGCGCGAACTGCCGATGGAATACGCGCTCGAGCTGAACCGGCTGATCGAGCTGCAGATGGAGGGTGCGGTCGGCTGATGACCGTCTTCCACGGCCTCCTCGAGCCTTCAGGCCCGTCACTCCTCGCTAAGCTGGCACAGCCGCCACGCTGCCGCCTCGTCGCGGGCGGCCGCGGAGAGCTCACGCCGCTGGCGTTTGACGTAGCAGCCGCCTGTCTTGCCCGCCACTTGCCGGGACGTGGCCAGATAGATGATGGTGCCGGTGCCACGTTGCGGTGACAGCCAGAACGGCTACCCGGCTGTTCCACGTCCACACCCTGAACGGGTTCTTCAACCTGTCCACCTGGCTCACCGCCATCGCCGGGCCCGCCGTCCTCCTGCTGGCCTGCCACCTGGCCACCGGACAGGCCGGCCACCGGACGGCACACCGGTGAACACGACAGCCGCAGACAGCGGACCAGCGGTCATGCCCCGCAACGCCGCAGCTGAGACGATCCCGGCCAGCCCGGCACCGCCAGTACCGCGGCTGCGCCTGGGGGCGGCGCTGTCGCGCGGCACGCTGCTGGACGGCGCCTGGTGGCCGCGATCAGCCGACCCGGCAGCGGAACTGCCCGCACTGATCACGGCCCTCGAGGGCCGCTGCGGCCGGGTCACCCGGCTGATGCTCGGCCCCGCGGGCTGGGACAGCCAGCCGCGGCGGCTAGCCGCCGCGGGCCGGGTAGTCAAGCCGGTCATGAGGGCAGAGAATTAGAGCTTCCTGACCAATCACGGCCGGGTCCTGCTCGGCATCGCCCAGGACCCAGATGCCCGGCTACGGGACATTGCCGCCAGCATGGGAATCACCGAGCGCAGCGCGTGCAGCATCGTCACCGACCTGACCGACGCCGGGCACGTCGTCAAGCACAAAGACGGCCGCCCGCAACCGCTACCAGATCCAGGCGCACCTCCCGCTGCCAGATCCGGTGGGCCCCGGAACCCGCCATCGGCGACGTCCTGGCCGTCTTCACCGGCGAGGCCGCCGCTGCAAATCGACCGCAGTTGCCCCGTCCCACCCCGTGAGCGAGGAACCACCGCCCGTTCGTTATTAAAGGCGATTTTCCCGAACGGCGGTGGTTTTCCCCGACCTCCAGTGGTTAGTTGCGGGCGGCGCACGCATACATGGCGGATCCTCCAGCCGGTTGCTGGTGTCCGCGGTGCTGGCGGTGCCATCGTAGACGGACGCCCGTCATGTCCGGCGGCTCGCTCAGCCGCGGGCTCGATGCTGGTTCAGGTCGGTCTGGTACCGGCGTATGAGCCGGGCTTGGACCTCGTACGCCTCCGCACTGTCGACGGCGCAGGCGGTCCAGCTCGACCATCGCTTTCCTTGCGCGCGGTGGTCGGCGAACTGCTGCGGACAGTGGTTCGTACTGCGAACGTAGACCGGGTGTCGGCCGGCGTCGAACAGCACATATACGACCCACTGTCCGCTGGGCGGGTAGTACTCGCCGCGATGCAGCGGACGATGTCCCCTCCACGTGCGGCCCGCGCCGCCGGCGGCTTCCCGCTTGGCGTTGAGGATGACCTGTTCCGGGCTGACCGGAACGGCATCCATCCAGCGGGCCCGCAGGCCAGGCAGCCTTCCAGCCGAGAGCAAGCTGTAGGCGTCGCGCAGCTGCGCCCAGGTCATCTCGTCATCCAGGCACTCGCGGCGCAGGGCGGCCAGGAACTGCAACTCCGCAGACACCAGCGCGTCGGACAGGCGGCGCCGCTTGTCCTGGAGCAGGCCGATATGCTGCGCGGATCCTCGCAGCGGCTCGGGAAGGTTCATGCCGGCCTCCGAATCCTCGAATTCTTCTCACATGCGGAGAAGCGACCGAGGTCTGGAGCCGTCATGCTAAGCATACGCCCCGGCGCATCTTGCCGGGACGAAGGCCGTCGGGACCGCGACGGTCCATCTCCTGCCAAAGAATTTCATGCGTTGCCTGATGACCGCTCTGCACCCGGATTCGACGACGCCGGATCGGCGAACAACGTGATCAGCGCCTGCCGCGCGGCGTACGGCGGCGGTTCAATGAATGGCCACAGGCGTGACCCTCCTACCGCTACCATCGTGGTGAACGATGGCGGCGGCAGGAGGGTCGTGCTTCCCGGCCGCATGGTCGTGGCCCTTGCGGCCGGGGCCTGGTGTCAGCTGCCGTTCTTGGCCGCAGCCTTCAGGGCTGTGTGCGCCTGGCCGGCGCGCACCTGGATGCGCTTGGCCTGTACTGCGGGTGCTTTGGGAACCATGATCTGCAGCACGCCGTCCTGCGCCGAGGCTTCGATCTTGTCGGCCTCCACGTGGCTAGGCAGGGTGATCGAGCGGCGGAAGGCGCCGTGGAACCTCTCGGCGCGGTGCATCTTCTCCTCGGCGGAGTCGTGCGTGAAGTGCCGCTCGCCCTGGATGGTCAGCAGGCCGTCCTCGAAGAGGATCTCTACCTCGGCGGCCTTTATGCCGGAAAGCTCGGCCGTTACCAGGTAGGCGTCCTTGCGTTCGGAGATGTCGACCGGCGGCGCCCAGACCGTGGCGCCGGCATCGTCGTATTGCTGCTGGCCAGGCCGCCAGCCGCGCCCTCGCGTCGCCCGCAGCAGCTCATCCTGCGCCGCGCGAACGTCCTGGAACATGTCCCAGCTTGTCATGATGGTCATATCGTTCTCCCTTGTATCTGGCCGGGCCGACGGCCCGGCGACCCGGAAGAACACCGCTCAGGTGAACACTATTCAGTTCCGAGCTACATAGTTCACTATATAGTGAACGTCGTTCACAGTCAACCTGAGCGCGGCGAAACCAGCGCTTTGCTGTGCTGTAGTACCGGCGCCGACCGGGGCTGGCCCTGATCGCGGCGGCAATCCAGCCGGGCGGGAACAGGCCAGCGCACCGATCGCAGCTGCGGCGAGCCACCCTCCGCACAACCGACCGCCAGCGCATCGCTCAAGTGAACGCCCGTCAGTTTGAGCTACACTCGGCACATTATAGTGAACGTCGTTCACAACCAACCACGGCCGGGCCCGGAGGCAGGCATGGCAGGTCAGCAGGCCGACGACGCGGACACGCGTTCGCTCTGGTTCAACCCGCCCGACGGCGGCGAGAGCAGCCGACCCGCGCTCACCCGCGAGCGCGTCGTCGCCGAGGCCCTCGCGGTCCTCAGTACCGAGGGCGCGCAGGCCCTCAGCATGCGCGCCCTCGCCCGCCGCCTCGGCGTGGTTCCCGGCGCGCTGTACCGCCACGTCCGCAGCAAGGAACAGCTCTACGACCTCATCCTCGACGCGGTGCTCGCCGAGGTCGACGGCCAGACCGACCCCGCTGCGCCCTGGATCGCGCAGGTCGCCATGCTCGCGCACCGGCTGCGGGCGGTCCTGGAGGATCATCCCGGCATCGCGGCCCTGCTCAAGACCCGTGACCCGCTCAGCCCCGCTTCCCTGGCCCTGGCCGAGGCATTCCTCGCGCCGCTGCATACGGCCGGCCTGCCCGGCCGCCAGGCCGCCCTGGCTTTCCGCCTCATCTACGATTACACCCTCGGCTTCGCCCTCGCCGGTCCCGCCTCGCCGGCCGAGCAGCGCCTTAGTGACAGCGCGGCCAGACGGCAAGTGCACGCATTCCTCGGCTCCCTCC
>DASRFJ010000270.1:0-5300 GCA_035651595.1 Streptosporangiaceae bacterium | reverse complement strand
CCGGCCGGCTCCCGGGGTCCGCGGAGGCTCCGAAACAGCGGATCATACCGGCACGAACAGGGCATCGGCGCGCACCCAGCACAGGCGGATGCCTCGACACGCCGGAAACACACCTTAATTTGGATCGCTCACGTTCGGGGGTAAGTGTCCGCAATCTTCCCTGGACCGCTGTCCGAGCACCGCGGGAAATACCGGTCCGCACGTTAAGCGAACCACGGCCACACCTGCGGGGACACCGCGGCGTGCCGATGGTGCCATTGGGCTGCCAAGCCCCTGAGCGATGGTGCCATCGGCACCCGAGCTCACGACCCGTAGGCGCCATCGGCACGAAGATACCGGGCGGCGCACAGGCAAGACCGCGGGTCGAGCCCAAACGCGAACAAGGCCACCGAAGAGCTCAATGCGCTCCCAGCAGGACTCGAATCTGCGATCTCCGCCCCCGGAGGGCGGCGTCCTCTCCATCTGGACCATAGGAGCTCCCGCGAAAGGACTCGAACCTCTACTGGCGGATTAACAATCCGCTGCCCTGCCATTAGGCGACGCGGGATTGCTGGCGCGGAGCGGACTCGAACCGCTATCGCCGGGCTTATGAGGCCCGTGTGTTCCCGATTACACCACCGCGCGGTGCCGTCGGCGGGAATCGAACCCGCCTCGCTTGTCCGGTTTGAAGGACCGGCGGCCCCTAGCCAGCAGAGCAACGACGGCGTGGTACCCCGTGCCGGATTTGAACCGGCGGTCTCCTGGATGAGGGCCAGGCGAGATAACCCCTAATCCAACGGGGCATGTGCTGACCCGTGCCCGGTGCCCCACCCCGGATTCGAACCGGGAACCTCCTGGTTCTGGGCCAGGTGACTCTGCCAATTGGTCTAGAAGGGCATTGCGAGTGGCCGATCTCCGGCTACCAGATTGCGGCACGAGCGCATGGCGCCGCCGTCCGGTGCCGACCCGGACCGCTCGCCTTACGAGGGCGTGGCCGCAAGCCGTGCGCGGCGGCAACGGCATTGGTGCGCCGCCAGGGACTTGAACCCCGACACTGCAGGTTAAGAGCCTGCTGCTCTGCGATTGAGCTAGCGGCGCGTGCGTCGGGACGCGTGGAGCTGGAGAGATTCGTACTCTCATCGAACTGCTTGCAGGGCAGGTGTGTTTCCGGTTACGACCGCAGCCCCATGGCGGGCGGGGTGCCGCGAGCACAAGTGGTTGTCGTCTTGTGCAGCCGCAACGTGCGGCACCCCGCCCTAGAGCGGCAGGCGCCGCGGGGTCACTGCCGCACCGCGCGCCTGCCTCGTTGGTATTTCCCGCTGTGGAGTTGAGAACGATCGAGCACATCGAAGTGCGTGAGATACAGAAAGCCGCCCGTCAGGATGTCCCGAGGGCGGCTCCGGCGATTGCGCCTGACGGCGTTTACACCGTTGCCTCCCCGGACGAGGACGCGAACATCAGCGGGCAGCGCGACATGTCCCGCCGACCGAGCTGTTCGGTAATACGTAGATTCACTCTCGTCCTTACAGTTGCTCCGTTGCCTGAATCAACCATGACCCATAGCGCGTAAATCGTGCAACTCATTTTCCCGGCGGCCTATTCCGGCGCGCGCCACATGGCGGTGAGCACAGGCGCTCCCTCCGGCAGTGGCGGCGTTCCCGTCACTTCGAAGCCAAAGTGCTCATAAAGCGGGACATTGCCCGGCTTACTCGATTCGAGGTAGGCGGCCTGACCGTTGATATCGCAGCGCGCCAGGCGGGGCCGGAGCAGCGCGCTGGCCACGCCGCCGCCCTGCGTCGCCGGATCGACGCCGATCGCGTACAGGTACCAGTGCGGTTCGCGCGGGTGATGCTTCGTCATCGCCTGCACGAGCGCATTCGTGCGGCCGATGTCGCGGCCGAGCGCGCGGAGATATCCAGGCAGGGAGCGCAGTTGCTGCGCGGCCGTGGGCGCCCAGTGCCCGGGCGGCAGCCAGATCGCCCCGCCGACGATGAGGTCTCCCCGGCACGCGACATCCACGCCGCCGTACCGCATCGCGTGCGAGCGCAAGATCGTAGCGAATACCCCGGCCGCGCGGCGCTCCCGGCTCCGCTCGTCCGGCAGCATCCACCCGAACGGCGGGTCGTCGTAGAACGCCCGGGCCATCACCTGGGCCAGCGCCTTGACGTCCCGCGGCTGGGCGGGTCGTACCGTCACGCCGCTCATGCTAGGTGAGAAGAAGTACGGTGGCGATGTGACGCTCCAGCCCTGGTTCGAGCGGGCCAAGCTCGGCATCTTCGTGCACTGGGGCATCTACGCCGTCCGCGGTATCCCCGAGTCGTGGTCGTTCTTCAACGGCCAGATCAGCTACGACGACTACATGAACCAACCACCCGGCCACTTCTACGGCGCGTCCACTCTGTCGACGGATCGCCGCGTGCTGTACCTGACCTGCTTCGACCGCCCGCCGAGTACGTCGCGCTGGACCGCTACGCCACCGTCCTCGCCGTGGAACTCGACGGCGAGCTCGCCCTCTACCGCGGCTCCGGCACAGGCTAACCCCTCATCTTCATAACGACATCGGTGCTTGTCCCTGGCCCGTATCTCGTCACGCAGGCTGACGGTACTGGCCGAGCATCTCGGTGAGCCCGGCCACGGCTTCAGCCGCCAGTCAGCCGCGGTTCTGCGGTTCGTCCAGGCGAGGCGTCGAGGGGCGCCCATCAATACAGGGGGTATGCGGTCTGGTTTGTCCTGCTATGTGGGCCTGCGTTCCGCTGGTTCGCGTGGCTTGTTTCATGATCATGAAGGGTTTTACGTGCCAGAGGACGTAAAACCCTTCATGATCACCAACTATATACCTAGGTGGGGTATAAGAGATCGTCTATTAGTTCGAGCATTGTGCCGCCATCGCCGTGTCCAGGGAGGTCTCGACGTAGTGGAGCGCCTCGGGAGCGGCGGGGTCCTGGGCGCGGCGGCCCATCTCCTCAGGATCGACGTCTTCGACGTGCTCCTGGATCCACCAGATGTTGCCGAGCGGGTCCCGCACCCGGCCCACCCGTTCGCCGAAGAACAGGGATGTCACCTCCGTCACCGCGGTCGCTCCCGCGGCGAGCGCGCACCGGTAGGCGGCGTCGGCGTCCGGGACATACAGGCGGAGGTAGGCGGGTGTGTGCCCCGCACCGATAGGCCCTTCGCGCGTGCGTCTATCGTTTGTTTCTATTGTGGAGTATTACGACCTGGGTGGCTTCGGCCGTCCCGTGACGACGTCCTCGGCGCAGGCGCAGCTGTGGTTCGACCGCGGCCTGGCCTGGACGTACGCGTTCAATCACGAAGAGGCGGTCGCCTGCTTCGAGGCCGCCGCCGCGGCGGATCCGGGCTGCGCCATGGCCCACTGGGGCATCGCGTACGCGCTGGGGCCGAACTACAACAAGCCCTGGGAGGTGTTCGACGACGCCGACCTGACGCGGACCGTCGACCGAGCCCACGCGGCGGTAAAGCACGCGCACGCAAGCGCAGGCGCAAAAGCCACGCCGGCCGAGCGGGCGCTGATCGAGGCGCTCGGTGCCCGGTACCCCCAGTCGCGCGCGGTGGCTGACTGCTCGATCTGGAACGAGCCCTACGCGGCGGCGATGCGCGCGGCTTGGGAGCTGGATCCGGACGACCCCGACGTCGCCGCCCTGTACGCGGACGCGCTGATGAACCTGACGCCGTGGCGGCTATGGGACATCCGGTCCGGCCAGGCCGCGGCCGGGGCGCGCACGCTAGAAGCGAAAGCCGTGCTGGACCGCGCGCTGGCATCGGCGGCGGGAGCCAGCCATCCGGGCGTCTTGCACATGTATGTCCACCTGATGGAGATGTCGCCGACGCCGGAGGCGGTCCTGGCCGCTGGCGACCGGTTGCGGGATCTGGTTCCGGACGCTGGTCACCTGCGCCATATGCCCTCCCACCTGGACGTGGTGTGCGGCGACTTCCGGCGAGTGGTGGCCGGCAACACCGACGCGATCGCCGCCGACGAGAAGTACCTGCGGCGCGCGGGGGCGATGAACTTCTACACGCTCTACCGCTGCCACAACTACCACTTCAAGATCTACGGTGCGATGTTCCTCGGCCAGTCGGAGGTGGCCCTCGCGACCGCGGCCCAGCTTGAGGCCGCGATCCCGGAGGACCTGCTGCGCGTGCCGAGCCCGCCGATGGCCGACTGGCTGGAGGGCTTCCTGGCCATGCGCGTGCACGTGCTGATCCGCTTCGGCCGGTGGGCCGGCATCCTCGCGCTGCCGATGCCCGCCGACCCGGAGCTGTACTGCGTGACCACCGCGATGCTGCACTACGCCCGCGGCGTCGCGTTCGCGGCCACCGGACTGGTCCAGGAGGCGGAGGCCGAGCGGGAGCTGTTCCGGCGCGCGGTCGAGCGCGTGCCCGCGAGCCGGACGCTGTTCAACAACACCTGCGTGGACATCCTGGCGATCGCGGCGGCGATGCTCGACGGCGAACTCGCGTACCGCAAGGGCGACCACGACGCGGCGTTCGCCGCGCTCCGGCACTCGATCGAGCTGGACGACGAGCTGCCCTACGACGAGCCGTGGGGATGGATGCAGCCGACCCGGCACGCCTACGGCGCGCTGCTGCTCGAGCAGGGGCACGTCGCGGCCGCCGAAGCCGTCTACCGGGCCGACCTGGGCATTGACGACACGCTGCCGCGGCCCGTGCAGCACCCCGGCAACGTATGGGCACTGCACGGACTTCACGAGTGCCTCGTCCGGCTCGGCAAGGGCGGCGAGGCCCGGATCATCGCCCAGCAGCTCACGATCGCCGCCGCGCTGGCTGACGTGCCGATCCAGTCCTCGTGCTTCTGCCGCCTCGGCACCGCATGATCCGACGCTGACGGGTAGCTGCCTCCCACGAGCAATCGAAGGAGAAGGCGATGACCACTCAAGAGACTGGCGCCGTGACCGGCACGAAAGACAAGGACTACAACCTGATCTGGTACGTGGAGGCATGCCTCAGCAACGCGCTGCGCCTGGAGACCTACATCGAGGACGCCACCCGCGAGGGCGACTCGGATCTGGCCGAGCTGTTCCGTAAGGCCCAGGCGGACAGTCGCAAGGGAGCCGAGATGGGCAAGCAGATGCTGCGTTCGCGGCTGGCCTCCTAACAAAGAGGATACCCCGGGCGCTCACGGGTAGAGAAAGCTGATGACTACCGAGATACAGGAAATAGAAAGCAAATTCGAGGCAACGCCGGGCTTCGAGCTACCTGTGCTCGACGGCTTGCCGCAGGTTGCGGACGTGTCGCGGGGCGAGGTGGAGACGCTCACGGCGGAGTACTACGACACCGAGGACCTG
>DASRFJ010000269.1:0-57836 GCA_035651595.1 Streptosporangiaceae bacterium | reverse complement strand
CTAGGGCCTGCCGAGGACCAGCGCGAGCCGGCCGAGCGCGCCGTCGATCTGGCCGAGCGCCGCACCGCGGGGCCCGTCGGGCAGCGGCACGGCTGCCTCGTAGTTCCGGCCGGTCCGCCTGCCGATCGCCAGGCGTACCGCGACGACGTTGCTGGCGACCGCCCGCACCGCGTCCTCGGTGCGCGGATCGTCCGCCGCCCGCGCGAACGCACGGACCGGCGTGGTCAAGCTGGTGATCGCGTCGATGGTGTCGGCGCCGGCGGCGGCCCGCGGCCACCAGCGCGAGAACAGCAGGCGCTGGGCGCGAGGCGGCTGCGCGATCCGGCCGAGCAGCGCGACGCGCTGGTCGAACTCGGCCTGCCCGCGGCGCAACGCGGCCGGGTCCGCCGGGTCCGCGGCGAGCAATCCGCTGAGCACCGCGAGAGCGTCGGCGCTCCGCCGTCTGACGACGTCCACGGTGCGGACCGGCAGGATCAGCCAGGATGCGGCGATGCCGAGCGCGGCGCCGACCAAAATGCCCTCGAGCCGGGTGTCCAGCAGCGCGCCCGGTGCCTCGCCGAACCAGTCGTAGAGCAGTGACAGCACGGCGGTGACGATCGCGGCCCAGTAGGCGTAGCTGAACTCGCGGAGCCAGGTGGCCGCCGCGAGGGCCACGAACATCAGCACGACCGTGGCGTCCGCGCGCGGCCCGAACGCCCCGGCGATCCCCGCCGCGACCAGCGTGCCGACGGCCGCCCCGGCGGCACGCAGGACGCCCTTGAGCAGCACGTCGCCCCGTCCCGCCGCGCCACTGCACACGACGTAGGCGGTGAGTACCACCCAGCTCCAGTGCTCGGGCCACAGCAGGCGGCCGGTCACGAACGCCGCGGCGAGCGCTATACCAAGTTGCAGCGCCATCCGGGTGCTGGCCGATATTCGCCTGCCCGATGGCCTGGCGACGGCCATCGTCAACGACGGGCCCGGCGGCGCGGCGAGCAGCTGGCAGATGCTGACCCAGCCGGCGGCGATCAGCGCGACAAGCACCACCCAGCCCAGCCCGGCCTGGCCGGGACCGCCCTGCCCGGTGATCAGCACCGCGATCAACGGCGAGACGATCAGCAACCCGGCCCGGCCCGCGCGCGGCCCGAACCGGCGGACCCAGATCGAGGCGGCCATGAGCAGGACGAAGCAGGCGTCGCCCACGTCCGGATGCTTCGACATGAGGTGCCCGGCGGCCCAGGCCAGCACGGCGACGGCGGGCAGCAGCGCGAACCCGGCAAGCCGGTCGAGGTGGTCGGCGGAGCGCTGGATCCGGGCCAGGGTCATCGCCAGGACCACCGCCACGATCACGATGTCCACGTGCAGGTGGGCCGCGTGCTCCACCGCGAGGGCCGACCCGTAGCTGGCGAGCACCGCCGCCATCGCCGTCAGGGTCGGGCGCAAATCAACCATAGTAAGTGATATCTTACTACTATGCGCACCATCGAGGAACCGGTCGAGCTGGCCGACGCGGCCGTGGAAATCCGGCAGGGCGCCACCCGCCTGGCCCGCCGGCTGCGCGCCGAACGCCCGGTCCGCGAGCTGAGCCTCGGCAAGCTGGGCGTTCTCGTGGACCTGAACAGGCAGGAGACGGTCACGGCGGGGGCACTGGCGGCGGCCGGGAACCAGCGGCCGCAGTCGCTGACCCGGCTGCTCGCCGAACTGGCTCGCGACGGCCTGATCACCCGGACGCGCGACGAGCACGACCATCGTCAGATTTTGCTTCAGATCACGCCCGAAGGACGAGAGGCGCTCCGCCGCGACATGGCCGCCCGCGACGAGTGGCTGGCCACCGCCCTGAAGCACCTCAGCGACACCGAGCTGGGCGTCCTGCGACTAGCCAGCCGCCTAATGGACCACCTCGCCGAGCTTTCCGTATAGCTCCCAAAGCGCCCACGAACCGCGCCCCACGAACCGCGCCCCACGAACCGCGGCTCCCCGTGCCCGACATTTCATGACATGCACCGTTTCCTGGGCGCGGCGCCACGCTTTCCATGTGAGAAAAGTGCTTCATGTTGGAAAAGGGTGCAGATCTGGCGCCTTTCTCAACAGGAAGCCCTTTTTCAACACGAAAGACACTCTCTGTGCGTCTCTTGAGTCACACGGATCACTAACGTGGCCCCCTAGTGGCCGAGTCAGGGATGATCCCGATGCCTTACGGTGGCACATCGGGGTGCGAGCCGGGCTGATCCCGATCGACGGCGGCCGTGGGTCGCGGCAGGCTTGAAGTCAAGCAAAGTCCGACGTTAAACGGAGACCGATTAACATGCTCGCGATCATCGTCCTTGTCCTCGTCGCCTTCCTGGCACTGACCGTCCTCGGCATCGCCCTGCATTTCCTGTTCTCGCCCTGGCTGCTGTTGGCCATCGCGATCATTGCACTGGTCAAGTTCTGGCCTCGCCGCTCGCGATAATGCTCATATGGGCAGTAACACACTACGGTGGAGCACCGACGTGCACCAGGCTGACTGGATCGCGCCGCGCTTGGCGCCGTGGGAGGGCGAGTACCTCGCCACGATCGTCGTACCGGCCGGGTTCGAGGCCTACGCACGGGTGCTGCACCCTGCCGAAACCTCCGACAGCGGGGATCGCCTGGTCCGCTGGGCTGATGTGGCCGCATGGAGCGGGATGCCGCTCGGCAGGGACGCGCAGTTCCACTCGATAGCGTTGCCGCCGACAGACCCGGGCGTGCCGTGCCCGTACATCGGCCAGACCCCGCAGGAGGGCAGCCTCTACGTGCCGGACGCCGAAGTCCTCGCCGCGGTCGCACGGGATTGGACGGCCACGCCGGAGGATTGCTGGTTCTGCGTGTGGGACGGGTTCGGGTGGGACAACACCGGCACGGCCGCGGTCTTGACCGCGGCCGGGGAACCACACGAGACCATCACCGCGCCCAGCCCGGACCCGGTGCCCGGGCCGGTGCGCGAGGGGCCGCGGGTGCGCCTGCCGCATCGGGACTACCTTCTCTACCGGGGACCCGCCGAGGCCGTCGCCGATCTCGCCCGCCTGGAGGGAACATGGGGGCAGTGCCCGAACCTCTGGTGGCCCGCTGATCGTGCCTGGTGCGTGGCCACCGAGATCGACCTCCCGTGGACCTACGTGGGCGGCCCCCGCGGGATGATCGACGCGATACTCGCCGATGACAGGATCGAGGCACTTCCGGCCGCGCCGGAGGACCCGGTCAGCCGTGTCGAGGACTGGGTCACCGCCTGGGCGGACCAGCTCACTGATGACTTGATGGCGAGCGGCGCGGCGTCGCTGAGCACGCCGAGGGGCTCAGTCGGCGCATGGTTGCGGCGACCGCACACTTTCCGTAAAAGGGAACTGCGCATCGAAGTCGCCGGACCCGGCGGCAGCGGCAGCAGCGTCCACCCCAGTCTCGGCGGAGACGACCAGCACCTCCGGCGCGAGATCAACAGCTACCTGCTCCTCACGTTGCTCGACCTCACCGGCATGTGACGGTAAAAACCAGTTACTGCTGCCCGCAGCAGAACGGTCCGCCGGCGAGTGCGTGAGCGGAGACAGAGCCGGCCTGCGCGGTCAGGCCGACCAGGCCCAAAGAGCCTGCCAGGGCCGCGACAAGAATTAGCAGGGTCGCCACCGTGCGGCGTGTCACCTGGAGCATGGCAAACACCCTTCTCGGCTGGGCCGGATGGGGCGTCAGGTGCGCCGGATGCGGGTTGCGCGCCCTTTCCGGTTAGGATCGGCCTCAACGTAACTCCGTCATATCTCAGGGTCAAGTGAGTCAATCGGACTTTGCTCACCGGCTGCGGCAACGGCGCACGGCCAGCGGCATGACGCAGCGCGAGCTGGCGGGCGAGAGCCTGTCGGCGAGCTATGTGTCGCTGCTGGAAGCTGGCAAGCGCCAGCCGACCATGGAGACCATCCGCATACTCGCTGACGCCCTCTCGTGCGATGCCAGCGAGCTGACCGGCCCGGCAGGCCCGGATGAACCGCTGGCGCTCCTGCTGGCCCAGGCAGACCTGGCGCTGACCACCGGACAGCCTGCGGGTGCGCTGGAACGTTACGAGCGGGTGCTCGCTGCCGGGGAGAATGATTCCGCGCTGGCGCGCCGTGCCCGGATCGGACTTGCCAAGGCGCTGCAGCGTACTGGCCGGCTAACCGAGGCTGCCGCCGCATTTGAGCGCTGCGCGCGCCTGGGCGCGACTGATCCGGCGAACGAGGCGTCGCTGGAGGCATATCTGGGCTGGTGCCGCTGCCTGTACGAGCTGGGTGAGCTGGTCCGGGCCGCTGACGTGGGCCGAACCGCGCTGGCTGAGTTCGATGCCGCGCAGGCGCGTGACTCAGAGCTGTCGATCCACTTGATCGCGACGGTGGCCGGCGTCTGGTTCGAGCTCGGGGATCTGCGCGAGGCCGAACGGCTGCTCGACGAGGGCCTGGCGCGAGCCACCGCGGTGCGGTCGCCGACCGCCCGCGGCGCGATCTTGTGGAACGCCAGCATGATCGCCCATGAGCGCGGCCGTTACCAGGAGGCGCTCGAGCTGTCCGAGGAGGCTTTGCGCGCCTTCCAGGGCAGCGATGTCCGCCGGTACGTCGGCAGGCTGCTGTGCGCACGTGGCTACCTCTTGCTGCGCTGCGACCCGCCCCGCGTTAGCGAGGCCTTCGACAGCCTCACCGAGGCGCTCGGCGAACTCGCCGAGGCAGCGGACCCGGTGGACAAGGCCTACGTGTTCACCGAGCTGTGTTACGCGCACCTTGCCCGCGACGAGGTGCGACAGGCGATCGAGGCTGCCGAGAACGCGCGCAGGTTGCTCGGGCCGACCGCGCAGATGGAGTTTGCCCGGGCCGGCACTGCCCTCGCCGTCGCCCGCACCGCCGCCGGAGACCAGGAGACAGCCCGCGCGCTGTTCACCGAGGCAGCCACCGTGCTCGGCCGGCTGGGTGCCAGCAGGCATGCCGCACGCACCTGGGTCGAACTCGCCCGCGCGCTCACCGACGCGGGCGAGCTCGGCGAAGCCATCGCCGCCTACGACAGCGCCGCGCGTGCCATGAACATCAGCGAACCACGCTGGCAGCGGCACCGCTGACGCCGGTCGCTCGCCTGAGTTGACTGGGTGAAATCCTCAGAGTCAATCTATTGACTAGATGGGTCATCGAAGCGACACTCAGGATCAGGTAGGAATTCATGGTCCATTAAGCCTGGACCATATTCGAGGACAAGTGGACCCGTCGCGGGTATCCTAGTTCAGCAAAGGAGCGGACAATTGTCCTTCGTATGCAAGAAACTAATTCCAGCGCTTACCGTAGCAGCGCTGATCACGACCGTGTCGATCGCTGGCGCGGCAACCGCCTCGGCACGCATTATCGGCACCGGGTACGGCTCGGGGTCTACCGTCGCGGCGGCCGAAATGGCGGCCAAGCGCGATCTGATATCAAATTACCGCGGTTGCAGCCTGCCTCCCGAGTACTATGTGGACGGGAGTGCTGGGTCATACACCGCCGAAGCGGTTTCGTCCTGCCTGGACGCTAGCTAACAGCAAAGGCGCACCCTGTGGAAAGCGAGAATGACTGACGCTCCTTGGGCCGCTTAGCGAGGCAGCCGTACCGGCATAATTGCGCGAATAAAAGCGATCACCAAGTAGCTCCAACCGAAGATTTTTATACACCTTTGGTTTGGAGGGCTGGTCCTGTGCGTGGACGAGAAGTCCCAGATCCAGGCCCTGGACCGGACCGCCCCGACCTTGCAGATGCCGCCGTTCCAGTCCAGGCGATGATTACCGCCCTTCAAAGCCGGAGCGGATACTCAAGAAATCGCGCGTCCCAGGAGGTGAGGTGGTATGCACAGCACGGGGCTGCTCGGCGCTGCCGTGGCCAACAACGCGTCCTGGTGCGATGCGGTCTGCCGGTCGCACGGGTACCCGGGGACGTTCAGTACCCATCTGTGGGCCAGTACTCGGCACCGCCTGCGGTTCTACCCGAACGCGATCACCTTGGACCCGGAGGTTACCGCGCCGGAAGTGCTCGCGGCCGCGGCCCCGGACCAGCCGTTTGCCGTCAAGGACAGCTTCGCCCGGCTGGATCTGGCCCCGGCGGGCTTCCGGCTAGTGGCCGAAGGCAGCTGGATCGTCTCCGAGCCCGGGCCGGATGTGCAGGAGGAGCCGCCGGATGGCGGCCTGTCGTTCGGCAAGATCACGGACCCCGGTGAACTGACTGCCTGGGAGACGGCATGGTCCGGCGGCGACAGCAGCGAAAGTCCCCTGTTCCAGCCGGGCCTGCTGGCCGACCCGCGCTGTAGCGTGCTGGCCTCCGGCCGGGAACGAACGATCGAGGCCGGCGCCATCGTCTACGCCGCCGACGGCGCGGCCGGAGTCGCCAACCTGTTCAGCACCGGGTCTCCCCAGGACCAGCTATGGACCGGCATGCGGCGGGCACTGGCAGACCTGTACCCGCACCTGCCGATCGTCGGCTATGAGCAGGGAGCCAGCCTGGCGGCGGCGCGGCTGGCCGGCTTCCACGTTCTGGGCACGCTCCGCATCTGGGCACGGCAGTGACCTCACCGCCAGGTCCGAGCCGAGCGGGCGAACGTCTCGGGATCGCTATGCACGGGCACGATGCAGAACAGGTGGCCGCCGGGGGCGCGCAACGTGTGCGCGTCCTGCCAGCGGGAGACCGGCTCCGCGCCCAGCGCTGCCAGCCGGGCGACCTCCGCCGCCAGGTCGTCGGTCTCGATGTCGAGGTGGTAGCGCGGCGCGCCATCGACGGCCTGGACGACGGTGAACAAACCTGGGACGGCGCGGCTCAGGACGGTGAACTGCTCTTCGCCAGGCGCGGGCCGAGCCGAGACGCCCAGTGCCGCGGACCAGAAGTCCACCGCGGCGCCGGCCTGTGCGGCAGGCGTGTCGATGAGGATCCCGATCAGCCGGCTGCGATGCATGACCACAAGGCTATCCGCGCCACTTCGTAACCCCCATGGTGCCAAGGGGTCCGGCCGGGATGGTGGCGCTCCTGCATCATTGCGGACAGTTACCCACCCGGTTCGGATCCTGCTGGCTTATTCCGGGGCTTGCCCGGATCGCTGGGCGCCCGGTTGGTCGGCGGCAGGCTCGATGGGCCTCGGTTAACGTGGCGGATTTTCCCTTCGTGGTAACGGGACCCCTGTCTACGAGGGTCGATCCACCACAAGGGGGAAATCGTCCACGTTGTCGACGGGACTGCCGGTGTGCTCCTATCCCGGCAGCCGCACCCTGCACTCCAGCCACACACGGCGCGCGGCTTGGCCCGGCGGCCTGCCGCGGCCGGCACGACCACGCGCGCAATTCGCTATCGGGATCAGTTCGGGGGTAGCTGTCCGCAATATCCGCGGCCGCGCTCCACCGCCTCTCGCCGCGGGGACTTAGGGCAGATGGTGAATTATCCGGCGCGGCCGGGGCTGGGCGGCGGGGCGGTGGTGGACTGGCGGCCAGGCCGGGTCTACTTCCTGACATTTCTTGTACCCTCGCGGGGGACAACCGGACGCTGGCCCTTACCGCCAGGTCGGCCAGTCTGGGCCATCCTAGGGTAGCGGGCACTATATAGCCGGACAGGATGGAGAGCAGAGACGATGAGCGCCACCCAGCGGTTCCGGATCGCGGCGATTCCGGCGGACGGCGTCGGCAAGGAGGTGGTGGCCGCCGGGCGGGAGGTGCTCGACGCGCTCGCCGCGGCCAGCGCCGGGACCAGCGCCGGGACCAGCGCCGGGACCAGCGCCGCGGCCAGCGCCGGGACCAGCGCCGGGGCCAGCGCTGGGGCATTCGCGTTCGACTGGCAGGAGTTCGGCTGGGGCTGCGAGTACTACGCGCGCACCGGCGCGATGATGGCCGAGGATGGCCTGGCGACACTGAGAGACTTCGACGCCATCTACTTCGGCGCGGTCGGCTGGCCTGGCGTGCCCGATCACATCAGCCTGTGGGGCTTGCGGCTGGCGATCTGCCAGAACTTCGACCAGTGGGCCAATGTGCGTCCCGTACGGTTCCTGCCGGGCGTGCGTAGCCCGCTGCGCAAGGCCGATGACACCGAGCTGGACTGGGTCGTCGTCCGGGAGAACAGCGAGGGTGAGTACGCGGGCCTGGGCGGCCGTAACCTCTCCGGACGTGGCCCAGGCAACGAGGTCGCCGTGCAGTCCTCGCTGTTCACCGACGTCGGCTGCGAGCGGATCATGCGGTTCGCTTTCGATCTGGCCCGCACCCGGACCCGGCGGAAGGTCTCCAGCGTGACCAAGAGCAACGCCCAGCAGTACGGCATGGTGCTGTGGGACGAGGTCTTCCGGCGCGTCGCCCGCGACTACCCCGACGTGGAAACCGAGAGCGTGCTGGTCGACGCGATGTCCGCGAAGTTCGTCTTGCGTCCAGAGGACCTGTCCGTCGTCGTCGCCTCCAACCTGCACGCGGACATCCTGTCCGACCTCGGCAGCGCCCTGGCCGGCAGCCTCGGTCTGGCCGCCAGCGCCAACCTAAACCCGGAGCGGCGCTTTCCCAGCATGTTTGAGCCCGTGCACGGCTCCGCGCCAGACATCGCCGGGCAAGGGCTGGCCAATCCCATCGGCGCGATCGGCAGCGCCGCCCTGATGCTCGACCACCTCGGGCTGCCCGAGCAGGCCGCTCGGCTGGACGCGGCGATCCAGGCGACCACCGCGGCCGGCGTCCTCACCCGGGACCTCGGGGGCAGCGCCGCTACCAACGACGTCACCAAGGCGGTGATCGACGCGCTGGAGACCTGACCCGAGCTAGGTCAGCCGGGGTCGCAGACGATGGTGATCAGCGTCCACATGCCCAGGTGGAGACGGTCTCCATCGCGCAGCGGCACGGCCTCATGCGGGGGGACCTCCTTGCCGTTGAGCAAGATGCCGTTCTCCGTACCGGGATCAGTGACGGACCAGGTCCCGTGCGGGCCGGCGGTCAGTATGGCGTGCAGCCGCGACACCCCTGGATCCTTGGGCGGGCCGATGAGATCGATTTCCGGCTCGATGTTGAGCGATTTGCTCCGACGCCCGATGCGGACCGTGGTTCCGGAGAGCGGGATCCGCCGTTCGGCTAGGTGTCCGGGGAAGCTGATCGACTCTGGGTCCGTCTCGCCTTCGGCGTGCACGCTGTCGTAGTAGGCGCGGTCCGCGGTCACCACCGCTGTCCAGGTCGCGTTCTCATCCGGCGGGATCGTCATCTGCCTGGTCGGCACCGCCGGCCCGGCCAGCACAGCCGGCCCCGCTGGCCCCGCTGGCAGAGTGCGCGTGCTGACCGTCCGTCCGGGCGGCCGGGCCCGGCCGGACGGATCGTAGGGCTCGACGCCGAGCGCCTCACGCAGCGCGTCGGCAAACTCACCGCAACTGCCGTACCGGTCCTGCGGCGCCTTCGCCAGCGCGGTGGCCATCACGTCATCCACCTCGGCCGGAAGCTCCGGCCGTGCGCCGGTCAGCGACGGCGGCGGCGTGGACAGGTGCGCGTAGAGCACCGCCATCGGCTCCTCGCGCGGGAACGGGAGCGAGCCGGTGAGCAGCGTGAACGCCACGCATCCCAGCGCGTACTGATCGACGGCGCCGTCCACCGGACCGCCGCTGATCTGCTCGGGCGCCACGTAGCCAGGCGTGCCGAGGAACTGCCCGGCCGCGGTCAGCGCGCCGCCCGCCGACAGCACGCTCCTGGCCAGGCCGAAGTCCGACAGGTATACGTGCTCGGGCCTGCCCGGCCCGACATCCACCAGCATGTTCGCGGGTTTGACATCGCGGTGAATCAAGTCGGCGTCGTGCGCCGCGTCCAGCGCCGAGGCCACCGCAGAGATGAACCCGGCCGCGCGCCGTGGCGTCAGCGCGCCCTCGCGATGCACCACCATCCGCAGATCGTCGCCGGCCACGTAGCGCATCGCGATGTACAGCACGGCACCCGACTCGCCTGCCTCATAGACCGGGATGATGTGCGGATGATCGACCGCGGCGACCGCCCGGGCCTCCCGCGCGAACCGCCGCCGGACGACCTCATCCCCGGTCAGCAGCTTCAGCGCGACCACGCGGCCCAGCCGCTCGTCGCGGGCACGGTAGACCGCCGCCATCCCGCCGACGCCGACCAGCTCTTCCAGCAGGTAGCCGCCTACCCTGGCGCCTGGCACCAGCGCGGTCAGCAGACCACCACCTAGCTGCGCGGGGGAATCTGCGGCCACCACCCCTCCTCCCCGCAGCTATCACGCATATTTTACGTATAGCGCAAGGGCCGGCCGTGGTGTTGGGGCGACGAATTTAGCGGCCGCGGAACTCCAACCAAACCCCCGTGTCCGCGGGCAGGCGCCCGTCGGGCAGCGGACCGCTCGCCAGCAGCACGGACGCGCCCGCGGGCAGCGGCCAGGGCTCGGCGGCCGAGTAATTCACCGCACAGACGAAGTCCCGGCCGCGCAGGAACGCCAGCACTCCGTCGGGCACGTCAGGCAACCACGCCAGCGGCCCGTCCCCCAGCACGTCCAGCGTCCCGCGCAGCGCGATCGCCGTCCGGTACAGGCTCAGCATCGAACCGGGATCCTCCTCCTGCCGCGCCGCGGTCAGCGCCTTCCAGGCCGACGGCTGCGGCAGCCACGGGGATGATCCAGGCGGCCCGAACCCGAACGGCGGCCCATCCCCCGACCACGGCAGCGGCACCCGGCATCCGTCGCGACCCCGGTTGGTGCGCCCGGATTGCTCCCAGGTGGGGTCCTGGAGCACGTCATCGGGCAGATCCTCGACCTCCCACAGGCCGAGTTCGTCTCCCTGGTATACGTAGCCGCTGCCGGGCAGCGCGAGCAGAAGCAGCGCGGCCGCCCGCGCCCGCCTGGTGCCGAGTTCGATGTCCAGCGGGGAATCAGCGAGGGCGTTCAGCTGGACAAAGTGCGCACCACGGCCCTGCGCGTGCGGCGGCCGGCCGAAGCGCGACAGATGGCGCACGACGTCATGATTCGACAGCACCCAGGTGGCCGGCGCATCCACCCTGCGCAGCCTCGCCAGCGTTCCATCGATGCTGTCCCTGGTCGCGGCGCAGTCCCACGGTGTGGTCAGGAAGTCGAAGTTGAACGCGGTGTGCAGCTCATCGCCGCGGACATACAACGCGAACCGGTCCTGATCCTGCATCCAGGCCTCGGCCACGAACACCCGCGGCGGATCGTAGGAGTCCGCGACCCGGCGCCAGCCTCGGTAGATATCGTGAACCTCGTCCCGGTCCTGATAGGGGTGCTGTCCGGGCGCTACCGGACCGGCCAGGTCGGGCAGCGCGGGGTCCTTGGCCATCCGGTTCGCCACGTCGATGCGGAAGCCGTCCACGCCCCGGTCGAACCAGAACCGCAGGATGTCCTCGAACTCGGCGCGCACGGCCGGCTCCGCCCAGTTCAGGTCCGGCTGACCGGGCGCGAACATGTGCAGGTACCACTGCCCGTCCGGCACCCTGGTCCACGCGGGGCCGCCGAACACGCTGCGCCAGTTGTTCGGTGGCAGGTCGCCGCCGGCACCGCTGCCGTCGCGGAACAGGTACCGCTCGCGCTCGGCGGATCCGGGCGCGGCGCCGAGCGCCGCCTGGAACCACGGGTGCGCGCTCGAGGTGTGGTTCGGCACGATGTCGAGGATGACGCGCAGGCCGTGCTGGTGCGCCTCGGCGATCAGCGTGTCCGCCTCGGCGAGCGTGCCGAGCACCGGATCGATGTCCCGGTAGTCGGCGACGTCATAGCCGCCGTCCGCCATCGGCGACGGGTACCAGGGGGTGATCCAGATCGCGTCGACGCCGAGGCGGGCCAGGTACGGGAGCCGGGCGCGGATCCCGGCGACGTCGCCGATCCCGTCCCCGTCACCGTCGCCGAAGCCGCGGATGTAGATCTGGTAGATGACCGCGCCACGCCACCAGTCAGTTGGCATAGGACAGGCCGCCTAGAGGTCCGTGAACAGCGTCAGTTGCAGGTCCCCCGGTCCGTCCAGCCGGGAGTTCAGCGAGTTCCACGGCGTTCTCGTCGGTTCGGCGATGACCGTCGCGCCGGCCTCCGCGAGGGTCCGCGTGGCGGCGGCGGAATCAGGCACCCCGAACGCGACCCGGACGTGGCCGGCCACGCGGCGGCCGACCTCCACCTCGTCGATGTACTCGGCATGCGGCGGGTCAGCGATCTCGAGCGTCGCGCGGCCAGCCTCAAGGATTGTCACCCGCCCGCCCGGCGAGCTGTACGCGGCCTGTTCGCGCAGGCCCAGCGCGTCCCGGTAAAACCGCAGTGCCTCGTCGTAGTCCGCCGCGGTGACCACCAGCCGCAGCTCCGTCACTTCCGATTCTCCGCTCACATCGGCGCCAACCACCGCCGGCCGGCCCCCATTCCCCCGGTCCTCGACCCGCGGACGTTACGCTTGCTCCAGTTGTGATGCCCAGGTTAAGGATGAGAGCCGTGTCCGCTATCGACGCCTTGGTGGCGAACGCCGGGCGATTCGCGGGTAGCGTGGCCGGGCTTCCGGCACCGCCCGCCGCGGGCGTGGCGATCGTCGCGTGCATGGACGCCCGCCTCGACCCGCACCGTCTGCTCGGCCTGTCCGACGGTGACGCGCACGTGATCAGGAACGCCGGCGGCGTGGTCACCGACGACGTCATCCGCTCCCTGGTCATCTCCCAGCGCGCGCTCGGCACGACCGAGATCATGCTCATCCATCACTCGGGTTGCGGCATGCTGTCGTTCACCGACGACGAGGAGAAATCCCGGATCGAGGCCGACACCGGGCTGCGGCCGCCGTTCTCGATGGAGGCGTTCAGCGACGTCGACGCGGACGTGCGCCAGTCGATCGCGCGCGTCCTGGCCAGCCCGTACCTGCCGCACCGGGACGCCGTCCGCGGCTTCGTGTTCGAACTCGAGTCCGGCCGGCTGCGCGAGGTCACCGCGCCGGCCGGGCGGCCGTGAACTACTCCTGGGCGTGGCGGTCGAGGAACTCGTAGATGTCCGCGTCGTCGACGCCGGGGAACGACCCGGCCGGCAACGCGGCCAGGATGTGCGAGTGTGCGCGCGCCGAAGGCCACGCGTTCCCCTCCCACCGTTCCGCGAGCACCGCCGGCGGACGGGCGCAGCACTCGCCGTCCGGGCAGGCCGACCGCATCCGCACCGTGGTCTCCCGGCCGCGGAACCACCGCGAGTCCGCGAACGGCACGCCGAGCGTGATCGCGAAACCCCGGTCTGCCCGCGGGTCCACCTGCGCGACACAGAAATAGGTGCCGGACGGGATGTCGGAGTACTGGCAGTACGGCGAGAACCGGTCCGTCGCGCCGAACACCTGCCGCCCCGACCACTGCCGGCACATCCGCTGTCCCTCGATGGCGCCGGACGGGTCCGCCGGGAACACCACGCCGTCGTTCTCGTACGCCTTGTAGATCACGCCGCTGGCGTCGTTCTTCACGAAGTGGCACTGCATGTCGAGGTGGTGTGTCGCCAGGTTCGTGAACCGGTGCGCGGCCATCTCGTACGACACCGAGAACAGGTCGACCAGGTCCTCGACCGCGACGTCCCGCCCGCGCTTGGCCGCGACCAGCAGCGGCACCGCGGCGGTCTCCGGCATCAGCATCGCGGCGGCGAAGTAGTTGGCCTCGACCCGCTGCCGCAGGAAGTCCGCGAAGTCCTTGGGCACCTGGTGGTCGAGCAGAAAATGGCCGAGCGCCTGGAGCACGACGGCCCGCGGTGAGTGCGCGCCCACCGGTTCCTGCTTGACGTAGAACCGCCGGTTGCGGAGGTCGGTGAGCGACCGGACCGAGCGCGGCAGATCCTGGACGTAGCGCACCGCGAACCCGTGGTGGCTGACCACCGACATCAGCATGCCCTGGGACAGCGCCCCGCCCGAGTACCCGGCGGCACGCAGCGCGTCGGCCGCCGCGCGCTCGATGACCTCGAAGTAGTTCCCGCGCTCGCGCTGCGCGGTCCGCAGCGCGGCGTTGGCCATCCGGGCCTCCTCCGGCGTGGCGGCCGGCTTGGACTGCTGCGCGCGCAGCTCGGCGGCGACCGCGACCAGATGCTCGAGCACGTCGGTCGGCACCCGCGCGCCGACCTTCAGCGGCGGCAGCCCGAGGCGCCGGTACGACGGGTCCTGCTGTGCCTCCGCCACCGCGATCTCGAGCTGCGCGCGCCGGCTCGGCGGCTGCCGGCTGAGCAGCTCCGACACCGGCACAGACAGGGCGGTCGCCAGCTGCTCTATCAGCGACAGCTTCGGTTCGCGCCGGCCGTTCTCCAGCAATGACAGAACGGAAGGGGCTCGACCTACCCGGTCACCCAGCTCCCCCAGCGTGAGGCCCCGTGCACGGCGCAGGTGGCGCAAGCGCTGACCGAATGTCACAAGGTCTAGTCCAGCGGTCTGGACCAAATTCTGCTGATCTTTCATCGTGAAACCGATCGTATCTTCTCCAGATGGAAAAATCTTCAATTCTTCACTGTGAATTTCTATAGGAAGACGTGTATCCGGCGGGCAGCCTGTGTGGCAGGACCCGGTTACACGAAAGGCAACACAGTGGAAACGATCAGCCAGCAGGCGGCACGGCTTCGAGAGCAGTGGGACAGCGAACCCGACATCACCCGCACCTACTCGGCTGAGGAAGTAATCCGCCTGCGCGGCAGCGTCCAGGAGGAGTACACGCTGGCCCGGCTCGGCGCGCAGCGGCTGCGCAAGCTGCTGGCCGAGGCTTGGCTTACCGAGTCTGGCGCGGTCACCGCGCTCGGCGCGATCACCGGTAACCAGGCGGTCCAGCAGGTCAGGGCCGGGCTCAAGGCGATCTACCTGTCCGGCTGGCAGGTCGCGGCCGACGGTAACCTGGCCGGGCAGACCTACCCGGACCAGAGCCTGTACCCGGTCAACTCGGTGCCCCAGGTCGTCCGCCGGATCAACAACGCGCTGCTCCGCGCCGACCAGATCACCTGGTCCGAATCTGAGGACGGCACGGACACTCCGTACTGGCTCGCACCCATCGTGGCCGACGCCGAAGCTGGGTTCGGCGGCGTGCTCAACGCGTTCGAGCTGATGAAGTCCATGATCGCGGCCGGCGCGGCCGGTGTGCACTGGGAGGACCAGCTCGCCTCGGAGAAGAAGTGCGGCCACCTCGGCGGCAAGGTCCTGATCCCCACCGCGCAGCACATCAAGACGCTCACCGCGGCCCGTCTCGCCGCGGACGTGTGCGGGGTTCCGTCGCTGGTCATCGCCCGCACCGACGCGCACGCCGCGACGCTGCTCACCTCCGACGTGGACGACCGCGACAGGCCGTTCGTCACCGGGGAGCGCACCGCCGAGGGCTTCTACCGCGTGCGCAACGGCCTCGAGCCGTGCATCGCCCGCGGGCTGTCCTACGCGCCGTATTCGGACCTGCTGTGGATGGAGACGTCCACGCCGGACCTCGACGTCGCGCGCGAGTTCGCCGAGGCCATCAAGGCGGAGTACCCGGACCAGCTGCTCGCCTACAACTGCTCGCCGTCGTTCAACTGGCGGGCGCACCTGGACGAGGCGACGATCGCCAAGTTCAGCAAGGAGCTAGCCGCGATGGGCTACCGGTTCCAGTTCATCACGCTGGCCGGCTTCCACGCGCTCAACTACTCCATGTTCGACCTGGCCAAGGGCTTTGCCGACGAGGGCATGCCGGCCTACGTCCGGCTCCAGGAGCGGGAGTTCACCGCGGAGCGCTCCGGCTACACCGCCACCCGCCACCAGCGCGAGGCGGGCACCGGCTACTTCGACCAGGTCACCACCGCGATCTCGCCCGCCGCCGAGACCGTCGCGCTCAAGGGCTCCACCGAAACCGAGCAATTCCACGCCGCCTGACCGTGCGGCGCCCGGCACCATGCGTGTTGACACGCTCTAGTGGGCTCAATTGCGCAGTTGACACGCTGGGCCGGTGGGGTGAAGCGGGGCGTCGGGGCGGTGGGGTGAAGCAGCGGGGCCTCGCGGGCGGCTAGCGGTTGTAGTCGGCGGGGCCCCAGGGGGCCTGGGACTGGGGCGGGCTGGGCGGACCCGGGTCGATCTGGGCCTGGGGGCGGGTCTGCGACCAGTCGGTCAGCAGGCCGCCGTTGTCGACGACGGTGTCCGCCGCGCCTGGCGTGGTGAAGCCGGAGCCGACCAGGTCGCTGGTCAGCGACGTCATCGCGGGAGCCTCGGCGGAGGGGCCGTAGGCGGATACGGCGGCCCGGCGCACCCAGCGGGACGGGATGAACATCGGGGCGATCATCGCCAGGCCGGCCAGCGCCAGCACGCCATCGAACAGCAGCGCCTTGAAGCCCGCCCCGTAGTCGTATCCCTGCAGCGGGATGGCACGTACGGCGTTGTGCACGTTGAACAGGTACACGCCGTTCCACGCGAGCAGCACCAGCCCGGGCAGGCCGGACGCGAGCGGCGACACCCACGGGATCGCGATCAGCAGTCCCGCCAGCAGACCGACTCCCAGCAGCGCGCCGAAGCCCTCCAGCACCGCGTGCGCGTGGATGAGCGAGCCTCCGCCGGCCGGCAGGGGGCCATACGGCAGCCGGAGCAGCCGCAGGTAACCCCAGGACGCCGCGAAGAACACCGCTGCCGCCATCGCGACGGCCAAGGCGGCTCCATAAAGGTGACGCATGGCGCCAAATCCTATGTGCGACGCAGCGCGAGCCGCAGCTTGTTGACCGGCTCCAGCGCGCGATATGTCCAGTACGCGCCGCGTCCGGCCAACCGTAGCTTTACCCCGCGCGCGCCCGGCGGGAATGTGAATTCGGCGGGCCGCCAGCGGCGGAAGTCGCGCGTCATCAGCCGGAAGAACTCCCGCTGACGCCGCCGCGGAATCAGCGGGAGCACGGTGGTGTAATGCCACATCGCGCGCTCGAAGAGGGCGGCTCTGACGGGTGGCGCCACCGTACGTTCGGAAAAAATGGCGTTATAAGACGTAAGAATGTCGAAATGGCGGTCGCTGGCCGCCGCCATGAAAGAGCCGCGGCGCGATCGCCGGTAGCGGTAGCAGACCCGGTTTAGCACGGCGATGCGCGTGGCGGCGAGCAGCGCGGCGACCGAAACCGGCACATCCTCGTGGATGCCTGGGCCGAAGCTGACGCCGAGCCCGGTCAGGAAGTCGCGGCGGAACACCTTGCTCCACACGGTCATCGTGAGGTTGATCAGGCCGGGAGACCCGGCCAGGGTGGTGAGCTCCACGGCCGGGAACCGTCCGCCGCTCGGGCCGGTGCCGCCGTCCGGGTAAAGGTTCTCGTAGTCCAGGACCAGCAGGTCCGGGCGCAGCCGGTCCAGTTCGGCCGACACCGCGGCGACAGCGCCTTCGACCAGTGCGTCGTCACCGTCGACGAACCACACGTACTCCCCCGTGGCCTCCTTGAGACCCATCTCCCGAGCACGGCCGGGACCCACCGCCGATTCGTTCCGCAGCACCCGGAGCCGGGGATCCTCGCGAGCGGCTAGAACCTCGCTGGAGCGGTCCGGCGACGCGTCGTCGACGGCGATGATCTCCGTGATTTCCTGGCTGAGCACGGAGTCGAGGCATTGGTCCAGGTAACCCTCTACGCCATGCACCGGAATGATCACGCTGACCGTGGGCATGGCTCCGTACCATACCCGCCGCGGCGTCAGCGGAGAGCGAACCCGCCTCCTTGACGCGACAGATCGTGTGTATTCTGCACGGCGTGAGCGTTCATCGCATCTTCGGGGGACTCGGAGCGTTCTCCGTCAGATTCCGCTGGCTGGTCATTCTCGCGTGGGTTGTCGCCGCTGTCGCGATACCGAAGGCGCTGCCGTCGCTCGCCAGCGTCACGCAGGGCAACAACAGCGCGTTCCTGCCCGCGAGCGCGCCGAGCCAGCACGCGTCCGACCTGGCCGCGCCGTTCGGCATCTCCACCAACGAGATCCCGGTGCCGATCGTGGCCGCGGTCAGCCAGGGCACGCTGACCACCGCGGATCAGGCCTGGATCACCACCTTGCAGCAGGACCTGGGCACCGTGAAGACGGTGGTCAAGGTGCAGGACCTCGGCCGGTCGGGCGACGGTCAGGCCGAGCAGCTCCAGGTGCTGTCGAACGTGAGCCAGAATGACCAGAACGCCCAGACCGACCTGATCGACAACCTGCGCGCGGCGATCGCCAAGGCCGCGCCGCCACCCGGCATGCAGGCGCATCTAGCCGGGCAGATCGCGATCAACGTGGACCAGCAGAAGCAGTCGGGTAACACCGGCAACCAGGTGCAGGGCGTGGCGCTGATCTTCATCCTGATCCTCCTGCTGCTCATCTTCCGGTCGATCGTCGCGCCGATCGTCACGGTGATCCCCGCGTTTCTCGCCGTGGCCATCGCCGGACCGCTGATCGGCGAGGCCGCGCACGCGGGCCTGAAGGTCTCTCAGCTCTCCCAGCTGATGCTGATCGTCCTGGTGCTCGGCGCGGGCACGGACTACGGGCTGTTCCTGGTGTTCCGGGTGCGTGAGGAGATGCGTGAGGGGAACACGGCCAAGGACGCGGTGCGCTCGGCGCTCACCCGCGTGGGCGAGACGATCACGTTCTCCGCGCTGACCGTCATCGCGGCCCTGCTGTCGCTGCTCGCCGCGACGTTCCAGATCTACTCCCAGCTCGGGGTACCGCTCGCCATCGGCATCGGCACGATGCTGCTGGCCGGCCTCACGTTGCTGCCCGCACTGCTCGCCGTGTTCGGCCGGGGCGTGTTCTGGCCGCTGCGGATGATCGCGCTGGGCGTCATCTGGCTGTCCGGCAAGGTCTGGGCGCCGCGCGGCCTGACCCGGTTCGCCGAGCGGATCGTGCGGCGGTCCGAGAATCGCGCCGCCAAGGCCGCGGCCAAGGGCGGCATCTGGGGCCGGGTCGCGGTGCGGGTCGTGCGCAGGCCGGCCATTCCGCTCACCATCGGCGTCGTGGCGTTCGGCGCGCTGGCCATCGCGGTGCCGTCGTACCAGCCAGGCGGGTTCGGCGGCACGATCAACGCGCCGTCCGGCACCGACTCGGCGGCCGGCACCACGCTGCTGAACAAGCACTTCCCGCAGAGTTCGGCGAACCCGACTAACCTCGTCTACAAGCTGGCACAGCCCGTCTGGCAGAACCCGCAGCCGCTGGTCGCGACCGAGCAGCAGCTGACCGCCAGCGGGTTGTTCACCGGCGTAACCGGCCCGCTGAATCCGGTTGGCATCGCGCTGACCCCCCAGCAGTACGTATCGCTGCACTCCCTGTTCGGCGACGCGACGAAGCTCCCCGCCACCCCGGCCAGCGCGCTGCCAGCGCAGGTGCCGCTGCAGGCGTACCAGGTGTACCGGGCCACCGGCCAGTTCGTCAGCTCGGACGGGCGGACGATCCAGTTCCAGACCGGCTTGAAGGCGGGCGACCCATCCACCACCGCGGCGATGACCGCCGTGCCTTCGGTGCGGACGGCGGCGGGTGCGGCGGCGAAGACGCTGGGCGCGACGGACTGGGGCGTCGGCGGTGAGGCCCCCGCGTTCTACGACATCAGCCAGATCTCGGACACCGACCTGGTGCACGTGGTGCCAATCGCGATCGTGGTGATCGGACTGCTGCTCATCCTCGTCATGCGTTCGCTGGTCGCGCCCATCTACCTGATCGTGTCGGTGGCCCTGTCGTTCTTCGCCGCGCTCGGGTTGTCCGTGATCGTGTTCATGAAGCTCGGCGGTGAGAGCGGGCTGACGTTCATCCTGCCGTTCCTGATGTTCGTGTTCCTGCTGGCGCTTGGCGAGGATTACAACATCCTGGTGATGACGCGGATCAGGGAAGAGGCGCACAACTACTCGCTACGCGATGCTGTCACCAAGGCACTCTCGGCTACCGGGACCACGGTCACTTCGGCCGGCCTGGTGCTGGCCGGCACGTTCGCGGTCTTTGCCCTGGTGGGCGGCCGCGGCTCCGGCGGCAGCCAGGTCAGGGACGTCGGCGTCGGGCTCGCGCTGGGCGTGCTGATGGACACGTTCATCGTGCGGACCGTGCTGGTGCCGTGCACCGTGATCCTGCTCGGCCGGTGGAACTGGTGGCCGTCCAAGCTGTACAAGCTCGACATCCCGGAGGGCGGCGAACTGCCGGAGGTCGAGCGAGCGTCGGCTCGATTACGGTCGTTACAGGTCGTTTCGTTACGCGTCGGCCTGGGCGTCGATGGCGGACGTCAGCTCACGGAGCGCGGGGGCGGCCTGGTGCAGGGCCGCCTGCGCGTTACGCGGGAGCGTCTTGAGTGCGACGCCGATGATCTGCTCGTTGATCCGCTGCCAGGTGGTGACCTGATCGTTGCCTTCGGCGGTGAGGTGCAGGGTGGCGGCGCGGCGGTCCGCGTCGCTGCCGGTCCTGGTCACATAGCCGGCCGACTGCATGGCGTTCAGCAGCGTGGCGACCGAGCTCGGCGCGAGGCGCAGCCTCCTGGCCAGCTGGCCGGGCCGGATGCCGGGGTATTCGGCGACGCAGGACAGCAGCTCGAGCTGGGCGACGGAGAGCGTGATCGCCGGGTCGGCCGCCCGGGCCGCGCGGCGCATCGCTCGGCGCAGCCTGGACACGATGTCGGCCAGCTCCTGGCCGGTCTGCTGTGCCGGTGTCGCGGGACTGGCTTGGTCAGCTGAAGGCATCTAGGGGGCCGGTTTCTGTCGCTGGGCTGGACCGCGCGCGGCCGGCGAGTGCGATCCCGGCGGCCAGCGCGGCCACGGCGGCCAGCAGGACGAAGCCGGGCCGCGCGCTGATGTGCGCACCCTCAGGGTAGCCCGGCGCCGGGTAGCCCCGTGCCGCACCGAGATGAAGGGCCAGCGCTATCAGCGAGATGCCCAGAGTGGTCCCGATCCCCCTGGCCATGCTGACCAGACCGCCGCGCAGTGACGCGGTCGAGCCGGCCGTGCGCATGATCACCGCGTTGTTGGCCGGCACGAACACGCCGAGCCCGAGGCCGGCCGCGCCGAGCAGCGGGATGACAGTGGTCGTCGTGATCGGTGTTATCGTGGCCGCGCATAGGGCCGCGCAGGTGAGCGTCGCGCCGGCGAATCCCCGCTGGCGGTTGCCCCAGGACTTCGGGAGCATCGCGTCTGCCGCCAGTGCCGCGACGCCGAAGCCCAGCGGCAGCGCGGACAGCAGCAGCCCGGTGCGGGCCGCATCCCCGGCGTCAAGTACCTGCGGGACCAGCACCAGCGGGCCGAACAGCGTCAGGTACCCGCACAGCGCACCGGCGAGCGCCAGCGTCAATTGCGGCGAGCGCAGCATGCTGACCGGTATCAGCGGGTGGGCGCTCCGCTTCTCGTGGACCACGAAGGCCGCGGCCGTAGCCATCGTGATGGCGGCCAGGACGGCTTCGAGCCAGGTGGGAAGGTTCAGTCCGGAGGCGGCGGACAGCACGAGCAGCAGTCCGCTGGTCCATGCGACCAGCAGCAGCGTCCCGCGCAGGTCGAAGCGTTCCTGGCGGCTGAACTGGCGGGTTCGCGGCAGCAGGTACCGGCCGGCCACGATCGCCGCGACGCCGACCGGCACGTTTACCCAGTACACGGCCCGCCAGCTCACCGTCGCGGTAAGCAGGCCGCCGAGCGTCGGGCCGAGCGCGAGCCCGATCGCCTGGGCACCGGCCTGGACGCCGAGCGCGAACCGCATCCGGCGGGCCGGTGCGCTGGTGGTGACCAGCGCGACGCTGTTTGCCTGAAGCATGGCCGCGCCCACGGCCTGGACCAGGCGCAGACCGATGAGCGACGGCAGGGTCGGCGCCAGCCCGCAGGCCAGCGAGGCCAGCGTGAACACCGCGAAGCCGTAGGTGTAGACGAGCTTGCGGCCCCGCGCGTCGCCCAGCCGGCCGGCCGGGGCGAGCATGGCGACGAGGCCGAGCAGGTAGATCAGCGACACCCATTGCACGGCGGCGACCGGGACGCCGAAGTCACGCTGCATCGCCGGGAACGTGATCGTCACGATGCTGGCATCCAGCTGGCCCATGAACGCGCCGAAGCAGACGACTCCGACGGCGAGCCATGGCGCCCTGGGATTCTCGCGGATGGCGGCGGGCCGCGGCGCTTCATGCAAGATGCTTCTGTAACCGAACATCTCTGATAAGCGTACCAGGATTAACTCGGGTACGCTCGGAGCGCTAGGTTTCGCTGGGTCTGGCCACCTTCGTTCGGGCGGGGTCTATTGCGGCGCGGCGGGACATGCCGGGCGATGTGCTGGCCATAGCGTCCTCGAGCGGCCAGACTCAGTGGTGGTGTGGTGCAAGACCGGCCTATGCCGGAGCGGAAGGGACGCCGATGCAGGAGCTGCGCTTCGTCGCGGTCAGTGAGGACGGCCGGTATGCGGTCCTCGCGGTGCCGGGCCGGAGCGCACGGTTCACGTTGCCGATTGACGAGCGGCTCAGGGCGGTTGCTCTCGGCCAGACCTCCCGGCTCGCGCAGTACGAGATCGAAGTGGAGAGCCCGTTGCGACCCAAGGAGATCCAGGCACGAATCCGGGCTGGCGAGACCGTCGAGGAGATCGCCGATGCGGCCGGCATCGCCGTAGAGCGCGTGCGCTGGTTCGAAGGCCCGGTCCTGGCCGAGCGCGCCTACATAGCTGAGCAGGCACAAACCGCGTCGGTGCGCCGTCCGGGTGAGTCGACTCCGGGGCCGCGGCTTGGCGAGATCACCGCCGAACGGCTCTCCCTGGCCGGCGCGGATCCGGACGACGTGCAATGGGACGCGCGCAAGCGCGGCGACGGCAACTGGCAGGTCCAGCTCACGTTCACCACCGGCGGACGGCTGCACGTCGCGGAGTGGCTCTACGACCCGCGGCGCCGGCACGTGATCCCGTCCGACGACGCCGCCGCCCGGATGTCGCTGCCTGGCAGCGAACTGCCCGAGCCGGTCGCCCCCGGGCACGGTGAGGCGACCGTGACCCGGCTAGCCCCGCGGCTTCGGCATGACCCGTCCGCTCCGGTTCCGGTTCCGGTTCCGGTTCCGGTGACGCCGCCGCCGGCCGCCGCGGCCGCTGCCGGACCGGTCGGCGCTCCCCCGTCCGCCTACTCTGGGTCCCCGTCGTACTCGTCGTCTTCGTCGTCCGACCAGGCCAGGCATGAGCCGCGGACCGCGGCGCCACGGGAGGCATCGCGGGAAGCCGCGCCGCCGGAATGGCCCGTCGAGCGCGAGGCCGCCGACCCGCGAGAAGCAATTGCGTCCGCCCCACCCGCGCCAGCGCCACCCGCGCCCGCCCCACCCGCGCCCGCCATGGCCGAACCTGCCGCGGCCGCGGTTACCCCCGCACCCGCCCAACCCGCACCGGCCCAGTCGGCCACCGTCCCGCCCGCAGCCACCGAACCCCTACCCGCCGCCGCGCCAGCCGCCGCGGCGCCCGCGACTGTTTCGCCGACGACCGGCCAGCCGGGCGCTGCCACGCCCGCCACTGTCTCGCCCGCCACCGACCAACCGGCCAGCACGGCGCCCGCGGCCGTTCGGCCTGCGGCTGCCGTGCCCGCAACTAGCCAGCCAGCGGCTGCCGCGCCTGCAATCAGCCAGCCAGCGGCTGCGGCGTCGACGACTGTTCCGCCTGCGACCGACCAGCCAGCTGCCGCCGCACCTGCGACTGGCCACCCCGCCGCCGCGCAGGCAACCGATCGGCCTGCCGCCAAGCCTGCGACCGATCGGCCTGCCGCCGCGTCGTCGGCGACCGCTCCGACTGCTACCGCTCCGACTGCTACCGCTCCGACTGCTACCGAGCGGCCTGCTACCGAGCGGCCTGCCGCCGCGCCGGCACCTGCGGCGGCATCGGCCGATAGTGGCGCGCCGTCCGCTCCGGCTCGGGGGGCGAACGCTGACGCCAATGGCGAGCAGCCTGGTCGTCCGGGTCGCAAGAATGCGCGAGGCCGCCGTTCCTCGGTTCCGTCGTGGGACGAGATTATGCTCGGCAGTTCCCGCCAGCGGGACTAGCCACGCGCAAGTTGCCCTTTATGTCCGCTTGGTACGGTCATCGTCCATGTTGGAAAAGGGTGCGGCTGTAGGGGTTCCAAATAACCTGCGTTTCCGGCGTGCCGGGGTCGGCTGCCGTGCCGGTTGCCTGTAATGCCCCGGTTTGTTCCAGCGCGGCTTTGCCGTTCGGCGGTGTGTGCGGGCTCGGCGCAGCGCTCGAAAATTATTGCGGACACTTACCCCCCCGATTCGGGGGGGTAAGTGTCCGCAATGATTCTGGCCGCTCGCTCTCGCGGCCCGAATCTGCTGGTATGTCCGGGTTCGAGCTGGTGCGCCGCCCGCACGGCCGAGCGGTGGCCGCGATGCTGTGGGCCGACGCGAGGGGTGCCGCACGGCGCGACACCCTACAGGCTTGCCGCGGCACAACGGCTGGGGAACAAAACGGGTATATCGGCTTATTTCGGGGCGCGGCGATGCGTTGGCGGAGGCAAACTCGGGCGGCTCACCAGGAATCGACACACAGTGCGGCTTTGTGGGTCTGCGGTGCATCACCAGGCTTTCGCGTACCACCAGTACTGCTGATGCTTTTATGCCCAAAAATCAGCTTTTGGTGTAGTTTGCGCGATCACTTCGGCAACTTGGAATTATTTATAGTCATGGGTGCTATTGACGCAACATGAGGGTTCATTTACGTTACGCGCTAGTACCGTGACCCTTGGTACTTCCATGCGTGGTCGACGAGGACCTCGCTGGACACCGCACAGCGAAGGGATCAGGATGAACCCCCACCTTCCCAGACGGCTAGCGATCCGCGGCGCTACCGCGGCGTTCGCCGCACTCGTCGCCGCGGGCGGCATGGCTGTCGCCGCCAGCGGGGCGAACGCCTCCGCCGGGCAGCCAGCCGCCAATCCGGTAACGAACCCGTATTCGCCGGCTTACCAGCACGCGTACCGGCACGGCGTCGTGCCGACCATTGCTCAGAACCTGAAGATGCAGCACTGGAAGCAGCAGCATCCAGGCGCCGCCGCGGCCTCTGCCAACGACCTGAACTACGGCGGCGGCATCGACGGGATCGGCGTCACCACCGGGGCGGAAAAGGTCTACATAGTCTTCTACGGCTCGCAGTGGGGCACCCAGAGCACCAACAGCAACGGTGACGTCACGCTGTCCGGCGACCCCAGCGGCCTGGCACCGTACTACCAGGAGTTCATCAAGGGCCTCGGCACCGGCGGGGAACTCTGGTCCGGCGTCATGACGCAGTACTGTGAAGGCGTCCCAGTCGGCACGCAGATCTGCCCGGCCGGCAACACCTCCCACGTCGCGTACCCGACCGGCGGCGCGCTGGCCGGCGTCTGGGTGGACGAGAGCACGGCGTCACCCGCCGCCGCGAGCGGTCACCAGCTTGGCGTCGAGGCCGTCAACGCGGCGGGACACTTCGGCAACACCACCGCGGCGTCGAACCGTGACGCTCAGTACGTCATCGTGTCCCCGCATGGCACGAACCCCGACAACTACCAGACCCAGGGCTTCTGCGCCTGGCACGACTACAACGGCGACTCCACGCTGAGCGGCGGCGCGGTTTCCTCGTCGTTCGGTGACATCTCGTTCACCAACGCGCCGTATGTCCCCGACGCTGGCGCATCGTGCGGTCAGAACTTCGTCAACAGCAACGGCCCGCTTGACGGCGTCTCGATCGTATTCGGCCACGAGTACGCCGAGACCATCACCGACCAGAACCCGGCCGGCGGATACACCGACTCCAGCGGCGAAGAGAACGGCGACAAGTGCGCCTGGATCACGCCCGGCACGGCTGGCGGCTCGTTCGACCTGAGCACCGGCCACGGCACCTTCGCTGTGCAGACCACCTGGGGCAACGACGGCAACAACAACAACGGCACCTGCCAGGCCAGCCACGCGATCGTCGGCAACGGCGGCGGCGGAAACACGATCAGCGTCACCAACCCCGGCAGCCAGACCGGCACGGTTGGCACCGCGGTCAGCCTGCAGATCCACGCCAGCGACTCGGCATCCGGCCAGACGCTGACCTACTCGGCGAGCGGCCTGCCCGCTGGCCTGTCCATCAACTCCTCCTCCGGCCTGATCTCCGGTACCCCGACCACCGCGGCGACCTCCAGTGTCACTGTGACGGCCAAGGACACCACGAACGCGAGCGGCTCGGCCAGCTTCAGCTGGACGATCAACCCCTCCGGCGGCGGCGGGTGCACCAACCACACCCAGCTGCTGGGCAACCCGGGCTTCGAGACCGGGTCCGCCTCGCCGTGGACGTCGACCGCGGGTGTCATCAACGCGAACGGCGCGGGCGAGACCTCCCACGGCGGCTCCTGGTACGCGTGGCTCGACGGATACGGCACCACCCACACCGACACGCTGGCCCAGACCGTGACGGTCCCGGCCGGCTGCACCGCCACGACGTTCAGCTTCTGGCTGCACATCGACACGTCGGAGACGACCACCACCACCGCATTCGACACGCTGAAGGTCCAGGTGCTGAGCGGCTCGACGGTGCTCGCCACGCTGGCCACCTTCTCCAACCTCAACCACATCACCGGCTACGCGCAGCACTCCTACTCGCTGGGCAGCTTCGCGGGCCAGACGATCACGCTGAAGTTCACCGGTAGCGAGGACGCCTCGCTGCAGACCTCGTTCGTGGTGGACGACACGGCGGCCAACCCCAACTAACCCCGCAGCCCGGTTCCGGGCAACGGGAGAAGCACGCACACCGGCCCCCGGCGGACGGCTCCGGCCGCTCCGCCGGGGGCCTCGGCGTGGCAGCACCGTCGCTGTCACGCCTCGACAGCGAGCTGTGCGCGGTTTAACAGGCCGCCAAGGCAGCATTGGCCGCATGGGACATGACACGAACGCCGTCGAGGCAACCGGCCTGGTCAAGCGTTTCGGCAAGACGACCGCGCTGGACGGCGTGGACCTGGTGGCCCGCCAGGGCAGGGTGCTCGGGGTGCTCGGGCCCAACGGGGCGGGGAAGACGACCGCGGTGCGGATCCTGGCCACCCTGCTCACCGCGGACGCCGGGCAGGCCCGGGTGTGCGGCTACGACGTGGTGCGCGAGGCGCACCAAGTGCGGCAGCTGATCGGGCTGACCGGCCAGTACGCATCGGTGGACGAGGGCCTGTCCGGCACGAACAACCTCGTCATGATCGGCCGCCTGCTCGGCCTCGGCCGTGCCGACGCGAAGGCGCGCGCCGCGGAGCTGCTCGCCCGGTTCGGCCTGACCGACGCGGCGGGGCGCCCGGCGAAGACCTACTCGGGCGGGATGCGGCGCCGGCTCGATCTCGCCGCCAGCATGGTGGGCCAGCCCCGGGTGCTCTACCTCGACGAGCCGACGACCGGGCTCGACCCGCGGAGCCGGACCGATGTCTGGCAGATGGTGCGCGGAATGGTCGCCGACGGCGTCACCGTGCTGCTGACCACGCAGTACCTGGACGAGGCCGACCAGCTCGCGCACGACATCGTGGTGATCGACCACGGCAGCGTGATCGCCACCGGCACGCCGGATGAACTCAAGGCCAAGACCGGCGGCCAGGTCCTCGAGGTGTCGCCGGCCGACATCGCCCGGATCGGCGACGTGCGCGCGTTGCTGACCGGCCTGCTGGGTGCAGAGGCGGCCGTCAACGACGACGGCGACATGGCGAGCGTCCCGGTCAGCGACGCCGCCATGCTGCCGCGCATCGTGCGCGAACTCGACGACAGGGGCATCGAGCTCGCCGAATTCACCCTCCGCAAAGCGAGCCTGGACGAGGTGTTCTTCGCGCTCACCGGGCATCGCGCGGAAGACCAGGCCGCCCGTTCCGACCCGGTAGGGAGTGCTTCATGACCGCGATCTCCGTGCCCGTCCGCCGGGTCAGCCCGGCCGACGGCCTGCGCAACACGTTCACGCTGACCTGGCGGAGCGTACTGAAGATCAGGACCAACATGGAGGACGTCCTCGGTCTCAGCATGCAGCCGATCATGTTCCTGCTGCTGTTCACCTACGTGTTCGGCGGCGCGCTGTCCGGCAACACACATCAGTACCTCCAGTACGAACTGCCCGGCATCCTGGTGATGACCGTCGTGTTCGGTACGGTGGGCACCGGCCTGATGCTGAACAACGACATCTCCACCGGCGTGTTCGACCGGTTCCGCAGCCTGCCGGTCGCGCGGTGGGCACCGTTGGCCGGCGCCGTGCTCGGGGACATGGTGCGCTACGTGATCATGGTCGCGGTCACCCTCGGCTTCGGCATGATTCTCGGGTTCCGGGTCGAGTCCAACCCGGCGGCGGCGGCCGCCGGATGCCTGATCGTGCTCGGCTTCGCCGTGGCCATGTGCTGGATATCCGCCCTCCTCGGCCTGCTCATGAAGACCGCGCAGGGTGTCCAGGCGTTCAGCGCCATGGTCATGTTCCCGCTGGTGTTCGGCAGCGACCAGCTCGTGTCCACGAAGACGATGCCGGGCTGGCTGCAAGCCTTCGTCAAGGTCAACCCGATGACCTCGGTGACCGACACGGCGCGCGGGCTGCTGGTCGGCGGGCCGGTGGCCAGCCCGGCGTGGAAGGCGCTGGCCTGGGCGGTCGGCATCACGCTCGTGTTCGCGCCGCTGGCGGTACGGGTCTACCGCCGGCGGACCTGATCCTCGGTGAGGCCAGCGTCGATCAGCTCGGAGACCAGCAGCAGGCCGGCGGTGGAGCCGAGATCCCGGCCACGCTGGTAGGCGGCGTCGAAGTCCGGGGGGCCGAGTGCCTCCCGGGCCGCCTGCCGGGTCCGTGGCCCGTCGAGTCCGCCCGCGTCGAACTCGCCGCGGACCGCGTGCGCCACGCCGAGCGTGGTCGCCGCGCGCACCGGGTCGTCGAGCAGGTACACCGCCACCGCGTCGAGCACCTCACCGATCGCGGTGTGGTCCACCCAGGCAACCGATGACCGCAGCGCACCCGCGAGCAGGAACCGGGCGCGTGCCCGATCACCCCCCTCGAGGACGATGACCGCGAGCCGGGCCATGATCAGCGCCCGCACCGTGTCATACCAGGCCACCTTCTTGGCGGCGATCAGCGCCAGCACGTCCTCACATTGCCCGATGGCCCGCTCCCGGTCCCCCTCCCGCCAGTAAAGCTCGGCGCGGACCCGGCCGAGCCACGCCGTCGAGTCGCTGCGGACCGCGGCCATGCTGGCGTCGGCGCGGGATGCCCGGTCCAGGTCGGCGCGCGCGCCTACCAGGTCCCCCATCTTGATGCGGACGCGCGCCAGCAGCCCGTCGATCTGCGGCAGGTCCCCCCACGCGCCGAGCTCACGGCCGATGGCCGCCGCCTCCTCCAGGTCGGCGATCGCGGCCGCGTGGTCACCCCGCATATCGGCGAGCTGAGCTAGCTGGAGCAGCGCACCCGCGGTTCCCCAGGCCTCGCCGAGTTCCCGGAACCCCGCCAGCGCGACGCGCAGGTTCTCCTCCGCGGCCTCGGTCCCGGTGCCGAGCGTCCAGGCGAACCCGGTACGGATCATGTTCGCCGCCGCGTAAAGCCATGGATCCTTCGCCTGCGCGAACGAGTCGAGCAGCGACAGCGCGCGGTCGGTGTCGTTGTCGAGCAGCGCCAGCACGGGCTCGGCCAGTGCCGCGATCGGGTGGAAGGAGGGCCGATCCGCCGCCCAGCGCTCGAGTGCCTCCTTCGCCGCCGCCAGCTGCGGGCGCACCCGCGTGAAGTCCCAGTCCGGCCCGGACGCCGTCAGTACGCAGATGATCCGGGCCTCCGCCATCGGCAGGGTGTCCGGGCCGGGGCCGAGGGCGAGTACCTCCCCGGCCAGCGTCATCGGCTCGCCCGCCTGCCCGTGGACCAGCCAGTACCAGCCCAGCGCGCGGATGAAACGCAGTGCCGCCTCGGTGTCCCGGCTCGCGATCAGCCAGCGCATGGCGGCGTAGCTGTTGTCCTGTTCCGCGCCGAGCCGCCGGAGCCAGCCGCGCTGCCCCGCACGGCGCAGCAGCGGGTCCGCCGTCTCCGCGAGATCCAGGTAGTAGGCGCTGAACCCGTCGCGGACCCGGCGGGCCTCACCGGCCTGCGACAGCTGCTCCAGGCAGTACGCGCGCACCGTATCCAGCATCCGGTAACGTGGGCCGGTGCCGTCCGGCCCGTCGGTGACACCCAGGATCGACTTGCCGACCAGGCCGGACAGGGTAGCGAGCACGCGCCCGGCCGGCAGGTCGTCGCCGGAGCAGACTCGCTCCGCCGCGGCCAGCGTGGCGCCGCCGGGGAACACGCTGATCCGCCGGGCGAGGATCCGCTCAGGTTCCGACAGCAGTTCCCAGCTCCAGTCCACGACGGCGCGCAGCGTCTGATGCCGCGGCATCGCGGTGCGGCTGCCGCCCGTCAGCAGAGCGAACCTGTCGTCCAGGCGTTCGGCGAGCTGGGCGGCCGACAGCACGCGCAGCCACGGTGCGGCGAGTTCGATCGCCAGCGGCATGCCGTCGAGCTGCCGGCAGATACGAGCCGCCGCCTGGGCCCCGTCGTCGTCTAGCTGGAAGCCGGGCTGCACGGCCATCGCCCTGTCGTTCAGCAGCCGCACCGCGGGGTAGCTCTCGGGGGTAAGGTCGGCGGGCGGCGGCACTGGCAGCGGCGTGACCGGAAACAGGGTCTCGCCGTCGATACGCAGCGGCTCCCGGCTCGTGGCGACGATCGTCACGCGCGGGCAGGCGCCCAGGATCTGCCCGGCGAGCACCGCCGCCGCCTCGATGACATGCTCGCAGTTGTCCAGGATCAGCAGGCCATCCCGGTCCGCCAGGGCGGCGCAGACCTGATCCGCGGCCGGGCCGGACTCCCCCGACCGCCGGCCGATGACCGGTCCGCGGATGCCGAGCGCGTCGAGCACCGTGTACGGCACGTCGTCGGGATCGGTGACCGCTGCGAGCGCCACGAAGTGGGCCTGCGTCTCCAGGCGGCCCGCGACCTCGATAGCCAAGCGCGTCTTCCCGACTCCCCCGGCGCCGGTGAGCGTGACCAGCCGTGTCGCGTCACGCAGCAGCTTTACCATGCGGGACACTTCGTCGTCGCGCCCGATGAAGGTGGTCAGCGGCGCCGGTACCGGCGCTGCCGACGCGGCCGGCCGCGGACTGGCCGGAGCCGGACTGGGAGCCGCCTCCTCGCCGCGCAGGATGCGCAGGTACACCTGTTCCAAGGCCGGCGACGGGTCGACACCGAGCTCGCCGGCCAGCAGCTGCCTGGCCTCGCCGTAGACCGCGAGCGCCTCGGCCTGACGGCCCGCCGCGTACAGCGCCCGCATCAGCAGTGCCCGCGGCCGCTCGGCCAGCGGGTCCGCGCACACCATCGCCTTCAGTTCCGCGGTGAGGCTCGCGCCCTCACCCAGCGCCAGGTCGGCCTCGATCCGGTCTCGCGTGGCTTCGGCACGCAGTTCGATCAGGCCTATCGCCGCGGTGTCGGCGAACTCGAACCCCTCGGCGTCGGCGAGCGGGCGACCGCGCCACAGCGCCAGCGCCTCGCGAAGCAGCCGGGCGGCGGTAGGGGAATCGCCGTCAGCGAGCGCTCGCCGGCCGGCCTCGGCGATATTCCGGAAGGCTGTGACATCTACCGAATCCGGCCGAACGGCCAGCAGGTAACCGGCCGGGTGGGACTCGACGAGCCCGGCGTAACCGGCCGGGCGCAGCGCGGCCCGCAGCCGCGACACCAGCGTCTGCAGGGCATTGCCAGGATCCGCGGGCTGCTCGTCTGGCCAGATCCCGCCGGCCAGCGTCCCGGCGGACACGACACGCCCGGGCTGGAGTGCGAGCATAGTGAGCAGAACGCGCAACTGCCGGCCGCCGATCGGCACCAGCGTCCCGCCCAGGTCCCTGACCTGCAATGGCCCGAGCAGCGCGATCCGCAACGTCGTCTCTCCGCGTTCGTCCATGCTTTCCCCGTCACCACATCAACGCGCCGTTCCACCACAGCCTTCCTGCCGGGCCCTATGATCGGCAAGCGATGGTGTACTCAGCAGGACGGCGGATCAGGGACGCTGGCCTCGTGCTCGCTAGCTCGCTGCTTGCCAGCACGGCGCTCGCGGGCTGCGGGTTCCTCAATCCTGGTTCGATGGTAGCTCCGGCACCGATGACCGTCGGCAGCGCCGCGTTCACTCAGAACGTGCTGCCGGATACCTACACCTGCCACGGCAAGCGGATCAGCCCGCCGATCACCTGGTCCGGCGCGCCCAGCGGGACCAAGAGCTACGCACTGGTCATCGACGACTCGTCAGCCCCGATCACCCCGTTCATCTACTGGATGGTGGTCGGCATCAGCGATACCTCCACCGACCTCCAGGAGGGCTCGCTGCCACCCGGTGCCACCGAGGCGCTGAACAGCGCCGGGACCGCCAGCTACGACCCGCCGTGCCCGCAAGGCTCGCCGCACATGTACCGGATCACCGTCTACGCCCTGGATACCGCGCTGAGCCTGCCGAACGGCACTTCGCTCGGGACCGCCTGGCGGGACATCGCCGCGGCCACTATCGGCCGTGGACGAAAGGTTGTTACTGGATACCCCTAATCAGGTTATTTATTTCGGAATTATCCGTGGAGCGAAGTTTGGCATTCGTGGGACACGATACGCAATGGTAGGCAACAATCAGGTCAAGCGGGTATCACGGCGCTCGCGACATCGGGGGGAGGCTCGCGTCATCGGCCGCGTGTGCCTAGCTAGCGCCACCATGAGGCCAGTGATGTCCGGATGGAGAGATGCTTCCGCTCGCGGGACTCGTGGCCGCAGCCGTCGGTGTGATTATCGCCGTCGCCTACTGGAGCCTGCGATCCGGCGGTTCGCATGAGGACGAAGAGGCTATCGAACTCGAAGCGCCCGGACGGCGCGCCGTCCCTCCTCCCGGCAGGCGGGTTGCGGCCGGACCGTCGCCGGCCGCGGGCACTGTCAGGCAGCCAGCCGCGGAGGGTGTGTCGCCCCCTCCGCCGGATGGCCTCACGACCGAACGACAAGGGGACGTTGTGGCAAAGTCACGCGCTCGAACCGGGCTAGGCGATCGCGTTGGCTGGCGCCGCAGGAGCGACATGGACGCGGAGATGTGGCCGGAGGAGGCGTTCGGTGGCGTGTCCGACGAGCAGTTCTGGGACGACCTTGCCTCGGACAAGCCACTAGCCACCACCGCGCGGACCGCCCAGCCAGAAGGCGCCCCGCTGCCCAGCCCGGCGGCTGGCCCGCGTCACGGAGACCGGCGCTCCGCCGATCGCGCCGAGCCTTCGCCCTTCAGCGCCACCACCCAGGCGTTTCCCGCATCCCCCGGCCAGACGGCCCAGGGCGCCACACAGGCGTTCAAGATCACCGGCGGCGCGCCCGGGCAGACCACGGGCCCCCAGCCGGTCCGCCAGGCCACCGGGCCGCAGCCGATCCTCTCCGCGGCGTCGAGCCAGCCGGTGCCGGTGCGCATCCACCCACCCGCGCCGCCAGCCCACTCGATCCCGCCGGGCCAGCTGAACCGTCCCGTCACCGGGCCGCAGCCGCTGCCAGCCGCCCAGCACGCCCGGCCAGCCCAGGGCCACGGTCGGCACAGTGCCGACGAGGACCCGCTGACCAGTTCGGCATACTCGCTGCGCTCAGCCGGCGGCGTCGACGGCCGGTCCTACCATGCGTCGCGACGGGCCCGCGAGCTGACCCGCGACCAGTACGATGCGGCGATCTCGCAGGAAACCCAGACGTTCAGCGTCGTCGACGCAAACAGCGGACCGTCCGGTTACCAGGCCAGCACTCCCCCGTACGGATATGAGCTGCCGCCCGCCCCGGCGCGCCACGGCGCGCCGGGGAACGGCACCGGCTGGGCTCCGGATCCGTACCAGCAGAACCGCGAGGGGTATGCCCCTCCCGGCGGCTATACCCACCCGTACACCCAGCCGGCGCAGGCTCAGCCTGGTGCGCACACGCCGCCGTACGGGGAGAGCTACGGGTACGACCGGAGCGGGCCGGGCCGGCCCGCCGGCCGCGGCAACGATCGCGACTACGGCATTCCAGCGGTCAAGGGCGGTCGTCCCGCCGACCCGGCTCGCGGTGACCGGCTCGGCTACGGCGCGGACCGCCCCGGATACGGGACCGCGGAGCGGCCCGCCTATCCGGCACCGGCGGACCGGCCGGCGTACCAGCCTGGCTACCCCGGCCCGCCGGCACAGCCGGCCCCGCTGGCACCGTACGATTCGCGGGGCACCCACCGCCGCGGCTAACCAATGCCCGAAGGCGACGTGGTCTGGTACACCGCGCGCAGGTTGCACCAGGCGCTGGCCGGCCGGACGCTTACCCGCAGCGACTTCCGCGTCCCGCGCCTGGCTACCGCTAACCTGGCCGGCGACACGGTGACCGAGGCGATCGCCCGCGGCAAGCACCTGCTGATCCGCACCGACAACGGGTTCACCGTGCATACGCATCTGCGGATGGACGGCTCCTGGCGGGTCACCGCCGCGGCGGAGCCGGTCCGGGACAGCCACCGGATCCGGCTCATCCTCGCCAACGACGCGTGGCAGGCGACCGGGTACCAGCTCGGCGTCGTCGAGCTGGTCCGCACCCGCGACGAACAGCGGGTCATCGGCCATCTCGGTCCCGACCTGCTCGGCCCCGACTGGGACCGCGACGAGGCGGTGCGCCGGCTGCGCGCCCAGCCGGACCGGCCCATCGGCGAGGCGCTGATGGACCAGCGGAACCTGGCCGGCATCGGCAACGTCTACAAGTCGGAAATCCTGTTCCTGCGCGGGATCAGCCCGTGGGCGCCTGCCGGGGACGTGGCCGGCCTGGACGCGGTGACCGAACTCGCCCGCGAGCTGCTCGACGCGAACAAAGACCGTATCGGCCGGATCACCACCGGCAACCCACGGCGCGGAGAGGAAACCTGGGTGTACGGCCGCCGGGGCCGGCCCTGCCGCCGCTGTGGCACGCCGGTCCGCGCAGAGGGTCAGCAGGACCGCGTCACGTACTGGTGCCCGCGCTGCCAGCCGCGGCCGGAAACACCCGGACGGGATTAGCTTCGGCGGCGCGAAGCACTCATGTCGTTCCGCTGAAATTCAGGCTGGCCAGCTGCCGGGGGCCTTCGCGAGGTCAATCATCGCCTGGCCATGTTCGGTCATCAGGCCCAGCTCAGTCATCCGTTCGGCCCGCCGCCTGTTCACCCGGCTCCACGCGCTGCGTGGCCGGCGCGGGGTGAAGCGCAGCACGCAGCTGTCCGCGTCATGCTTGCGGGCCAGGCTGTCGATCCAGCCGAAGCACAGCGCATGCTCGATGGCTTCGTGGTACCGGACACTCGGCTGGTCGACCCGTGGGGCGTGGTCGCCAAGGACGACGTCTGGTACCTGATCGCCGGCACCGAACGCGCGCAGCGGACATTCCGCGTCGACCGGATCGTGTCGGCCGAGCCGTCCGGGTCGCCGGCGGCCGAGGCGCCCGCGGGATTCAGCCTGGCTGGAGCCTGGGCGGAGATCGTCGGCCAGATGGAGGAGCTGCGCTCAAGCACGTCGGCGACCGGCCGGCATCTCCAGGTCGCTGGCCGGTCAGCAGGCGGCGATGGGCCTGAATAACGTGGCAGATCGCCCCTTCGTGGTAGCGGGACCCCTGTTGACGAGGGTCGATCCTCCACAAAGAGGTAATCGTCCACGTTATCGACGGGACTGGCGTGCGCTCCTATCCCCAGCAGTCGCATAATGCACTCCAAGCACAAACCGCGGCGGGGGTGGGCATCGACCCGGACCAGCTCCGCGCCGCCTAAGCGCGCTGACGCACAGCCTGGGTCTGCGTGGTCTGCGCTACCAGCCGTTCCGCTGAGTCGTACAGGCTGGTCTGCGCGGTCACCACGGTGCGCCCGCGGTGCAGCGGCACGGCGACCGCGCGCACGTCGCCGTCGCTGACCGGCCGGAGCAGTTGCGTGGCCGATGTGATCGTCGCGGTGGTGGCGCCCTCGGGAAGCCCAAGGAACGCGACGAGCGCGCCCGCGGTATCGGCCAGCGACATCAGCGCGCCGCCGTGCATCACACCGGACGACGTGCACAGGTGCGGCGCCCAAGGAAGCCGGGCGATCACCCGGTCCGCGCTCGCCTCGTCCAGGATCATGCCGAGATGCGCGGCGAACGGCATGATCGCCAGCAGTTCATCGAGTTCAGCGGGCATAGCCGGAGCCTAGGCGCGCCGGGTCATCGACGGGGGTGACCGTACGGAAATGTGTCTTTATTCTCAGTCATGCCGGGCGCATACTCGTCGTAGGTCCGAGGGGGAGCCATGACCTACTGCACCAGATGCGGCCAGCCATCTCAGCCCGGCACGTTGTTCTGCACCACATGCGGCACCCGGCTCAGCCCTCCCCCGGCCCCGGCCGCACCGGCCCCGGCCGCACCGGCGCCGTTCCAGGCGCCGTTCCAGGCGCGGCAGTTCCAGCAGGAACCACCACCCGTGCCGCCGCAACGCCAGGAACAGCCGGTCAGGCCACCCAGACCCAGGCCTCCACAGCCGCCCCGGCCGCCACGCGGGCCGCGGCGGGGCGACGGCGGGCCGCCGCTGTGGGCGATAGTGACCGGCGCGATCCTGATCGTGGCGATCTGCGCGGCCGTCGTGACGATCGTTGTCATAAGCTCCTCCCCCACCGGCCACGTCAAACTCAGCAGCAACACGACTTCGCCATCGACACCACAGGAATCGGCAGCGCAGGAGTCGTCAGCACCGCAGTCGCCCACGCAGCAGCAGAGCAATGCGGCCGGGACAGGTCAGCCATCAGGAACCGCACAGGCACCGTCCGAACAGACGGCCGCCCAGGATCTGGCCACACTGCTCTCCCAGAGCGCGACCGACCGCAGCGCAATCTCCAGCGCGGTGAGCGACGTGAACAACTGCGGGCCGAACCTCGCCGCGGATGCGTCGGCATTCCAGCAGGCGGCCAGCTCGCGGCAGCGGCTGCTCGGCAAGCTCGCCCAGCTACCGGGCAGTTCCGCGCTGCCCGCCCAGCTCGTCCAGGACCTGACCGGCGCCTGGCAGTCGTCGCGGCAGGCGGACGAGGACTTCGCCGCCTGGGCCAACGACGAGAACACCAACGGGTGCACGCCCAACGACAGCTCCGACGCCAACTTCCAGGCCGCAACCGCGCCGGACAACCAGGCGACCACGGACAAGAAGGCGTTCGTCAGCGAGTGGACTCCCATCGCCAGTCAGTACGGTCTGCGCGCCTACCAGTGGGACCAGATCTAGGCCATGTGCTGCCAGACCAGCGCGGACAGCTCGCTGATCGTCTCGATGCCGTACGCCTCACTCGGATTCTGCGTGCTCAGCACCGCGATCAGGTAGTCGCGGCCGAGGCCGGAGACCCAGCCCACGCTGTTGACCTGCCAGTCGGTCTGCGCGGCGTTCAGCGGCAGCCAGCCGTTCTTCAGCGCCACAGTGGCCTGCGCCGGCACGCCGCCGGACACGCCCCACCGCTGGTGCGCGGTCACGTTCTCCATCAGCCGCAGCGCGTAGTCCCGCTCCGGCGCGGTGAGCACCGAGCCCGACGGCGATACCAGCTGCCGCAGCAGCGCGATCTGGTCCAGCGGGGTGGTGGTCGTCAGACCCCAGCCTGGCCACGGGAACCCCGGGCACTGCACGCACGCCGACGGCGCCGTCGCGTTCAGGCCGACGTGCGCGTTGAACGCGCGGATCCCGCTCGCGCCGCCGACGGTATCCCACAGCGTGGTGGCGGCGTCGTTGTCGCTGTCCTCGATCATCCGCTGCGCGAGCGCCTGGTCCGTGGCCGGCAGGCCGCCGGGCCGCTGCGCGAGGAGCGCCTCGAGAACGTCCACCTTCACGACGCTCGCCTCGTCCTGTGCCTGCCCGGCGCTCCCGATCGTCCAGCTCTGCTGGGTACCCAGGTCGTAGACGGCGGCAACCACGACACCGGATCGCGTCCCGAGGTACGCCGCCGCCGAGGGCCCCAGCGGGTTACCGCGAGCCTTGGACGCGGCACCACCGGGGATTGCCGAGCCGCCGGGACTAGCGGCACCGTCCGAGGCCGCCACCGCCGCGCTCGTCACCCCCGCACGCGGAGCCGGCGGCCCGGGCGAGGTCGCGGCCGCATGGCCGGCCGCGGTGGACCGTGTCGCCGCGGCGGTGCCCGCCGGCCCGCCACCGGACCGCGATTCCACCACGACCACGAGGACGCCGATGGCGACCAGCAGGCCCAGCCCGAGAACCGGCAGCCTGGTCATCCCGCGTGCCGGATTCCCGCGCACCGGGGAGTGTCGCCCTCTCCCCATTTGCCCAGATTAACGCGAGACGACCGCGCGCCCAGGCGAATGGCGAAGACCACGAGCCCATATGCTTCGAGATCTAACTTTTAGACTTCGACGTCTACCTGATACGCTGCGTGTCATGCAGCCGTTCCGCACCCCGATTGGCCTGCGCCTCAGCCAGGTCGCCCGCGTTGTCGGCCGGGAGTTCGACAGTGCCCTGGAACAGGCGGGCGGATCGTTGCCGGTCTGGCTGATCCTGCTCAACCTGAAGATACGCAGACCGGAGAACCAGCGCGAACTGGCGGAGGCGGTCGGTGTCCGGGAAGCCACGCTCACCCATCACCTCAACGCGATGGATACCCGCGGGCTGATCACCCGCCGGCGGGACGCGGACAACCGCAGGATTCACGTGGTCGAGCTGACCGAAGCCGGTGATGAGCTCTTCGCCCGGCTCCAGCAGGCCGCGATCACGTTCGACGCAAGGCTCCGGCAGGGATTCGAGGATACGGATCTGGACATGCTCGACGCGCTGCTCGGACGGCTCGCCGCCAACGCCGGCGGGACCGAGGAAGGCACGTTCCCGTGGGCCGGGCTCGCGGACCACTCATCCCGGTAGTGAGGAGAACAGCACAATGCGCGTGCTCGTGTCCGTGGACATGGAGGGCATCGCCGGCGTCGTCGACGGTGAAGACATCCACCCCGGGGAGCGTGAGTACGAGCGCAATCGCGCGCTGATCACGGCGGAGGCCAACGCCGCGGTGCGCGGTGCCTACGCCTTCGACCCGGGCGTCCAGGTGCTGGTGACCGAGGCCCACGCGAAGTTCCGCAACCTGCTGCCGGAGAAGCTTGACCGGCGCGCCGAACTGCTCCGCGGCAGCCCCAAGCCGGACGGCATGATGGCCGGGCTGGCCGAGGACATCGACGCCGCCGTGTTCATCGGGTACCACGGCAAGGCCGGGACGGCGCGCTCGATTATGGCGCACACTATTTCCGGCATGGTGATCGCCGACGTGCGCTGCAACGGCCGCTCGCTCGGCGAGATCGGACTGAACACCGCGCTCGCGGCTCACGCCCGCGTCCCGGTGGTGCTCGCCGCCGGCGACGACACCGTCGCCGCGGAGGCCGCCGACGTCGCTCCCGGCATTCACACGGTCGTCGTCAAGCGAGCGCTGGGCGCTCGCGCGGCCGCGCTGCTCCATCCCGACGAGGCATGCGACCGGATCGAGCAGGAAATGCCGAAGGCTCTGGCCGACCGGGACGCGATCACCCCGCTGCGGTTCGACGGCCCGGTCGTGCTCGAGGTGCAGGTACACGTCACCCGGATGACCGAACACGCGCTGCTGGTGCCGGGGATGGAGCTCGCCGACGGCCGCACGCTGCGGTACGCGGCCCCGGACTTCCGCACCGCATACCAGGTCATCGAGCTGATCTCGCTGCTCGGCACCCTGTAGCCGCCGTTGCGTACCCGCTCAAAGCTTTGATATCTTACAGTTAGACATCAAAGCTTTGAAGGGATGATTAGCATGAACGACCTGCCTATGCAGGCCAAAGTGGCACTGATAGCCGGCGCCAGCAAGGGCATCGGCGCGGCCACGGCCGAGGCGTTCGCCGCGGCGGGCGCGGCCGTCGTGCTCGCCGCACGGGACCTCAGCGCGCTGAACGACGTGGCCGACCGCATCACGGCCAATGGCGGGCGGGCACTCGCCGTCCGGACCGACGTCAGCGACAGCGAGTCGATGCGCAACGTCGTCGGCCAGGCGCTCAGCACGTTCGGCCGGCTCGACGCGGCATTCAACAACGCCACCGACGGCCCGAAGCCCGCTCCGCTTGCGGACATCGACCCGGACGAGTTCGACCGGGGCATCGCCACGAACGTCAGGGGCACGTTCCTCGGCATGAAGTATCAGATCCCCGCGATGGCGCGCAGCGGGGGCGGCGCCATCGTGAACATGGCCTCGCTGGCCGGCCTGAACGGCGTCGCGAACCTGGCCGCATACGTCGCGGGCAAGGCCGGCATCATCGGCCTGACCAAGGTCGCCGCGCTCGACTACGCCGACCAGGGCATCCGGGTCAACGTGGTCGCGCCGGGCACGATCCTCACCCACCACCTGGCCGCCGCGGGCGAGCAGGCCCAGCGCGGCGCGGCCATGGCCACCCCGATGCGGCGCATCGGCACCACCGCCGAGGTGGCGAACACCGTGGTGTGGCTGTGCTCCGCACAGTCCTCGTTCATCACCGGGGCGGTGATCCCGATCGACGGCGGCCAGGCGGCCGGCATCAAGCCCCCGCAGATGTACCGTCAGGGGGAGCCGATGAGCGCCTGACCTCAGGCCTCGAAGACGCTGGCCAGCCAGGCCATCCAGGCCGCGGCCAGCGCCTCCCGGTCGACACGGCGACCGTAGATGTACGCACCGACCGCGATCGGCAGCCCGCTCGGCGTCCGGCCGTTGAACCGGTACAGCGCGTCGGCGGTCCGGATACCGAGGAACGTCGATCGCGCATAGTCGATGACGCCCTCGATCGGTGCGGCACCGGGCAGGTCGAGCTTCAGCCCGTCCCCCACGGCCGGAGCGCCGTCCACCCCGAGCGCCCTGAGCAAGGCCGGCCAGGCGTCGGCGGAGACCGAGGATCGCGGCGCCTCGGCGGCGACGTAGGTAGCCGCGCTCCCCGCGAAGTGCAGGAAGTACTGAGCCAGCGTGTCGAGGTACATGTCCCAGCCGTCGCCGGTCAGCTCCGGGTCCTCGCCCTCCCAGCTGTCGGCCATCACGCCGCTATGCACGAAGCGGAGCACGGTCGTCCCGCCGTCCCTGCCTTCGATGACATACTCGAACCCCTGCACCGAACCGTTTTCGGCGTCCGGCACCTTGACGAGGAGATGCTCCGGCTGCTCCCAGGTCGCGACCAGCGGAACCTCGGGCCGCAGATCGCCCGGCGTGGGCCACAGCCAGGTCTCGGTGCCGGCCGCGGTGGTGATGGCGGCCCACACCTGCTCGGGCGTGGCGGCGAGCTCGATCTCCTTCTCGATCCGGAACTCCTTGGTCATGTCAGCTCTCCTGGTTCGCGTCGGCCGGATTCGGCAGGCTGGGATGAAGGGCGATCAGCACGCGGTGCGGCCGGCCGCCCTCGGCACTCTCGTCGTGGTACTGGGCGACCAGGGCGGCAAAGGCGCTCGCCAGCTTCGCGGTGAACTCGGCCCGGTCGCGCGCCGAGGCGAACCGCACCTCGCTGTCCAGCGCGAACGTCGCGATCCGGCTCCGCTCGCCGGCCTGGTCCCGGCCATGGCCATCCCGGGCCAGCAGCCCGCCCACGTCCCGCACCAGCCGGGCGGCGAGCGCGAGCAGCCACTGGGCGGATAGCCGGTCCGGAGCCCGGCCGGGATCGGGCTGGACCGAGCCGAGTGCGGCTGGCGAGATCACGTAGGAGCGCGCGGAGGCCCGCAGTACCCGCTCGGTGCAGTTGCCCTTCCGGCGTTCCTCGACCAGCTCGACCAGCCGATGCCGTTCGAGCGCCCGCAGGTGGTAGTTCACCTTCTGCCGCGGCAGCCGCACCCGGGCGGCAAGCATGGTCGCCGACGCCGGCTCGGCCAGCTCGGCGAGCAACCGAGCCCGCACCGGGTCAAGTGAGACCTCAGCGGCCGCCGGGTCCTCGATCACCGCGATGTCCCGCATAGCCCCACAATGCCCACCGACGACTTTATTTGTCAAGACCGCCAACATTGTCGGTGCGAGCGCACCGACCCGCCCCGCCGCGCCTCCCGCGCCTCCCGCGCCCCCCGCGCCTCCCGCCGCCCCAGCATGCCAATTGCGCAGTTGAGCCCACTAGAGCGTGTCAATTCGCGCCAGTTCCGGTGCACGCCGCCGCGGCGCTACTCGGCTGCGATGGCGGCGAGCACGTCGAGCTTGGCGGCCCGCCGGGCCGGCCAGCTGGCGGCCACCAGGCCGAGCAGGGCGGAGAGCAGAAGGAAAATCAGCAGGCTGGACACCGGCACGGCGGTGTCCGTGATGCCCTGCTGTCGGAGCGAGGACACTAGCGCGAGACCCATACCGGTGCCGATGATGATCCCGATGATGGCGCCGAAGATGGCCATGATCACGGCCTCAGACCTGACCATCGCCCGGACCTGGCGCCGCCGCATGCCGACCGCCCGCAGCAGGCCGATCTCCCTGGTTCGCTCGAACACCGACAGCATGAGCGTGTTCACGATGCCGATCAGCGCGATGATCACCGCCAGGCCGAGCAGGGCGTAGACCAGCCCGAGCAGCTGGTTGACGCTGGACACCTGGGACTGCTCGAACTGCGCCCTGGTCTGGATCTGCAGATTCGGATAGGAGGCGAGCGCACTAGTGACGGCACTGTTCACCGCCTTGCTGCCGTCGGTGCGCAGCAGCAGCCCGGCCGGCGGCTGCTGCGGGAAGTGGGCCAGGAAGAACCCGGCGCCAGCCAGGTAGCTGCCGATGAGGGCATTGGCCTGGTATATCCCGCCGATGCGCAGCACGGCCGGGCCGGTGAGGGCGAACCGCACCGGGACCATGCTGCCGACCGATAGGTGCTTCGATGTGGCCGTCGTGGTGTCGACAAGCAGTTCCCCCTGAGCCAGCGCGGCCGGGGTGCCCGCGGTCATCCGCAGGATCAGCGTGTCGGCCAGGTGATCGGTGGACACCGCGGTGAGGCTGGCCAGTGAATTCTGGAACTCGAACCGCCCGCCATAGAAGGCGGTGGTCGCGGTGACGCCGGGCACGGACGGCACGGTATGCGGCACCGAGTTGCTGAGTTCTCCCGATCCGGTGGGAGTTACCAGGATGTCGGCGCTAATCGCCTGGTCCGCGCTGCTGGTGGCCGACTTCGATAGGGATGCGCCGAACACGGCCATGGCGGAGACCAGAGCCAGGCCGACCATGAGCGCCGCGGCGGTCTGGGCGGTGCGCCGCGGGCTCCGCATGGAGTTCTCTCGCCCGAGCTTGCCGGCCATGCCGAACATCCGGGCCAGTGGACGTCCGATCACGCTCGACAGCGGGCGCGCGAGCGCAGGGGAAAGCGTGGCAACCCCGATAAACAGGCCTGCCGCGCCCGCGCCCACGAGCTGAATGGCCGGCTTGGCCAGCCCGATGCCCAGCAGGACCGCGCCCGCCAGGGCCAGGGCCGTGCCCCAGATGAGCCGGCGCCGAAGGGAGCCGCCGGCCACGGACCGGCGGTCGTCAAGGGCGGCGACCGGCGGGATGCGCACGGCCCCGCGGGCCGGGCCGATCGCGGACACCACGGTCACGCCGACGCCGACGACAAGCCCTACCAGTACGGTCCGCGGCTCGAACACCAGCGATCCCGGGGGCAGCGTGACGCCGAACCCGCTCAGCAGCGCCTGGAGCCCGAGCGCGGCCAGCACGCCGAGGCCCAGGCCGATCACCGAGGAGACGAGCCCGGTAAGGGCTGCCTCGGCGAGCACCGATCCGAACACCTGGCGGCGGCTGGCGCCGACGATCCGCAGCAGGGCAAGTTCACGCGTCCGCTGCCCGACGATGATGGAGAACGTGTTGTAGATGGTGAACGCGCCGACGAACAAGGAGATGAACGCGAAGACCAGCAGGGCCGTGGAGAAGAAGGAAAGGGCCTGGTCGATAGAGCTCGTGCTCTCGTTCACCACGGTCTGCCCGGTGACCACCTCGACCCCCTGTGGCAGTGCCCCGGCGATGGCCCGCTGTACCGCGGTTTTGCTTGTGCCCGGCGTTGTTACCACGTTGATGTCGTCGAGCTTGCCCGTCTCCTGGACAATGGCCTGCGCGGTCGGCAGCGTGAACGCGGCCAGGGTCGCCCCCGCCAGGTTGTTCGCCGTACCGAACTGGACGATGCCGGTGATGGTGAACGTCCGGGTGGGCCCCGCCGACAAGATACGGACGCGCTGCCCCACGGTAAAGCCGTACTTCTGCGCCGTCCCGGCGTCCATCACCACGTCACCGGAGGTCACCGGGGGGCCACCCGCGATCAGGTGCAGCGGGGACATCTGCCGGTACGGGTCGTAGGCCACGCCGAGGGTCGGCGCGCCGCCGCCTGTCTTGATGGCCTTGCCGTCGCGGCCCACGAACTGGGCGTAGCCTTGGACCTCGCCATCGGCGGCCTGGACACCGGGCACACCGCGGACCGTGGCCAGCAGCGACTCGGGCAGCTCGTTGCGCGTCGCGCCCGCGCCGGTGCCGAGCTGGGCGACCCCGCGGACCTGGAAGTCGATGTTCTGGTAGATGTTGCCGAACAGGGTCGTGAAGGTGTTCTGCAGGGTATCGGTGAGGACGAACGTCCCGGAGATGAATGTGACTCCGAGCACTATCGCCAGCGCGGTGAGCGCAAGCCGGAGCTTGTGGGCCAGCATGCCCTTGATGGTCATGTTGCGCACCTCAGGCCCCCAGCGTCCGCATGCGCTCCAAGACCGAATCGGCCGTCGGCTGCTCCAGCTCATCTACCACGGTCCCGTCGGCCAGGAAGATGACCCGGTCCGCGTACGCGGCTCCTCGCGGGTCGTGCGTCACCATGACGATCGACTGGCCGAGCTCGGTCACCGATAGGCGCAGGAACGCGAGCAGGTCTGCGGAGGCATTGGAGTCGAGGTTGCCTGTGGGCTCATCGGCGAAGATGAGGTCTGGCTTGCTGATCAGCGCCCGGGCGCACGCCACCCGCTGCTGCTGGCCACCCGACAGCTCCTTGGGATGGTGCGCCAGCCGGTCGCCGATACCCAGCTGCCCTACCAGGTGATCAAACCAGTCCCGGTCTACCTTCTTCCCCGCCAGGGCGGCGGGCAGGGTGATGTTCTCGGCCGCGGTCAGCGTCGGTATGAGGTTGAAGGACTGGAAGACGAACCCGATCCGGTCACGCCGCAGCTGGGTGAGCCCGCTGTCATCGAGGGTCCCGATGTCCTTCCCTCCCACGAACGTCTGCCCCGACGTCGGCCGGTCCAGGCCGGCCATGCAATGCATCAGCGTCGACTTCCCTGAGCCCGACGGGCCCATGACGGCCGTGAACCGGCCGCGTTCGAAGGCAACGTTGATGCCAGCCAAGGCATGCACCGCGGCTTGCCCGGCCCCGTAAGTCTTGCGCAGATCGACGGCGTGCGCGGCCGGAGCGGCCTGCTTGTCTTCGGTCAATGGCTGAGAGCTGAGCGTCATAAGGACGAGAATCTCATGCCGGAATGCCGCCCACAGGCCGATGCCAGCATGGGCCGACACTGGGTGCATGACCTTCACCGGCCGATCGCAGGACGCGTACGATCGTTTCTCCGCCCTTGTCGAGGTTCCGATGACGGTCCTCGCGCTGCTCTGGCTGGCAATCCTGGTGGTGCCGGCCGTCACCCACGTCCCCCCGGCGGCCGCGGAGGCCCTGGACAGCATCGACTACGTCATCTGGGCCGCGTTCGTCGCCGAGTACCTGGTCAAGCTCTACCTGGCGCCGTCACGCTGGCGCTTCGTCCGCGGTCACATCATCGATCTGCTGGTCATCGCCATACCGGTCTTCCGGCCGCTGCGCGTGCTCCGCCTGCTCCGGCTCGCCCGGGCAGGGCTGACCCTGGCGGAACTGCTGCACCGGGCCAGGAGCCTGCTCACCCATCGCGGGCTGCATTTCGTCCTGCTGTCCGTGCTGGCGATCATCGTGGTCGGCGCCGCTCTGGAGTTCGGCTTCGAGCAGCACGCCGCCGGCGCGAACATCCGCAGCTACGGTGACGCGCTCTGGTGGGCGATCGTCACCGTCACCACGGTGGGCTACGGTGACCGCTATCCGGTCACCGCGGCAGGCCGTGGCGTCGCCGTGGTGCTGATGATCACCGGCATCGGGCTGGTCGGCGTGCTGTCCGCGACCATCGCGAGCTACTTCGTCGGGCGGCAGTCCAGCCAGGACATGACGGACCTGCACCAGCGGCTGGACCGTATCGAGGCGGCGCTGACGCGGCTCGCGCCGCCGCCGGTTACCGACGACGAACCTTGACGCTGGACCGGAACGTGGCCCGGCGCCGCGGTCGGACAGCGACTCACGAGATCCACATGGACGCGGAGCGCGGTGTGGTGGTCAAGCGGTTCCGGTCTTCGGAGCGTCGCGAGCCTGTTCGCGAGTGGGCTGCCCTCACGCTGCTGGCCGAGTTCGCGCCTGGCCTTGCCGCGGACCCGGTCCGCGCCGACCTGGCCGGTGACCCGCCGGTGATCGAGATGTCACGGCTATCCGGGGTTCCGCTGGGCGGTTCGCCGCTTTCAGCCGTGCAGGCGGATGCACTGGCGATAGCGCTGGAGCGGCTCTGGAATGCCGTGCCGCGCGACAGGCTGGCAGAGCTGGGCGAGGCAGAGCTGAACGCGTCCAAGCCGCTCGCCTGCTGCTATTGCTCGATCACGGTGGATGAAGGGGTGAGCCGGCCTGTAGGCCGGATCCTGTGCACCCGCTTGCGCAGGCCGACGGTCATCCATCTAGGACTGCCGTTGCCGGCAGCCTCGTGCGGTCTACCCGCAAGCATCGGGCGGGCCGCCCTCAATCGCTCGCGCAGGCCCGTTACCCAAACGAGCCCTCTTGACCTTGCTCCGGGTGGGGTTTACCAAGCCGCCGCAGTCACCTGCGGCGCTGGTGGTCTCTTACACCACCGTTTCACCCTTACCCCGCGTCCCGAGAGACGCGAGGCGGTCTGCTTTCTGTGGCACTGTCCCGCGGGTCACCCCGGGTCGGCGTTACCGACCACCCTGCCCTATGGAGTCCGGACCTTCCTCACCTCGCCGATCAGGCTCAGCGCGACCGCCCGGCCGACTCACCCTGGCAGCAAGCATACGCCGACGACCCACGGCCTGGGCCGCTCCCGACCTGAGTGCCTGGCCCGCCATCTGACGGCGGGCCAGGCACTCACGCGTTACTTCAGCAGTGCGGGTTGGGCCGGATTGGCCCGGCGAAGGCGCCGAGGGTGTTCGGCCCGACGGAGCCGTACTGTTTGTCTCCGCCGAACGTGTTTCCGTTGGTCATGTTGCCGAACTCCCAAACGCACAGGCCGCCGACCCGTGCCTGGGTGAAGTACGGATAGAAGTTGCCCGGTCCTTCGGGCGGGAGCAGGCAGTTCTGGCCGGTGACCGGCGAGCACGCCGAGTTGAGCTGCGTGGCGCTGTTGTCGGTCACGAACTGGATCTTCGGATACTCCCGCCCGCCCACGGTGCGCGGTTGGAGTTGCAGGAACGGTGTCGGGAACGGACCTGGATGCAGCGAGCTCGGCCAGTCGGGCCAGTACGACGAGCCGTCGTAGTCCAGGTCCCCGATCGCGTCGAAGAACACATCGCAGCCGGTCACCAGGTTCGGCGCCGCGATGCCGCCGTGGGTGTCTCCGGCCGGATAGCAGGGTGAGTCGTCCGGCTCGAAGCCATTGGGGTCGTCCGCGGCGGCCTCGTACGGGCCGGCGCAGTTGGTGTAGTAGGTGTCCGTGAAGTTCCCCTGTGTGAGCGTCTGCGGTCCGCTGAGCGACGTGCAGGGCTCGAAGTGCCCGATCTCGTACTGATCGTTGATCATGTACGGCCCGAAGCCCCACGGCAGGAAGTTGCCGGCCGCGGCAGTGTTGTACTCCGGCTGGAAGTTGAACGGGTTGCCGTTGCACGTGGTCGGGTCGGTGTTCATGAAGCCGTTCTTGGCCGAGGCGATCATGAAGCCGCTCTGGTGCGTGGTGAGGTCAGTCTCCCTGGCCTCCAAGGCATGGCCGCCGGGGACCCGCGCGTTGAACATCTGCACGGCTATGTCGTCGCCCTGGTTCATCATTAGCGTGTGCGCGTTCGGGGTGAGCGTGGAGTTGTCGCTCAGCTGCGGGCTCGGCGGCCCGGCCGGGACGCCGTTGGTGGCGATGAACGCGAAGTTCACCGGCTCGGTGCAGTTCGGGTTGCAGGGCTCAGGGTTCATCCCGCTGCCCTGGCATTCCAGGCTGTCGATGGTGAGAGCCGAGCACCAGTGCGTGTCGTCGCAGCTGGTGTTGTCCAGGAAGGGCGCGGCGCCGGGCGGGTAGAACTGCAGCTCTACGAACGCGGCACCCGCACCCGGGTTACTGCCGTTCGGCGCGTTGGCATCCGACTCCGGCGTGCACGGCTTCATCGGCGTGGAGTCCGGGTCGCACACGTCTATGGAGAACCACGGCGCCACGCTCAGCTCGAACATGTGCGTGACATCGTGGCCAGGCTTCGCCACCGTGGGCAGCGCCGCCGGGTCCACCGGGAGTTTCTCCAGGAACGTCACGTTGTTGCCCGAGCCGGGCTGGTTGGAGATGAACCGGACCGACGGCTCGTCATGGCCGATGTAGTGCCCGTTCTCGTAGAACCGCCCGTTCCAGGAACCCCTCGGGTCCTGACACGCCACGGCGGACTTGACGGCTTTCTGTGTGCGGCTGAGCCCGTTGCAGTCGAGCTCTCCGGTCGCGTTAGGTTTTACGCCCTGGGCCGCCGCCGCGTGGGCGGGCTCGCCCGTGGCCGCCGACGTGAAGCCGACGGACAGCCCCGCGCCGAGGACGAGCGCGGATATCGCGGGGATCCAGCGTCTTCGCATATCAATCTCCCGTCGCTGTGCTTAGACACGCCGCCTTTCAATCTGCGTCGGCATGAGCGAACCTGCAATAGTCCGTGCCGAAATGTGACATGGACGCGTTGCGGCGACGTCGCCGTCGCCGCCGCTTGTCAAGCCCAGACGAGCCGATCGGCCGCGGCAGGCCAGCCGCGGCCAGGCCGCCGTGCCGACCGGCGTGCGGGCAGCCTGCGCCTGGAGTGCAGTGTGCGGCTGCCGGGATAGGAGCGCACCGGAGTCCCGTCAACAACGTGGACGATTTCTCCTTCGTGGTAACGCGACCATCGTAAACAGGGGTCCCGTTACCACGATGGGGAAATCCGCCACGTTAACCGACGCCGATCGAGCCTGCCGCAGACCCACCGGGCAGCCAGCGATCCGGGCAAGCCCCGGAACAAGCCCAGCAGGATCCGATCCGGGGCTAAATGTGCGGTTTGCGGGCTATTTCGGAAGCGTTTGCGCTGACCGTACGCCAAGCCGCGGCCGCCTGGCGGCGGAATCGGACGGCCATCTTCGACGATTATGCCCAATAATGAACAGAATCCCACCTGGACGATGGGCGCGGTGTTGTATTACGCGTAAGGAGAGTTCATGTTCATACACACCAATACACAGGGTAAGCACCCGCCTCCATCCGGTATGCGCCGTTGCGCCCTGCCGCGTCTGGCTCGCCGGATACTGGTGGCCGGCGCGGCGCTGATCGCGGGACTCACCATAGCTGCCCCTGCGCACGCCGCGCAGGCAGGAATCACCCAGATCAGCGCCGATCCGTACACCGCGGCAGTCGCGCCCAGCGGCGAGCACGCCACTGAGGTCGAGCCGGACACCTTCGCCCACGGCTCAACCCTGGTCACCGCTTTCCAGGTCGGCCGCGTCTTCAACGGAGGTGCCACCGATATTGGCTTCGCGACCAGCACCAACGGCGGGGTCTCCTGGAGACACGGATTCCTGCCGGGCACGAGCGTCCAGGCGATGCGGCCAGGCCCGTTCTTCTCGGTAAGCGACGCGTCGGTGGCTTACAACGCCCGGGACCGGGTGTGGATCATCAGCTGGCTCGGCGCGCATTCCCCCGGCGGCGGGACCGTGGACGTCATGGCCAGCCGCTCCGTCGACGGTGGCCTGACGTGGACAGCCCCGGTCGCGATCGCGGCTACCGGCGTCTTCTACGACAAGAACTGGACTACCTGCGACAACACCCCGGTCAGCCCGTTCTACGGGCACTGCTACACCGAATTCGACAACGCCAGCGCCAACGACCTGGAGCTTATGTCAACATCGGCCGGCGACGGGCTGGGCTGGGGTCCGGCCACACCCACCGCGAACAGCGCTCACGGGCTAGGCGGCCAGCCGGTCGTGCAGCCCGACGGCCACGTCGTCGTGCCGTTCGAAGCCCTCGGCGGCACAATCGGGTCCTTCACCTCCGACGACGGCGGCTCCACGTGGACCGCGTCCGTGCAGATCTCGACACGATCCGCCCACCGGGTTTCCGGGCTCCGCACTTCGCCGTTGCCGTCCGCCGAAGTCAATGCCGACGGCACCGTCTACGTCGTGTGGCAAGACAACCGCTTCGAACCTGGCGGCACCGCAAACGACATCGTGCTCAGCAGCTCAGCCGACGGCATCACCTGGTCGCCAGTCAGCCGTATCCCGCTCGATCCGGTCGGCGGCAATGTCGATCATTTCATCCCGGGCCTCGCGGTGGACCGCACCTCGTCGGGTCGGCACACGCTGCTCGCGCTCACCTACTACTTCGACACCGATCCCAGCTGCACCGGCAGCACCTGCGAGATCCGGGTCGGCTTCTCCTCCTCCATCGACAACGGGCAGACGTGGAGCACGCCACGCGTGCTCAGCGCCCCGATGCAGCTCGGCTGGCTCGCGCCGACAAGCCAGGGGGCAATGGTAGGCGACTACATCTCCACCTCGTTCCTGGCCGGGCAGCAACGAGTAATCGGCGCGTTCGCGATCGGCGCCGCGCCGGCGTCCAGCACCCTGCTCAACGAGCCGATGTTCGCCGACCTGGAGAAGGTCCGCGGCGGCGGTGGCCGCACCATTTCTGATCCGGTCCGGTTCACCGGCCTGACCAGCATCCCGCCCGCAACGTTCTGAGTTACCGCACGCGCCCCGGCTGGCCGGCACCATCACGATGCCGGCCGGCCGGGCGGGTGGCGAGGTGCCCGAGCAGGCTTGCTCAGCTCTGTCCGACGAGTTCCTCGGCGAGCTCCTTTTCGTCGCTGTCGGACAGCGAGGTCTTGAGGACGGTGCCGCCGAACGGCTGCATGGCGGCGGTGAACTTATCCTCGGTGACCTTCGAGGCCATGATCACCACGGCCGAATGGCCTGGCTCGAGCAGGTGCTCCACGCGGTCGCGGAACTGGGCGTCTATGCCCGATTTGTTGAAGGTGCCCATCAGTGCGCCGATCGCGCCGCCTAGCAGGACCATGCCCGGGACGAAGAACAGCAGGCTGATCATCAGGCCGAAGATCGCGCCGGTCGCCGCGGACCGGCTGATTATCCGCTGAGGTGTGTGAACGTGGGTCTTGCCGTCAGCGTCGACGTCGACGATGGCGAGCCCGCGCAAGTCGACGACGAAATCACGGTGCAAGCGCTGCACCTGCTCGTACGCTTGATGGGCGATTTCCGGATTCTCGTACCCGATCACGATCAGATCCGACATCTTGCGCCTCCCTCAGTCGTTCGAGGTCTGCCGTCCGATAGCGGCCTCGTCACCCACCTTACGCCGCAGGTCACAGACGGTTTACGCGCCCTCACGCAACTTGCAGTTGGCCTCCCGCCGGTACCGGCGGGAGGCCAACTGCGCTGCGATACGGGGTCAGGCGGCGGTGGTGTAGCCGACGGCCGCGGCTCGCCGGGTGCGGGACTGGACGCCACGGGCGCGGATCGCCAGCGATCCGGTGCGGGCTAGCAGCATCGCGACCGAGAAGAAGATCAGCGCGTCGGTCAGCGCCGCCACCGTGACGTGATTCGCCATGCCCCACTGCACCAGCGAGGCGGTGAACAGATGCTTCGAGCCGTAGTCGAAGAAGATGCGCGCGGCCACGACGCCGACCCAGATCGCCGCGTACGGCGCACCGGCCCGGGAGATGACCGTGCCGGTGGCAGGGTCGCGGGACACCCGCAGGAAACCGGCGGCGAGCACGCCCAGTGCCAGGCCGGCGGCCGCGCCAGCGACCTCCACCAGCAGCCCGTTGCCAGAGGTGGTCACGCCCTGGAAGTACATCGGGACGACTACTCCGGCGGCAATGAACGGCCGGGCCAGCCGGAGCGCACTGACCTTGCGGGTGCCCAGGTCCGAGACCAGCACCATGGCCAGGATGACGACGTTGAGGATGATGACGCTGGCGTCCACTTCAGGCTCCCTATGTGAGGTGCGGTTATGCATCTCACGTTAGGGATCGGAGGCCTGCCGTCGCGTCGGCGCACGGGTGGACCCAAGGTGGAACCGCCACCTCCACCCGGCGTCAACCCAGGTCGGGCTTACGCCGCGGCGGCGAGCGCGAAGACGAGCCCGGATACCACCGGAAGAACCGCGAGCACCGACGTCAGCACCAGCGCCAGCCGGACCCGTCTCGCGCGCCGCGGCGGGTCGAGCAGCCGGTGCACCCGCGCCGCGACCGCATACCCCGCCACCGCTAGCGCAGCGCCGGGCTCCCCCGCCCCCGGCTCCCCCGCGATGGCCGCCCCGGTGCCGATCGCGAGCAGCGCCTCGATCAGCGGCCTGCGGCCCGCGCGCCGCGCCGCGGCGTCGTCAGCACTCATCTCGGCGAGCCTGGAAACCTCGCCCGAGCCGTGCCGGAACATCGGGACCGCCGGGAAGACCGCGGCGAGGCATCTGGTGAGCCCGGTCAGCAGGTGGTGTCTGCCTGACAGATGCGCCCGCTCATGTGCCAGCACTGCACCGAGTTGCCGCGGCTCGAGCACCGCCAGCGCACCACTGGTGACCACGATCGTGCCCGGACGTCCCGGTACGCAGTAGGCGGCCGGCTGAACAGCGTCCAGCACGACGACACCCCTGGCTGCCTCCGGCACGCCCGGGGTATCCGAACGGCCGGTGATGCGGGCCGCCTCGGCGTGCGCCCGGGTGCTGCGCCGGGCCTGCTGCACTCGCCTGCCGTAACGCCAGGTGAGCATCAGGCCGGCCATCGTCGCGATCAGCGCGGCGGCGGCCAGCCCCAGCTCGTACAGCGCGCTCCGGTACACCACCGGGGTGCACGAGGTACCCGCGACCGACCGGCACAGCGCCTCGGCGAACCGCGACCAGCCGGTCACCGCCGACCGGATCAGCAACGCCACCGCGACGCCGGCCGAGACGAGCACGCTGGTCATGCCGGTGAGCCAGACCGCGATGCCGAGCCGGGCGCCGGACCCGCTCTCGGTCAGCGGAGTCAGCACGGCGGGCAGCAGCCACGCGACAAGCACCGCGTACCCGAAGACGACAAGTGCGGCGATCACCGGAGCTCCTCAGGCTCCCTGGCAAGCCGCTCGACCACGGCGCGGAGAACCTCGGACTCGTCGCCCTTCATCTGCGCGACGAAGTGATTGAGCACGGCCTCGGTGTCCCCGCCGCCGACGAGCGCCTCACGCATTAGCCGCGCGCTGTACTCCTCGCGGCTAGCGGTCGCCGCGTAGCGATACGCCTTGCCCTCCTTGACCCGGTCCAGCCAGCCCTTACGATGCAAGTTGTCCATCGTGCTCATCACCGTGGTGTAGGCGATCGCCCGTTCCCGCCGCAGCTCGTCGAACAGCTCGCGCACGGTCACCGGGCTGTCGTGCTCCCACACCCGGTGCATGACAACCGCTTCCAGCTCTCCGAACCCGCGCACACCATCTCCGATCCGCCGCCAGCCCAGCATACGGGCTTATGGAATAAAACGATGCCTATACTACTATCTACGTACGTAGGCAGTAGATTCTGAGGGGAGTCGCGGTGTCCGCAGGCAGCGGGTCGAAGAATGGCGGCGGGCCAGCCCGCAACAATGCGGGCGGATCAGGCCGCAACAAGAAGGCGGGCGCCAGGAAAGCGGAAGCCAGGAAGGCGGATAGGAGCGGCGCCAGCGCCAAGATCCAGGCGCAGCGCGCGGCCGAAGCCCGGCGCAAGCGGCGCCGCAACGCACTGATCGGCGGCGGTGCGGGCGTGGTGGCGGCCGCGGTCGGGATCAGCATCGCGCTGACCGCCGGCGGCAGTCCGTCCAGCACCGGCGGCGTCCAGCTCGCCTCGCTGAGCACGCTCGGCACCCTTCAGCCGGCCCCCGCAGCCGGCCCGGCCGGCCCGGAGGGCGTGCCGATGCCCAGCGGCACGGGGCTGGCCGGGACCGCCGCGACCACCACGGGCCAGAGCATCGACGGCATCGGCTGTCAGACGTCGGAGCAGACGCTGTTCCACATCCACGCGCACCTGACGATCTTCGTCAACGGCCAGGCGCGCCAGGTTCCCGCGGGAATCGGCATCCCCGGCGCGCAGGCGACGCAGACCCCGACCGGTGCGTTCATCGAGAATGGCACGTGCTTTTACTGGCTGCACACCCATGCCGCCGACGGCATCATCCATATCGAGTCGCCCGTTCAGCGGACGTACACCCTCGGCGATTTCTTCGATGAGTGGGGCCAGCCGCTCAGCACCACCCAGGTCGGCCCCGCCAAGGGCCACGTCACCGCCATCTACAACGGCAAGGTCTACCAGGGCGACCCGCGCGGCATTCCGCTGACCGCCCACGCCCAGATCCAGCTAGAGGTCGGCACCCCGCTGATCGCGCCGATCTCCATCACGTTCCCGAACGGTCTCTAGCAGCCTGGCCAGCGCCCGCAGGCCGGGCCGGTACGCGTGCCCCCGCCTGGGTGCCGAACCCGACGACGATGGCCTGCGGGCACGGCTCGGGCGGCCGGACCCAGTAACCGGTCAGCGCGTCGAGCGCGATCGAATTCCTGGCCGCCCGGTCCCGCAGCCGGTCCGCCGTCCCGCAGTGCTCGGGCAGGTAGATCACGGCGTGCAGTCCGGCGGCGATGCCCGCCAGCCCGATACCCGCCAGCCCAGGCCGTGCCGGGTGCGCGGCGATCTCCCGCGCCAGTTCGTCACGCCGACGGCGATAGACCGTCCGCATGCGGCGGATCTGCCGGTCGAACGCGCCGCTGTCGATGAACTCGGCGAATGTGAGCTGGTCCAGGATGGCGCCGCCGCGGTCCAGGTTTTCCTTCATCGCCGCGACGGCGCGCACCCGGCCATCCGGAACGGCGAGCCAGCCCAGCCGAAGCCCCGGCGCCAGCGTCTTACTGGCGCTGCCCACGTAGGCGACGTGCTCCGGATCCAGCGGCTGAAGCGCGCCGACGGGCTGCCGGTCGTACCGGAACTCACCGTCGTAGTCGTCCTCGATGATCAGCGCGTGCTGCGTACGCGCCCACGCCACCAGCGCGGTGCGCCGCGCCGCGGACATGGTGACGCCGAGCGGGTACTGGTGCGCCGGCGTGACCAGCACCGCTCTGGCACCGGACGAAGCGAGCAGGTCGACTCGAAGGCCGTCCGCGTCGCATGCCACCGGCACCACATCCAGGCCCATGGTCCGCACCAGCTCGCGGTACCGCGGCGCGCACGGGTCCTCGACCGCGAGCGCGCCGACGCCGTCCCGGCGCAATGCCAGGCACAGTATCGCCAGCGCATGGGTGAAGCCGCTGCAGATCAGCAGCCGGGCCGGATCGGCGTCCACCCCTCGGGCGCGGCCGAGGTAACCGGCCAAGGCACGGCGCAGGTCGACGCCTAACCTGGCACCATGAGTCAAGATCCGCTGGTACGCGTGCGCCGCAAGCCGGACCGGGCCCGATACGGCGCGACGACGGTCTACGCGGTGCTTGACGCGGCGCCGCTGTGCCACGTCGCCACGATCCGGCGCGGTCGCCCGGTGGTGCTGCCGATGGCGTTCGGCCGTGCTGATGACCAGCTGTTCCTACACGGATCGCCGGTCGCCGGAGTGTTTCGCGACACGGCCGCGGGCAGCCCGGTGTGCGTCACCGCGACGCTGCTGGACGGGCTTGTGCTGGCCAGGTCGGCCAGGAATCACTCGATGAACTACCGCTCGGTTACCGTGCACGGCCAGGCCGTGCCGGTCACAGATCTGGACGAGGCCAGGGCCGGGCTCAGAGCGGTCACCGACCACCTGGTGCCGGGGAGATGGGCGGAGGTGCGCGAGCCTACCGCCGCCGAGCTGCGCGAGACCGCGCTATGGCGGGTCGCCATCGACGCCGCGTCGGTCAAGATCCGTACGGGTCCCACCCTCGACCCGGACAGCGACTGGACGTTGCCTGTCTGGGCGGGCGTGGTGCCGGCCGGGATCGCCTTCGGTCAGCCGGCCCAAGCCGACGGGGTTCCGCCCGGCACCCCGCTACCTGGCTACGTCCGGGCCCTCTACCCGCCCAAGACGTAGGCGAGCAGCCGCTCGAGCGGCGGGGGTACCCGGCCTGGGTCGAGCGCGTCGGCGAGGGCCCGGCCGTACTCGATCTTCCGGCCGGATCTGGTGCCCATGAACCGGCGCAGCTGCTGCGCGGCGGTCCGCTCGCGCTGCGCGGGCTGTTTACGGAAGGTGCGGAACGACCCCATCTCACCGTGCGCCGCGATCACCTCCTCGACCGCGGACACGCCGAGCGCGCGGATCAGCTCGTCCTCCAGGTCCGCGACGCAGATGAAAAAGCCGGCGCGGGCGAGGTCGCTGCCGAGGCCGGCTCGTTCCAGGCCCCGGCGGAAATCCGGCTCCTCCCCCGCGTCGCACAGGCCCGCCACCGGCACGCCCAGCCCATGGGGGCCGAATCGTTCCAGGTAGCGCCGGATGTTGGTGGCTCCGCCCATGGCCATCACAGCGATACCCTCGGCTGCCAGGTCATGGCCGCCGCGCGTGGCCAGCGCGTGCACCGCCCCGGCGTCGCTCAGACCTTCGACCAGGACGATTCTCCTGGCCTGCTGCGCCCCGTCCATTTGCTCAGTGTGCCTTACCGCCGTGACGGCCCGCGCCCGCGGCGAAGCGCGCGGCACCGGCCAGCGCCTCCGTTCGCAACGCCGCCTGCCCGAACGCGAACTCCGCCGACATCGCGGCCGTCTCATCGAGCCCCTGCTGGGCCAGCACCGACGCACGATCACCGCGCAGGCAGAGCTGCGGGAACGACGCGAGCTCCGCCGCCAGCTCTCGCGCCGCGGACAGCGCCTGGCCGGCCGGGACCAGCCGGTTTGCCAGCCCGATGGCGGCGGCTTCGGCCGCGTCGACGGCGCGTCCGGTCAAGATCATGTCCATCGCCCGGCTGGTCCCGATGAGCCGCGGCAGCCGCACCGTTCCGCCGTCAATCAGCGGCACGCCCCAGCGCCGGCAAAACACGCCAAACACCGCGGTCTCGTCGGCGACCCGCAGGTCGCACCACAGTGCCAGCTCCAGCCCGCCGGCCACCGCGTACCCGGACACCGCCGCGATCACCGGCTTCGATAGCCGCAGCCGGCTCACGCCCATCGGTCCGTCCCCGTCCGGGGTGACCCGGTTACCCCGTTCGGTTCCGATAGTGGTCAGGTCAGCGCCGGAACAGAAAACGCCGCCCTCCCCGTGCACCACCGCCACGGCCGCTTGCTGATCGGCGTCGAACGCGCGGAACGCCGCCGCCAGCGCCGCCGCCGTCGCCCCATCCACCGCGTTCCGCCGCTCGGGCCGGTTCAGCAGCACCGTCCAGACCGCCCCAGCCCGCTCCACGCGCACCGCGCCGGTGTCGTTCACCCGCACCACCTCCGACCCTCAGCATGCCGGACCCCGAAGCCGACGCGGACACGCCCGCGTCCCCGGTGCTTGAGAGGTTAAAGGGACCGCTGTGACTCGCGGCGCCAGCCCGACCGACGCCGAGCCGCACCCTTGGCGGGGCGCCACGCCACCTAAGCACGGAGAATTGCCCGATTCGCGCCATATATTCCCGCGCTCGACCCCACCTTCCATGTCAGAAAAGGGCTCTCTGTAAGAAAAGGGTGCAGATCCGACGCCTTTCTTAACATGAAGCACTTTTCTAACACAAGAGCGGTCACAGAGGAAACTAACGCCACTCAAGTAACACACGAACCCGGGGCTGCGAAAAGAGCACGTGACGCCTGGGGCTAGCGGTGTCAGAGTGACCTCGGCCAAGCCGTCGGGGTTGGGGCGGCGGGGCTCGGGGCATCGGCGCTCGGTGCGTCGGTGCTCGGGACGTTGGTGCTCGGGACGTCGGTGCTCGGGACGTCGGGGCTCGGGACGTCGGGGCTCGGGG
>DASRFJ010000268.1:0-4859 GCA_035651595.1 Streptosporangiaceae bacterium | reverse complement strand
CCGCCTGGACGTCGGTGTCGGCCGTGCCGCGCTGGCCCCGCCGCAGGTCGCGTCGCTGCTGTTCCGCCAGGACCCGCTCGGGGTCCTGGTGCCGGCCGGTCACCGGTTCGCCGGGCTGGACGGCGTCCCGGTCGCGGTCTTTCCCTGGCGATCTCGCCCGGCGCGGGGGCAGGGCGCGTGGAACCACAGCTCGTTCGGTATAAAAGATCTCTCAATATCCCGAACGGCTGTTGGGTTACGGTCCGGCCGCCGCTGGCCAGCAGTGGCAATGACCTGGGTGACAGGAAACTGCGCGGCAACCGCCGCGCCCACGTCCGGGCTGGTATGTACTGGGTGGAAGCGTGATTCGTGTCGCCTGGGCTGACCGGCTGCTGGCTGTCAGCGGGAGGGCAGCTTATGAGTTCCGGGACCGCGTCGAGAAAGGTCATGCCGCGGGTGCCGTTGCGGCACGGAGAGGGCGGTAAAGATCATCTGACCAGTTTCGGGGGACTGGCCGCGCTGTCACTGGATGCGCTCAGCTCGGTGGCATACGGGCCGGAAGCCATCGTGCTGGTGCTGGTCGCGGCCGGCGCGTCCGCGCTGCGGCTGACGCTGCCGGTCACGCTGGTCACCGCGGGTCTGCTCGTGGTGCTGGTCATCTCCTACTGCCAGGTCATCGCGGTGCACCCCGATGGCGGCGGCGCCTACGCGGTGGGCAAGAAGGACCTCGGCGCCACCGTCAGCTTGCTGGCGGCCGCGAGCCTGGTGGTGGACTACGTGCTGACCGTGGCGGTCAGCCTCGCCGCCGGAGCGGCGAGCCTGGCATCGGCGTTCCCCTCACTGCGGCACGACCTGCTCGCGATGTGCCTGGCCGGCTTGGCCTTGATCACCGCTGTCAACCTGTACGGGATCGCGGAAAGCGCCCGGGTCCTCATGTTGCCTATGGTGGTGTTCCTGGCCGCCATCTTCGGTGTCATCGTCACGGGCCTGGTGCGCTCGCATCCGGCAGCGGTGATCGGCGCCGCGCAGCCGGCCCGGATCAGCGAGGCACTCGGCGTGATCCTGGTCCTGAAGGCCTTCGCGGCCGGCTGCTCGGCGCTGACCGGGATCGAAGCCATAGCCAACGGAGTCCCTGCCTTCCGGGAGCCGCGTGCCCGGCGCGCCCAGCGCACCGAGCTGATGCTCGGTGCGCTGCTCGGCATGATGCTGATCGGGCTTTCGGTACTGATCCGCCGCGAGCACGTGGCGCCTCGCGGGGGCGTCACCGTGCTGGCCCAGCTCACCGCCGGCTCGTTCGGCACCGGCTGGGCGTACTACGCGACGAACATCGCCGTCACCGTGGTCCTGGCGCTGGCCGCCAACACCAGCTTCGGCGGCCTGCCGGTGCTGATGAGCCTGCTGTCCGATGACAACCGGCTGCCGCACCTGTTCGGCCTGCGGGCCGAACGGCCCGTGCACCGCTACGGCGTGGCCGCCCTGGCCGTGCTCGCCGGCGTGCTGCTGATCGCGGTCGGCGCCGTCACCAGCAAGCTGATCCCGCTGTACGCGATCGGGGTCTTCACCGGATTCACCATCAGCCAGGCCGGGCTGGTCCGGCACTGGCACCGCCAGCGCACCCCGCGCTGGACGCTGAGAGCCGCTCTCAACGGCACCGGCGCGGTCCTGACCGCGACCGCGACCGTGGTCCTGGTCGCGACCAAGTTCACCTCCGGCGCCTGGATCGTGGTCCTCACAGTGCCCGCGCTGATGCTGCTGTTCTCCCGGATCCAGGCCTACTACCACGCGGTGGGACTCGAGCTCGACCTGGGCCGGTTCCCCCGCCGCCCGGGCCCGGCTCGCAGCCTGGTGATCGTGCCCGTCGGCAGCATCAGCAAGCTCACCGAGCACGCCCTGCACGCCGCCCTTTCCCTCAGCGACGAGGTCATCGCCGTCAGCGTCCACCCCGAAGCCGCGCAGAGCGCCGTCTTCCGCGCCGGCTGGGACCGCTGGAACCCCGGCGTGCGGCTGGACACCCTCGAAAGCCCGCACCGGTCCCTGGTGCACCCGATCGTCGACTACGTCAAAAGCGCACAGCGAGACGGCCGGCAGGTCGCCGTCCTCATCCCCGAGATCCAGCCCCGCCGGTGGCGCTACCGGATCTTGCAGAACCAGCGCGGCCTGCTCCTGGCCACCGTCCTGCGCGCCAGCACCGACGCCGTCATCTGCACCATCCCCTACCGGCTCACCACGCGATAGGCGAAGAACGCCCGCACAACGCGATGGCAGGTGCGCCGGTCCGCCCAGCGCTCGGCAACCGGTGATCGGCTGGAGTGATGAAGCCTTCCCGGATCGGTTGTTTCCCGCATGGCTCGAGCAGGGTTGACTCGAACATAACGAGCATGAAGCCCGGTGCCCCCGCTCCCGCGGGGCTACCGCCCACTGCTTTCGATGTGGAGTGCATTATGATTATCGTTCTGGGGCTCATCATCCTGGTCGCCGCCGTGATCGCCGGCGTGGCCGGCGTGCTGGGCAACGGCGGCAGCGGGCATGCGCTGACCCACGGGTTCGCGGTGTTCGGCTACCACGTGACGGGCTCGACCGGCACGCTGTTCCTGTCCGGGATCGTGGTCGGGGCGGTCGCCCTGGCCGGGCTGAGCTTGCTGCTGGCCGGCGCGCGACGTACCTCCCGCCGCGGCCGCGCCGCCCGCCAGGGCCTCAAGCAGTCCCGCCGCGAGACAGCCGCCGTCAGCCAGGACCGCGACGACCTGATCGGCCAGCGCGACACCGCCCGCGCCCAAGCGGCGAGCATGCCGGGGAACGGCACGGCCACCAGCGTCTCCCCCGGCCCAGGCGCCGGCCGCGGCGGCGGTTGGCGGCACTTGCCCGGGCGCCGGGCCGCTCCCCGCCAGGACGCCGCGGAACCCCCGCCGCCGGCTCGCCAGCCCGCCTCCGGCGACACCCCAGGCAGCGGGCCCGCCGCCGCAGGGCAGCTCACCAACGGCAGCCACCGGTGAGTATCGCCAGGAAGGTCACGCGCAGGACCCAAGCGATCAAGGGCTTCGCAATGCAAACCGCCGGCCGCCTCACCGGTAACCAGCGGCCGCGGGGCGCAGGCCGCCGCGACACGGCCAAGGGCAACATCAAGCAGTACGGCGCGAAGATCAAGAACGCCTTCCGGCGCTGACCGGCCGCGCCGGGCGCGGGCCGGTGCCCCGCGAGGGCCAGCACCAGGCGGCGGCTGACCGCTGTCCCCGGTGGCACCGCAGCACGCGACATGAACCTCCCGCCGCCCAGCACGCGGGCCCGGACTCCCGCCCGGGCTGCCCGATCACGAAGGAAGCCCATGCTCGAGGTGGATCTGAGTATCCGGGAGGGCGACGGCCAGGCAGTCGTCGCGCTGCGCGGGGAACTCAACCCGGCCGACACCCCCGGTGTCGCATCGCACCTGATCGCGGCCGTGGCAGCCTGCGGGCCCTCGGTCATCGTGGACCTGGCGGCCTTGGACGGCATCAGCCACGACGGCTTGCTGGTGCTGCTGCGAGGCCTGACATGGACCCGGCGGAGCGGCGGTGACCTTCCCCTGGCCGCACCGCGGCAGCCGGTGCGCCAGATCCTGGAAGCCACCGGCCTGATCCATGTCTTCTCGGTGTATCCCAGCGTGGAACAAGCCGCGAACAGCGCAAGACCGGCCCAGCCCCCGCCAAGCGCGCCAGCGATCCCGATCAAGCAGTGAAGACGAGGCCCTGTGACCGTTTGCGGGGATCAGCAGGTTGCCGAGGAAGCCCACAGCGCGGCTCACAGGTACCGTGGTCGGGCCTGGCCCGTGACCGGCACCGGGATGGACGGCGAAGAGCTCTCACAAGCCGGCGAGTCCGCCCTTCATCAGCACGTCGAGCTGACCTGCACGCCTCCCGGCACCGCGATGGGCACCGCCTGTCCCGCCGCTGACGACGGGACAGGCGCGCCGTTCGCTGTCAGCGCGGCCGGCCAGCGCCGCCCCGGACAGGGCCGCGGTGTCCTTCGGCTTGCTGGTTGATCACGTCGATGCGGTCCCGGCGGCTGTTGGCCACGGTGTAGCCGAGCCCGAGCGCCATGATGATGATGGCGACGATCCACAGGAAATGGGCGACCAGCCCGGTCAGGCCGAATAGCAGCGCGGCGCACAGCACGCCCGTGATCACGGCGTCTGGTCCCCGCTTCTGCCCGAGTACCCGGGCGAGCCGCTCGTTCAGCCGGGCCTCGGCCGGTGATGCCAGTGACCTGACCGAGCGCGGGGAGTGCGCCCAGTCCGCTTTCCTGCCGTCTGCGCCGACGGCCCTGGTAGTGCCAGGGGTGCCGTTGTCCGGGGCGCCAGCTCCGTTAGCGGTACCTTGCGTGATGGGTCCCATCGGGGACCCCCAATCCCTCTCCGATAGCGGAGAGTCAATAGCTCAACCTGAGCTGACTTCAGCATACCCGGCCTTTGGCAAGGAGCGACGCGGCGTTCACTGCCTGATCTCACGAGCGCGGGGCACCGTGGTGAGGCAGGATCCCGCCGGATGAGGGGCGGCCGGGACCGCCAGCCAGGGTTGGCGGCAGGCCCTCGCCGCCGCCTCGCGGGACCCCGGCCGGTTGACGATGTTCCGGGCTTCCCCGGCTTCCCCGGACCGGCCAGCGAGCGGACCGGAGGATGGTCTGGCTGGCTGACCGGCCGAGAGCCGGGGGCTGTAGCGAGGAGATGGAGACGATTCCGGGTCGTGGCGGCGCGATCCTCAGCCGGTCACCGGGAAGTTGATGCCGACGGGTGCAGGAGCTGGCGCCGACCTAGCCGGCCGGGGCGGCCGGGGCGTGGGGCTAGCCAGCGTCGGGCTCGGGCTGGTCGCGGTCGGCGTCGGCGTCGGGCTGGTCGCGGTCGGCGTCGG
>DASRFJ010000267.1:0-11532 GCA_035651595.1 Streptosporangiaceae bacterium | reverse complement strand
CGCCCTTGCGGGCCACTTCGTCGGCGTTGTGCAGGGTGGCCCGGTCCACCGTGGAACCGCTGACCACCACCGGCTGCATCACCGCGAACGGGGTCACCCGGCCGGTCCGGCCCACGTTCACCTGGATGTCCAGCAGCCGGGTGTTGACCTCCTCGGGCGGGTACTTGTACGCGATCGCCCACCGGGGCGCGCGGCTGGTCGACCCGAGCTGGCGCTGGAGCGCGACCTGGTCGACCTTGACGACGACGCCATCGATCTCATAGGGCGGGTCATGCCGGTGTTCGGCGTAGAAGCGGATGTAGTCGCGCGCCCCGTCGATATCGGGCACGACCTTGTACAGCGTGCTGACCGGCAGGCCCCACTCGCGCAGCCGCTCGTACCAGCCGGACTGGGTCTGCGGGGGTTCGCCGAGATCCTCGACATGCCCGATGCCGTGCAGGATCGCGTCGAGCGGACGCGAGGCGGTGATCTTCGGGTCCTTCTGCCGCAGCGAGCCGGCCGCGGAGTTGCGCGGGTTCGCGAACGCCGCCTTGCCGGCGTCGAGCAGCGACTCGTTCAGCTTCTCGAACGCTTTGACCGGCAGGAAGACTTCGCCCCGCACCTCGAGCACTTTCGGGTACCCCGCGCCGGACAGGCGGTGCGGTATCGAGTCGATCGTCTTGATGTTGGCCGTGACGTCCTCGCCGGTGCGCCCGTCACCGCGGGTCGCGGCCTTGACCAGCGCGCCGTTCCGGTACACCAGGTCGATCGCCAGCCCGTCGATCTTCAGCTCGCACAGGTACGGTCCGCCGCCGCCGAGTCGCGTGGCCCGGTCGGCCCAGCCGCCCAGGTCCTCCTCGGAGAACACGTTGTCCAGGCTGAGCAGCCGCTCCAGGTGCTCCACCGGGGCGAACAGCGAGGAAATCGCGCCGTGCACCTGCTGCGTCGGGGAATCCGGAGTGCGCAGCTCCGGGTGGCTCTCCTCGAGCGCGCGCAGCTCGCGCATCTTGGTGTCGTAGTCGATGTCCGAGATCGTCGGCGAGTCGAGGATGTAGTAGCGGTAGTCCGCCTCGTTGATCTGCTCGCTCAGCTCGGCATGCCGGGCGCGCGCCTGCGTCGGCACGCCATTCTCGTCTTGTACCGTCACCCGCGGTCGTCCTCCGTCTCGGCGATCATTTCCGGCAGGATCGCGGCGGCCTCCCGGCACCGCGCCAGCGCGGCGCGCGCCCAGCCCGGCGTCGCGCCCGCCAGCCCGCAGCCGGGCGTCACCACGACCTGGCTGACGTCGGGCGGCAGCCCGAGCCCGCGCCACAGCCGGGTCACCCGCCTGGCCGCCTCGATGCCGCCAGCCTGCGCCGTCACCCCGTCCTCGCCGTGCACCGGCGGCACCGCGCCGACCAGCAGCCCCATCCCTGCCTCCGCTGCTTCACCCACCGCGTCTTCTTCCCCGCGCCGTAGCTGGCTGAGGTCGAATGAAACGGCACTGGCCCCTGCTCCCCTTATTATTCCGAACGGCATCGCGGTATCACAGCAGTGCACGATCGTGTATCCGGGATTATTTGAGAGCACGGTGGCCAGACGCTCCCTGAGCGTCTCCTCCGCAACGGCGGGAAGCCGCGAGATCCCGCTCGCGGTGGGCACCGCGCCGTGCGCGACTCTGGCCAGCGCGGGCTCGTCGAACTGGACGAGCACGCGTGCTTTCGGGACTCGTCTGGCAACTGCACGCGCGTGCGCGGCGGCGCCCTCGGCAAGCGAGGCGGCCAGGTCCTGCACCGCGCCAGGGTCGGCGAGCGCGGCGTCCATCCGCCTGGTCAGCTCCAGCGTCGCGGCCAGCGTCCACGGACCGCACACCTGGATCTTGACCGGGCCGGCGTATCCCTGGAGCACCTCTTCCAGCACGTCCAGGTCGGCGGAGAGCATCGCCTTGGCTCGTGTCATGTCCCGGCCGGGGCGCTCGGCCAGCCGCCAGCCGCGCACGGTTACCTCGGCCGGCATATCCACGAGCAGCGCCGCGGTCCGGCCGGTCAGGTCGGCCCCTGGGCCGCGGTCTGGCAGCTCCGGCAGATGGGGGAAGGACGGCAGCTCGCCGGCCACGATTCGCATCGCCTCCGCCGGGTCCGTGCCCGGCATGGAGCCGATGCCTGACGCACTGCCTGACGGCCAGGGGAAGGTGTTCGCCACAGCGTTTGCCACAGTGTTTGCCACAGTGTTTGCCACAGGGGCGAGCTTAGGACGTTCCGCCGGGCGAGCCTCCGTCGGTGTCGCCCGGCCAGCGCGAGCGGTCAGTTGAGGCTGGGCCGTCCGTCGTTATCCCGTCCCAGTGGCCAGCCACGCCGGACGCCCCCGTGTGGTAGCCCGCCTCGTCGGCTTCGCGGAGGACGGACGGGTCGGATCCCCTGGCCGAGAGCGCTCTGTCGCGGCGGATCGCGGACAGCGCGATCACCGCGATGATCCCCACGATGACCCCGACGGCGAAGAACAGGCCGACGATCAGCGCGACGATGTCCCCTGGGCTCATGGCGAATGCTCCGGGTAGTCCCGGCTCCCGACGCCGGTCACGAATCTTGTACCGCGGGCGGCGGCGTCGGGCGCCGTCGTCTTGATCGAGTGCCGCTTGTCCTCACGCTTGATGGACCGCGACACGATCACCAGGAACCCGAGGGCCACCCCGCCCAGGAAGACCGCGAGGAGCGCGATCACCTCCGCCGCCACGCCACCGCTCATGATGGCCTCCCGCCATCCGGCCGGGGCACTCCGGACCTCCGGCCCGCCTGTATGGCTGGAACTGGCCAGCTCATACAGGTTATCCCTATGTTTGGTACAGCTAGGATGTTACCCCATCCGGCCTAACTAAACCTGGATCATGCGGTACATTCTGCTAACAAGGATATGAAGGATCATTCCTTTAGGTCGGTTAGACTGGCTTGTTGGGATAAGTGGTATGATGGGAAGAACCGTGACTGTACCCATGTACCGGCGGATTGCCCATGACCTCCGTCAGCGCATCCAGGCCGGAGACCTGTCGCCGGGCGAGCAGCTGCCCACCGAGCTTGAGCTGCGCGAGGCATACGACGCGTCGCGCAACACGATCCGCGACGCGATCAAGTGGCTGGCGACGAACGGCCTGGTAGAGTCCAGGGCCGGCCAGGGCACGTTCGTGGTGGAGCGCATCACGCCGTTCGTCACCACCTTGTCCGCGGATCCGGAAACCGGGCTGGGCGGCGGCGAGGGCGAGGCCGCCATGGCCGAAGTGCGAGAGCGAGGCCGGGTGCCATCCCGCTCCGGCCCGCGGGTCGAGCTCCTGGCGGCCACCGGCAACCTTGCCACCAGGCTGCGGGTACCCGAGGGAACACAGGTGGTCAGCAGGCACTGGGAGCGCTTCATCGACGGCACGCCGTGGTCATTGCAGACCATTTTCTATCCCATGGAGTTCGTCCAGCGGGGTGCCTACCAGCTCTTGGAGGCCAAGGACATCCCGCATGGCTCGGTTGCCTACCTCGAGGAAACGCTCGGCCTGACTCAGGTCGGTTACCGGGACCGGATCTTGGTCCGCACCCCCGACGAGAACGAAATCAGGTTCTTCCGGCTGCCCGACGACGGCCGGGTCCCGGTGATCTCGCTGATGCGAACCGGCTATCAGGCCAGCGAGCAGGGCCCGGTGCCGTTCCGGGTGGCGTTTACCGCACTGCCCGCGGACCGCAATCAACTGGTCATCAACTCGGGCGAGGTCCCCGCCGCCCGGGCCGCTGCCGCACGGCCGTTACCTGCGACAACGGCGTGACCTGCGACAACGGCCAGCGTGGCGCGAAGGCCCCGGACTTCGCGCCACGTTGCCCCCGCGTCAGGGGCATCAGGCCCAGCGGCAGCCGGTTGCCTGGCGAGCGACCTGGGACGCCCGGGAGATCCTGGCCGGCCCGCCGCGCCGCGCACGCCGGTCCTCGCGCTTGATCCCGACCGAGATGTAGCCGATGGCGGCAAGCGCTGCCAGCATGCCGAGGAACGAGATAACTGCGAGTACTGCGGCGCCGGCCATGCTAGCCTCCACGATCATCGTCTCGTTGGGCATGACTGGCCTGGCCTAGTTATCAGGGTGATACCGGAGATCCTTGCATACCCTAGCAGCCCTGCTGCTAGGATGAACCCCACACACCCTGCCATCCTAGCCATCCCAACGTTTGGAACTTCGATCTGGTTGTACCACTCATAAGCGGGTATAAACCAGATGGCGCCAAATATTCCGACGGCTCTGATGACAGGGATCATCCATCTGGCAAGGACAGTAAGGACTAAGCCTGTCATCTGGGTGGTTGGTATCTGTGGGAGGAATCATGGCCCAGCCGATGTACCACCAGATCGCCGACGATCTGCGTAGAAAGATAGAAACTGGTGAGCTGGCCCCCGGTGCCCAGCTTCCGACCGAGCTGGAACTGCGGGATCAGTATGAGGCGTCGCGGAACACCATCCGAGATGCCATCAAGCGGCTGACCAGCCTTGGTGTCGTCGAGACCAAGCCGGGTCAGGGCACGTTCGTGGTGCACAAGATCGACCCGTTCGTCACCACGCTGACCGGCGACCCGCAAAGCAGCGCCGGCGAGGGCACCAGGTTCTTGTCGGAGGTCAGTGAGAAGCACCGCAGACCCCGGGCCACCACACCCCGGGTGGAAATCCAGGTGCCGCCCGCCGAAGTCGCCCGGCGGCTGCGGATCGCCCCGACCGACCAGGTGGTCAGCAGGCACGAGGAGCGGTTCATCGACGACACGCCGTGGTCGCTTCAGACGTCCTTCTACCCGATGCACTTCGTCACGAACGGCGGGGCGACCAAGCTCCTGATGGCGGAGAACATGGCCGATGGAGTGGTCCAGTACCTCGGCGACACGATGGGCATCAAGCAAGTCGGCTACCGGGACTGGATCACCGCCCGCACCCCGAACTCCCAAGAACAGGGTTTCTTCCGAATACCGCACGATGCCACGGTCTTCGAAACGTTCCGCACGGCCTTCGACCAGAACAAGACGCCGCTGCGGGTGACGGTAACCGTGTTTCCCGCCGACCGGAACCAGTTCATCGTCGACGTCGGGATCGTCCCGGCGGCCCAGTACGACATCGACGTGTCACAAAGCTGAACAGCAGCTGACCAGCAGCCACCGGGCTGACGCCACAAGCACCCCGGCTCGAACCTCGGCCGCAGCCTCGCAATCCCGTGCCCACGTTCCGTATCAATGGTGATCCGGCTACCAAGGACCACATCGTGGCGTTTTCTTCCTCTCCCGCCCAGAGCGTCCGCTCGCGGACGTATGAGTACTTCGGCCTGACGCCGGGCGGGCTATCGCGAAAATCGCCCTGGGGAGCGCTGAAGGTCCCCAGGTTCCGCTGGTATTTCGTCGGCTGCGCCAGCTCTGACGCCGGCACCTGGGTGCAGAACACCGCCCAGGTCCTGCTCGCCTACCGGCTCACGCATTCGGTCCTGACCGTCGCGCTGGTGACCTGCGCCCAGTTCACCAGCCCGCTCGTCCTCGGCCCGTGGGCCGGCGTGATGGCGGACCGGTTCGGCGGCAGGAAGACGCTGCTGCTCACCGAGTTCGTCTCGGCCCTGATCGCCGGGACGATGGCCTACCTGGTGTTCACCAGGCAGATCAACGAATCCTGGCTGATGGCGGGCGCCATCGTGATCGGGCTGGCCTTCACGTTCGCGCTGCCGGCCAGGAACGTCACGGTGCGGCGGCTCGTCCCGGCGGAGAAGACCCGGGCGGCCTTCGCGATGGACTCGGTCTCGTACAACCTGGGCAGGGCGCTCGCGCCACCGCTGAGCGTCGCGATCATCGCCGCCCTGGGCTTCGGCTACGCGTTCGCGCTGAACGCGGTTTCGTTCCTGGTCTTCACCACCGTCCTGCTGTTCTCCGGGAAGGGCGCGCACGAGCCAGAACGGCGGTCCCGGGTGCTGGACGGATTCCGCGTCGCGGCCGCGAAGCGCCGGATCGTCATCGTCTTGCTGATGGTCGTGACGGTTACCGTGGCCGCGGATCCGGTGCTCGTGCTCGGGCCCGCGCTGGCCGGCCATGTCTTCAACGTGTCCGCCAGCTGGTCAGGCGTGTTCCTCGCCGCGCTGGGCGCCGGCAGCGTGGTGGGTTCGCTGCTGCCGACCAAGCAGGAGCCGTCGATCAGGCTCGCCGCCGCGACGCTGGCATCCCTCAGCGGCTGCATGATCTTGTTCGTGCTGGCGCCCCGGTTGTGGATCAGCATCGTGGCCGCGTTCGCGGCCGGCATCACCTGCCTGCTGGGCAACTCCGCGACGCGTACCCTGCTCGCCAAGGAAGCCGGCGTGGTGAACGAGGCCAGCGTGATGGCCATCTGGGCGATCGCCTGGGCGGGCAGTAAGCCGCTGGCGTCGCTGACCGACGGATTCCTCGCGACGACGCTGGGCGTCCGGTGGACCGGGGTGCTGCTGGCGCTGCCGGCCTTGATCCCGTTCCTCGTGCTGACCTACCCGCCCGCGACACGATGGCTGGTAGAGCGCTATCCCCGGCCAGGGGCGGTTCCCCAGCCAGGACCCGCGACTTGAGGCCGGCATACTGCCAGGAAATGAGGCATGGCCGATAACGCCTTTATAACGCATAATCGGTAGCAGGGACGGCGAGCCTCACCCCGACCACGTCCCAGCGAGGGGTACGGGGCGACCCGTCAGACGCCTGAGCAGGAGGACACATGGCCAAGCGTCACGGTCGGCCATCCATGCAGTATCGCTACGAGCATTGGGACCCCCGCTGGTAGCCAGCCGACTTGCACGATCCGACGGCAACGCTTGGGCAGCGGCAGCGGCCCTCGCGTTGTCGTTGCGTTCAGCCCTCCTCCCAGCTATTGCGATGGCAATTCCCCATGCCGCCGAGATTCCACTGGACGACGTTTGACGTGACCGACCTGCTTCCCCGGCAATGGCAGCAAGACGTCGCCGGGACGGTCATAAGCGCCGATTTCCGCAAATTTCCGCGTACGCCGATCTTGTCCCGCGAGGCGGCCCACGTGCCGCACATATCCCGCGGGCGGGTGCACGCGAACCAGGTGCGGTCAATCCTGCCCTGGCTGCACCGGTCCTACCGCGGCGATTTCCTGGCTTTGGCCCAGGAGGCGTGCGCGGAGCTGGTGATGCCGGCCCGCGACGACCGGTACGGGGTCGTGCTCAACATCCAGCGGGGCACGTCAATGCGGTTCGAGTGTCACGTCGACTCGAATCCGCTGACCGGCTTGCTGTTCTGCACCGACCACCCGGCGGGCGCCGGCGGCGAGCTGGTCGTGGCGCACGATCCGGCCGCCGCCGACATCGAATCCGTCGAGCGGTCCTGCTCGGTGATCCGGCCGCACGCCGGGCACCTGATCTTCTTCGACGCCCGGCAGCACCCGCACTACGCGCGGCCGCTCGCGGTGGAGTCAGACGTGCGGATCGTCGCGGTCATGAACTTCTACACTGCCTCTTTCCCGGAATCGACCCGCCCGGCCGAACTCAACCGGCACCTGTACGGGGCGGACTAGGCCCTGGCTGCGCTGCTCGCGCCCTCATATCTCATATCGAACATTTAGCACCATTCCGGGCGCGCCGTTAGGGGCGCCAGATCATTGCGGACACTTACCCCCCCGGATTGGGAGGGTAAGTGTCCGCAATAATTTCGTACCTCCTAGCGAAGCAAGGGTTACCGCCGAACGGGCAACTTGGACGACATGCGCGCGAAGCCAGAGGGGCTTTACGGTCCCCAATCGGCCCGCTAGCGGACGGAGGCTGACACGGGAGCGGAAGTTGCCGCGATGGTGGCGCTGCCCAGCACAAGGTCGCCGTCATACAGCACCGCGGCCTGGCCATTCGCCACGCCGCGAGCCGGCGCGGCGAGACGTACTCGCAACTCGTCGCCAGCCGGCCAGGCGGTGCCGGGGAGCGGCTTGCCGTGCGCGCTCAGCTGCACGAGGCAGTGCAGCGGCCCGTCGTCCGGGTCTGGCGGAGCGCAGCCGGTCCACACCGGACGGATGCCGGTGATCTCGGTGACGTCCAGTTCCTCGGCCGGACCCACCGTGACGGTTCTCGTCACCGGTTCGATGCCGAGCACATAGCGCGGGCGCCCGTCGGCGGCCGGGGTGCCGAGCCGCAGCCCCTTGCGCTGGCCCACGGTGAACCCGAACGTACCGTCGTGCTCGCCCAGCACTATCCCTTCCCGGTCCACGATAGGTCCCGGTGCCGTGCCCAGCTGCTTGGCCAGGAAGCCCCTGGTGTCACCATCTGCCACGAAGCACACGTCGTGGCTGTCCGGCTTGTCCGCGACCAGCAGCCCGCGCCGCGCCGCCTCCGCGCGGACCTGCGCCTTGGGCGTGTCGCCGAGCGGGAACATGGCGTGGCTGATCTGCTCGCCGGTGAGCACGGCGAGAACATAGGACTGGTCCTTGCCCGCGTCCACCGCCCGCCGCAACTTCCCGTCCGCGATCACCGCGTAGTGGCCGGTGCACACCGCGTCGAAACCGAGCGCGAGCGCGCGGTCGAGGACGGCCGCGAACTTGATCTTCTCGTTGCAGCGCAGGCAGGGATTCGGGGTGCGGCCCGCCGCGTATTCGGCGACGAAGTCGTCCACCACATCGTGCCGGAACCGCTCGGCCATATCCCAGACATAGAAGGGGATCCCGAGCACGTCCGCGGCGCGCCGGGCATCCCTGGCGTCCTCGAGCGTGCAGCACCCCCGGGCTCCGCTCCGGTACGAGGACGGGTTGGCGGACAGCGCGAGATGGACGCCGGTCACCTCATGACCCGCCGCGACCGCCCTCGCGGCGGCCGTCGCGGAGTCCACGCCGCCCGACATCGCCGCCAGTACCCGCAATCCGCTCACTCCCCAAGCCTATGCGGCCCGCCGAGGTTCCCTGCCGACGACCACTCGGTCCACCATGTCCCGGGCAGCCGCTGCGCCGACCGCCGCAAATAGCCGGCTTTTTCGTGATACGCCCGAGCCCCGCCGCAGCCCGCGCCGGCCCGCTAGGCAAGCCCGAAAATGATTGCGGACACTTACCCTACCGAATCGGGGGGGTAACTGTCCGCAATGATCTGTCTGGCGTGCAAGGCGGGGGGAATTGTGCCGTTAGTGGCAAATGTCCGGTTGAGGCGGGCGCGCGGGGCGGGGCGGATCGGCGAGGGCGGGCGGATCGGCTGGGGCGGGGCGGTTGTCAGCTGGGCGGTTGTCAGCGGGGGGTGGCGCGGCGGGCGCGGTCTACTGCGCCGGGGATGGCGGCGACCAGCGCGTCTACCTCGTCTCGGGTGGAGGTGTGGCCGAGGGTGAAGCGCAGCGAGCCCCGGCTCCGCGCTTCGTCGGCGCCCATCGCGAGCAGGACGTGGCTGGGCTCGGCGACGCCCGCCGTGCAGGCGGAGCCGGTGGAGCAGGCGATGCCCTTGGCGTCGAGCAGCATGAGCAGGGCGTCGCCCTCGCAGCCGGGGAACGAGATGTTCGCGTTGCCGGGCAGCCGGTCGGGTCCGGGCGGCGCGCCGTTCAGCACCGCGCCAGGGACGGCGGCGAGTACCCGGCCGATGAGGTCGTCGCGGAGCGCGGTGACGCGCTTGGTCTCCTCGGCTCGCTGCGCGGCGGCGGCCGCGGCGGCCACCGCGAATGCCCGGATCGCGGGCGCGTCCAGCGTGCCGGACCTGACGTCGCGTTCCTGACCGCCGCCGTGCAGCACGGGCACCGGGTCCACGCCGCGCGCCAGGATCAGCGCTCCGGCCCCGACCGGGCCGCCGAGCTTGTGGCCGGTCACGGTCATCGCGTCCACCCCGCTGGCGGCGAAGTTCACCGGCAGCTGAGCGGCGGCCTGGACCGCGTCGGTGTGGAACGGGATGCCGTGCTCGTGGGCTGCCTCGGCCAGTTCGGCCACCGGCTGGATGGTGCCGACCTCGTTGTTCGCCCACATGACGCTGATCAGCGCGATCCGTTCCGGCTCGCGGGAGATCGCGGCACGCAGCGCCGCCGGGCGGACCATGCCAAGCTCGTCGACGCCGAGCCAGACCGCCTCGGCCCCCTCGGCGTCCGCCAGCCACTTCACCGAGTCAAGCACCGCGTGGTGCTCCACCGAGGTCGTCACCACAAAACGCCGGCCAGCGCGAGCCCAGTAGAGCCCCTTGACCGCGAGGTTGTCGGCCTCCGTGCCGCCGCTGGTGAACACGACCTCGCTCGGCCGCGCGCCGAACACCTCGGCGATCTGTTCCCTGGACTCCTCGACCACCCGCCGGGCGCGGCGGCCCGCGGCATGCAGCGACGACGGGTTCCCCAGCTCGGCGAGTTCGGCCGCCATCGCGGCGATGGCTTCGGGCCGCATCGGCGTGGTGGCCGCGTGGTCCAAATAAGCACTTGTCATGACGGCCTCAGCATAACTGGGCGTCAAGCACGTTACAGATCCTTGCGCTTGCCGATCTCCTCCATCAGCTGCGGCAGCACCTTGAACAGGTCGCCCACCACGCCGAAGTCGGCCAGCTCGAAGATCGGCGCCTCCGGGTCCTTGTTCACCGCGATGATCGTCTTGGAGGTCTGCATGCCGGCCCGGTGCTGGATCGCGCCGGAAATCCCGATCGCCATGTAGAGCTGCGGCGACACGGTCTTGCCGGTCTGGCCGACCTGGAACTGGTGCGGATACCAGCCCGCGTCGGTGACCGCGCGGGACGCGCCGACCGCCGCGCCGAGCGTGTCGGCAAGCTGCTCGATGATCCCGAAACCCTCCGCGCTGCCGGTCCCGCGACCGCCAGACACCACGATCGACGCCTCGGTCAGTTCCGGCCGCTCACCGCGCTCGGCCACCACCCGCTCGGTGATCCGTGCGGCCGAAGCAGCTGTCCCGTCCAGTGATACCGGCACTAGTTCGGCAGAACCCGCCTCAGCCACCGCAGACACCGCGTTCGGCCGGACCGCGACGATGGGCGTGCCGCGCTTTACCCGGGAATGCACCACGGTCGAGCCGCCGAACACCGACTGCTCGGCCACCGGCTCACCCGACGGCCCGGGCACCAGGTCGACCGCGTCGGTCAGCACCCCGGAGTCCGCCTTCACCGCGAGCCGGCCGGCGATCTCCTTGCCCTGCCCGGTTCCCGCGATCAGCACCAGCGACGGCGCCTTCTCCGCGATCAGCTGGGCGAGCAGCGCCGCCACCGGCGCCACCACGAAGTCCGTCACCGCCGGGTCGTCGGCCACGTACACCCGCGCCGCGCCGAATTCCGCCAGCCGCGCCTGGCCCTCGTCTGACCCGGCGCCAGTCCACACGACCGACGCCTCGCCGAACCGGCGCGCGAGCGTCAGCAGCTCCGCGGTGACCTTCTTGACCTCGCCTTGCTCGTGTTCAGCAAGTACTAGCACTTCAGGCATCAGAACTCCCTCAGATGAACTTCCGCGAGGCCAGGTACTCGGCGGCCTTCGCGCCGCCGTCGCCCTCGTCCTTGACGATCGTGCCGGCCTGCCGCGGCGGCGTCTTCTCGAAGTCCGCCACCTCGGTGCCCGCGCCCGCCAGGCCCACCAGCGCGGCGTCGATGCCCGCGTCCGCCAGCGACATCGT
>DASRFJ010000266.1:0-72347 GCA_035651595.1 Streptosporangiaceae bacterium | reverse complement strand
CCGCCACCCGCACGATCTGGCACCCCGCCGCCGTCAGCTCCGCGATCTGCTGCAACGTCGCATTCACATTCGCCGTCAGCGTCGTGGTCATCGACTGCACCGACACCGGCGCACCCCCGCCCACCAGCACACTGCCGACCTCAATCTGGCGAGAAACCCTCCGCTGAGCCAGCACCTGTGATCATCCTCTCCCGTTGGTGCCCCGCCGGGCCGGTTGCCCGAGCCCTCGCGGCGGCGTGAACACGACCGTTTCCGTTGCAGATACCGTCGTTTGGACATCTGTGAACCCGAGACCAGCGAGGCGTTCGATGACCTGCTCAACCAGCTCCTCGGGAGCGCTCGCGCCGGCACTCAAGCCCACCGTGCGGACACCGGCCAGCCACTCCGGGCGCAGGTGACTCGCATCGGGCAGGAGCCGAGCCTGCGCCCCGGCGGCCTGTGCGACCTCCACCATCCGGATCGTGTTGCTCGAGCTGGCCGATCCGACGACGAGCACAAGCTCACTGCGCGTGGCGATCGCCTTCACCGCTTCCTGCCGGTTCTGGGTCGCGTAGCAGATATCCTCGCCATTCGGCCCGTCCAGTGCGGGAAACCGCTCGCGGAGCACGGAGACGATCTCGGCGGTCTCGTCCACGGACAGCGTGGTCTGGGTGAGATAGGCGGCCGGCGTCCCGGGCGGTAGGTCAAGCCGGGCAGCCTCGTCCGCGCTCTCCACGATGACCGTCCGGTCCGGCGCCTCCCCGAACGTGCCCTCGATCTCCTCGTGGTCGGCGTGCCCGATGAGGATCAGCGTCCGCTTGTCGCGGGCGAACCTGCGGGCCTCCTGGTGCACCTTGGCCACCAGCGGGCAGGTCGCGTCGATGACCGCCAGCTGCCGCGCCGCGGCGTTGCGGCGCACCTGCGGGGAGACGCCGTGCGCGGAAAAGATGCACACCGCTCCCTCCGGTACCTCCGTCTCCGAATCGACGAACCTGGCGCCCCGCTCCTCGAGCTGGCGCACCACGTGGTCGTTATGCACGATCTGTTTGCGCACATACACCGGGGCGCCATAAATCTCGAGCGCGCGTTCCACGATGTCGATTGCCCTGCGCACACCGGCGCAAAATCCGTGCGGCTCGGCAAGAATGACCTTCTTGCCAGCCGGCCGCGCTATGTCAGACATTCTTTTTCCAATCGCTGATTGTCATCGAGAATGGCTTCGGTGACTGACCTGGCGATGTGCTGGCCGGTCAGGCCGGCCTGCTCGAGGATGCCGGCTCTGGTGCCGTGCGTCAGGAATTCCTGGGCAAGGCCGAACGTCATTACCGGGGTACGGACCCCGGCCTGGCGCAGCGCACGGGCCGCGGCGTCGCCGAAGCCGCCGGCGATGCCGTTGTCCTCCACGGTGACGACCAGCCGCACGTCGCGAGCCGCCGAGGTGAGCGCCGGGTCGACCGGCTTCACCCACCGCGGGTCGACGGCGAGCGCGCCGATGCCCTGGTCGGCCAGCCGGGCAGCCGCGTCGGCGCACACGCCGGCCATCACGCCGGCGCCCGCCAGCAGCACGTCGGTTGCCATAGCGGCACCCGGCTGGGCCACGATGTCCATGCCGCCGAGCCGGCCGTAGCCCGGGATATGGCCGTCGGCCGGCGCCTTGGGGAAGCGGAGCATGGTCGGGCCGGCCGAGTCGGCCAGCGCCTCGGCGAGCAGCTCGGCCAGCCGCTGCGCGTCGCGTGGCGCGGCTATCCGCAGCCCGGGGACCAGCTGGCCGATCGAGCCGTCCCACATACCGTGATGGCTCGCGCCGTCCGGCCCGGTCACCCCGGCGCGGTCCAGCACGAACGTGACCGGCAGCCGGTGCAGGGCGACGTCGGTCAGCAGCTGGTCGAACGCGCGGTTCAGGAACGTCGAGTACAGCGCGACCACCGGGTGCAGGCCGCCCATCGCCAGCCCCGCCGCGCTGGTCACCGCGTGCTGTTCGGCGATCCCCACGTCGAAGACCCGGTCCGGGTAAGCCGCCGCGAACCGCGCGAGCCCGGTCGGGTGCAGCATCGCCGCGGTGATCGCCACCACGTCGGGACGCTCGCCGCCGATCCGCGCGATCTCGTCCCCGAACACATCCGACCAGGTCCGCGCCGCCGCCTTGGCCGGCGCCCCGGTCAACGGATCGGTCCCGGCCGCGACCTGATGCAGGCAGTCCTCGTCGTTGTTCTCGGCCGGCGCGTAGCCGGCGCCCTTGCGGGTCAGCACGTGCACGAGCACCGGCCCGGCATGCCCCCGCGCCCGCGTCAGCGCCTGCTCCGTCGCGGCCTCGTCGTGGCCATCGACCGGCCCGATGTACGTCAGGCCCAGGTCATTCTCGTACCCCTGTGTCGTCCGCAGCTGGGCGAGATGCATGGCGATCGCCCCGTGGGTCGGCGAGTACGACCGGCCGTTGTCGTTGACGACGATCACGACCCGGTTCGTCTTCGCCGCGATGTTGTTCAGCGCCTCCCACGCCATCCCGCCGGTCAGCGCGCCGTCGCCGATGACCGCGACGACCGTCCGGTCCCGCTGTCCCCGGAGCCAGAATGCCGTCGCCAGCCCGTCGGCGTACGACAACGACGTCGACGCGTGCGAGTTCTCCACGTGATCATGCGGCGATTCCGCGCGGCTGGGATATCCCGACATGCCGCCTGGCTGCCGCAACGTGGCGAACGCTGCCTGCCGGCCGGTCAGCAGCTTGTGCACATAAGCCTGGTGGCCGGTGTCAAAGATCAGCGGATCACGCGGCGAGTCAAACACGCGGTGCAACGCGATCGTGAGCTCCACCACGCCGAGGTTCGGCCCCAGGTGCCCGCTGTTCGCCGACACCGTCGCGATCAACCGGTCCCTGATCTCCGCGGCCAGGGCAGTCAGCTCATCCTGCCCGAGGTCCGTCAGATCTCGCGGGTCACTGATCGAATCGAGAAAACCCATGCAGCAATGCTTGTGGTCCAAACGGAGTTGTCGCTAGAGACAACGTATTGTCCCGGACCAGCCCATATGACAGGGCCTTGCTATTGGACGCCCGCCAAGCCGACGCCAAGCCGCTGAACAGTCATAGCCAAGTCCGCCGGCCGATGCTTGGTGCAACCGAGAAGATCCGATTCTGCCACTCAAGTGTCACATCCGCGCGCTGTCCGGAGTCTCAATGATGAATTCCCGCGTACGGCTGAGGTAACAGGAAGGCGCGTTTCATGACCCTAAGGCAGGAGCGGCGGAACTCAGCGGATGAGACCAGGGAGCCCGACCCGCGGCGCTGGCTCGCGCTGGCGGTGCTGGCGGCAATGCAGTTCATGCTCGTTCTCGACATGACCGTGGTAAACGTCGCGCTCCCCAAGATTCAGACGGACCTGCATTTTTCCCATTCGGATCTGGCGTGGGTGATCAACGGCTACGTGCTGACGGCCGGCGGGTTCCTGCTGCTGGGCGGGCGGCTGTCCGACATGTTCGGGCGCCGGCGCCTGTTCCTGGCCGGCGTGCTGGTCTTCGGGGTGTCGTCGTGTGTCTGCGGCGCCGCGGTCTCGTCGTCGATGCTGGTGGCCAGCCGGTTCGTGCAGGGAACCGGAGAGGCGCTGGCTGGCCCCGCGGCGCTCGGCATGATACCCGTGCTGTTCCCCGACAACCGGGAACGGATGAAGGCACTGGGCGCCTGGGGTGGCATCGCCGGGATAGCCGGGACGCTCGGCTCGGTGATCTCCGGGGCGCTCACCGACGTGGACTGGCGATGGATCTTCTACATCAACATCCCGGTCGTCCTGTTCGCGCTTGTCATGGTGCCGCGCGTGCTGCCGGAGAACCAGATGGCCCGTGCCGCCCACCGGATCGATGTGCCGGGGGCCGTCACGGCGACCGGCGGACTTGTGGCAATCGTCTACGGCCTGCTCCAGGCCGCCTCGGACCCGTGGGCCTCCTGGCAGGTGCTGGCGCCGCTGCTGGGCGGGGTCGCCCTGCTGGTCGTCATGGTGGTGGTGGAGACTCGCACCCCCGAGCCGCTGATCCCGCTGCGTTTCCTGGCCAACCGGACCAGGGTGACCTCCAACGTGCTGAGCATGGTCATCTGGGCGGTGTTCATCGGCTATGCGGTCCTGCTGAACCTGTACATGCAGCAGGTCCTGCACTATTCCCCGCTGCGGACGGGACTGCTGAACCTGCCGCGCGGCGGCGCGATAGCCGTCGGGCTCGTCTTGTGCACGAAGCTGATGCCGCGGGTCGGCGTCAAGCCGGTGCTGGCCGTCGGCTTTCTCGGCAGCGCGGCGGGACTGTGGGTGTCCAGCTACATTCACGTCGGCTCGTCCTACGCCAGCGCGATCCTGCCCGGAATCGTCGTGTTCGGCGTCTTCAGCGGGCTCTGCTACCCGGGCCTGATCAACGGCGCGCTGCACGGGGTCACCGGACAGGATTCCGGCCTGGCTTCCGGGGTGCAGAACGCCATGCAGCAGATCGGCGCGGCGCTCGGCCTGTCCGCCATGGTCACGCTCGCGCTCCGGTACACACAGCACAAAGTTCATGCCGGAGCGCTGCCGGCCGTCGCCCAGACCGACGGCTACGTGCTGGCGTTCCGCGTCGGCGCCATCGCGCTCGCCGTCGGTGGCGTGCTCGCCCTCATCCTGCTCGAACGCGTGACCACCAAGATGCGCATGGCCCTCGCCGAAGTCCCTGCCACGTCGTGAAAGGATCGACATGCAAACAATCGAGGTTCCGGTTCTGATCGTGGGCGGCGGCGGATGCGGTCTGTCCGCCTCGGTCTTCCTGTCCGACCACGGCGTCGGCCACCTGCTGGTGGAGCGGCACGCGGACACGTCGAACCTCCCGAAGGCGCATTACCTCAACCAGCGCACGATGGAGATCTTCCGTCAGCACGGGCTCTACGGGGCGGTGGCCGCGCAGGGGGCGCCGCCGGACAGCATGGGCAAGGTGCGCTGGCAGACCACGCTGGCCGGCGAGGAACCGCTGGATGGGCGGCTGATCGGTGAGATAGACGCGTTCGGCGGCGGCGCGCTGCGCGAGAGATACGTCGCGGCCGCGGCCGTCATGCCCACCAAGCTGCCGCAGGTCCGGCTGGAGCCGATCCTGCGCCGGCACGCCGAGGAGCGCAATCCGGGACGCATCCTGTTCGGCCACGAACTGACCACGCTGTCCGACAACGGTGATCGCGTCATCGCCGAGATCACTGACGTCGAGACCGGGGAGATCACCACCGTCGCGGCACAGTACGTGATCGCCGCCGACGCCGGACGGACGGTCGGTCCCGCGCTCGGCGTGGAGATGCAGGGCCTGCCCGCACTGCGCAACGCCACGACGGTCTACTTCTCCGCCGACCTGTCACCGTGGTGGCAGGAAGGCTCGCTCATCACCGCGTTCATCAACCCATACCGCCCGGACTACTCCGGCGCCCTCATCGAGTTCGGACCGACGTGGGGGAAGAACTGCGAGGAATGGGGCCTGCATATGATCGTCGACGACCTGGACTGGTCCGACGAGCAGGCGGTGATCGCCAAGATTCGTGAGATCCTCCGCGTCCCCGGCCTGGACCTGACCCTGCATCAGGTGACGCAGTGGACCGTCGACGCGGTGCTCGCCAGCTGTTACCGGCACGGACGTGTGCTGCTCGCCGGCGACGCCGCGCATCGCATGCCGCCCGCCGTCGGGCTCGGCCTGAACACCTGTATCCAGGACGCGCACAACCTGGTCTGGAAGCTGGCCGCGGTGCTCGGCGGCCGCGCACCCGACAGCCTGCTCGACACCTACGACGCGGAGCGGCGACCCATCGCCCGATACAACATGGAATGGGCGATGTCCGCGTCGATCCACTTCCAGATCATCATGGACGGCGTCATCGGCCTCAACCAGTACATCCCGCCGCAGCGCCGGACCGCGATGTTCTTCGGGTACTTCGCCCCGACTCCGGTCGGCGCGGCCCAGCGGGTGCGAGCCGCGGAAATCATGGCCACCCACCGCGCCGAGTGCCAGGCGCACGACGTGGAGATGGGCTTCGTCTACGAGCAGGGTGCGGTCGTCCCCGACGGCAGCCCAACACCAGCCCGCGCGCCCATGGGTGACGTGTACCACCCCACAACCCGCCCCGGGCACCGGCTGCCGCACACGTGGCTCGACCGCGGCGGCAGCCGCCTGTCGACCCACGACCTGGCCGGCACCGCGACCGGCTTCGTGCTGATCACCGGCCCGGGGGGCACACCATGGTGCGAGGCTGCCGCGCAGGTTTCGGAGAAGTTCTCGGTCCCGATCACCGCGGTCACCATCGGTACTGACGCGGAGTACGCCGACGTCGACGGCAGGTGGGCGGCCGTCCGTGAGATTACCGACGAGGGTGCCATCCTGGTGCGCCCCGATAACCATGTGGCGTGGCGCAGCGGCAATGGCAGCGAGAACCCGGTGGACGTGCTGGGGGATGCGATCTCCCGCGTTCTGGACCACAACGCCTCGTAGAAGGAAGCAGCAGCACATGATCAGCAGAAGGTCCTTCCTTGCTGGCGCGGGCGGAGCGGCGCTGGCCGCGACGGCGCTACCGGGTACCGCCCGCGCCCTGACCAAGTCGGGGATCAACTGGAACCAGCTGAGCGGTCATCTCCAGGGGCGGCTGGTGCGGCCGGCGGACGCGAGTTATCCCACCGCCAAGGAGCTGTACCTGGCTCAGTTCGACGGCACCCACCCGCAGGCGATCGCGTACTGCGCCTCCCCGGCCGACGTGGCGCTCTGCCTTGGCTTCGCGCAGGACAACGCCCTGTCCATCGCCGCGCGCAGCGGCGGCCACAGCGCCGGCGGATACTCCACGACACCGGGTCTGGTCATCGACGTGTCCGGGCTCAACTCCGTCACCCTCGGGCAGGGCTCGGCGACGATCGGCCCGGGGGCGGAACTCGTCGACATCACGAACACGCTCGCCCCGGCCGGGCTGGCGATCTCCGGGGGCTACTGCCCGACGGTCGCGGCCGGCGGCTACCTCCAGGGCGGTGGCGTGGGCCTGTTCACCCGGAGCATGGGCATCGCGTCGGACAAGGTGACGCAGGCGGAGGTGGTGCTCGCCGACGGCAGGGTGGTGACCGCGTCCCCCGAGCAGAACAGCGACCTGTACTGGGCGCTGCGCGGGGGCGGCGGCGGCAACTTCGGGGTCGTGACTTCCTACACGATCACCCCGACGCCGCTGACCACCATTTCCGTAGGCGAACTCTTCTGGACCTATGACCAGGCGCTGGACTTCCTTGACGGCTGGACACGGTATCTGGCCGACGCGCCGTGGACGGTCGGCGGCGGCAGCAGGATCATGCTGCCGGACGCGGCGCCCGGCAAGGTCCCGGTAGTGGCGCTGATATTCGGTTCCGTGGACCCGGCGGGGTTCGCCACCGAGATCGACCGGCTTGTCGCCATGATCGGCCACGCCCCGGCGAACAAGCAGATCATCACCGCGCCCTACCAGCCGATCCTGATGGGTCTTTACGGCTGCACCGACCTCACGGTGGATGAATGCCACCTCGTCAGCAGCGCGTTTCCCGGGGCAGAGGTGCCGCGGTCGGCGCTCGGACTCGAGCGCGGTCGCATGTTCAGCCGCCCGATGCCGCGGGCGGGATGGGAGAAGGCGCTCGCGATCTTCGACACCGAACGGCTGGCCGGGCAGTCGCACGAATTGCAGGTCTCCGGCCTCGGCGGGGCGGCCAACACTGTCTCGCGCACCGCGACCGCGTACGTGCACCGCGACACCCTGTTCATGGCCAACTTCCTCGCCTCGAACGTCACCGGGCCAGTCTCCGGCGAGGCAAGAGCCGCCGCGGAACGGTTCGTCGATACCGGTTTCGCCGCGCTCGATCCCTATTCGAACCGCGAGTCGTACCAGAACTTCATCGACCCGAGGCTGCCGGACTGGCAGCGCTCCTATTACGCGGAGAACTATCCGCGGTTGATGCGGGTCAAGCGCGACTACGACCCGTATCACGTCTTCCGTTTCGCGCAGAGCATCCGCTGACCCGCGTGGCACATCGCGAGCAGAGACCGAATCCTGCCGCTGACGGTTCCTGAATGGGTAGTTCCCTAACCGGGACATTTAACCCATTCCGTGCGCGCCGTCGGGCGTGCCAGATTATTGCGGACACTTACCCCCCCGATCCGGGGGGGTAAGTGTCCGCAATCATTTCCGGGGCGCCCTCCGCCAGGCCGGCATGGCCGGGATGACCGCGCCAGGTCGGCGCCAAGTCGCGGAACAGTGGCTGCCAAGTTCTGTGGGCGAGCCTTGACGCATGGAACGGGAAGATTCGGTGCTAGGTCTTTATTCGGCTATTGAGGAATCGGCTCAGCTGCTTGAGGTGGCGTGCTCGCGCGAGAAAGTCCTGCCTATCTTGTCCGTGTACGGGGATGGCCTCGCGCAGGCGATGATCGCATTCAGGGTGGCGACCGGGGCACGCCACGTGGGGGAGCTTGACTGCCGTTTCACGGTTCCGCGGGACGTCGATCCCTTCGCGCTGGCCGTGTCGCACGGCTTGCTCGCCAGGACCGCCCACCCGGTCAGCCACCTGCTCACGGATATCGCAGAGAAATGCGCCGTTGACTCCTACGGGATTGACTTCGGAGTCGTCGGGGGATTCAAGAAGATCTGGCTGGTCCTGCCCCGCGCTGACCTTCAGCCGGTGGCGACGCTCGCCGGCATTGCGTCCATGCCGCGCAGCCTCGGCGAGAACAGTGAATTCTTCGCCCGGCACCGGCTTGGTGACACGGCGGGCCTGCTCGGTATCGACTACCGGAACAAGACGGTAAATGTGTACTTCGGTGAGCAGCCCGCTGAGTGCTTTGAACCGCAGACCGTACGATCGATGATTCGCGAGATCGAGCAGACGGAACCGAGCGAGCAGATGCTCAGGCTTGCCGAGAAGGCATTCGGGATCTATGTGACCCTGAATTGGGATTCCCCGACGCTCGAACGTATCTGCTTTGCCGTTGCGACCGATGATCCGGCGGAGCTGCCGGTCCGGCTTGACCCGAAAATCGAGCGGTTCGTGGCACATGTAAAGCGCTCAGTACCCGGCGGGAAGTTCGTCTACGCGGTGGCGTCCTCGCCCGACGGCGAATACTACAAGCTTCAAGCCTATTACCGATGGCGGCCCGAAGTGCTGGACATCATGCAATTGTCCGACGGTGCCATCAAGGAACCGGTGTAGCGCGCTGCCGCGACAGTTTCTGACCCACAGGATCGAGGTTGGCCGTGCCGACTCTTACCCGCGAAACCGAAATGGACGGCGCGCTCGCCCAGGTGTCCGGCCTGCTGTCCAGCTTCCTGTCCGTGAAGGCCGCGACCGCCGCTCATCCGGAACTCGCGCGGCTGGCGCGGCTCCTGGCCGGGTTCGTCACCGGCGGCAAGGGCCTGCGGCCACAGCTGTGCGTGGCCGGCTGGCTAGCCGCCGGCGGCTCCGGCGGCTCCGGCCCCCTCGGCACCGGCCCCAGCGACTCCGGCCCCGGCGGCACTGGCCCCGGCGGCACTGGCCCCGGCGACTCCGGCCCCGGCGGCACTGGCCCCGGCGGCACTGGCTCCAGCGACTCTGGCCTCGGAGACGCGGTGCTCCACGCGGCGGCCTCGCTCGAGCTGTTTCACGCGTTCGCGCTCATCCAGGACGACGTGATGGACGGCTCGGTTACCCGTCGCGGCAAACTGGCGATGCACTGCGCCCTCGCGACCGTGTACCCCGCCGCCGCGGATCCGGACGACTCAGCCGATACGAGCCGCAAGGCGTTCCAGTTCGGGTGCAACGCGGCCGTGCTACTCGGTGACCTCGCACTCGTGTGGTCGAACGAACTGCTCGCCGACGCACCGCTGAGCGGCGCCCAGCGCGATGCCGCCGGGCCGGTGATAAGCGCGATGCGCACCGAGGTCATCTTCGGCCAGTATCTCGACCTGCTCGCGACCGGCAGCAAGGACGGCGACGTGGCCGCGACGCTGGCGGTGGCCCGGTACAAGACCGCGAGCTACACGGTGCACCGGCCGCTCCAGCTCGGCGCGGTGCTGGCCGGTGCCGGCCCGGCAGTGCTGGACGCCTGCCGCGATGTCGGCATCCCGCTCGGGGAAGCGTTCCAGCTCCGCGACGACCTGCTCGGCGTGTTCGGCGATCCGGCCCGGACCGGGAAACCCCGCCTGGACGATCTGCGCGAGGGCAAGCACACCACGCTGATGGCGCTGGCGATGCAACGGGCCGACCCGGCGCAGGCGCGCCAGCTCCGCCGCATGGTCGGTGATCCGCGACTGGACGAAGCCGGTGCGTGCACCGTGCGCGGGATCCTCGAGAGCACGGGGGCGCGGGCCGAGGTTGAGCGCATGATCGCGACCAGGTACCGGCAGGCTCAAGCCGCCCTGCGGGATGCGCCGTTCACCATGGCCGGATCCGCCACGCTGGCCCGGCTGGCAAGCAGTGTCGTGGAAAGGGATTCGTGAGATGAGACCAGCGGATGTGACGCGTGCGACCCCGGTACCGTGGCCCGCCGAGGTCGACCCGGAGCACGTGTCCGCGGCCACTTCCCGGCTGGCCGCATACGTCGGCAGCAGGGTCGATCCCGACGGCGCGATACGCGAGGAGTGCCAGAGCCGGGTGCTGGAGTCGGCGCTGGCGTTGACGCTGATGACCCGCATCGGTCACGTCTCGCCTGCCCGGGACCGCCTGCTCGCCTTCCTCCAGGCGCAGCACGACGCGCCGCTTGAGCTCGACCGCGTCCTCGCCACGCTGGCCGTCGGCCAGGCCGCCGGCCACAACTCAGCCGGCCACAACTCAGCCGGCCACAACTCAGCCGGCCACAACTCAGCGGGCCGGACCTCAGCGGGCCGGACCGCGGCCGGCGTAGCCGACGAGGTCCTTGTCGGCAAGCTGACCGATGCCGTGCTCGGCGCCGCACCGGGATTCATCTCTGCCCGCCGCCGCATGATGGTCCACGCGGTGCTGTCGGTACTCGGCTGCCCGTTGCCGCCCGATGTCGCGGCTGCGGCCTGCGCAAAGCCCCCCACCGGTCCGATGCACTCCTGGGCGGTCGTCCAGCAGGCCGCAGTGACGGCGATCATCGGCACGGCCGGGGGAGTCAGCAACGAGGCCACCGCCGCCGCGCTCCGCACGCTGACCGCCACGCATCCGGCGACGACGGTCTGGGAAGGCTATGTGCTCATGCACCTGCTGGCGCTGCACGGGCTCACCGGGTTTCCCGGCCAGGAAGCGACGGTGCGCAGCGGCCTGGAAACACTGCTGTGGTACCAGCGGGCCGACGGCGGCTTTCCGTTCGTGGCCGAGATGCACAACTGGTGCACCTCGACCGCGGGCATCAGCCTCGCCGCGGCCGGTGCGCCCGCTGGGCTGCTACGCGCGATGGCGGGGATGCTCGCCGCCCACCAGGGTGGCGCCACCCGGCGCTCCCTTTCCCGCGGCGCGGGGCTCACCGGCGGCTGGTCCATGTCCGCCAACGTGGCGCTGAACGACGCCGACGACACCTCATGTGCCCTTGAGTTCCTCCAGGCAACCGATCCGGTCGCGTTCGGCGGGGCGGTGGCGCGCGGGGTGGACGCGCTGCTGGCCATACAGGGCGCGGACGGCGGGTTTCCCACGTATGTCGCCGGCGCCTCTTCCGAGCCGTGCATGACCGCCGCGGCCATCAACGCGCTCGCGCCGCATCCGCGGACCGCGATCGCGCGGGAACGCGCCTTGGCGTTCCTCGCCGAGAGCCAGCATCCCGACGGCGGGTTCGAGCCAGGATGGAGCCGCAGCCGCCTGCATACGCTGTTCCGCGCGCGGCTAGCCGCCTGCGCCGCACCCGCGGACGACCGCCGCACCGCCGCCGTGGCGGAGCGGATCGAGCGGACGGTGCGCGAGACGCAGAACGACGACGGCGGCTGGGGCATGCAGCCCGGTGATCCCAGCGACGATGTCAGCACCGGCTACGGGCTGATCACACTGTGTTATGGCAGCGAACCCGCGCCCATCGGGCGTGCCCTGTCCTGGCTGCTCGCACGCCAGAACGCGGACGGCGGTTACGACGGCCCGCCGGACATGGTCGGTCCGCGCCCGTTCCCCTATCATTTCCCGATCCTGACCGATGCTCCCGTGCTGCTCGCGTTCGGCCATGTCCGCTGCCTGGTACAGGGCGGTGCGACGATGCTCCAGACGGTGGTCCAGACGGTGGCTTTACCGCGGCCACGTAGCCTCGCGGGAACCCGGCCCCGCACATTCCAGTTGACCGCGGCGAGCGCGGACGGGAAGCTTGACTGATGCGGCAAGCCGACATCACAAGCTAGGCCGGGGGGAATGGAATTCGCGCTTCTGGGTCCTGTCGAGGCCCGTACGGGGGGCCGCTGTGTGGAGATCGGGCACGCGCGGCAGCGCTGTGTGCTGGCCGTCCTTTTGATAGAAGCCAACCAGAGCGTGCCGGCCGACCGGCTCATCGAACGCGTATGGGGTGACGAGCCGCCCCGGTCGGTGCGCAACGTGCTGTCCGGCTACCTGACCCGGCTCCGGGCAGCCCTCAGCGAATCTTCCGAACAGGGCGTGCTGCTGGCCAGGACCGCGGCGGGTTACCGGATGTCGGTCCCCGAGGACGCTGTGGACCTGCACCGCTTCCGCCGTCTGGTGGTCGCCGCCCGGGCAGCGCCCGACGATGACCGGCGCGGCGAGACGCTCGACGAAGCGCTGCGCCTGTGGCGTGGCTCGCCGTTCTGCGGCCTGTCGAGCCCGTGGCTGGACGCCGTCCGCCGCACGCTGGAAAACGAGCGCATAGCCGCGCTCATCGAGCGCAATGACGTGGCGCTGCGGCAGGGGCGGGCTCGGGAATTGCTCGCGGACCTGGCCGAGGAAACGGCCACGTGGCCGCTGAACGAGTCGCTGGCACGACAGCAGATGATCGCGCTGCACCGATCGGGCCGTTCGGCTGAGGCACTGGACAGGTTCGAGCGGATCCGCCGGCGGCTCGCCGCGGAACTAGGCGCCGACCCGGCGGTAGAACTGCGCCGGGTGCACGAGCAGATACTGCGCCATGATCCCGACCTCGACCTCGCGGATCGCCGCGCCGCACGACCGAGCCGGGTGATTCCACGACAGCTCCCGCACGCCGTATCGAACTTCACCGGACGGCAGGCCGAACTGGACACCCTCCAGCGCTTCGCGGGCAGCTTGGGCGAGCTCGGCGGGCAGCGTCCGGCGTGGAGCCCGGCGATGGTGATCTCGGCCCTCGATGGTGCCGCCGGGGTCGGCAAGACCGCGCTTGCCATCCGTTTCGCACACCAGATCGCGGACCGCTTCCCGGACGGGCAGCTCTATGTCAACCTCCGGGGCTTCGACCCGACCGATCCACCGCTCGCACCGGGAGAAGCACTGATCGGCTTCCTCCGCGCGCTCGGCGTGGACCCACGGCAGATCCCGAGCGATCTGGATTCCCAGGCCGGCCTCTACCGTAGTGTGCTGGCCGGCCAGCGGATCCTCGTCATCCTGGACAACGCCGCCACCGCCGAGCAAGTCAGTCCGCTGCTGCCGGGAACCGGGGCCTGCGCGGTCATCGTCACAAGCAGGAACCGGCTCAGCGCCTTGGGGGCTGGCCACGGAGCCCGGCTGCTTACCCTCGGCATGCTGGAGCCTGCCCAGGCCATGACGCTGCTCGCACGTGTCGCCGGCCCGGAGCGGGTGGCCAGGGAGAGCGCGGCGGCCGCCGACATCGCACGCCTATGCGGCCTGCTGCCGCTGGCATTGCGCATCTGCGGTGAGCATCTCGCGGCGCACCCGCACCTCAAGCTATCCGAGCTCGCCGAACGGCTTGCCTGCGAGCACGGGCGCCTCGACGTGCTGACGACCGACGACGGCCACATGGCCATCCGCGCCTCCCTGTCCTTGTCCTATCGCGGGCTGACGGCCGAGGTGGCTGCCCTGTTCCGGTTGCTCGGCCTGCATCCGGGCACCGAGTTCAGCGTCGGGTCGATCGCGGCGGTGGCCGGAGCCGACGTCGCGGTCGCACGCGGGCGCGCCCAGACCTTGAGCCAGCTTCACCTGGTCGACGAGATCGAGGCCGACCGGTACCGGATGCACGACCTGATCCGGGTCTACGCGGCCGAGCGCGCTGCCGAGGAGGACACCGCGGCCGCCCGCCACGCCGCGACCCAGCGGCTGCTGAGCTGGTATCTGCACTCCGCCGACGCGGCGGGTGCCGTCCTGCGGCCGCAGCGTCCGCGCATGCCGCTCGGTCCGCCGGTCGCGGACTGCCACCCGGCGGAGTTCGCCAGCTTCTCCCAAGCCCTGGACTGGTGTGAACGTGAGCGGGTGAACCTGGTGCCGGCCACCAGGATGGCCGCGGCGATAGGCGATCACCTGACCGCGTCGCAGCTGCCGAGCGTCTTGGTCGACTACTTCTTCCTGCGCAAGCCGTGGCCCGAGTGGATCACCACCCACGAGATCGGCCTGGAGTCCGCGCAGGTGCTCGGCAATTCACCGGGTGTGGCGGGGATGCTGACCGGTCTCGGTGTCGCCTACAACGACATCCGCAGGTCCGACGACGCCATCGACTGCCTGGAACAGGCCCTGCCGCATTGGCGGCGCATCGGCTTCACGCTGCAAGAGGCATTCACCCACTATGCGCTGGGCGCCGCCTACCGGGAAACCGGCCGCCACACCGCGGCGCTCGGCCAGCTCGAGCACTCGCTGAGCCTGTTCCGCAAGCTTGCCAGCGAGTGGGGACAGGGCGTCGTATTGCGCCAGCTCGGCGAGACCTACCGGAACCTGCGGCGTTTCGACGAGGCGATCGTGACCCTGGACGAGGCGCTGGCAATCTGCCGCGATTCCCGCGACAGGTACGGTGTCGGCTGCATATTGCACGAGCTGGGCTCGGCGTACCTCGACCTCGAACGGCCCGGGAACGCGGTCGACAACCTGCGCAAGGCCCTGGCGATCCGGCGGGAAACCGCCGACCGGCAGGGCGAGGCCAGGACGCTGCGCGCTCTCGGCCACGCCTACCGCGCACTTGGCCAGACCAGCAAGGGCCGTAGCTGCCTGCGCGAGTCCCTGGCGCTCCTGGAGGATCTCAGCGATCCCCGTAGCGAGGCGGTGGCGGGCGAACTGGCCAGCTGGGGCGGCGCGCCCTAAGAAATTCCCTGACCAGGTGTTCAATATCCACTCAACATGCTGTCAATACCCTAATGTCAGGATCGGTCATACCGCGGGGGGCGGTGGAAACGCTTCAGGGGGACACCACGTCGTAAGCGGCGAGATGCAAGGGGTAACGGGGAATGAACAATGCTTCCGATTTCGACACGATCGTCATGGACGCCGCGGATGCGCGGCGCATCGCCGAGCTGGAGCGGGAAGTGCGTCAGCTCCGGCATGTCAACGAAATACTGAAGGTGCACTTCGCGGGCGAGCCAGACACAATGCCGGACGCAGTGCGCGACACAGTGCCCGACACAGTGCCCGACACAGCCCCGGACGCACTGCGGCAGGTGCCGCTCGAGACACCAATGGACGGACCGATGGACGCACCGCGGGCGGCCTGGGCGCGACCGCCGCGGGTCCCGGCGGTGCAGCCGATGGCGGAGTTCCGGGTGCTAGGCCCGATAGAGGCGACGGTCGACGGGCAGGTGGTCGACCTGGGTGCGCCCAAGCAGCGTGCGATGCTTGCGCTGCTGGTCAGCCGCGCTGGTCAGCCGGTTCCGGTGGACCTGATCGTGGAGGAGCTGTGGACCGGACGGCCCCCGCCCTCGGCGATCACCTCGCTCCAGGCGTACGTGGCAAACCTCCGCAGGGTGCTGGAACCCGATCGGGCGCCACGGACGCCGGCCAGGGTGCTGTGCACGCGGGGTAAGGGCTATCTGCTCGACAGCCGCGTCGCCGTGGTCGATGCCAGCCGGTTCGGCGAGCGCGCCGCGGCGGGATGGCAAGCCCTGGACAGGGGTGATCCGCAGCGAGCGCTGATCGCGTTCGAGGTGGGCTTGGCGTTGTGGCGAGGGCAGGCTTACACGGAGGTCGCCGACGCCACGTATGTGGCGCCGGAGGTCGCACGCCTGGAGGAACTGCGGCTGTCGGCCATCGAGGGGCGGTGCGCGGCGCTGCTCGCGGTGGGCGCCCACGAGCTGGCGGCGGCCGAACTCGAGGCGTTCACGCAGACTCATCCGCTGCGCGAATACGGTTATGAGCTGCTGAGCCTCGCGCTGTACCGGTCCGGGCGGCAGGCCGACGCGCTAGCGGCGTTGCGGACCAATCAGCAGCGGCTGGCGCTTGAGCTGGGCATCGACCCCCGGCCGGTGCTCCAGCGCCTGGAGAAGGAAATCCTGAACCAGGCCCCGGCACTGGACTGGCACCCACCGCTGCCCGCGGCCGCTAGCCGCGAGCCAGGCCACGTTCGGTCGCGGCGATGATCCGCGGCCGCAACTCGCCGGGCGCGATGATCGCGTCCACCGAGCCCACCCGCTGAGCGCGCTGAATCGAATGCACGCTGTCGTATTCGGCCGCGACCTCTCCTAGCTTCTCCGCACGCACCGACGCCCGCACCTCGGCCAGCCGGGTCACGAGCCCGGCTGGCCGCATACCGCCAGCCGCCGCGATGCGGGCCTCCAGCTCCGTCACCCGCGGGTCCCGAGCGGTGCGCGCATCCACGTCGGCGGCGAATACCACCGCCGCGGCCGGCGTGCCGCCGAGCACCGAGGCGTACGAGCCGTCCACGGCGAGCACGGTCATGTTCGGGTTGAGCATCTTCGAGAACACCACGAACGCGCCGCCGTGATAACGCGAGATCACGCAGAACACGATGGGACCGCGGAAGTTGACGATCGCCCGGCCGATCTCGGCGCCGTACTCGAGCTGGAGCTTACGCATCGACTCCGGTGACCCGTCGAAGCCGGACAGGTTCGCCAGCACCACCAGCGGCCGGTTCCCGCTCGCCGCGTTGATGGCCCGCGCGACCTTCTTCGAGGACATCGGGAACAGCGTGCCCGCGGTATAGGAGTCCGGGCCGTCGGCGGGCGGGAACCCGTGCCGCGGCACCGGCCGCGACTCGATGCCGAGCAGGCATACCGGCAGCCCGCCCAGGTGCGCGTCCTGCACCACGGCGGTCTCCGCGTCGGCCAGCCCGGCCCAGCGTTCCAGCACGGGGTGGTCCTGGTCGGCCACCGCGCGCATCACCGTCCGGATGTCGAACGGCTTCTTGCGATCCGGATTGATCTCGCAGCAGAAGATGTCGCCGACCGTGGTGAACTCGCTCCCGTCAAGAACATGCGGATAACCGGAGATGTCCCGGTCGACGGGGTCGGTCGTGACGGCCCTGCGCGGGCCGTCCTCGCCGGGCAGCACGTAACTGTGGTCGTAGTACGACAGCAGCACGTCGTGCGCGGATCGCAGGTCGGGCGCCCAGTACTGCGCCTGGCCGTTCGGGCCCATCACCCGGTCGTATCCGCCGATGCCGAAGTTGTCTTCGGCCGACACGCCGCCGGCGAAGTCGAGCGATCGCTTGCCGGTCAGCACCATCGCCGAGTCCGGCGTCATCACCAGGATGCCCTTGGTATGCATGAGCATCGTGGCCTCGGCGTTCCAGTAGGACTGGGCACCGACGTTGACCCCGGTTACCACGACGTTGATCTCGCCGCCGGCCTGGGTGAACCGGACGATGCGGCGCAGCGCCGCCGCCGTCCAGTCCATGTTCTCGGTGCCCGAATCCATCGCGACGCGCGCGCCCGCCGACAACGCGTACCACTCGACGGGTACCCGCAGCCGCTGCGCCAGGTCCAGCGCCGCGATCACCCGGGCACACTCCGGTTCGGACAGCGCGCCGAGCGCCTTGACCGGATCGCCGAGCAGCACCACCCTGGTCATGCCCTCCGGGTACCGCTCGGCAGGCGTGACCGCCACCCCGGCCACGATGCTGGCCTTGTTGAGTCCCTTCGGCCGGCTGACCGGGGCCAGCGCCCCCGCATCGTCGAGGTCGTACTCGGTGAACGATCCGCCCGGCCCCGCGATCATGCCGGTCAGCTCGTAGGGGTAGACGGTGCCGCGGCGCCGCGCCCGCAGCACCTTCTGGCCGTAGTCGTCCAGCGGCGCGATCAGGTCGGCCGGCGGGTCGGCGGCGGCCCGCCAGACGCCGGCCGCGACGTCATAGGAAACCTGTACGGCCGCGCGGTGCAGCTCGCCGGTCTCCCGGTCCCGGCCGCGGCCGAGGAACAAGATCTCCGCCACTCCCGCGCCGCCGGTCGCCGGCACCACGCGCTGGACGACCGCGGTCAGTTCCTCCGGCGTCAGGTCACTCGGCGGCCACACGTAGAGGAAGATCCGGTTGGTGTCCAGGCCCTTGTTCGCTGGCCGCTGCTCCCGCACCTCGCGGATCGCGTCCATGCACGCGCCGAGAGCGCCCTCCAGCGTGGGCAATTCGAGGATGCGGCCTTCGTCGTCGCGCAGCGACGTCAGGTCGCCGACCTGCGCCACGGCGACCAGCCGCTCGTCGGAGGGGTTGTTCGGCGCGACACAGCGCAGCAGCTGGACGTCGTCGTACGCGGACGGCAGCCGGGTGAGCTCGAAGTTCGTCAGGCGCCCCAGCCGCAGCCGCTGCGCGGTGAGCGGATGCATGCCGCGGATCAGCCGTTCCTCGGTCAGGCCGGCCGGGGAGTTCCGGAACGTGAAGTGGTGGTGTGCCGCCGCCACGCTGCGCCCGACGACCGTCACCGTGATCCGGCGCGGCCCGCTGGGCAGCACCTCCCGTAGCTTGGCGGCCATCTCGTCGGCGTCGGCGGGCCGGCCAGGCCAGGTGAGGTAGATGTCGACGGCCGAATCCGCCTCGACCGCCGTCTCGGCCAGCTCACCGAAGCCGGCGACCATCGCCAGCAGCCGCCGTGGTTCCCCATCCATTTCATAAACAGCGGTGACGAACGGCCTTATCCCGCTCGGCTCGCAGCGCACCTCGGACAGCGCGTGTTCGGCGTAGTAGCGGCGGCAGACCGCCTCAAGCAGCGCGCCGGTGCCGGGACGGCCGATGCGCTGACCCAGCAGCCGCACGATCGGCTCGGGGCTGGCGACGATGTCCGCGATCCGCTCGTCGCGGCTGGCCGCGTCCGGATGCTGGTCGAGGTACCGCAGGTGGCGGCGCACCCGGGTGTAGACCTTGCCGCGGGTGCGCCGCAGCAGCGGCTGGGCGAACCAGCGGAATACCAGGCTGCGCGCGAGGTCGCCGACCGCCGGGAAGCGCAGCTGCGTGGCGCGGATCAGGTGTTCCAGCGTCTGGACAACGCTCTGCCGCAGCGTGTCCGGCGGTGGCGCCTCGGTGAGCCACCGTCGCAACAAGGCGGTGACAACCGTGACGCCGGGACCGGAGCGCTGCTGGCTGAGGAAGATCCGGAAGACCGCCTCCTCCAGTTCGGGTGTCCGGTCCAGCCCGTCGAGACCGTAGTGGCTCAGCACCCGGACCAGGCGACCTCGGAACGTGCGCGGCAGGCCGGCCCGCTCGTCATCGAGGCACTGGAGGTAGCTGTGGAAGTGTTCCCGAGGGCTGTGCAGCCGGGTGCCGGCCGTGGTCTCCTCGCCGTCTGGCATTCCCCAGGTGAGCTCGGACAGGTCGGCGAAGATCTCCAGCAGTCCGGTCTCGGCCGCCAGCGGCCGTTCGGACAGCTCGGCGCGCGCCGTGAGGTAGCCGGCCAGCGTGCCGCCGTCGTCGCACGGGTCGACGTCGAAACCGAGCACCCTGCCGCGCAGGTCCGCCATGCCGCGCCGCACCCGGTCCGCGGCGCACAGCCCGGACGGCGCGGCGGGCAGTTCCAGCTCGATGTGGCCGCTCCCCGGCACGGCAGCGCCAGCACCCGCGCCGTCGAGCGGCTCAAGGCGCAGCAGCGGCGCGCCCGCCTCGACCTGGCTGCCGACGTGGACCAGCGTCTGTTTGAGCACCGCACGGAACGGCGCGGGCAGGACGGTCTCCATCTTCATGCTCTCCAGGACCAGCATCGGCGCCCCCGCCGCGACCTCGTCCCCGGCCATCAGCGGTGTGGCTACCACCAGCGCCGGGGCGGGTGACCGGACCACCCCGCCCTCGTCGCGGCTGATCCGGTGGGTGACGCCGTCGATCTCGACCTGGTGGATCGGCCCGTGTGTGCCGGTGACCAGCCGGAAACGCCGGCCGTTGAGGTCGATCTGCCCGGCGTGCTCGCCGAAGCGATCCACGACCGCGTCGACGGTCCGCACGCCGTCAGGCTCCGGCGTCAGGAAACCGACGCGGTAGCGGCCGACGGCGGTTTCCGCGACGGTGAGCCGGTAGCCCTTGCCGCGCAGCGTGAGGTCGATCGGACGGCCGCTCTCGTGCCGTGTCTGAGGCCGCCCGCCGTGCGCGGTGGACAGCAGCCGCCGCAGTTCGACCTGCTTGCGGTCCTGGTAGGCCTCGATCGCCGCGACCGCCAGGGCGACACCGGAGTGCCGCCGTGACACCAGCCGGCCCTCGGCCCGCGCCCGGTCGATCCAGCCGGTGTCCGCGCTGCCGTCAAGCACCTCGGGCTGGTCGAGCACGTCGAGGAGGAAGCTCTTGCTGGTGGTGCCGCCGTCGATCAGGACGGTGGTCTCCCGTAGCGCGCGGCGCAGCCGGGACAGCGCCTCGGCCCGGTCCCGGCCGTAGCCGATGACCTTGGCGATCATCGAGTCGAAGTCGGCGGGGATCGAGTCACCGTCGCGGACGCCGGTGTCCACCCGGACGCCGGGACCCGCGGGCAGGCCGAGCAGCGCGATGCGGCCCGGGGCGGGCGCGAAGTCCCGGTCGGGATCCTCGGCGTTGAGCCTGGCCTCGATGGCGTGGCCGCGCTCGGACGGCCGCGGTCCAGTCAGCTTGCCGCCCGCGGCCACATGCAACATGGCCTTGACGAGATCCGTGCCGGTGGTGATCTCGGTGACCGGGTGCTCGACCTGGAGCCGGGTGTTCACCTCGAGGAACGCGAGCACGCGATCCGCCGGGCGGTACAAGAACTCCACCGTGGCGGCGCCCCGGTAGCCGGCGGCGGCCACGAGCCGCTCCGCCGCCGCCTTCAGCTCCTCGGCTTGCCCGGCGGGCAGCACCGGCGAGGACGACTCCTCGATGATCTTCTGGTTGCGGCGCTGGACGGAGCAGTCCCGCACCCCCAGCGCCCAAACCGTGCCCTGGCCGTCGGCGATCACTTGAACCTCGACGTGCCGTGCCTCGGTCACCAGGCGCTCCAGGAACAGCACACCGCTGCCAAAGGCCCGCTCGGCTTCCCGGCTGGTGCGCTCGTAGGCGTCGGTGAGCTCGGCGGGACTGGTGACGATCCGGATCCCGCGGCCGCCGCCACCCGCGGTCGCCTTGAGCATCAGCGGGTAGCCGATCCTCTCCGCCACGCGCAGCGCCGCGTCGAGATCCGCCACCGGACCCCGGCTCCACGGCGCGACCGGAACGCCCGCCCGCTCGGCGAGCAGCTTGGCGCCGATCTTGTCGCCCAGTGCGCGCATCGCTTCCGGGCCGGGCCCGATGAACGTTATCCCGAGCGTGCGGCACAACTCGGCGAACGCCGGATCCTCGGCGACGAAGCCCCAGCCCACCCACGCGGCGTCCGCGCCGGTCGCGGCCAGCGCGCGCTCCAGGACGGCCAGGTCCAGGTAGGGGCGCGCCGCGGCGGGGCCAAGGCAGTAGCTCAGATCCGCGTCCCGCACGAACGTGGCCCGGGCATCGGCGTCGGTGTAGAGCGCCACCGTTTCGATCCGCCGTCCGCCCGCCGCGTTCAGCTCACCGACGGCGTGGATGAGCCGCATCGCGGCCTCTGCGCGGTTGACGATCGCGATCCGGCCGAACACGGCTCAGGCCTGCCGCGCCATCAGTTCGGGGAGCCGGCGGGACAGTTCGATACGGCGCGCCTTCAGCGTGGCGGTGCGGGGCAGCAGGGCCAGGGGGATCTGGACCGGGTCGGCGAGCTGGGGGAACTCGGCGACGGCCGCGCGCCAGCGGTCAAGGTCCAGCGGCTGGTCCTTGCTGGTGCAGATCACCGGTATGGCCTGCGACGCCGGGCCCGGCACCACGACAAGCTCGCTCAGCTCCGCCAGCCTGTTCATCACGAGATCCTCGATCTCGAGGGTGCTGCTTACCCCGGGGATCATGTCCACCTCCCGGTCGAGCATGTGCAGGCAGCCGAACCTGCCGTGGTAGCCGACGTCGCCCATCCGCCACCAGCCGTCGTGCAGGTTCGCGTGATACTTGTCCTGCTCGCCGAAGTAGGTCTTGAGGTTCCCGGCCCACTTGACCTCGATGAAGCCGGGATTCTCCTTGGACGGCCGGTGGCCGCCCCGGCTCACCACGCGTACTCGCGGTCCGCCCGCCATCGGGTAACCGACGCAGCGTCCTTCGGTGGGCCTGGCGAACCTGCGGAAGTACGGCCGGCCGATCGCCGGTCCCACCTCGCTTTGCCCGTAGATCTGGTAGAACATCGGCGTTCGCCGCTCGGAGGAGTCCAGCAGCCGGCGGATCGTCCTGGGGTGGATCGCGTCGAACGTGCTGCTGAAGTACTTCACCGAAGCGAACGGCCTGCGCGGATCGCCGGCGAGTTCTTCCCAGGCCATGAACGAGTTGGGCAGCGCCTCGATGAGCCCGGGCCGGTGCTTGGCGAAGAACTCGGCGACGTGATCCGGGTCGGGCTCGCGCACGAGCAGGACCGGCAGCGCCTTCGAAAGGCAGATGGCCATCGCGGCGAAGTTCCGCGAGTGCAGGAACGGCACGTGGATTGCGACCGTCTCGGTCTTGCGCATGAACCAGAGCAGGAACAACTGCGGCCGGAGCCGCAGGCGCATGGTCCTGGGCGTGTGCACGACGAGCTTGGGCACCCCGGTGGTGCCGGACGTGTGGGTGATCATCGCGGGGTCATCAAGCCCCTGGAACACCGGCCGGACCCGCGGTGACCCGGCGAACTCGCTGAGCGCGGTGACGGTGATCACCGTTTTGGTCAGAACGGCCAGCGGTACTTCGGCCAGCACGTCTAGCTTGTGCTCGTCGGTGAGCAGATGCGGCTGATCCAGCCGCTCCAGCAACGCGCCGATCGTCGCGGCGTCGAGGTGATGCGACAGCATGACGGGAATCGCGCCGATGCGCGCCGCCGCGCACGCGAGCACCCAGACGTCGAAGTTATTCGCCTTGTAGATCACGATGCGCTCGCCGGACCGGACGCCGGCCGCCCGCAGCCGGGCCGCCAGGTCGTCCACGTGGTAGGCCAGCTCGGCAACCGTCAGCCGCCGTCCGGCTTCGGGCAGGACATCCAGATCGTGGTCGAGGGTGAGCACCGTGGCACCGTTGCTGATCGCGGCCGACTCCGCCACGATGCCGATGTAAAGACCGCGCTTGCGTGCTGAGCTGCTGAACATATGCCGAGCATCGGTCCACGGACTTGGCTCGGACTGTGCGGCAGGTTGGCAACGGCTTGGCAGCCGTCAAAGGGACAGGAACACTGAGCCGAACGACGTGAAGTGGGCGGCCACCGCGGTGCCGGGCGGACAGGGAACCGGGTCGGTCATGCCGCCGGTCAGCACCAGCCAGCCGGGCTGGATGGCCAGCCCGCGCCGTGCCAGTTCGTTGGCGGCGAACGCGAGCGCCTCGGCCGGGTGACCGGACACGGCCGCGCCGGTGGCCGAATCGACCACCTGGCCGTCGACGTCCAGCAGGCACGCCTCGAGCGCCAGGTCCACCGCGCTCGGCTGGCGCGTGACCGGGCCGGTCGCGAAGCGGCCAGACGACGCGTTGTCCGCGATGACGTCGGCCGGCGCGGGCGCGCCGGTCCCGCTGTACCGGCTGTCGATCAGCTCGATGCCGCAGCTCACCGCCGTGACCGCGGCCATCGCGGCGGCCGCGGTGACACCCGGGCCGGCCAGCCGCGACCCGGCATGGAACACGATCTGCGGCTGTGCGCCCGGCCGGATCAGCCCCTTCCTGGACACTCGCGCGCCGCCACTCGGCAGCACCATCGCATCGGTCAGCCAGCCGGTCACCGGCGGCGCGGCGCCCAGGCGCTCGAGCTTGACGCCGGCCAGCCGCTCGCCGCGGTCCAGCCGCAGCCGCAGCAGTTCGTCTTGTATCACATACGCGGTGACCACATCGAGTTCCGGCCACTGCGCGGTGAGCGGGGCGAGTCCGGCACCTGAGTCGGCGGCGTCCAGCAGGCCCACCGCCATCCGCTCCACCGTCCAGCTCATCGCCCGGCCCGCTCCAGCTCGTCGCGCAGGCTCAGCGCGACGTCGATGATCATGTCTTCCTGGCCGCCGACGTAACCGGCCTCGCCGACCTTGGTCAAGATCGCGTGGGCGGGCACCCCGTAGCGTTCGGCCGCGCGCTGGGCGTGCAGCAGGAACGAGGAGTACACGCCCGCGTAGCCTTGCACGACCGAGGACCGGTCCATCGACGGCAGCTTCGGGATCAGCGGGCGGAGCACGTCCTCGGCGGCGGCAAGCACACCTTGCACGTCGATCCCGGTGCTGATGCCGAGCCGGTCGAACGTCGCGGCGAGCACCTCGGTGGGGGAGTTGCCCGCCCCGGCGCCCAGCGCGCACAGCGCGCCGTCCACCTGCCGCGCGCCGGCGTTGACCGCGAGCACCGAGTTCGCGATGCCGAGCGACAAGTTCTGGTGCCCGTGAAACCCGACCTCCGCCTGCGCGCCGATCTCGGCGACGAGGGCAGAAACCCGGTCCTGCGCTTCGGCAAGCACCAGCGCGCCGGCCGAGTCGGTGACGTACACGCACTGCGCGCCGGCGTCCACCATGATCCGCGCCTGCCTGGCCATCCCGGCCGGGTCCAGCCGGTGCGCCAGCATCAGGAACCCGACCGTCTCCATGCCCAGGTCCCGCGCCGCGCCGAAGTGCTGGATCGCCACGTCCGCCTCGGTGCAGTGCGTGGCGATCCTGGCCACCGACGCGCCCGCGTCCGCCGCGGCCTTCAGGTCGGCGACCGTGCCCAGCCCGGGCAGCAGCAGCACCGCGATCTTGGCGCGCGTCGCCTCGTCCACCGCGGCGCGGACCAGCGTGATGTCGTCCACCGCGGCGAACCCGTAGTTGAACGACGACCCGCCCAGGCCGTCCCCGTGGGTGACCTCGATGACCTCCACGCCGGCGCCGTCCAGCGCCGAGACCACGGCACGCACCTGCTCCTCGGTGAACGTGTGCCGGATAGCGTGCGACCCGTCGCGCAGTGTCGAGTCCGTGATGCGTACGTCGTTAGGAGTCATGGGTTTGTCCTAGAAGCTCGCCGACCCGAGCGGCCGCAGCCGTCATGATGTCCAGGTTCCCCGCCCATTCCGGCAGGTAGTCGCCGTTGCCGCGGACCTCGAGGAACACCGCGACCCGGGCCTGGCCGTGCCAGTCGTCCGACGGCGGGTCGTACTGCGGCTCGGCGCGCAACGTGTAGCCGGGCACGTACCGGGCGACCGACGCGACCATCGCCTCGATCGACGCGGTGATCGCGTCCTGGTCGGCGTCCGGCGCTATCGCGCAGAAGACCGTGTCGCGCATGATCATCGGCGGCTCGACCGGGTTCAGGATGATGATCGCCTTGCCGCGCTTCGCGCCGCCGATCGTCTCCACCGCGCGTGCGGTCGTGACGGTGAACTCGTCGATGTTCGCCCGGGTGCCCGGCCCGGCCGACTTGGACGCGACCGACGCGACGATCTCCGCGTACGGCACTTGTGTGACCTTGGCGACGGCGGCGACGATGGGGATCGTCGCCTGGCCGCCGCACGTGGTCATGTTGAGGTTCGGGGCGGTGAGATGCTCGTGCAGGTTGACCGGCGGGCAGACCAGCGGGCCGACCGCGGCCGGGGTCAGGTCGATCGCCTGGATGCCGGCCTGTTCGTACCGGGGAGCGTTGGCGATGTGCGCCCTGGCGGACGTGGCCTCGAAGACCAGGTCGGGAAGCTCGGGGCGCGCGAGGAGCCAGTCCACTCCGTTCGCGCTGGTTTCCAGGCCCAGGTTTTCGGCTCTGTTGAGGCCGTCGGAGTCGGGGACCACGCCGACCATGTAGCGGACCTCGACGTGTTCGCTGCGTTGCAGCTTGGCGAGCAGGTCGGTGCCGATGTTGCCGGGTCCGACGATCGCGGCTGTCTTCAAGGTGGCGCTCTCCTTACGGGACGAATCGCGCGGTGACGCTGCCGAGGCCGGCGAACGTGGCGGTCACCGTGTCGCCGGCCTGGACCGGGATCGACGCGGTGATCGAGCCGGGCAGCACCACGCCCTCGAGGGTCACGCCGCGCGCGCCGAGCGTGTTCGCGAGCCAGACCAGCGACGACAGCGGCGAGCCGAGCACCGCGCCGCCCGCGCCGGTCCCGGACAGCGTGCCGTTCCGGTACAGGTTGCAGCCGGCCAGCCGCAGGTCGGTCTGGCTCAGCGGGGTCGGTTTGCTGCCCAGCACGACGCCGCCGGACGAGGCGTTGTCCGCGATCGTGTCGGCCAGCCCGATCTTCCAGTCCCTGATCCGCGAGTCGATCAGTTCCAGCGCCGGGAGCACGCAGTCGACCGCTTGTATCGCGTCCGCTACCGTCACGCCGGGGCCCTTGAGCGGGTGCTTGAGCACGAACGCCGTTTCCGGCTCGGCCCGTGGCTGGAGGAACCGTTCCGCGGGGATGGGTTCGTGCTCCAGCCAGAACATGCGGTCGAGCAGGTGGCCGAAGTCGGGGGAGTTCACCCCCATCTGCTTCTGCATCGCGGCCGACGTGAGGCCGACCTTGTGGCCTTTGACGTTTGCTCCGTTGTTTCGCCAGTGCTGCACCTGGATGAGCTGGATCTGGTACGCGTCCTCGAGCGTGAGGTCGTGGTACCGGCTGATCAGCGGCTCGACGGGCACCCGGCTGGCGTACGCGGCAAGCAGTTCGGCGGCGATCTCCTCCCGCGTCCGCTGGTCCACCCGCCTAACGTACTGGGCGGGTCGCCACCAAGCAAGCGCTTGGTCCGATTGGCTGTTCCGCCCCGCCCCGTCCGCCCCGCCCCGCCCCGCCCCGCAGGGGAGCGTGGCCCCCGACGCGCCCTAGAGGGGGGCTCGTGGGCCACGCACCTCCTTGCCGGACGGGACGGAGGGGGTTGGGGGGCCACGTACCCCCTGTGGCGCCGACGGGACTAGGCCTCGACGATCTCGACGGAGTCGAGTTGCCAGTACGCGCGGAGCGCGGTCAGTTGGCCGTTCCCGTTGCCGCGGTAGGTGAAGACTCCGTGCACGACCGCGACGTGCGTGCCGCCGGCCAGCGTGGTGCGGATCGTGCCCACGTCGGCGACCTCGTCGCCGCACAGGTAGGAGTGCTCGATCTCGAAGTCGATGCGTTCGGCTTGGTCGATGACGTTGTCGTAGAACGCCTCGATGGCCGTGGTGCCGTGGTGCCCGGTGCCGTCCGGGTCGAAGGGGGAGGGGCCGATCGGGTCGGCCACGACGGCGTCCGGCGTGAACAGGCTCAGCCAGGTCTCGCGGTCCTTCGCGCCGGCCGCCGCTTGCGAGCGTCGTGCCAGGTCACGCGTCGTCACAGTGGTCTGCGTCATGCCATAACTAGAACAGGTTCTAGTGCGACCGGTCAAGCACGAGAGTGCTCTTCGGGCCGGGCCCTGCCACCGTCCACCCGCCCCGCCGCCTGCCGCAAACCGGACATCCAGCCCAATCTGGCCGCGCCGTCAGGCGTGCCAGATTATTGCGGACAGTTACCCCCCCAGTTCGGGGGGGTAAGTGTCCGCAATGATTGCCGGGCACCTGCCGCCGGGCGGGCAAATCCGGAAATATGCTGATTTGTCCGCCGCCCGGCGGGCGGGCGGGTCGGTCCGCCGCCCGGCGCGCGGGTCGGCAGGCAGGCGGGCGGGTCGGCAGGCAGGCGGGCGGGCGGCGCAGCGGGTCAGGCGGGGTCGCTCCGCCAGGGGCGGCAGGCGATGAGCTAGCGGGCGGCGGCGACGGCTTCTACTTCGACGAGCTGGCCGGTGTAGCCGAGCAGGGCGACGCCGAGCAGCGTGCTCGGCGCGTCGTGGTCGCCGAAGCTGGTGCTGACCACTTCCCACGCGGCGAGCAGGTCGTCGTGCTCGCTGGACGCCACGTACACGGTGGTCTTCAGCACGTCGGTCAGGCCGCAGCCAGCGGCGGCGAGTGCCTCGGTCAGGTTCGCCATCACCTGCTCAGCCTGGCGAGTCACGTCGCCGACGCCGACCACGTTGCCGTCGGAGTCGATCGGGCAGGCGCCCGCGGTGAAGATCAGCGAGCCCGGCGGCGCGACCGCCGCGTATGCGTAGGGGACACCAGGGTCAAGCCGCGGTGCGCGGATCAGGTTCACGGTCACGTGTGACACCGTATGACATGAGTGGTCCCCCGGGCTAAACGCCCGGGGGACCACTGAGCTGGGGCTTGGGCTAGAAGACGGAGCCGAGCTTAGCGCTCCACAGCTGACGGTCGTTGACCGAGCCGTTGGAGAACTTCTGCAGGTTCTCGGTGATCAGTACCGGCCGCGGCATGTCGGTCGGGAACGAGTCCTGCGGGTAGGTGAGCACGAACGGATGCGAGAAGTTCGTGTCCGCCCCGTTGATGAGCGGCGCGTAGCCGTTCTTGGTGACGTCAAACTTGTCGATGACCCAGATGGTGCGAGCGCTCACACCGCACGGCTGGAGCGTGACCCGGGTGCCGTTGACCGGAGTCGAGCCGACGCCCACGCACAGGCCGGTGTCCGCGCCGAAGGGCGAGTACTCGACTTCGTACGCCTGGAACGCGTGGTAGTGCAGGTTCAGCGCGGCACTGACCAAGCCGGCCGCGAAGAAGTCTCCCACGGTGCCCTGCGCGGAGTAGGTGAAGTCCTCCGCCGGGTCGCTGTTGCTGGCACGGAACAGGATGATCGGCTGGCCGACGGCTTGGCCCTGCTTGAAGACGTCGACGATGAAGTTGGGGTGCTTGTGGTTGCCGAAAACCGGGCTGAAGATGTTGACACAGGTCGGGCCGCATGACGGCGTGGCCGCGCTGGCCGCGGACGCGCCAGCGATACCGAGGCCGCTGACGAGAGCCACGGCTGCCGCCGATGCGGCGATTCTCTTCTTCATTGACATATAGGGCGTCCCTCCTCGACGCGCATCCGTACCCTGCGTACGGCTGCAGCGGTTCAGGCCGGGAGCGGTCGGTCTGACGCCGCCATGACATTGACGCGCCAGATACATGCTTGGTTGTCAGCAATTGCACTTACTTGTGCTTGGTTGGGTAATTGTGGCGGCCTATGAGGTTAATGTGCTGCGGGAGGCGTTATGGCTGCGGGAGAGGGGCGAGCGAGTTGCCCGTGCCGATCGCCGAGCAGCCGTTCGGGGCCGCCGAACCGGCGAACAGGCCCTCGAGGAACGTGAGCGCGTGCGTCTCGAACGGCACCGCCGCGGGCGTGTGCTGGAGCAGGGGGTACACGTCGAAGCTGACCGGCACGCCGCGCTGGCAGTACTCGTGCGCCAGCGCTTCGACGTCTCCGGCGATCATGATCCCGTCACCGGTGCCGTCCGCGTTGCCGACGCCGAGCAGGACGGGCTCGGCCGGAGTCCCGCCGGTGCCCATGATCAGCTTGTTCAGGATCGTGACCAGGACCGGGATCGTGAACGGGTTCTGGTACTGCGCGCCGAGCAGTTGCTGGATGGTCAGGCCGGGATAGGAGGCGGCGAACGACGCGATGCACTCGCCGGACACCTGGCTCGTGACCTGCTGCCCATAGGCGGACAGATAAGGAGTGAGGTCTACCCCGAACGCGCGGCCCAGCGAGACGAGCACCGCGGGGATGACACCGGCCCAGTCCTGGTCGCCATTGATATAGGTGAGGTTGTGCGCGAAGTCCACCGGCACGCCGCCAGCCGCCGCGCCGACGATGTGCAGGCTCGGCGCGTACGACGGCGCGAGCTCGCTGGCCCACTCCGTGGCGATCGCCCCGCCGGAGTACCCGAGCATGCCGGCCTTGGTGCCGCTGCCGGCGTGCAGGTAGCTCTCGGTCGCGCGGATCGCGTCCAGCGTGCCGTAGCCGGACTCCTGGCCGGCGCCCCAGTCGAGGTTCTCGCCCTCGTAGTCGGGCACGGTCACGGTGAACCCGGCCACCACGTAGACGGCGATCTCGGCGGCTTCGGCCTGGGCGACCGTGTCACCGGAATTGCCGCCTTGGAGGGTGTACGACGGATCGCATTGCGAGCCGAGCGCGTCATACGCGGTCTGGAACGAGACGATTCGCGGGCTGCCGAGTGAGAGCAGCGGACGGATCACCGTGGTGACCGTGGCGGTGGCCTGGCCCTGCTCGCCGGTCGTGCGGTACAGCAGCTGCTCGGCGGACACCGGCACGGAGAGGCTGGCGATCGTGACGCTGATGCTCCGCTTGGCGAGCACCGTTCCCGGGGCGATCTGGCCGAGCGGAGTGGCTCCTGAGTAGGTGTAGAACGGGTCCTGCGACGGCGGAACTGGGGCTTGCGCGAGTGCCTGCGTGGCGGGCATCGCCGTCGCGAGCGCAAGCGCGGCGCCCGCCGGCGCCAGGAGGAAGGTGGATAGCCTGCTGATGAGCTTGCGCATGCTGCCTCCGGTGGGGAGTCCGGGGAAATGGGCGCGGCCGTTACTAGCCAACCGGCTAGTAGTAACAGTTTGATTGCTGAGAGTAGGGTCGGCAAGACCTCAGATGAAGATGCACGACGGCGAGATCGACATCGACGAAAGCCTCGTCGAGCGGCTGGTGCGTGCGCGGTTTCCCCGGTTCGCCGGCCTGCCGGTCCGCGCCTTCCGGTCGACGGGGACGGTGAACGCCGTCTTCCGGCTGGGCGATGAGTGGTGCGTCCGGCTGCCCCGGCTGGCCGGCTGGGCGCGGGCGCTGGAACGGGAGGCGCGGTGGCTGCCGGAGCTGGGCCCGCGGCTGCCGTTGCGGGTTCCGGAGGTCGCGGCCGTGGGGGAGCCGTCGGCGGAGTTCGGCTGGACGTGGGCGATCTACCGGTGGCTGGACGGCAGTCCGTATGACGACGCCATCGCGGGGGGCGAGGAGCGGGCCGCGGCGGACCTCGCGGACTTCGTGCACGCGTTGCGCGCGCTGCCGGTGACGGGGGATGAGCCGCGGGCCGGACGCAGGCCGCTGCGCGATCTCGACGAGAGCACCCGGGCGGCGATCGCGCAGATCGGTCCCGGTGCCGAGGCGGCGCTGGCCGCGTGGCGGGCCGCCTTGACGGCGCCCGCGTGGGACGGCGCTCCGGTCTGGATCCACACCGATCTGCTGCGGCCCAACCTGCTGGTCAGGGACGGCAGGCTGGCGGCGGTGCTCGACTTCGGCGGGGTGGGGGCCGGGGATCCGGCCGCGGACGTGGTCCCCGCGTGGAGCGTGTTCGGCCCGGCGGGGCGGGCAATCTATCGCCGGGCGCTCGGGGTGGACGAGGGCACCTGGCAGCGGGCCCGCGGCTACGCGCTGCACCAGGCCGCGCTGATCATCCCGTACTACTCCTCGACCAACCCGCGGTTCGCCGAGCAGGCCCGGCGAACCGTCGCCGAGGTCATCGGCGACTTTTTAGCGGAACGACGGGCGCTAGCGCGCGAAATTTATTGCGGACAGCTGCCTGTACCTGAAGTGCAGTGTGCGGCGGTTGGGATAGGAGCGCACCGGCGGTCCCGTCACGTTAACCGAGGCCCATCGAGCCTGTAGCTGGCCCGCCGGGCGGCCAGCGATCCGGGCGAGCCCTGGAATGAGCCAGCAGGATACTGATCAGGGGTAGGCGTCCGCATCTTTCGATCGGCTCCAGGTAACCTCGCGAACACGTCCAGGAGCGTGCGGACGAACGCGCGCTCGTCGGCGCCGAACGCCACATCGGCGTTCGGCGCGCGGCCGCCGCGGGACGCCACGTCGAAGATCGTCTGACCGGTGGTCAGCTCCCCGCTGGTCTCCACGTCCACGTGCACCCGGCGGGTCGTGATCAGCGAGCGGTCGGCGATCGCCGCGACGCACAGCGCGTCGTGCACCGGCGCGGCGCCCGGCCTGGACATCGGCTGCTCGCGGTCGTAGCCGGCGATCCGGCGCCGGACGAACGTCGCGGTGGCGGTGGCCGCCGGGGTTCCGAGCGCGTCGAGCGCGTCGCAGTCGGCGAGGCTGACCAGGGCTTGGTGCGTTGCGTCGAGCGGCACGATCGTCAGCTGGCGAACCCCGCAGCCGAACACCACGCGGGCCGCTTCGGGATCCGCCCATACGTTGAACTCGGCGCTTGGCGTGATGTTGCCATGGTCGTGCGCGCCGCCCATCACGATGATCTCCGGGATCAGCCCGGCCAGCCGTGGCTCGAGCTTGAGCGCCGTGGCGACGTTGGTGAGCGGGCCGGTCGCCGCCAGGATGATCTCGTCGGCAGTGGCGCGGTACGTCTCGATCAGGAACTCGACGGCCGAACCGTCGCGCGGTTTCGAGCTGGCAGGCGGGATGTCCAGGTAGTCGCCGTGTACCGTGGCCCGGCCAGGCAGGGGCGTGGCGCGCGGTACCGGGAAGTCCGGCCGGGCCAGCGGCGCCGCCATGCCCCGGTACACCGGGACGTCGCGGCCGATGTGGTCGAAGACGCGGAGCGTGTTCTCGGTGGTGAGGTCGAGCGGGACGTTGCCGTTGACCGTGGTCGCCCCGACCAGCTCAAGATCGGGATGCAGCGCCGCCAGCATCAGCGCGACGGCGTCGTCGGTCCCGGTGTCGACGTCCTGGATCAGCTTGGTGCGCGGCACGGTCACCGGTCTCGCAGGCCGGCCGCGGCGGCGACGGCCTGGTCCAGCGCGGCGGTCATCATGTCCGCGGCCTGGCCGGCCGCGGCGAGCGCCTCGACGACCTCGATGACCAGGAAGTGCGGCTCGTGCCCGGCGCCGTCCGCGATCTGGCCGTCTTCGCGCTGTGCCATCAGGACCCGGGCGAGCTGCTCGCACAGCCGGGGCAGGCCCTGGCCCATCAGGCCGAGCCCCGCGATCACCTCGCGCACCTCGCGCGGGCCGGACACGTCGGCGCCGTCGCGGGTCAGGTCGGTCAGCGCGCGAACCGTCTCGGCGGCCTGGGCCGCGATCTCGCGGGCCGTCATCGTGCTGGCTAGCTCGCTCACGGTTTCCTCTCCGGCACTGGTCCGGCGCCGGGCCAGGCCGGCGAACTCGGCGTCTTCGGCGGAACCGTACGGACGAATCCGCTTGGGCATCTCTCTCCAGCGCTGACTAGGGGGCGGCCACCTCGTACGATAAGCATTCACCGTGGGAAGCGCCAGTGAACGCGTGGGTCCAACGGCGATCTCCCGCGGCGTATTCCATCGCTCACCCGGCCAGTTCGGCGGCGAGCACGGCACCGAGTTCCCAGCACTCGTCGAGCTGCTGGCGGCCCGGGGTGCCGGTGACACTGACCGGCGGACGGATCCGCCGCCACCGCAGACCGGTCGCGATGGACTCCACCGCGCGCACCGCGCCGCCGGTGTCGTTTGCGCCGTGCACGTACAGTCCGAACGGCCTGCCGACGGTGGCTTCCAGGCATGGATAGTAGACGCTGTCGAAGAAGTGCTTGAGCGCACCGGACATGTAGCCGATGTTCGCCGGGGTGCCGAGCAGGTAGCCGTCGGCCGCGAGCACGTCCGGCGCGGCCGCGGTCAGGGCCGGGCGGACGATCACGTCGACGCCCTGGACTTCGTCGGTTCTGGCGCCGCTGGCCGCGGCCTCGAACATGGCCTGCATCGCGGGCGAGGGCGTGTGATGCACGAGCAGCAGGGTCGGCACACACGCAGCCTAGACGCCGCGGCGGGTTGGTCAGCGGGTGGTGTCCACGGTCAGGATCGGGGCGGTGCCGTCCAGCGCGCGGAACACGTCCCGGTACGTGGCGAGCAGGACGCGCAGCCGGTCCAGCGTGGGAGCGTAGCCGTCGCGGGCACGCAGCCGCCAGGCCAGCGCCTTGGGATGCGCGGTGAGATGCACCAGCACGCCGCCGCGGTCGGCAAGCGCGAACGCGAGCTCGGCCGCCTCGCGTCCGGTCAGCCGCATCCGGCCGGCGCGCAGCTGGCTGTACACCAGCTCGCTGACGAAGCTGCGGTCAAGGGCGAGCTTTCCCGGCCGCCGCAGTACCGCATGGTAGGCGTCGGCCAGCCCGTCCGGGTCAGCCACGTCGCTGGAATGGATGACCGTGTAGCCGTGCTGGTCCGCCAGCTCCGCGGCTCGGGTGGTCTTGCCGGTGCCATCGCAGCCTTCGAGGACGATGACCGGGTACCGCGCGGCGAGTTCATCCCACTGCACGAGTCCAGTTTTCTCAGACAGCGACGCCTACGCTAGCGAACCGTTACTGACGGGATGAGATACTCCCACGGTGGACATTGATCCGTTTATCACAGTCGCGCCTGGCGTCCTGGTCGCGACTGGGGGGCTGTTCACCACCACGACCACCGTGGTCGCCGGACCTGATGGGTCGTGCCTGGTGATCGACCCCGCGGTGACGCGCGCGGACCTGCTCGGCATCGTGGTCGCGCTCGCCAGCCGCGGGCTGCGTCCGGTGGCCGGCTGGTCCACCCACCCGCACTGGGACCATCTGCTGTGGCACCCGTCGTTCGGCGACGTGCCGCGGTACGCCACCCCGCAGGCGACCGCGATCGCCAGCCGGGAACGCGACGAACTCGCGGCCGCCGCCGAGGAGTCCGCGCCCGGCCATGACCTGTCGCTGATCGGCGTCGTCGCGCCGCTGTTCTCCGCCCGCATCCCGTGGGACGGGCCGGTCGCGGAGGTCATCGTGCACGACGGCCACGCACCCGGCCACGGCGCGGTGTTCCTGCCGGAGACCGGCGTGCTGGTGGCCGGCGACATGTGCTCGGACGTCGAGATGCCGATCGTCGACCCGTGGCTGCCGCCGGACATGAACGTGCGGCTCAAGGCGTACCGGGCGGGCCTGCAGCGGCTGGCCGCGGTGCCCGGTGTGCGGCGCGTGATCCCCGGCCACGGCCACGTCGGCGACGCCGACGAGTTCCAGCGGCGGCTGGACGCCGATTTCGCGTACCTGGATCTGCTCGAGCGCGGCGAGGCGTCGCAGGATCCGCGGATCACCGGCGACGCCGGCGAATTCCACGAGGAGCAGCTCAGCCACTTCCGTCAGTGAAGGGAGTAGCGGGGTCCGGAGGAAGCAGTACTGGCCGTTCGGATAAATGCCTGAGGAGTAGGCTTTGTCCGTGACAGAATCCCCGGCAGACTCGGGTCCGAAGGGCCTGCGCGCCTCAGACTCCGATCGCGACCGCATCGCGGAGATCCTGCGCGACGCCGCGGGTGAGGGGCGGCTCGGCATGGACGAGCTGGATGACCGGCTCAGCGCCGTCTACGCGGCCAAGACCTTCGGCGAGCTCGAGCCGATCGTCCAGGACCTGCCGAGCGGCAGGAGCGCGCCGGCGGCCGAGCCAGCCAATTACCAGTTCGGCGGCACGCCGGGGTCCGCGTCAGCGATCGCGGTCATGGGCGGTTTCTGCCGCAAGGGCGAGTGGGTGGTGCCGCCCAGCTTCACCGCGCTCACGATCATGGGCGGCGGTGAGATCGACCTGCGCGAGGCGCGCTTCGCCGAGCGTGAGACCACCATCCACGCGACCGCGATCATGGGCGGGATCGCGATCATCGTGCCGGAGGACGCCGACGTGCGGGTCAACGGCATCGGGTTGATGGGCGCGTTCGAACACGGCGCCACCGGCGTGGGCAAACCCGGCGCGCCGACGATTCACATCAACGGCCTGGCGTTCTGGGGCGCCGTCGACGTCAAGCGCAAGCGCCAGAAGAAGCGCGTACAGCTCGACTCGCGGAAGGCGCCGGAGCTCCCGTCCTGACGGTTCGCAACCCGTTCGGCAGCGGCGGGGCCGCGCGGCGGTACGCGGACGGCCGGCCGTACTTCCATCCCGCCGCGTTGCGGTGGGCGCGGGGCTGCTGGGACTCGGGCGCGTCGGGCTCGCGCTCGACGTGGCGTGCGGGACGGGGCTGTCGACTCGCGCGGTGCTCGACCTGGCCGACCGCGTGCTCGCGGTGGATCCCTCGGCGGCGATGCTCAGCGCGGCGCCGCGCGATCCGCGGGTACGGTACCTGAGGTCGGCCGCGGAGGTGCTGCCGCTGCGTGCCGGGTGTGCCGACCTCGCCACGGTGTCGAACGGGTTTCACTGGTTCGATCAGGAACCGGCGTTCGGCGAGCTTGCGCGGGTGCTGCGCCGCGGTTCGGCGCTGGTCGTCTACGTGGACTTCTTCCATGGCGAGATCACCGGGCACGCCGGGTTCGCTGGCTGGCTGAGGGACAGCTACCTGCCGCGGTACCCCGGGCCGGCGAGGCACGCGCAGTTCTCCGATTCGCTGGCGGCGGAGGCCGGATTCGGGGATGTCCGGTACGCGGAGGACGACGTGCACCTCCCGATGAGCCGGGCGCGGCTGACGGATTACCTGATGAGCCAGAGCAACGCGGGAGCCGCCGTCGAGTCCGGGGCGATCACCGAGGCGGCGCTGCGCGGCCAGATTCTGGCGGAGATCGCGCCGTTTGTCCCCGCTGACGGAATCGCCGACGCGGTGTTCGGCGTGCGGGTATGGGCCACTACCCTCCAGCGTTAACAGGCCCCCGGCCGCAAGCGCGTGTTGCCGGCCGCGAGAGCGCGGCTCCACCTGCGGTATCACGAAATTTCGCGTTATTTCGGGCGCGCTGACGGGTGCGCTAGATTACTGCGGACACTTACCCTCCCGATCCGGACTCTGTTGTTGGCGAATTGCGCGCGGATGGCCCGTGCCGGCCGCCGGGTCTGGCCGCTGGGTCTGGCCGCCGGGTCTGGCCGCCGGGTCTGGCCGCCGGGCCTGGCCGTGTGCGCGCAGCCTGTGCCTGGAGTGCAGCGTGCGGCTACCGGGACAGGAGCGCACCCGCAATCCGTCATCAACGTGGAAGATTTCCCCTTCGTGGAAGACCGGCCCTCGTGAACAGGGGTCCCGCTACCACAAAGGGGAAAACCACCACGCTATCGAGGCCCATCAAGCCAGCCGCCGGCCCACCGGGCAGCCAGCGACCCGGGCAAACCCCGGAATAAGCCAACGAGGTCCGAATCGGGGGGGTAACTGTCCGCAATCACTTGAGGGCGCGGCCGAAGTACACCTCTACATGCGCTATCTGACCGTCGCCGAACTCGAAGCGTTCGACGTTGGCGAAACCCGGTGGGGTGAGCTCGGTCGCCCGGTACCTGACCAGCGCACCGTCCTCATCCGCGCACACGTCCAGCAACGTGAACGACTTGATCTGCTCGTGCGGCGGCCAGCAGCGTTCGAAGTACTCGGCCCGGTCGATCCGGTCGTCGTCCCCGTAGGGGCTGGTGAAGGTGAAGCCGGGGTGAAGCAGCTGCTCGATGGCGGGCCGGTCGTCGTTCTCGTACGCCTGGTAGTAGCGGCGGATCAGCGCTAGGCGGTCTTCGGGGCCTGATTCCACGTGAGCTCCTGTCGTAGCGGGTACCGGTACCGAAAGCTAAGACTGACGCTCGGCCCGCGATTCATCGCCAACTCCAGGTTGCTAACTCCAGGAGAGGCGCTGCTGAAGGATGGCCTGCTCGGCCGGGTTCGCGGTCAGCGCGAGGGCCCGCTTGTCGGCCTCGCGGGCCTGATCGGCGTCGCCGAGCTGGCGGAGCAGGTCGGCTCGGGTCGCGTGGTACAGGTGATACTCGTCGAGGACGTCGCCGAGGGCGCCAAGTTCGGCCATGGCGGCCCGCGGCCCGCGCGTGTAGCGGACCGCGATCGCGCGGTGCAGCCGGGTCACCGGCGACGGCGCCAGGGTCAGCAGCATGTCGTACAGCAGCACGATCTGCTCCCAGTCGGTGTCCTGCCACCGCGGGGCTTCGGCGTGGCAGGCAACGATCGCGGCCTGGAGCTGGTACGGGCCGGGCTGATGCCGGGCCGCCGCCCGGGTGAGCAGCCGGGTGGCGTCCCCGATCGCCGAGTGGTCCCACCGCGACCGGTCCTGGTCTTGGAGGAGCACCAGCTTCCCGGAAGGGCCGAACCTGGCCGCCGCCCTGGCGCGGTGCAGCCGGATCAGCGCGAGCAATCCCGCCACCTCCGGCTCGGCCGGCATGAGCTGGTGGAGGAGGGTGCTCAGCCATTCGGCGTCCGCGGCAAGGTCGCGGGACTGGACGCGATCCGCCGTCGACAGGTAGCCCTCGTTGAACAGCAGGTAGATCACCGTGAGGACTTCGGTCAGCCGGCTGGCCATCTCGTCGTGATCCGGGATCCGGTACGGAATGCCGGCCGTGTTGATCTTCCGCTTGGCGCGGGTCATCCGCTGCGCGACCGTCGTCTCCTGCACCAGGAACGCGCGGGCGATCTGCGCCGTGGTCAGGCCGCAGACGATCCGCAGCGTGAGCGCGATCCGCGCCTCGATGGACAATGCGGGGTGGCAGCACGTGAAGATCAGCCGCAGCCGCTCATCCGGCTCGTCCGGCTCGTCCGGCTCGGGTTGGACCGGCCACTGCAGCTGGGCCAGCTTGCTCCGGTAGTTGTTCTCCCGGCGGATCGCGTCCAGCCCGCGTCGCCGCGCGACCGTGAACAGCCAGGCGTCCGGGCGGTCCGGGATTCCTTCGGCGGGCCAGTGCCGCAACGCGGCCAGCACCGCGTCTTGCACCAGGTCCTCCGCGGTGGCGAAGTCGCCGGTCAGGTGCATCAGCGAGGCGGCCAGCTGGCCCGCGTGCTCTCGCACCACGCGGACCAGCTCGTCACGCGGCTCACGCGGCTCACGGGGCTCACGGGGCTCACGGAGCTCACGCGGCTCACGGGGCTCACTCGGTTCGTGCGGCTCGTGCGGAGGGGTCACTGGATGGGGCGGATCTCCACGATCGGGCAGCCCGGCCACGTTCTGACCATGCGCAGCGCCTCGTCGAGGTCGGCCACTTCGATGTCGAAGTAGCCACTGACCACTTCCTTGCCCTCGACGAACGGCCCGTCCGTGATGACGGGCTCACCGCGGTCGAGCCGCACCGTCGTGGCGGTCTCCGCCGGTGCCAGCTTGTTGCCGCCGCGCAGTTTGTCCGCGTGGGTCGCGCACCACTCGCCGACCTTGGCGAACGCGCGCTCTCGGTCCTCGTCGCTCATCGCGGCCAGATCGGCGGAAAACTGTTCGGTCTCGACGAACAGCAAGACGTACTTCATCGCTTACCCCTAGGACCCGAACAGCTCGCCCATCCGGCGCGCCATCTCCTCCGGCGACACGTCCTCCACATGCGACGCTATCGTCCAGCCGTGGCCGAAGGGATCGATGATGTAGCCGTCCCGTTCACCGTAGAACTGGTTCTGCGGCGGGCGCCGCAGTTCCGCGCCGAGCTCGACCGCCTTCGCGATCACGGCGTCGACGTCCTCGACGTAGATGTACAGGAACGCCGGGCTGCCCGGCAGGCCTCCGGTCGGGGGCCCGCTGGTGCCGCGCTGCGGGTCTTCGTCGTCCACCATGATGACCGAGTCCCCGATCTGGATCTCGGCGTGGGCGATGGTCCTGCCCGGGCCGGGGAATCGCATGCGCTCGGTCGCGCCGAACACCGCGCGGTAGAACTCGAGGGCCTTCTCGGCGCCCCGGATCGTCAGGCTCGGGGTGACCCGCCGGTACGACGCGGGGATCGGGTTGGGCTTATCCGTCGTGGACATGGCTTCCTCCATGGCTGATCGCTCTCGTAACTACAGACGATCGGTGCGGCGCCGGATACGACAGCCTCGCCGGAGAGATTTGATACTAGAGCCTAGCTGCTCCTGGGCATGCGGCCGGCGGAGGCGGCCAGGAGCTCGATGAACCGCCGTGACCGCGCCGGATCCAGCGCCCGGTCGCTCACCTGGTTGAACGCCGCGCGGTAGCGCCCGACCTCCTCCGCGCTCTCGAAGCACTCGCTGCCGCTCAGCAGCTCGACGAACACGATGTGCGGGTCGTCGCCAGCGAACTCGAAGATCTGAAACGGGAAGCCCATGGCCTGGTGCGATCCCGCCTCGAACGGCAGCACCCGGAGCGTGACGTTGGCCTGATCGGCCGCCGCCACCAGCCGAAGGTACTGCTCGGACATCACGTCGGGCGTACCGACCGTCCGCCGCAGCGAGGACTCGTCGAGCACCACATCCAGCCGCGGCGGGCCGTCGGTCCGGGTCAGGATCTGCTGGCGTGCCATCTTCAGCTCGACCTTGCGCTGGACGAGGTCCAGCCGCACGTCGTGCCACGCCGAGAGCATCTCCCAGGCATAGCTGCGGGTCTGGAGCAGCGCCGTCACGAGGTTGGTCTCGTAAATGAGGATCGCGGAAGCCTCGTCCTCGAGGCTGAGCAGCGTCTGCGCGCCTTCGTCCAGCAGGTCCGCGTACGGCGACCACCAGCCCTTGCTGCGCGACTGCCGCACCATCTGCAGCAGCACCTCGCGCCGGTCGCCCTCCACGCTGTACAGGTCGAGCAGGTCCCTGGCATCCTGGATCCGGACGGTGACCTGGCCGTTCTCGATCCGGCTGATCTTGGCCGGCGAGCACTCCAGGTAGTCGGCGACTTCCTCCAGGGTCCGGCGCGACGCGGTGCGCAGTCGTTGCAGCTCCGCCGCTAGCCGACGGCGCCGCATAACCGGACTCCTGCCACCCGTTGTCATCTGCCCCAGCTTCCCCTTACCAACCCGCTTCCTCGTGCCAGCCGACCGTGGTGAGCGGCCGCTTCATCAGCCCGGCGGGGCCAGGAACTCGCCGAAGGCAAACCTGGTAACTCAGTGCTTCTATCTTATCGACAGCTCTTCCTAAATGCAATTTGCAGTGTTAGAGTCAGACCGTCGAATCGTCACGAAGGTTACAGCTAGCCCCAAATGTGTTTAGTTTGCAGGGCCTTTCGCCCCCCCTACGGCCCTGCGGATCAGACCTCAGGCGGCTGACGGCGCTGGTCACTGACGGTGCCGCCGCGACACTTGTCGTAGCTGTTGTCGGAAATGCGCGTTCGCAATCGGATAGTTGCAAACTTCGACTTGCCGAATGCAACTTGCCGATTAGGCTCGCTGTGGCCTGATTGAGCAAGGGGAAGGGACTTGATGGAGGGGGGGAGACGGACTGCGCGGCGACGTGCTGCTGTCGCCGCGCAGCTCCGCCAGCTGCGTCGCAGCGCCCGGCGGTCTGTGGAGCAGGCCGCCGAGGCTCTCGATTGCCCGGTGTCGCGGGTTCGGCAGATCGAAGACGGCGAGGCCGCGCTCCGGGTCGGCGACGCCAGGCAACTGCTGGATCTGTATCAGGTCACCGGAGACCAGCGGGAAGCGCTGCTCGGCAACGTGCGCGAGCTGGGCGAGCGAAGCTGGTGGTACCCGTATACCGACATCATCGACGAGACGTTCGAGACCCAGCTGATCCTGGAGGACGAGGCGACACTGATCCGCACCCACCAGCCCAATCTGGTGCCCGGTCTGCTGCAAACCGAACGGTACGCCTGGGAGCTGATCGCGAACCTCGGCGACGTCCCGCTCGAGACGGTGGAACGGCGGGCGGCGCTGCGGGGCGCCCGGCAGCGGATACTCGACCGGGATGGCCTGCGCATGGTGGTGGTGCTCGACGAGGCGGCGCTCCGCCGTCCGGTGGGCGGTCCATCGGTCATGCGCGAGCAGTACGCGCGCCTGGCCGAAGCCGCTGGCAGTAGCGGCGTCAGCATTCGGGTTGTTCCTTTTCATGCCGGTAGCAGGCCGGCCGCGGATTCCGCATTCCATATTTTCGAATTCGGCGATGAAGACCCGCCTGTCGTCCAGGTGGAGTTGCTCGACCGGGTGCAATTTGTGCAGCACGCTCGCGAAGTAGATCGCTATAGGAATGCTTTCGAGGAGGCATTGAACCGGGCACTCGACGCGGAGCGATCGCGTGATTTCCTCGCCGATCTCGCGACACGGGGATGACAGACGTGATCCTGGACGCATCCGGAGACAGGGGCGGGCGCCGCGCCCACCTGGCGCGGCGCCCCCGGTCAGACTGGTGCCAAGCCTCAGACCGGGCCTCGCACCAGATCTCGCACCCGACCTCCTACCTGGCCTCCTACCGGGCCTCTTACCGGGCCTCCTACCTGGCCGAACTCGCCGGCGTTCACTCCCGCGATGAACGCCGCCCACTCGTCCGACGTGAACTTCAGCGTCGGGCCGTCCGGGTTCTTCGAATCCCGGATGCACACGTCCTCTGTGCCGAACGCCACCTCCACGCAGTTGACACCACCCGAGGCACAGAAGGTGCTCTTCCGGAACGCCGTCGCTGGCCTGCCATAGCCCTCCATGATCCTCTCCTCTTGTTCGCCGGACCGCCCTGTGCTGCCCGGCAAGAGACAGGCTCGCCCGCTCGGCTGTGTCCATTTGCTGGACACGTACCCGAGCCGATTTCTGTATTTGATAATGGTGCTTTTTGGGCGGTTAATCACGTGGTCGAGCGGCCCGAAATCATGGGCCGGCGCATGACCAGGGGAATCGCGACGACGATGGCTCAGATTGGGTCAGGTCGGCCCGGATCGGCCGAAGCGTTCATCGCAGCACGGCCCGGCACGTGTTGGAAAGTGTTCGGTCGGGATGACACAGGAGACAGCAGCGTCAACGGTGAGGGGCAGGAGAAAGGTGATGGCAGGGGACCAGCGGCTGGGGGTGGCCGAACGCGTGACGGTCACCGTCCCGGAGCGCTTCGCGGACGAGACGCTCGCCCGCGAGGGCGAGGTAGCGCGGGACTGGCTGGATGGCCTCCCCGCACTGGTCAGCGAGTTGTGCGAGCGGTGGCATCTGCTGCCCGACGGGCCGCCCATGCACGGCTACCTGGGCATAGTGATCCCGGTGACGCGCGATGGCGAGGACTACGTACTCAAGGTGTCCTGGGTCTGTGCGGAGACCAGCACCGAGGCGGTCGCGCTTTCGGTGTGGAACGGCGACGGGGCGGCCCGGCTGATCGAGGCGGATCCGGCGATCGGCGCCATGCTGCTGGAACGGCTCGACCCGCGACGGTCACTGAACTGCCAGAGTCTCGGTGTCGCGGTTCCGGTCGCCGGGCGGCTGCTGCGGCGGCTCGCGGTACCGGTTCCGGCCGCCGCGGCACGCATGCTGCCCTCGCTCGGCGCGTGGGCCGAACGCTTCGCGGCCGAGCTGCCGGGCCGGTGGCGGGCGGCAGGCCAGCCGTTCCCGCGGCCGCTGCTCGACGAGGCCGTCGAGCTCGCGCAGGCGCTGGCACCGGCGGCCGGTGCGCTGCTGGTCAACCGGGACCTGCACTACTCGAACGTGCTCGCGGGGGAGCGCGAGCCCTGGCTGGTCATCGACCCCAAGGCGCTGAGCGGCGCAGTCGAGTTCGGCCTCGCGCCACTGCTGTGGCGCCGGCTCCATCAGGCGGGCGGCCCGTCCGGCTTGCGGTACCGGCTCGCGGCGCTCATGCACGCCGCAGAACTCGATGCCGAACTGACCCGGGCGTGGACGCTGCTGCACGTGCTCAGCTACTGGATGTGGAGTATCGAGTCCGGCCTCACCAGAGACCCGGCCCGCTGCGAGACCGTCATCGGCTGGCTCGCCCTGGCACACCTCCCGTGACGCGGACGCCGCCCGGCGCCCGGCGCCGGTTGGCGGTGTCTCAGAGTCGGCTGCCGTGCTGGCTGCCCGCAATGCTCGGTTTGTTCCAGCATGCCCTTGCCGTTCAGCGGTCCCCGCGGACTCCCGGGAGTTCGCTGGGCGGTCAGCAGGCGGCGTTGAGGCCTGGATAACGTGGTCGATTGCCCCTTCGTGGTAGCGGGACCCTCGGTTACGAGGGTCGATCCTCCACAAGGGGGAAATCGTCCACGTTGTTAGCATGCCGCTGGTGCGCTTGTATACCGGCAGCCGCACAATGCACTCCAGTCACAGGCCGCGTGCGGCGCCAGGCCCCGGCGCGACGGCCGCCGACCGACACGGGCATCGGGGCAAAGGGTGTGCGGCGTCTCGCGGCAGGCGCGGTCCGTAAGGACGCGTAGGGTAAGGCGGCAGGCATGCCAAAACGAAATCCTCACTAGCCCCATGAGAAACATAGGCACCTCTGATACCGACAGAATCCTGATCATATCTGGCATAATCAGCGAGCATGGACAGAGCCGAAATAGACCGGCGCATCGTCGGGCTTCTGACGCTGGCCTACCGCGAAGAATGGGATCCGGACGCAGGCGCGGACCTCCAGGCGCTCGGGGCCGCCGTCGCTTCCCTCACGGAACAAATCGGTACGTATGAGATTAACCGCGAGGCGGTTCCGCCCGGTCAGTATGACCTCATCCAAGAGTTGCTCGGCAGCGGAGCGATGCAGCGCAGTTCCGACATCCCGCTGCTGATTGCTGGTTTTGTGGGGATATTTGTTTCCTTGTGTCATGAAATAGAGGACGCTCATCTCGAACTCGACATTGAGTCGTTCTTGCAGCGGAAAGGTCTTGAAGCTGCCGACGAGCGGTGATTTTAAGGGCGTGGCCGACGCATCATCGATAGTCTGACCTTCTCCGCATAAGGCTGAGGAACAAGCACAGGAGGGAGCGGGTCATGCGTACTGGACGTACTGGACGTACTGGACGTACCGGACGTGCTGGAATGCGCGCGGGTGTGCTTGGCGCGATGTCGGCGGCGCTTGTGGCCGGGTCATTGTGGGGTGCGTCGTCGGCATTCGGCGCCCCGCGCATTCTTCCCACGATAGGGGTCGTGTTCAAGGCGCAGCATATCCGCGGCGTCAAGAGCCCGGTGCTGGTGGCGGGCCGTGGCCTGGTGGTGTACACGTTCACCGGCGACAAGCGCGGCAAGCCGGGCGCCTGCACCGGACCGTGCGCCGCGATCTGGCCGCAAGTGCGCGGCATGCCGATCGTGCCCCGCGGTGTCAAGATCCGCGGGAAGTTCGGCACTATTCACGGACAGATCACATTCAACGGCTGGCCGTTGTACGAGTTCACCGGCGAAAACGTGCGCCAGAGTCACGCCACCGGCTCGTTCAAGGTCGTCGCGGTCAAAGCATAAGAATAAAGACAAGGGCCGCGGTTTCCGGGAGCAAATCCCGGGAACCGCGGCCCTTAGCCGCTGATCAGGGTCAGGCTTCGTCCCTTGAGCCCTGCACGCATCCTCCGCCGGTGAGGGCGAAGTCGCGGTTGCTGAACTCCTCCTGGGTGATGTAATGGTTACCGTTGATCACCTGGTTGAAGAACTGCCCAGGCGCGCCATGCGTCTGGCCGAATGTGTAGGCGCACTCGTCGCCATTCTCGAACCCACTGGAGTCGAACCATCCGGTCACGGTGTCCGGGTCGGTAATCGCCTCATTCAACTCGTGGCTTGACGGGCTGATCTCGACGTCGGCGTCGGGGTTGTGGTTCGGCGATTCGATCTCGCCGAAGTTCCCGTCGGTACCGCAGGTGAACCCGGTCGCCGACCCATAGACCGGGAAGGGCATGTTCGCGTAGATGGCGTTGCTGTTGGCATCGCTGTGGTATGCGCAGTAGGCCGCGCTCGGCTGGAAGTTGATCGTGCAGGCGTTGGCCGCGGTCGTCGTCGAACCCGGGTTGAAGCAGGATTCGACGTGCTTCGGCAGGTACAGCACGTAGATGTTGGAGAGGTTGTGCGGCAGGCCGCGGGCCGCGGTGACTGCGTCAATCTCCGCCTGGAGCTGAGCGTCATCCAGGCACGCGTTGTAGCCGGTGCCGTCGGCGTAGATGTTCGCGGTGTCCTTGCTGGCCACCGTGCAGCCGCTCGGGGGCAGGGCGTGCGTGTCATCGATCGGGAAGCCCAGCTTGACCCGGTACTTGATCTGCCCGTTGGTGCCGAAGTACTCGGTCGCGACCGAGAACACATTGCTGGTCAGGCCGCTTTCCCTGGCCACGCCGGTGATGTAGGTGTCGATCACGTTCTTGTAGGCGTTCGCCATCGGATGACCGGCCGGATTCCAGAAGATCGGCGTGACGGTCAGCGGGCCGGTCGACTGCGTCATCATCACCGGGCCGCCGTGGTAGAGCAGCGGCGGCGTCCCGACGGCCGGGTCGCTGGCGTTCAGCAGGTCGCTGGCGCTCACGCGGTTGTTGATGCCGGCGGTCACGGACGGGCAGGGCCCTTCCGCGAGCACGATGCCGGCGATGTGGCCGCTGCGCGGCGCCATCGTGCAGGCCTTCGGAGCCTTCGGGGCTGCCGCGCTCGCGACAGTCGGCGCCGCCAGCGCGAGCGTACTCCCTGCGACCAAGACGAGGGTCGCGCCGACACCCACTCGTCTGCGTACGTTCTTCACCATTTCCTCCCCAAGTGGAAGACATCCGGGGTTTTCCGGATGGGTCAACACGTTAGCCGGGACTACCGCACACCTACGGGCAGATCCCGACAACTACGCAAACCTGTGACCAAACGGCAACGATTAGTTCTTTTCGGCGCCCACGCGGCGCCCCACACGGCGCGCTACGCACCCCGGCTGCTCAGCCGAAGGCAGCGGCGATCGGACCGAGCCGCAGCACGTCCTCTGGGCTGGTCAGATGGGGGAGGGAGACGAACACGGTCGTCACGCCGCGGTCCGCCAGCAGCCGGTAGCGGCCGATGTGCTCGTCGGCGGTTCCGGCGTGATGCTGCCGCGCGAATGCGGCCGCGCTGGTCCGGCCGCGCAGTCGCGCCACGATCGACGCGGCGTCGTCCCGGTCCTTGCCGATGACCGGCACGTCGAGCACGGTCACCTCCACCTCGGCCGGATCGCGCTCGGCAGCCAGGCAGTGCTGGCGGAAGATCGCGAGCTTGCGGTCCAGCGTGCCCAGGTCCGCGGGGAGGTTGCAGCCGTCGCCGAGCCTGGCGGCGATGGCCAGCGTCCGTTTCTCGCCGCTGCCGCCGACGATGACCGGGATCCGCGACGCCGGCCTCGGGTAGCAGGTGGTTTCTGGCAGGCTGACCCGCTCGCCGTGGTACGGCTTGGTGCCGGGCTGCCAGAGCGCGCGAAGCGTCTCGATGGCCGACTCCAGGTCATCGAGCCTGGTCCGGGCCGGCGGAAACGGCAGGCCGAAGCCGGCATGCTCGCGCTCCCACCAGCCGGCCCCGATGCCGCAGAACGCTCGTCCGCCGCTCAGCGCGTCAAGCGTGGCCACGGTCTTGGCCAAGATGCCTGGCGCGCGGAACGTCACGGGCGTCACCAGCGTGCCGAGGCGGAGGCTCGGCTCCAGGCCGGCCAGCATCCCGAGCGTGACCCATGGCTCGGGGATCGGCTCCCAGGCGCGGCCGACCTGGGGGATCTGGATCAGGTGGTCCATCAGCGCGATGCCCCGCAAGCCGGCCTCGACGGCGGCGCGGGCCACCGCGGCCAGCCACCGTGCCGGTCCCGCCGGGTCGCTGCTATCCCAGGGGAAACGCGACAACTGCAGCACCAGGCCCATCCGGACCGGCTGCTCGCGTTGCCGGCTGGCCGCCAGCCGCGCGCCCGGCGTATGCGAGGCCTCGAGCTGAGCCTGCGTCGCGGTGGTGACCAGGTCCCAGCCTTCGGCGGCAAGCTCCGCGGCGGCCGCCTTCATCCGCCGGAACTGGCCCTCCAGCGCGGGCGCCGGCACCGGCAGGTCGCGGTGCCGGTTCCGGCGGCGGCATTCCGCCGGATCGGTGTCGACGAGGACGGCGACCGCGGGCAGGCCGCTGCTCCGGGCAAGCGCGAGGTAGCCGAGGCGGCGCTCCGGGTCGAGGCCGAGCGTGTCGACCACCGCGGTCAGCCGGCGGCGCAGCCTGGCCGCCACTATGTGGTCAAGCAGCGCGAACGCGTCGGCCGACGCGTCCAGGTCGTGCTCGCCGCTACCCACCACCGCGCGCAGCCGGTCCGACGAGACCACCTCGTCCGGGCGGTAACACCCGGCCGCCCAGGTCGACTTCCCGGACCCGGACGGCCCGACGAGCACGACCAGCGCGGGATCGGGAAGCGGCACAACTGGATCCACACCCTTCAGTCTGCGCGCGGGAGTGGTTGGCTGTCCCGGAACAAGCACCACTGTCGTTCGGATGCCCGGTAAATGACCTCTTGTAGCGAAGAGACCTCTTTGTGTAGCATCGCACTGGCGGACCGATCCCGCGCAGTGAGCAACTTAGACAGGCGAGCGAGATGGACTGACGCCTGCCATGGATACTTACAGTAGTTTGTCGAGTGAGAACAGTGAACTCGGCGATACACCTGCCGTGCACGGCAGGCCGGGAGGTCCGGGATTCGAGCCCAGCATGGCCGCGCCGGAGCCCGGCCGTTCGCCCTGGCAGCGGTCGCAGCGGCTATGGCTCGAGTCGGGCTTCGAATGGGATGTCCCCGAGCCGTGGGCCGAGCAGCCGGGCCCGGTCGCGAGATGGCGGACGCAGGCGAAGTACCAGGGACGGCACGCGCGCCCTCGTGCGGTTCCCGTGCCGCTCGCCGCTCCCGTCCTGGTAACCCAGGAGTACGTGACGGCGCCGCGACCGCCGCGCCGCGGTCGCCGCGTGGCGGCGGTGGCGCTGCCGACCGCGGTGCTCGGCACGGTCGCCGCCGTGGCGGTCACGCTGCTGACCGGTCACGGTCCCCGGTCCGGCCAGGCGAGGCACACGGTGGCGAGCAAGCCGGCGCCCCCGTCGGCGCCCCGGACCATCGGCATGTATTCCGGCCAGCTGGGCCGCGGTGTGTTCCAGCGGATCGACGGCATCGCGGGTTACCACGGGACAATCGTCACCGCGGGCTCCGAACTCAGCGACGGGCAGGTGCGGCAGCAGTTCTACGTGTCGGGCGACGGCGGCGCGAGCTGGCGGCTGGCCCAGGTCCGGGCGCTGGCTGACGGCGAATCGCCGCTCGGCGGCGCGGCCACCCGGATCGCCGGCGGGCCGGCTGGCTGGCTGGCCGTGGGCCCGCGGGCGATCTGGACCAGCCGCGACGGACTGACCTGGACGCTGGCCGCGGCGCACGGCATCGCGCCGCGCCGCACGGCCACCCAGGTGCGGGTCCTGACGGCCACCGCGAGCGGGTTCGCCGCCGGGGGCGCCGACGGGCTGTGGGTCTCCCGAGACGGGATGAGCTGGCGGCAACCGCGGCTGGCGCTGGGCCCGGGGGAGACGCTGCGCGACGTCTATTCCGCCGCCGCGCACGGGCCGGCCACGGTGATCGCCGGCACCGTCGCCCGCGGCACGGTGACGTACGCGGCCGTATGGCTGAGCACGGACGGCGGCTCGTCGTGGACGCGGGTGACGCTCCCCGCCGGCGGCATCGTCGGGCTCGCGTCCGACGCCGCGGGGTTCCTGGCGGTGCGGCCAGATGGGGTTACTTATTTTTCTCCGAACGGCCAGCACTGGCAGTACGCGGGAACGATCGACGCGGCCGGCGGCTGGCGTCCCACGGCGGTCGCCGGGGGCACCGGCGGCTTCGCGGTGACCGGTCAGAACGCGGCGGGGACGATCGTCGCCTACACCGGCAGCGGGACCGGCACGGGGTGGGCCCCGACCGGTTCGCTCGGCGCCGCGACCGGCGAATCGGCGCTCAGCCCGGCGGTCACCGCTGGCGGCACCGTGGTGGCGGCCGGATCCACCGTCGCCAGCGAGGTGGGCCAGCAGGGGGTGCTGCTGGAAGCGAAGCCGGCCGGCAGCGTGCGTTCGGTGCCGCTCGCGAGCATCCCCGGCGCCGTGGTCCCCGAACTCGCGGTGAACGGGATGGCCGCGGCCGGCGACGTGCAAGTGGCGGTCGGCAGCGCGAACGGGTACCCGGCGATCTGGCGCAGGCAGCACGGCGGTTCGTGGGCGCTGATGTCGTCGGCGGCGCTGACCTCGGGGCAGGATCACCTCGCCGCGCTCACCGGCATCACCCGCGGGCCGGACGGGTGGCTGGCGGTGGGCGTGCCCGGCCCGCTCGTGTTCACCTCCGCCGACGCGGTCACCTGGCAGCCAGCGGCCGGGAACATCGCGCAGGATCTGGCCGGGGCGCCCGCGGTCGACGTCGCGGCGGGACCGGCCGGGTATGTCGCCGGCGGCGACCAGGGCGGCCGCGGCGGCGTGTGGTGGTCGGCGGACCTGACCTCGTGGCATCAGGCCAGTGGCCTGACCGGCGGCCAGGTGTTCGCGGTCGCCGCCGACGCGCACGGGTTCGTGTCGGCCGGCTCGCGCGACGGCGAGCCCGCGGTGTGGACGACCAGCAACGGACGGTCCTGGACGACGATCGTGCTGCCGCTGCCGGCCGGGGCATCATCCGCCGTGCTTCAGCAGGTCGCGGTCAAGGGAAGCAGGATGGTCGCGCTCGGTCAGGCGACGACCAGGGACGGCGTGGTGCCGTTCGCCGCGTTCTCCGCGAACGGCGGCGCGACCTGGCGACGCGTGCCGTTCGCCGCGCCGGGCCCGGGCACGACGTTCACCGCGCTGATCGCTGGCGCCCGCGGCTTCACCGCCGTCGGCGAGTTCGGACCGCCCGGGCAGGCCGCGCCGGCGGCGTGGACATCGGCCGGCGGGACAGCGTGGACCCGGTCGCCGCTGGACGGGCTCACCGCCGCCTACCACATCACCGCGCTCGCCGCGGCCGGGCCGGCCACCACCGCGATCGGCTCGATCGCTACCACGCAGAGCCAGGGAGCGTTCATGGTAGGCGTTCCCGCGCCTTGACCAGGTACGCGAAGACGACCGTGGAGCTCAGGTAGTGCCCGGTCGCGCTGTCGAAAGCGCCGCCGCAGGTAATCAGGCGCAGGGCGGGGAAGGCCGCCGGGCCGTAGACGGTTCCCGCGGGGAACCGAGACTTGCTGTATTCGCGCACGCCGGTGACATGGAACACGGCGGTGACTCCGTCCGCGAGCGTCACGTCGATCGCGTCACCCGGACGGAGCGCGCCGAGCCGGAAGAACACGGCGGGACCCCTGCGGTCGTCGACGTGGCCCTCGATGACCGACGTGCCGAGCTGACCCGGCGTCGCCGAGTACTTGTACCACGCCGCCAGGCCGGCACTGGTCTCGATGGACGGGACCTGGATCGTGCCGTCCGCGTTGATCCCGAGGTGCAGCAGTTTCGAGTGCACGCCGATCGCGGGGATGTCGACCCGCACCGGCACCGACCGGCTCAGCGGCTGGCCCGGGCGGTCCGCCGACCCGGTGGAGCCGGCCGCCCCGGCGGACGGTTGCGGCGCGTGCCGCTGCGCGACCACCGCGAAGCCCACCAGCGACAGCCCGACGACCAGCAGCAGCGTGCCGGCTACGCCGGCGACCCGTGCCCGTCGATTCGCATGGCCGCTGGGCGGCGGGGCCAGCCCTTCCTGCGGCCACGACACGACCACGCGGAATCCGGCTATGTGCCGCCACTTCGCGTCGCGCACTCGGAGCCGACCCTTCGCCGCGTGTCGTTGGTAACATCATCCTCCGCCCGTCGGCCTGGGTTCACAATTGGCGGATGGGGTACCTGAAAAGCGTGCGCATACCCATTAAAGGGACCGCGCTTCGCGTCATGCTGAACGCGGCCGGCTGCGCCATCGTGGCGGCGCTGGGCGCCGCCGCGGTCGCCGGCTGCACGTCCTCGTCGTCGCCGTCGGCGTCAGCGACGACATTCTTCCCCTCGGCGAGCGGCTCTGCCCCGCCGACATCGGCCGGCAGCCCCACCGCGACTCCGTCTGCCACGGTTGGTCCGACCTCCAGGGTGACCCCGCGCACGACGGTGACCCCGCGCACGACGGTGACGCCCACCATCAGGGTGACCCCGACGGTGACGGTCACGGTGACGCACACCTCGTCGGTCACGGCTCCGCCGGCCACCGGAGGCGGCGGAACCGCCGGACTCCAGGACGGCTCGCTGTTCGCGCTTGGCGGGGTCGCGATACTTGCCGCCGCCGGAAGCTTCGGCTACCGGCGGCGCCTGATCAGGAAGCGCTGACCCCGGCCGAGATCCACGTGCCCGCGCGGCGGGCAGCGGCGAGGCTGGCCCACGACGTCAGCTCGATCAGCGCCGCGTCGCTGGCCCCTTCGCTGGCCCCTTCGCTGGCCCCTTCGCTGGCCCCGCGGGCGCGGAACTCGTCGACGACCTTGCGGTCGACCTGATAGGAGGCGAGCGCGGTGAGCAGCGCGAGCCGCCCGGCCGGGCGGTGTGCCGCAGGCAGGGTCGCGACCGGGCCGTCCGCCCACGCGCGGCTCGGGCCGCGCGGCTCGCCGTGCCAGTTGCCCAGCTCGGTCATGACGAGGTCGCGGACCGGTGACGGCACGGTGTGTTCGGCGGCCGCCTCGACGGCGCCGCAGGCGCGCGCGAAGGCGTCGGCGACCACCGGGCTGCTGGCCGCCCAGGACACGTCGCGGGGCAGCGACGCGGCCGGCAGCAGGTCCAGGGACGCGCCGGGCTGATGCGGCTGGCCGGCCGCCGCCTGGATGCCGCGGCCGAGCACCCGCATGACGGGGCGCAGCATCATCTTCGGGACTCCCGGCGGGAGCGGGACCTCGGTGAGGAAGACGTTCACCATGCGGTTGAAGTAGTGCAGGATGACGGCGGTCCCCGTCAGCTCGGGCGCCTGTCCGGCGGTGACTGCCGGCTGCTGCCGGAGCGCGCCTTCCTCGGTTCCGCTGTCCGTGGCCCACGCGGCGATCGCCCGCAGCCTGGGATCGGTGACCCCACTGCCCGAGAGCCCACTGCCCGAGAGCCCACTGCCCGAGAGCCCGGCGAAGGTCGAGCTATGCACGGTGATGCACCACGGGCACGTGTTGCCTCGCGAGACCGCCGCGGCGACGGCCTCCTTGGCGGTCCGGCCCGCGTCGCCGGCCACGACCAGGACCTCGCGCAGCATCAGCCAGCTCGCGGCCATGATCTCGGGCGCGGGGGAGTGCAGCGCCACCGGCGGCGCGAGCACGCCGAAGTCGCGCTCGACCTGCGCATACACCCGCCCGGCGAGCCCTCGCGCCGCGCCGCGGCGCACCGGCGACACATACCGGACCTGAGTGAGCCCCAGCTGCCCGAACACCGCCGTGAGGCGCCCACCGCTCATCAGCCACTCCCTCGACCGCAATCGACAGTTAGCGCCATTGTCGGACCGCACGGCCGCGCTTCTCCCATCGTTCATTGCTGTGCTTGCCGCCCCCGCCCCAGCACTGCCCTCTCCTCGCCCACGCTGTCCGTCGCGCGCGCAGGTGTGAATGGGCTGCCCATGCCCGCAAATCGACGCATACCTTCTTATTTCGGGCGCATCGCCAGGCGCGCCAGATGATTGCGGTCATTTACCCCCAAAGTGGAACCCGTTGGCTTATTCCGGGGTTTGCCCGGGCCGCTGGGTGCCCGGTGGGCCGGCGGCTGGCTTGATGGGCCTCGATAGCGTGGTGGTTTTCCCCTTTGTGGTAGCGGGACCCCCGTTCACGGGGGCCGGTCTTCCACGATGGGGAAATCTTCCACGTTGCTGACGGACTGCGGGTGCGCTCCTGTCCCGGTAGCCGCACGCTGCGCTCCAGGCACAGGCTGCGCGCACCCGGCCAGGCCCGGCGCCAGGCCCAGCGGCCAGGCCCAGCGCCCGGCACGGGCCATGCGCGCGCATTCGCCAACAGAGTCCAGATTGGGGGGTAACTGTCCGCAATCATTTTCGAGCTGCTTCCGTACTCCCGCGCAGGCCGCCGAACAGCAGGGTTATGCTGGAACAAACCGGGCATTGCGGTGGCCAGCACAGCAGCCGTCCCGACACACCATTGGAACGGCTACGCGGCGAGGGGCGGGCCGGGCGCGAGGGCGGGCCGGGCGCGGGTGGCGGGCCGGGCGCGGGTGGCGGGTGCGCGGATGTGGACCAGCCGGCCAGCCCGGCCAGCCGGCTAGGCCGTGCGAGGGGCGGCGGGCCTGACGAGGGTTTGACCAGCGCGGGATCGTGTTCAGCACGAGGCGTCCAAGAACGGAAATCTCACGAGATGGAACTCTTGGCGAGCCGGCCGTGCCGACATACAATAACAGTGTTATGGTAATAACGCTGTTATGCATCAGCGCGCGGTCCCGAGTTCGAGGAGCACTGTCATGCCGTACATCAGCCTAGGCAATGAGTCGCCCGGAATCCTTGCCTTGTTCGAATACCGACCGGAAACAGCGAAGCCGTTGTGCGAACTCGCCGAAGTGCTGCTGCGGGGCCAGAGCACGCTGAGCCGCGGCGAGCGGGAACTGATCGCCTCCTACGTCTCGTCGCTCAACGACTGTAGCTTCTGCACGGACTCGCACGCGGCATTCGCCGCAGCTCAGCTGCCCGGCGGCATGGTGCTCGTCGATCAGGTCCGGCGTGATCCGGACGGTGCCCCGATCGCGCCGCGGCTCCGGGCGCTGCTCCGGATCGCGGCCGCAATCCAGCGCGGCGGACAGGAGGTATCGACGCAGGATGTCGCGACAGCTCGGGAGGCGGGCGCCACCGACCGGGAGATCCACGACACGGTACTGATCGCCGCGGCGTTCTGCATGTTCAACCGGTACGTCGACGGCCTCGCCACCTCGCTGCCGGACAGCCCGGAGGGATACGCGATGTTCGCGGAGGTCATCGTCGACGCTGGTTACATGGCCAGCATCGCCCGGGCAGGCACCCCTGGCTGACGAACGGAGCAACGCAGGCGTTTTCCTGAGTCGGGATCTCTATGCAACCCTGTCAATCGTGAGCCCGCGACGCGTCAACCAAGACAACCGGACCGCGCTGATCGATGCCGCCGCCAGGCTGGTGGCCGAAGGCGGCCCGCGCGGGCTGACGGCGCGCCGGCTCGCCGCGGAGACCGGCAGTTCGACCATGGCCGTGTACACGCACTTCGGCAGCATGAGCGCGATCGTCCGCGAGATTGTGCACGACGGTTTCGCCCGTCTCCAGCAGCTGTTCGACATGGTCGAGCCGACGGCCGACCCGGTAGCCGACATGGCCCTGCTCGGCAGGGTCTACCGGTACAACGCGGTCACGAACCGCCATGTCTTCGAGGTCATGTTCGGTGGATCGTCCCTCGCGGGCTTCGCGCTTGAGGAGGAAGACCGTCAGCATGGCCGCTACACCCTTGCTCCGGTAGCGGACTGCGCGGGCCGCTGTGTCGCGGCCGCGCGCTTCCGCCCCGACGAGCCCGCGCTCCTCGCGCACCACATGTGGCTCGGGGTGCACGGGACGGTGACCCTTGAGCTCGGCGGATACCTGGTCAAACCGTTCGACGCCGACTACTGCCTCGAGACGCAACTGGTGAGCCTCATGGTGGGCGCCGGCGATGAGCCGGCCCTCGCGCAGGAATCGGTCGGCAGCTCCGGCCGTCGCTTCGACAGCGCGTTCCGCCCCGGCGTCGTCGGATGACCGCGCCAGAAGAGATCGCTGATAGCACGTTCGGCGATGGCCGGCCGGTCTGGCTGGGCCGGCTGGACAAGGTGCGCAACGTCGTCCGGCAGGAAATGATCTCGCGCCAGCTGGACCGCCATCTGCGGACGCCGCCCGCCAGGATCCTGGACGTCGGGGCAGGCCAGGGCACGCAGTCGATCCGGCTGGCTCGGGTCGGCCATTGCGTGCTCGCCGTTAGCCCGACGCGGACATGCGCGCTGCCTTCCTTGCCGCCCTTGCGGCCGAGCCGTCCGAGGTGCGGGACCGTGTCAGCTTGCGCGCCGGATCGGTGGGCAGCCTGGCACCGGTGACCGGCGGCGCGGCGTACGACGCGGTGCTGCTGCTCGGCGTGCTCATGTACTTGCCGGCCAGCGAGCCGGTCATCGCCGAACTCGCGGCGCACGTCGCGCCGGGCGGCCCTCGCTGCGTTCGAGGAGCACGACCTCGCCCGGGCCGAGGGACGGGACATGCGTTACCTGAACGAGATCGGCGCGTCGGCCCGTGCGATTCCCTCGACGCGCTGACGAGCGCCGCGGCGGCCCGCGGGCTGGAGCTGGAGAACTGGTACGGCGTGCGGATCGCCGTCGACGCGGCCGAACTCGACCCCCCGCCGCCGTCCGATCCCCGTGAGCTGGCCGCGCTCCTGGACGTGGAAGAGCGCCTCGGCGCAAGCGACCCGTACCGGCAGCTTGGCCAGCTGGCGCACCTGATCCTGCGCAGAAGGTCGTCCGACGCGTTAGGCCTGCGGGCAGCGGGGTATGCAGGTGACTCATCCTGACGAAGGAGAGTCATGAACAAGGCCGCGGACAGCGTGCTCAGCCCCGTGCGCAGGGTGATGACCGCGCTCGATGGCTGGCAGCGGCGGACCCGGTGGGCGGGCGTGCCCTACGCGGTGATCAAGAAGTTCGGCGACGACAGCGCCAACCTGCTGGTCGTGGCGCTGGCCTGGTACGGGTTCACCGCCATCTTCCCGCTGCTGCTCGTCGTGGTCACGTTGTTCGGGCTCATGGGCGCGCAGTCGCTCGGCACCGGGGTCATCCACACGCTGCACGAGTTCCCCGTCGTGGGCTCGAGCTTCACCCCGGCAGGTCACAGCGCGCTGCACGGCAGCGGACTTGCCCTGGTGATCGGCCTGATCGGGCTGCTCTACGGCGCGCAGGGCGTGACCCAGACCGCGCAGCAGGCCATGGCCACGGTGTGGAACATCCCGCAGACGCAGCGCACCGGCTTCCTGCCTCGGCTTGGCCGCAGCCTGGCCGCGCTGGTCACGATCGGCGGTGCGTTCGTACTCAACGCGTTCGTCACCAGCTACGTGACCGGCGTCACCACGAACTATGCCATCCGGGTGCCCATCCTGGCCGGTCTGGTGCTGGTTAATACCGGCCTGTACTTCGTGAGCTTCACCCTGCTCACCGCCAAGGCAGTGGGCCCGCGAGGCCTGCTGCCCGGCGCGATCATCGCGGGGATCGGGTTCACCGCCCTGATCACGGTCGGCACCGGGCTGCTGACCCACCAGCTCAAGAACACCTCGGCGACTTACGGGGCATTCGGGGCGGTCATCGGCATCGTCACGTTCCTGCTGCTGCTGGCCAAGCTCAGCATGTACGCGGCGGAGCTGAACCCGGTGCTGGCCCGCTCGCTCTACCCGCGAGCCCTGCCCCTGGGCGGCGAGCCAACCGCCGCCGACCGGCACGTGCTCGCCGACCTGGTCCATGCCGAACGACGGCGCGATGACCAGGCGATCGGAGTCGGCTTCGGCGCCAACGCGGCCACGGAGGCAGCGTCCGACGCCGCCCGGCATCATGACCGACCTCAATGACGTGGCCGCGCTAATTGGCTGCTAGTCCTTGCGGCCGACGCCGCAGATCGCGCTGGACGGGGGCGGACCGTCCGCCGCCGTGAGATCGGGCTGCCACCGCGCGGCGGCGAGCAGGCCGGGCGACACGTGCGTCAGCCCGTCGAAGAAACGGACGACTTCCCGTGGACTGCGCAGCCAGTAGGGGGCGGCGGCGTAACGGTTGTAGGCGGTGATCGCCTGGCTCAGCACCGGGCTGGTGTCGGTCGCGTCGCTGAGCACGAGGTAGCTGCCCGACGGCAGGGCGTTCAGCAAGCTGGCGACGATCCTGCGAGGGTGGTCGGTGTCCGGGACCTCGCCCATGACGCCAAGCAGCAGCAGGGCGACCGGCTCGCTGAGGTCGAGCGTGCGCGCGGTCTCGTGCAGGATCTCTTCGAGGTCGCGTACGTCGGCCTCGACATAGCTGGTGGCGCCCTGGGGTCCGCTGGTCATCAGCGCGCGGGCATGCAGGAGCACGAGCGGGTCGTTGTCCCCGTAGACGATCCGGGACGTCGGTGCTATGAGCTGGGCGATCTCGTGAGTGTTGTCACCGGCCGGAAGACCTGTGCCGATATCGAGGAACTGGCGGATCCCTGCCTGCCCGGCGAGATACCGGACGGCGCGGGTGAGGAAGCGGCGCTGGGAGCGGGCGAAGAGCGCGATCTCCGGGCACGCCTGCCTGAGCGCGTCGCCTGCCGCGCGGTCGGCCGCGAAGTTGTCCTTGCCGCCTTGGAGGTAGTTCCACACGCGGGCTGACTGTGGCACACCGGTGTCGAGCCTGGGGAGCGGGCCATGCGCCTCGCCCCAGATGCCGCCTCTCACCGCGGCGGCCGTATCGTCGAGGGTTCCGGCGGCATATCCACCACGGTTAGCACCGGCCCCCGGCTGACGGGCGCCGTCTGGTCTGGCGAGTCGAGCGCGAGCGCGACCGCCGCCTCGCTGCCCATGGCGAGTCCGGCCGCCCACAGCCGGGCGACCATGTCCTCGCCGAGGTGCCGGGCCGGTGCGAGGTAGGCCTGCGTGCGGGCGGCCGGCAGCGGCAGCCCCGCCGCGTGCCGCAGCGCGGCGGCGGCCCCGGCCAGCCGCACCGACCGCTCCGGCAAGTTCTCCTGGACGGCCAGGGTGGCGAAGGCCTCCAGCCCGCGCGCGATGCCCAGCCTGGTACCGGTGGCGCGGCTCAGCTCGAGGCTCCTGGTCAGGTGGCGCCTGGCTTGCTCGATCGCGCCGAGTTCCATGGCCACCCGGCCGAGCCCGGCCAGGCAGCGGGCGATCTCGGGCCGGGCACCGATTTCGCGCAGTATCGGCAGCGCCTCCACGTAGCGGCTGTGTGCCTCGCCGGGATGGCCTTGCGCTCGCGCCACGTCCCCGAGGCCGAGCAGCGCCCGTGCCGCGCCCCACTGCTGGTCGATCATCCGCATCACGCTGACCGACGCGGCCGCCTGCTGGAAGGCCTCGGCCAGCTTTCCGGTCCGAGCGGCGATCGCCGCCCGGGTGCCCAGCGCGTATCCCTGGTTCCAGCCGTCACCCGCTGCCTGGGCGACCGCCAGCGCTTCGTCCGCGTGCGCGGTCGCATCCGCGATCCGCCCGGTGTGCAGGGCGATCTCGCTCAGTACGTTCAGTGCCGCGGCGGTCCAGTACTCGTCTGCCGCCGAGCGGCACAGCTTCAGGCCATCCAGTGCCCAGGAGCCGGCCGCGACCGGATCGCTGGACATCGCAAGCTGGGCCCGGGCCACCAGAACCGCCCCGCGCACCCGTGCCGCCACCGACGAGACATCTAGCGCCAGGAACGAGTCGAGCCACTCACCTCCTTCGGCGAACGTGCCCCAGGCGATCCACCGGGGGCTGACCGCGACGCAGATCCGCATCCCGGCTTCCGCGTCGCGGCGGGTCAGGCACCAGCTCAGCACCTCGGCCACATTGGCCGAATCAGCGTCGTACCGGCGCGAGCAGTCGACCCGGACCTGCCACGGGACAGCAGCGCCAGACATCCCCACCGCCAGGCTGTCCTCCGCGGTCCGCAGGATATAGTCGCGCAGCCTGCCGCGGAACACCTCGGACTCGCCGGCCTCGGCGAGCCGCGCGCCAGCGTACTCCCTGATCGTGTCCAGCATCCGGTAGCGCGCCTGGCCGAGCACCTCGGGCTCGACGAGCACCAGGGACTTGTCGACCAGCGCGGCGGTCAGCCCGAGCACATCACCGGCCGGGATGCCGTCACCGGCCAGGATGCCGTCACCGGAGCACACCTGTTCTGCCATCTCCACCGACCAGCCAGCGAACACCGACAGCCGCCGGAACAGGGCGCTCTCCTGCGCCGTCAGCAGCGCATAGCTCCAGTCGATCGTCGCGCGCAGGGTGCGCTGGCGCGGCTGCGCCGAGCGGTCGCCGTCGGTGAGCAGGGCGAACCTGTCTCCGAGCCGGCTCGTGATCTGCTCGACCGGCAAGAAGCGGACCCAGGCCGCGGCTAGCTCGATCGCCAGCGGCAGGCCGTCGAGCGCCCGGCAGATCCCGGTCACCGCGACGATGTTGTCCGGGCCCACGCTGAAGCCGGGCCGGGACGCGGCGGCCCGTTCGGCGAACAGCCGGACGGCCTCGTACCGGCCCTCATCACCCGGTGCCGGATACTCCCCGATCGGCGCCAGCGATAGCGGCGGCACCTCCCATATCGTCTCGCCCGCGATGTGCAGCGGCTCACGGCTGGTGATGAGCAGCCGCGCGCCGCACGCGCTGGCCAGCACCTGGCGGCACAGCGTGGCGCACGCGTCGACGAGGTGCTCGCAGGTGTCGAGCATGAGCAGGAACCGCCGCGGCCGCAGTGCGTCGGCGAGCGTCTCGATCAGCGGGCGTCCTGGTTCCTCGGCAATGCCGAGCACCGCCGCAACCCTGGAGACCACCAGCTCAGGCTGGCGGAGATCGGCCAGCTCGGCCAGCCACGCACCGTCGGGGAAGTCATTCGCGACCTCGGCGAGCAGCCGCAGCGCGAGCCTGGTCTTCCCGATCCCGCCGGGGCCGCGGAGCGTCAGCGCACGCGTCGTCCCCACCAGCCGCCGCAGCTCACCAAGCTCATCCTCGCGGCCGATGAACGTGTCCAGCTCCTCTGGCAAATGCACGTCGCCCCAGATACCCCATTTCGCGGAATTTCTGGCTAAATGTCAACAGCCTAGTCCTGCCACTGCGGTCTCGCATCGCGAGAAGCGCCGCAACCGCAACTCGCCGCGGTTCACCTGGTACGAAAAAGACGCCCCAGCCTGACGGCTGAGACGCCTTCGAGTGAGCGTGTCCTGGTGGGCCGTACTGGATTTGAACCAGTGACCTCCTCCGTGTCAGGGAGGCGCGCTCCCGCTGCGCCAACGGCCCCAGTGCCTTGCCAGATGCTACCAGAGTGGCGGCCCTTCCCGCGCACATCGGCGGACCGGGCCAGCCAAGCCGTAGGCTCCCGGTATGCGTCCAAGCCTGTTTGAGTTCGCCGGTGGCGAGAAGGCGTTTCTGGCCCTCGCGACCGCCCACCACGCGAGGTGCCTGGCCGACCCGGAGCTCAGCCATCCGTTCTCCCATCCGGGACAGCATCCGCGGCATGTCGAGCGGCTCGGTCTCTACTGGGCCGAAGTCATGGGCGGCCCGCCCAGGTACTCCCAGGAGTGCGGCGACCAGTCGTCGGTGCTGTACCTGCACTCGGAAACGGGCGCGATGGACAGCCTGGGCAAGCGCTTCGTCGAGTGCTTCGTGGCCGCCGCCGACGATGCCGGACTCCCGGACGACCCCGACTTCCGTGCCGCGCTGCGCGCCTACATGGAATGGGCGGTGGGTGAAGTGATGGCCCTCTCACCGCACGGCTCGGTGGTCCCGGACGGCCTGCCGATGCCGCACTGGTCCTGGGACGGGCTTAGCTGAGCGCTCGCTCCAGCAGCGCGCGGTGCCGGATCATCCACGCGGCCGAGCGTGCTCGCCAGGCGATCGGCCACAGCGAGGTGATCTCGCCGCCGCCGTCGATCGTGACCCGGCCTTGGACGGCCTCGGCGGCGCTGTCCCGGATCGCGTACTCGATCATGGCGCTGACCAGCACCGCCCGGTCGGGCGCGGCCAGCCCGTAGCCGTCGGCGAAAAGGCGCAGCTGAGCGGCCCGTGCCGCGGGGCCGGGCAGCTCGTCGTGTTCGGCGATGTCGTCGTCGTGCAACTGGGCGTTGAGCCACGCGGTCTGCGCGATCTCGTCCATGCGATCGGTCGGGCCGGCGGTCGGCCAGTCGATGAACGCGACCGGCAGGCCCTCGCGGGCGACGATGTTCCACGGACCCGCGTCACGGTGACCGATGATGGCGTCCGGCGCGTCGCTGTGGAACGGCCACTGATGCCATACGGCATCAGCTGGCGGCCGGAACGTGGCGGTGGCGCCGTGCAGCTCCCGCAGCAGCCGCCCCACCTGCCAGATGCCCTCGTCGCTCCACGAGTGCGGATGGACGAAGTCACCAGGTATGTAGCTCACGACATCCCAGCCTCGCTCGTCGTAACCGGTGCCGACGACGCGCTGGCTGCCGCCGAAGCCGACGCTCTCCAGGTGGTTCAGCAGGGCGTGCACGGTCGGCGTCCACGGCCCTGACTGGCGGCGCACCGTGCCGTCGTTACACACCACGGGCCGGGGCAGGTCCTTCGTGGCCTCCGGCGGCAGGATCGCGTCGAGGTAGCCGGTCAGCGCGCCGCGATTGCGGTCCAGGCACTCGATGCGCGCGTTCAGCCGCGCGATCTCGTCGCGCAGCAGCGTCGTGGTCTGTTCGGTGAGGCACTGCGGCGGCAGGTGAATCTGGTCGGGGGAGTCCAGGAACGGGAGGATCCGCCGGATGATCTCGGTGGGTAGCCCGGAGTCGAGCAGCCCGCGGATCTGCCGGACCTTGCCGACGTCGCAGTCGGCGTAGCTGCGGTAGCCGCTGGCATCGCGGGCCGGGTTCAGCAGGCCCTGCTCCTCGTAGTAGCGGAGCATCCGCGCCGGAATACCGGTCTGCCGGGACAGGTCACCGATGCGCATTTGCCTTCACACTGATGAGAAGGTTGCAGCCTGACCGTATGTTCCCGTTGCTCGCGCTCCTGGCCCTGGCCACGGCGGCATTTACCGACGTGGTCACCGACCTGCTGCCGGCCGGGCTCCTGCCCGCGATGAGTGCCTCCCTGCACGTACCGGAGGCGCGGATCGGGCTGCTGGTCAGCGCGTTCGCCATCGCTTCGGCAGTGGCGGCGATCCCGGTCACCGCGGTGCTGCGCCGGCTGCCACGCCGCGCGGTGCTGATCGCCGCGCTGAGCGGGTTCGCGCTGTGCGACGCGGCAACCGCGGCTTCGAGCAGCTACCCGGTCACGTTCGTGATCCGCCTGGCCGCGGGCGTGATGGGCGGCACGCTGTGGTCGCTGCTGGCCGGCTGCGCCGCCCGCATCGCCCCGCCGCGGCTGCGCGGCCGCGCGATCGCCGTCATGCTCGGCGGCATCACCGTCGCGCTCTGCCTGGGCGTCCCCGCGGGAGCGGCACTCGCCGCGATCATCGGCTGGCGGGCGTGCTTCGCCGCGCTGTCCGGGCTCGCACTGGTGGCGGCGGCCTGGGTGCGGTGGCGCGTGCCGTGGCTGGCCGCCGGGTCGCGCGCGACCAGCCGGGGCGCAGTGCTGACTGTCGCGCGATTGCCGGGGATACGGCCGGTACTGGCGGTCACCCTGCTCCTGCTGACCGGCCATCAGGTGATGTATACGTACATCGCGCCGTATCTGGCGTGGGCCGGGTTCGGGCGCACCGGCCTGGTGCTGATGGTGTTCGGGATCGCGACGGTCGGCGGGGTCTGGGGCGCTGGGGTGCTCGTCGACCGCCGCGGCCGCCGGATCCTCGTGCTTGCGCTGGTGCTCGTGATCGCCGCGATGGTCGCGCTCGAGCTGCGCGCCGCACCGGTGCTGCTGGGCGGCGTGGTGGTGTGGGGGCTGGCCTACGGGGCCGCGCCGACGTTGCTCCAGACCCAGCTGACCGCGGCGTCCGGTGCGGCCAGCGCCGATCTGGCCACCGCGCTGCAGACCACCGTCTACAACGTGGGCATCGCGGCCGGCTCACTTGCCGGCGATCTCGTCCTGCAAGCGACCGGGCCGGGCTTCCTCCCGTGGACGACAGCCGTGCTGCTGGCCGCGGCGCTGGCCGTCCACAATCATTGCGGACACTTACCCCCCCAGTTCGGGGGGGTAAGTGTCCGCAATAATTCGAGCGCCGCGAGCAAATGGTGAAATATCCGGATATGTGATCGAGGGGCGGGCGGTGGGGGTGGGCTGCTAGGAGCGGCCTCGGCCATGATCGCCATCGTCGACGCGGTGCCCATCGTGTTGCACGCCCCGAGCCCGCTCCCCAGGCACGTCTCCAGCCGCGACCAGTCCCGCGCCGACAACGAACCGGACCGCCGGGCGTCGTACAGCCGCCACAGCGACGTCCCGCTCCCCAGCGACGCACCGTCAAACGTCACAACAGACCGGAACCCGCCGGTCACGATCAGCCCCGGCACGTCGGCCGAAGCCAGTGCCATCAAGTACGCCGGCACCGTCTTGTCGCAGTTGCCGAGCGCCACGATCCCGTCCAGCGGCTGGGACCTGATCGTCTCCTCGACTTCGATGGCCAGCAGGTTGCGGTACAGCATCGCGGTCGGCTTCATCAGGTCCTCGCTGAGCGACATGACCGGGAACTCCAGCGGCAGCCCGCCCGCCTCCGTGACCCCGCGCCGCACCTCGGCCGCCAGCGAGCGCAGTCCCAGGTCGCACCGGTTCAGGTCGCTGGCCGTTGACGCGATCCCGATCAACGGCTGGCGGCCGCGCCGGTAGCCGGCCGGACGCAGGGCCGCGCGGTGCTCGAGGGCTACCTCGTCGTCACCGCGCAGCCACGCGTCACTGCGCAACCCGCTACGCGACTCAGCCAACGGGCACCGGCTCCTCCTCCCGGTACCGCTCCCGCCGGGTATGGAAGAACGCCGACTTGGTCACCGCGCGGGAGATGAACGCCAGCGGGATGCCCGCAAGGAACAGCACCAGAGCGATGATCTTCACCGGGGTGGCCGTGGTGGGCATCGACTTGACGATCACGTACACCAGCGTCGCGGCGCCGAGCAGCGGCAGCAGCAACCCGAGCGAGAACTCCTTGACATCGCGCAGCAGCACCGACCGGTAGTACCAGATGCTGTACAGCGAGATCACCACGTAGTACCCGGCGAACAGCAGGCCGCCGGTGGAGTCGATGTAGACGATCGCCTTCTGCAGGCTGGTGCTGGCCAGGTACAGCACGAGCGCGAGCACCGGGATCAGGCCCATCACGATCAGCCCGGCCACCGGGGTGGCGAACCGCCGGTTCACCACGCCTAGCCGGCGAGGCAAGGTCCGTTCCCTGGACATGCCGAACATGATCCGGCTCCCGTCCACGATCTGCGACTGGATCGTGGTGGCGAACGACGCGATCACCGCGATCGCGACCAGGTCGGCGAACGCCTTCGGGCCTAGCCGGCCCGCGAGGAACGGCAGCACGTTGCTGCTGTTGTTCGTGATGTCGGATGCCGGCGCCAGGCCCTGGAGGCAGATGAACAGGAACACTACCCAGAGCGTGCAGAACGTGATCGAGATCAGCACGGACCGGCCCGGGTCCCGCGGTCGCTGCTGTTCGTCGCCCAGGTAAATCGGCGCGTCCCAGCCGCCGAGCAGGAAAGTCGCGATCACGATGCCGGAGATGACGCTGGTGGACGACACGTGCGAGCCGGTGAGCCACGACCACGACGGCGAGGTGACCCCAGCGCCGTGCGAGGAAAGCTCGTGCACCAGACCCCAGATCGCCAGCACGCCGATGATCAGGTATTCGGCCAGCACCACCCAGCCCTCGAAGCGGATCGTCACCTTCACGCCGACGACCGCGATGCCGACCACGAGCAGGCAGATGATGGTCGCCACCACCCAGGTCAGCGGCTTGTTGGCGGTCTGCGACGGCGCGATCAGGCTGAGCACGGTCGAGCCGATCAGCGTGATGTTGCCGATGTTGGAGGTCAGCGCCGTCATGAGGATCAAGATGCCGACCGCGAACCCGATGATCGGCGACAGCCCGCGGGCCACCCAGCGCACCGGCGCCGCGGCCGAAGCCTGCCACGCATTCAGCCGGTGGTACGCGACCGCGCAGCAGAACATCGCGGCGCCGGCGATCAGCAGCGCCAGCGGCGACGCCAGCCCGGACGCGCCGATCAGCGCGGCCATCGTCAGTGTCGTCGCGGCGGTCGGCGCCACGTTCGTGATCGAGGCGATCCAGTCGCCCCGGAGCCCGACCGACTTCGCTCTCAGCCCAGTTTCCAACGGACCCTCCATTTAAAATACAGACGATTCCCGGACGCCCCCCGGCGTCGGCCGGCCAGCTAGCGGTGTTCGTGACCGGGACGGGCCCGTCGGCGCCGACCACGAACGTGTCCTCGGACTTCGCCCCGCGCACCGTTGGGTTCCACGCGAACGCGTCGCCCGGCGAGATCACCGATCCGGCCCGGGCGGTCCCCGGCACCACGTCGAACTCCCGCGACAGGTAGCCGATCGGCCCGCCCTGCACGTGCGACCGCCACTCGCCGGGGAACCCGGCGGCCGCGTAGGCGCGGACCCCCTCCTCGAACGCATCGGCCCAGGTCGCGCCCGGCTTGGTCGCGTCGATCATGGCCTGCTCGACGGCGCACGCCGCCACGTGCCGCGCCGCGAGCTCCGGATCGACGGGGCCGGCCGCGACGGTACGCGAACAGGCCACGTTCAGCCCGCTTCTGACCCCGACTACCACGGCGAGAACGTTGCGGCCGGTGCGGGCTGAGGTTATGACGGGATGGCGGAACGACGTTCTGCGCTCGGATCCGCCCACGAGGAGTACCGAGGGGTAGACCAGCCGTTCCTCGAGCGCTCCGGCGATCCGCGCCGCCACGTCGCATTCCCGCTCGTCCGGATGCCAGGACAGCAACGCCAGCTCCAGGGCCGAAGCAGTGTCGCGGCCGAGTACGGAAAGTCGTTCTGACTCCACCGGGGTTAGCGGCATGCGGAGAACGGCGAGTTCGTCGGGGTCGGCGGCCAGCCGGAGCCCGCCTGCCCGTCCACCCCCAGCCAGCACTGCCACGGTCTGCGCCAGCCCGCCGGGGCGGTACCAGGGCGCGGCGAGCAGCTCCCAGCCGGCCAGGTTCTCCTCGGCGCGCAGCCGCGGCTCCTCGATGTTCGTGGTGATCAGCACCGCGTCGGTGCCGGTGACCAGCGCCCAGACCAGGCCCGGCTCCTCGTTGCGCACCACCGGGTCGGTCAGCCCGTCGGTGACCCAGGCGACCTCGGGCTGGGTGCGGAACAGCGCGCCGTCGTAGCCGTGCTCACCGAGCCAGGCGCGGACCTTGTTGAGCTTCACTGCGCCGGCACCCCGAGGCCTTCCGCGCCGGGCTTGGATTGCGCGAGCCCGGGGGAGAGACGGTCCAGCCACTCCAGCGCGACCGCGGCGCGGTGCACCTTTTCTACCGCGTTCGCGATCGCGGCCGCCTCCAGGTGGTAGCCGCTCGGATAGACGGGCTGGGCATTGCGCAGGCCGAACTTGGCGTACAGCGGGGCGCCGGCGTTGACCAGGTCGCCGAGCTCGTGGCCGCGGACCACGCCGCCGAGCGGATCGGACGACTCGACGTACAGGTCCAGCGGGAGGCTGGTCGCGGCGCGCATGTCGGCCAGTTCGGCGAGCGTCACGTCGGCGGGGATGTTGATCGTGGAGGCGCCGAGCTCGTGCAGCACGGTGAGCGTGACCGGGTTGGTGGGGGACATGCTCGCGGAGATCTTCCACACCAGGTTCGGCGGCAGGGACCCCTGGGCCTGCGCCGCCGTCAGGGCACGGAGCAGGCCGAGGTCGGCCACCAGGAAGCTGCGGATCCCCTCCTCACATGCCCGCAGCACGTCCTCGAGCGCGTACTCGAGCTGGCGCAGCCCGCGGACCTGGTCGCCGTGCGCCCGGCCGTCCGCGGATCTGGCGTGCGCGCCGGTCCCGTAGCGCTCGCGCGGGCCGGTGAACAGGCAGACCTCGACTCCGGCCTCGTGTCCGGCCTGCGCCATGGCGCGCAGTTCGGCGGCGCGCAGCAGCATCGCGCCGCTGCCCTGGGAGACGCGGTTGACCGTGATGCCCTCGGTCTCGGCGGCGGCGAGCACCGCGTCGAACACGGCAGGGCCCTCGACGCTGGGGATCTCGATGCGGAACGCGGCGCCGTCCGGGAAGCTGTGTCCGCCGTCCGGGTCGGTGTACCCGCCGAGCACGTCCGAGGCCCATGTCATCGTCTGTTTTGCTCCTGCCGAATAAAATTCATTTGTAGCGAATTTAAGATGCACCCAATGACACGGCAGCGTATGGTGGCTTGTCAAGGAGGTCAGAGTTAATTTGGCTACGCCGAATAATGATGCTTATCGCTTGCAAAGCGTGGAGCGCGCGCTGGACGCGCTGGAGCTGCTCGCCGGTTCCGAGAGCCCGGACGGCATGACGCTGACCGAGCTGACCGAGCGGCTCGAGGTGTCCAAGAGCACCGCGTTCGCGCTGCTCCAGACGCTGATCTCACGCGGCTTCGTGGCGGATTCCGGCGTGCGGCTGACCCGCCGGTACCGGCTCGGCATGACGCTGGCCAGGCTCGGCGACGCGGCGACGGAGCAGTCGCCGCTGGTCAGCGTCGCCATGCCGGTGCTTCAGCAGGTGACCGACGCGACCGGGCTGACCACCCGCCTGGTCGTGCCGGATGGGCCGTTCGCCGTCGTGGCCGGCCGGGTGGACGCGCCAGGCACCGTCCGGTTCGCCAGCTACCTGGGCAAACGCGAGTACCCGCACTGCACGTCGGCGGGCAAGGCACTGCTCGCCGCGTTGCCTTCGGACCGGGCGCGGGCCTTGGCCGTCGAGGCGGGGCTGCCGCCGCGCACCGAGCACACGATCACCGATCCGGACGCGCTGGTGCGTGACCTGGAGGTGAGCGCGGCGCGCGGGTTCGCGATCGACGACGAGGAGGACTCCGAGGGGGTATTCTGCGTGGGTTCGGCGGTGTATGACCGGAGCGGGACGTGTGTCGCGGCGGTGAGCGGAACCGGGCTGAAGCTTAACCGTCCGTCGTGGCGGATGGACGAGCTGGGTGTGGTGCTCCGGGAGGCCGCGGACGCGATCAGCACCGCGCTCGGCGGGGAGACGTTTGCGGCGCGGAACGCCCGTGGCTGAGCAGGCGCTGGTCATCGACTCGCCCGGGTCGCTGGAGTTGCGGTCCGTTCCGCCGCTGGTGCCGGGGCCCGGCGAGGTGGTCGTGCGGCCGTCGTTCGTGGGGGTCTGCGGCACCGACCTTGAGCTGCTCGACGGCGTCGTCGATCCCGTTTTTGTGCGGTATCCGCTGGTGCCGGGGCACGAGTGGTCCGGGGTTGTGTCCGCTCTTGGCCCCGGTGTCACCGGGGTCTCGCCGGGACAGCGGGTGATCGCCGAGGGCATCATCCCGTGCCGCTCTTGTGGTGCTTGTGCCCGCGGGCTGACGAACCTGTGCTCGACGTACGACGAGCTGGGGTTCACCCGAGCGGGGGCGGCGGCGACACAGGTCGTGGTGCCGGCGTTCGCGCTGCACCGTATCGGGCCTTCTGTTGGCCTCGAGGAGGCGGCGCTGGCCGAGCCGCTGGCGGTAGCCTGGCGCGGCATCGGGCGCGGCGCGCCGCGGCCGGGGGAGCGGGTGGCGGTCGTCGGGGACGGGACGATCGCGCTGCTCGCCGCCCATCTGCTGCGGTTGTTCAGCCCTGCCGAACTGGTGGTGTTCGGCCAGCGCGCGTCGCAGGCCGCGCTGGCTGAGTCGCTGGGGGCTTCCCGGTTTTCCGTCTCTGGCGATTTGGGCGGGTTCGACCTGGTGGTGGAGGCCGCCGGGGCGGCCGCCGCGGTCGAGCGCGCGCTGGGCCTGGCGGCTCGCGGCGGGCGGGTCGTGCTGCTGGGGCTGGCCGGCCAGGACGCGCGGGCGGCGTTCCCCGTCGACGACGTGGTGAACAACGACCTGCTGATCGCCGCCAGCTTCGGGTACACATCGGCGGCGTTCGGCGAGGTTGCTTCCCTGCTTGGTTCGGGCCGGCTCCGGCTGGGGCCGCTGATCACGCACCGGTTCCCGCTGGCGAAGTTCGCCGACGCCTACCAGGTGCTGCGCTCCGGCACCGGCCCACGCGGCAAAGTAATGCTGGAGATCCCGGGCGCATAGTCCGCCTGCAGGGCACGCCTCCTCGCGCCCCGCCCGCCCGCGCGCGCCCCGCCCGCAGGCACGTTGTCCTGGGCTCTGGATGCGCGCGCCCCGCCCGCCGGCACGTTGTCCCGGGCTCTGGATGCGCCCGTTCTGGCCATCTACGGGACGTGCCTGAAAGCGGTTGGGGCTCGCGTGGCTCGTGTAGTTTACGTGGCTGACGATGCGCCAGCGCACTAGCTGCCCCTGTATCAATGTGGTCGATTGCCCCATCGTGGTGAGTTAACCCTCGTAAACAAGGGTCCGGCCTCCACAAAGGAGTAATCCTCCACGTTGTTCGGGATTTATCCGCTGCCAGCGGGCACCTGCGAGTGCCACCCGCCAGCATTGATCATGAAGGGTTGTGTGGGTCATAGGGCACACAACCCTTCATGATCAAGAAGATGAGTCAGCGGACGTCGAAGCGGTCCAGGTTCATGACCTTGACCCACGCCGCGACGAAGTCCTTGACGAACTTCTCCTTGGCGTCGTCGCTCCCGTAGACCTCAGAGATTGCCCGCAGCTCCGAGTTCGATCCGAAGATCAGGTCGGCTCGGCTGGCGGTCCACTTGACCTCGCCTGAGGCGTCGCGGCCCTCGAAGTACGTCGCGTCCTCCGACGTCGGCTGCCACGTCGTGCCCATGTCGAGCAGGTTGACGAAGAAGTCAGTGGTCAGCGCGCCGGGAGTGGCTGTGAACACGCCCGACTTCGAGCCGTCGTAGTTCGCGCCAAGCACGCGGAGGCCGCCGACGAGCACGGTCATCTCCGGTGCGCTGAGCGTGAGCAGGTTCGCCTTGTCGATCAGCAGGTACTCCGCGGTGAGCCGGTTGCCCTTGCCGAGGTAGTTGCGGAACCCGTCGGCGGCGGGCTCGATCACGGAGAACGACTCCACGTCGGTCTGCTCCTGCGACGCGTCACCGCGACCCGGCGTGAACGGGACCTCGACCTCGACCCCGGCGGCCTTCGCGGCCTGCTCGACGGCCACGCCGCCGGCCAGCACGATCAGGTCGGCGAGCGAGACCCGCTTACCGCCAGCGTTGAACCCCTGCTGGATGCCTTCCAGCGTGCGCAGCACTCGCGCGAGCTGAGCGGGGTTGTTGACCTCCCAGCCGCTCTGCGGCTCCAGGCGGATCCGCGCGCCGTTGGCACCGCCCCGCTTGTCGCTGCCGCGGAACGACGAGGCCGACGCCCACGCGGTGGAAACCAGCTCGGACACGCTCAGTTCCGAGGCTCGGACGCGCTGCTTCAGGTCGCTGATGTCGGCTGCGTCGATGTTCGACTTTGTCTCCGCCGGGACCGGGTCCTGCCAGATGAGCGTCTCGGCAGGCACTTCCGGGCCGAAGTAGCGCACGACCGGGCCCATGTCGCGGTGGGTCAGCTTGAACCACGCCCGCGCGAACGCGTCCGCGAACTCGGCCGGGTTCTCCAGGAAGCGCCGCGAGATCGGCCCGTAAATCGGGTCGAGGCGGAGCGCCAGGTCGGTGGTCAGCATCATCGGGGCGTGGCGCTTGACCGGGTCGTGCGCGTCCGGCACCGTGCCTTCGCCGCCGCCGTCCTTGGGCCGCCACTGGTGCGCGCCGGCCGGGCTCGCGGTCAGCTCCCACTCGTAGCCGAACAGCGTCTCGAAGAAGCTGTTGTCCCACTGCGTCGGGGTCGGGGTCCAGATGACCTCGAGACCGCTGGTGGTCGTGTCGTCGCCCTTGCCGGTGCCGAAGCTGTTCTTCCAGCCCAGGCCCATTTGCTCGATGGTGGCGGCCTCGGGGTTGGGGCCGACCGCGTCCGCGGGCCCCGCGCCGTGGGTCTTGCCGAACGTGTGACCGCCGGCGATCAGCGCGACCGTCTCCTCGTCGTTCATCGCCATCCGGCGGAACGTCTCGCGGATGTCGCGCGCCGCGGCCAGCGGGTCCGGGTTGCCGTTCGGGCCCTCCGGGTTGACGTAGATGAGGCCCATCTGCACCGCGCCGAACGGGCTCTCCAGCTCCCGGTCGCCGCTGTAGCGCTCGTCACCGAGCCAGGTGTGCTCCGGACCCCAGTAGACGTCCTCCTCGGACTCCCAGGTGTCCACCCGGCCGCCGCCGAAGCCGAACGTCTTGAAGCCCATCGTCTCCAGAGCGACGTTGCCGGTCAGGACCATGAGGTCGGCCCAGGACAGTTTCTGGCCGTACTTCTTCTTGACCGGCCACAGCAGCCGGCGGGCCTTGTCCAGGCTGACGTTGTCCGGCCAGCTGTTGATCGGGGCGAAGCGCTGCTGGCCGGACCCGGCCCCGCCGCGGCCGTCGCTGATCCGGTAGGTGCCAGCGCTGTGCCACGCCATCCGGATCATCAGCGGGCCATAGTTGCCGAAGTCGGCCGGCCACCAGTCTTGCGATGCGGTCAGGACCTCCGCGATGTCACGCTTGACCGCGGCGAGGTCCAGGCTGTTGAAGGCCGTCGCGTAGTCGAACTCCTCGCCGAGCGGATTGGCGACGGCGGGGTTCTTGGCGAGGATCTTCAGGTTGAGCCGGTTCGGCCACCACTGGCTGTTTCCGCCGCCCTGCGTGGGGTGCGGCGCGCGTTCGTGCACGACCGGGCAGCGCCCGTCCGGCGCGTCGATTGCGTCATTGTTCTCAGACAAGGGAAATCCTCCCGGATTAGGTGCCGCTGGCTGTGGAGCAGTCGGGGCACAGGCCCCAGTAGATGACCTCGGCTTCGTCGATCGCGAAGCCCTGGTCGTCGGATGCGGTCAGGCAGGGTGCTTCCCCGACCGCACAGTCGACGTCGCTGACCGCACCGCATGACCGGCACACGACGTGGTGATGGTTGTCCCCGATGCGGCCCTCGAACCTGGCCGGGTGGCCGGCCGGCTCGATGCGGCGCACGAGCCCCGTCGCGGCGAGCGCGTCAAGCGCGTCATAGACGGCCTGCAGCGAGACATGGCCGACACGATCGCGCACCCGCGACGCGATCGCCTCGACGCCGAGGTGGTTCCCGTTCCGGACGGTCTCCAGCAGCGCCACGCGGACTGCCGTCACCCGCAAGCCGGCACCGCGCAGCTCATCGGCGGTGGATGCGGTCATGAAGATCAACCTACTCGCATAGACACGATCAGTTCAAGAAAACGAATAATCCAAGTTAACGTACTACACCGCGTTTTGCCCACCTCCGAGTCCGATCTCCCGCATCGCCCCCGCCCCGCCCCCGCC
>DASRFJ010000265.1:0-18504 GCA_035651595.1 Streptosporangiaceae bacterium | reverse complement strand
TCCTGGAACGACGCTGCCACGTCATTCACCGGCACCGGCTCGCCCGCTGCCTCGCGGGCCTCGACCCAGCGGGCGACGGCGGTCTTCAGGCCGGCGAAAGAGAAGTCGAGCGTGCCGTCGTTGTATTTGCCACGCGGGAACGCGATGGCGTCAGGGTTTCCGTGCGCGGCTGCTTTGTCGATCGGCGGACCGCCGGGGAACGGCAGGCCGAGCACCCTGGCCACCTTGTCGTAGGCCTCGCCGGCCGCGTCGTCGATCGTGGCGCCGAGCGGCTCGACGCTCGTCGTGACGTCGGTGACCAGCAGCAGCGACGAGTGGCCGCCGGAGACCAGCAGCGCGATCGCGCGCTCCGGCAACGCCCCGTGCTCAAGCTGGTCGACCGCGATGTGGGCGGCCAGGTGGTTCACGCCGTAGAGCGGCTTGCCGAGCGCCAGCGCGTATGCCTTCGCGGCGGCCACGCCGACGAGCAGCGCGCCCTGAAGGCCGGGACCGGCGGTGACGGCCACGGCGTCGATCTGCCCCGGCTTGACGTCGGCCACGGCGAGCGCACGCTCGGCCGTGGGGATCATCGCCTCCAGGTGGGCACGGCTGGCCACCTCCGGCACCACGCCGCCGAACCGCGCGTGCTCCGCGACGCTGGACGCGACCGAGTCGGCCAGCAGCTCATGCCCGCGGACCAGGCCGATTCCGGTTTCGTCGCAGGAGGTCTCGATGCCCAGCACGAGCGGGCTTGCGGGGCTCAACGGTCCAGGTCCTTTCGCATCACGATCGCGTCCACGCCGGCGGGCTGATAGTAGCCGCGCCGCACGCCGATCTCGGTGAAGCCGTGCCGCTTGTACAGGTTGCGGGCCCGCGCGTTGTCCGCCCGCACCTCGAGGAACACCTCCGCGCAGCGCCGTGCGGCCGCCTCGTCGAGCATCGCCTGGAGCAGCGCGGTACCGATGCCGTTCCCCCAGTGTCCGGGGTCCACCGCCAGCGTCAGCACGTCCGCCTCCGGACCGCCGGTGAACAGTACGCCGCCGTAGCCGATAACCTGCCCGCCGGACTCGGCGACCAGGTAGAGGCGCCGGTCCGGGGATTCGGCCACCTCGCTCGCGAACATCGCCGGGGTCCAGGCGTCCTCGGGGAACAGCTTCTCCTCCAGCACCATGACCGCCGGCATATCGTCCACGGACATCGCGCGCAGCGTCCCGTTCACGGCGGGGTGACCCGCTTGGGCGCGCCGGGCTCGCGCGCGTCCGGGCGGCGCAGGTACAGCGGCTCGGGCGGCAGCAGTTCGGGGCCGGCTTTGGCTTCGGCTTCGGCTTCGGCGTGCCTGGCGACCATGGTGCACAGCGTCCTGGCATCCGGGTGTGCGGGCTCTATAACAGCGCCGAACGCAGCGGCGTACATCCGACCGCCATCCCCCGCCACCGCGAGGTCGGCCCCGTCCGGTATCGCCGTCGCGGCACCCACCTGCGGCCCGGCTGTGCGCTGGCCCTGTGCGTCGTACCTGGCCCAGTACACCTCTTTGCGCCGGGCGTCGGTCGCCACCAGGAAGTCCGTGTCAGCGGGTGGCGCGGCCGCCGCCGCGATGATGTCCAGCGTGCACACTCCGTGGACCGGAATGCCGAGCACCTCGCCGAGGACCCGGGCGGTTACCAGGCCCACCCTGAGCCCGGTATACGGCCCAGGTCCCACGCCGACCGCCACCGCGGTGAGGTCGGCCCGGGTCGCGCCCGCATCCGCCAGCACGTCCGCGATCATCGGCGCGAGCAGCTCACCCTGTCGCCGTGCGTCCACGGTCAGGGCAGCGGAGACCACACGCTCGCCGTCGTGCAACGCCACGCTCACCGCGGGCGTCGCCGTGTCAAAACCCACCACCAGCACCCGCATAGCCTAGTCGCCGTACAACGCTCTCCCGCCGCGCCCCGTGCCCGCGACTGCGGGTGTGCCGCCCCGGCCCGGCTGCGATAGGCGAGCCCGCGCCCATATCACGATATTTGGTGATACTTCGGGCGCGCCGTCAGGCGCCGCCGATCATTGCGGACACTTACCCCCCCGATCTGGGGGGGTAAGTGTCCGCAATGATTTCTGGACCCGTCACGCGCCGCGAAGGGGCCCGACCATATCGCAACAAACCGGGCATTGCGGCGACGGGTGCCCGCCGCATGGACGCTCTAGTGCAGGGCGGCGTAGGCGGCTTGGGCGAACGCCTGGGCGCCTTGCGAGAGTTCGGACTGGCTTACCGGGTCGTAATGGCCCTTGTTGGAGTGCACCAGACCGCTGAGCTGCGCTTGCACGATCACGTTGCGGAAGCGGATGACGACCGTGGCCGTGTCGGTGATCGCGCCGCCGACGTGGAAGACCTGCATGGCGGTGAACGCGGCGTCGCCGGTGCCGGTCATGGGCGTCACCGTTGCCTGACCAGTGACGCCGTCCTTCAGCGGAGTCTGGAGTCTTTGGTACTGGGTGTTGTACGCGTCGATCGCGACGCTGGTGGCGCTGCCGTTGCCGGCAGGCAGCAGGTTCGGCGCGTAGGCCAGCACGTTGACCTGGAGTATCCGGTATGTCGGCTGATGGTCCACTGTCCAGTTGCACGCGGAGCCGGAGGTCAGGACCGTGTTCGTCGGCTGCGACGCCGTTCGCGTCGCCTGACCCGGCAGGTACTGCTGGAGGGTCGCGGCGGGGATGACGTCACACGCGTTCGGGGCATTGCGCAGCTCACCGGGCTGGAACGAGGTGATGAAGTCGCCGGAGATGTTCGCAGCCTGACCGCCGCCCTGGTTCAGCAGCACCACCGACACGACGGTGGCGATGACCACGACCGCGGCGCCGATCATGACCAGCGACCTGCGCCGCCTGCGCAGCAGGGCGCGGCGGGCCCGCGCGCCGAGGGCCCCGGGCCGGCCGGACGGCGCTTCGTCGTCATCGGCGGCGAAGGCGGCGGCCTGGTCAGCGGGGCCGGCGGAGTCGGCCGCGTAGCCCGGACCCGGCGGCTGGAAGGGGCCGCGGCCTTGGTTCGGGGCGCTGGCCGGGGCCGAGTGGCTGGCCGGGGCCGAGTGGCTGGCCGGGACCGGCGGGCTGGTTGGCGGGCCGGCGGGCTGGCCGCGGTAGCCGGGCGCCAGGCGCGGGCCGGCGTCGTACGCCGACGGCGGCTCGTACGGGGGCTGCGGCTCATACGGCGGCGGCTCGTACTGCGATGGCGGCTCGTACTGCGATGGCGGCTCGTACGGGGGGTGTGGCTCGCGTCGCGGCGGCGCCTGTCCTGGGAAGGGCTGCCGGTCGCGCCGCGGGGCCTGGTCGGGGTGCGGGGATCGGTCATGGCGTGGCGGGGCATCGCGGAACGAGCCATGGCCGGGACGCGCGCCCGCGTCGCGGCGCCCGCCGGCGTCGCGGCGCGGCGCGCTGACCGGGGGCAGGTTGGCCCATGGCGGCACGTCGTCATCCTCGCCAGGCGAATAACGCCTGGCGCCACGACGCGGCGGAATGGGGTCCTGCTCTGGCACGGCACGCCTCCGGGCGGGGGACGGGATCGCGTACCCGGGTTCAAGTACAGCGAGACTATAGACGATTTTGTGAGCTTGCGAGCACTGCATGCCATCGCTCGCCATGACCCTGCATCCGCACGGTGCGCTGCTGGGACCCGGGGTCCGGAGTGATGGAGATCTCCAGGCGGTCGTCGGCAAGGCCCTCGGCGAGCCCTTCTCCCCATTCCACCACGGTCACCGAGTTCGCGGTGTCAAGATCCAGGTCATCGACTTCGATCACGCTACCGAGCCGGTAGGCGTCCGCGTGCACCAGCGGCACCACCGGACCGGGATGCACGCGCGCGATCACAAACGTCGGTGAGGTCACTGGCCCGCGCACGCCGAGCCCGGCGCCGATGCCCTGGGTGAGCGTGGTCTTTCCCGCGCCCAGCGGGCCGGACAGGATGACCAGGTCACCGGCCCGGAGCAGGCCCGCGAGCCGCTCCCCCAGGGCGCGCATGTCACCCTCAGTCCGGATAAGCAGCGTGGTCGGGACGTCCACCGTGCTGGGGATGCGCGGTGCCGGACGGGACGCGCCTACGTCGTTCTGAGAAAAAGTCCGTGGCACCTTCGGTCCGATTCCTGTGACTACTTCGTACGAGATCGTGCCCAGCGCCTCGCCCCATTCCTGGGCGGTGGGCTCGCCGTGGCCGCCGGGGCCGAACAGCGTCACTTCGTCGCCGGCGGCGACCGGTTCGTCGCCGAAGTCGACGACGAACTGGTCCATGCACACCGTGCCGGCGACCGGGAAGCGGCGGCCGCGGAAGCCGACGAGCGGGTGCCCGCGGGCGGCGCGGCGGACGCCGTCGGCGTAGCCGAGCGGCACCAGGCCGAGCGTGCTCTCCCGCTCGGTGACGTAGTGCAGGCCATAGGAGACGCCGGTGCCCGGCGGAACCCGCTTGACCATGGCGAGCCGCGCGGTCAGCGTCATCGCCGGGCGCAGGAACGCGGGCGCGCCGCCGGGCAGCGTGCCCAGACCGTACAGCGCACCGCCGAAACGCACCACGTCAAACCTGGATTCGGGCACGGTGAGCGCCGCGGCCGAGTTCGCCATGTGCCGGATCTCGGGCGCGATGCCCTTCTTGTCCGCGATCGCCAGGGCGTCGTGGAAGGCGCTCAGCTGAGCCTGGATCGACGGGTGGCCGGGCATGTCGGCGCAGGCGAAGTGGGACCACAGGCCGGTGATGGTGACCATGCCTTCGGCCTGGGCGGACAGTGCGGCGTCCAGCACGGCCGGCCAGCCGGCGGGGGTGGCGCCACCGCGGGAGAGCCCGGTGTCCGCCTTCAGCTGGAGGCGCGCGGTGCGGCCAGCGCGGCGCGCGGCCGCGGCCACGATGCCCACCTGCGCGACCGAGCCGGCCGTCAGATCGACGCCGTCGCGGATGGCGGCCTCGTGCTCCGCGCCGGGCACGGCCAGCAGCACGAGCAGCGGCGCGTCGAGGCCCGCCCGGCGCAGTTCCAGGGCCTCGCCGACGTGGGCGACACCGAGCCAGGTGGCCCCGCCGGCCAGCGCGGCACGGGCACAGCGAATCGCTCCGTGACCGTACGCGTCCTGCTTGACCACGGCCATGATCTGGGCGTCCGGTACCCGGTCGCGCAGCGCGGTCACGTTCGCCGTCACCGCGTCAAGATCGACCCTCGCCTGCCTGTCCATCACGGTCAAAACTACCTGGTGAAGCCGTGTGCCCAGGCAGCTTTAGCGCAAGCCTCGAACATTATGCGCCATTGGTGCGCAATTACGCTACGTAGATAATCACATTTACCCTCTTTTCAACGCCTGCCGGCGATATCAGACTGGTGCAGTCGTCCAGAAATGCACAGGAAGGACCGTATTCATGCGGTGGAAGCAATGGCGCGTGGGAGTGATCCTCCCGGCCGCCGCACTAGTCGCCGGCGTCATGGCGGCACTACCCGGCTCAGCGGCCGCCTCATCCGCGGCGGCAAGCTCGAGCGAGGGGCTATGCAGCACTCCGGCCCACGGCGCGAACTGCGTGGACGTATCCAGCGCCTACCCAGCCGTCGGATACGACGGCAAGTACGTCGGTCACGACGAACCGGCGGCGCTGTTCTACAGCGACAAGGCCGGTTCGGGAAACAACAACACCTATCTGCTCCGGCTGCCGAAGGACCCGCCGGCCCCGCCAAGCCAGGACGGCACCGGCGCAACGGACAACTTCATGCTGCACCCGGCCTTCTGGTTCGGCATGGCGATGTGCGACACCCAGTCGTTCCCCAACGCCACCACGAACTGCCCGGCGGACTCCGACGCGAACATCGCGACCAGCACGGACCCCGCCTCACCGAAGTACATCGGCAACCACTCGGGCACCGCGTTCATGGAGATGCAGTTCTACCCGCCGGGCTGGGTGTCCTGGCCCGCGGGCAACAGCTGCACCGCGAACCAGTGGTGCGCCGCGCTCAACATCGACAGCTTCAGCTCCAACGCGGCCGGCGTGAACAACAACTCGGCCTGCCTGGACACGGCGGGGCTCGAGTACGTGAACTTCGCGTTCATCACCCATAACGGAGTGGCCCAGGCGCCAGCTGACCCGACGGACTTCACCGCAGCCGCTACGCCCAACCTGGCCGACGACATGCTGATGAACTCCGGTGACGTGCTCAGCGTGCACCTGCACGACACGGCGGCCGGGTTCCGGGTCGACATCAACGACCTCACCGCGCACCAGAGCGGCTCGATGACGGCCAGCACGGCCAACGGATTCGCTCAGGTGGCCTACCAGCCGACGGCCTCGACCTGCACGCTGACCCCGTACGCGTTCCACCCGATGTACGCCACCTCCAGCCCGGCCACCCGGGTGCCGTGGTCGGCGCACTCCTACAACGTGGCGTTCTCCGACGAGATCGGGCACTTCGAGTACTGCGGGGCGGCGGACACCACCACCGGCGCCTGCACCTCGGCCGGCGTCACCGAGAAGGACGGCACGCTCGACAACGACGACGCCGGCTGCCTGCCCGCGTCGCAGAGCCTGAAGTACCAGATCACCGGCTGTATCGCGGCGGACAACGACTTCGACGGACCCGAGTACGCAGCCAACTGGCCGGGCACCGGCTCGGTCGGGCACCAGCGGGAGTTCGACGCCCAGCCGATCATGTTCACCAGCCCGGTGTTCAACGGCTTCCAGCGGTACTCGCAGGTCGCGTTCGAGGCCGACATGCCGCGCATCGAGATCGCTGCGGTTGGCGGTCCCGGACCGTTCTGCAACGCGACCACGGGCGCGGGCTGCGTGAACCCGCCGCCTGGCGCGTCGTTCTACCCGTTCTTCACTACCCGGCACGGGCCGTTCGGGCTCGGCTGCGTGTGGCAGCTGGGCGGGGCGAACATACCCGGCACACGCGACACCTTCGGTGGCTCATCGGTCACCGAGTACGGCAGCCTGCTCGCGCTGTCTTATCCGGCGGTGGTGAACGGCCAGCCGCAGGTTCAGAACAGGTTCGAGGACTTCCGGCAGATTGTCAGCAATCCCTGTTAGCCCGGTTAGCTGCCGACGGCTCGGATGGCGGCCGGCAGGTACCTGATGACGTCGGAGGCACCGATCGGTGCCTCCGACGTTTCGGTTTCCTCGGCCTCTGGGTTCGCGCCGGCGCCGGCCGCGGTGCCGGCCGCGGTGCCGGCCGCCGCCAGGCGGGCGGCTAGGCCGTGCAGGTAGGCGGCCGCGATCGCGGCGTCCGGGGCGGCGAGGCCCTGCGCCAGCAGCGCGCCGGCCAGCCCGGACAGCACGTCACCGGAGCCGGCCGTGGCCAGCCACGGGGTACCGGTGGGATTGACCAGGACCGTCTCCCGATCCGGGTCCGCGATCACCGTGGTGGAGCCCTTGAGCAGCACGGTGACGCCGAGTTCCGCGGCGGCGCGGCGGGCGTGCGTCACACGGCGCGCCTCGACCTGGCGCGCCTCGACCTGGCGCGTCTCGACCTGGCGCGCATCGACCTGGCGCGCATCGACCTGGCGCGCGTCGACCTGGCGCGCGTCGGAGCCGGCGCCGAGGAGCCGGGCCAGTTCCCCGGCGTGCGGGGTGATCAAGGTCGGCGCCTTGCGGTCCCTGATGCCGGGTGTGCGCGCCAGCAGCGTGAGGCCGTCGGCGTCGACCAGCACCGGCACGTCCGCGGCGAGCACCGCCCTGAGCCGGGCGGCCGCGTCGTCTCCGGTGCCCATCCCCGGTCCGGCCACCCATGCCTGGACCCGGCCCGCGCTGACCGGATTGCCGTCGTCGAGCTCGTCGTGGGTGGTCAGCACCGCCTCCGGCCACGCCTGACGGACCGCCGGCGCGGCGCTGGCCGCGGTCACCACGCGGACCATGCCAGCCCCGCCGCGGATCGCGCCGCCGGTGGCGAGCACCACGGCGCCCGAATACCGGTCGCTGCCCGCCAGCAAGCCCGCCACGCCCCGCCGGTACTTGTCCGACTCGGCGCCCGGCCGGGGTAGCAGCGCGCGGATGTCGGCGTGCTGCGGCGCACGCGCCGCGGGTTCGCTGGCCAGCAGATGCGGCGCGAGCCCGATGTCGATCAGCTGCACGGTGCCGGCGTGGCCGGCGCCCGGGTCGATCAGCAGGCCGGGTTTGAGCGTGCCGAACGTGACCGTGACGTCCGCCTGGACGGCCGGGCCATCCACCGCCCCGGTGTCGGCGTCGATGCCGCTGGGCAGGTCGACCGCCACCACGGTGACACCTCGGTCCCGGGCCGCGGCGGCCAGCGCGGCGAGCGACGTGAACGGCTCACGCAGGCCGCCGCGCCCGCCGATGCCGAGCATGCCGTCGAGGATCAGGTCCGGATCGCCAAAGCTCTCCGGAACGCTACGCAGCACCGCGCCGCCGGCCGCCCGCAGCGCCGCCGCGCCGCCCTCGTGCAGCCGGTCCGCCGGCGCGATCGCGGTGACCGCCACGCCGCGCCGTGCCAGGATCGCTCCCGCGTACAGCGCGTCGCCGCCGTTGTCGCCGCTGCCGGCGAGCACGGTCACCGTGGCGCCGTACACGAAACCGGGCCGTCCGCCCGCGAGCACCTCGGCGCACGTGGCCGCCAGCCCCGCGGCGGCGCGCGCCATCAGCGCGCCGTCCGGGACGAGGCGCATCAGCGCTCGTTCGGCAGCGCGGACCGTATCGACCAGATAAGCCTCGCGCATCGCGGCGGCTAGCTTTCCGCGAGCGCCAGCCGGACCGCGTCCGCGAGCTGGACGATGATCTCCTCGGCCAGGTCCGCGTCCCGCGCCTGGACCATCAGCCGTATCTTCGGCTCGGTGCCGCTCGGCCGGACCAGGACCCGGCCGTCGCCGCCGAGCTTGGTCTCCGCCTTGGACACCGCCGCGGCCAGGCCGGGCCCGAGGAGGGAGCCGTCGCCGGGCACGTTGAGCAGCACCTGGGGGTACTTCGGCATCATCCGTGCCGCGGCGGCCATGCTCAGCCCGCGCCGGTTCACCGCGGCGAGCAGGTGCAGGCTGGTCAGCACGCCGTCGCCGGTCGTGGCGTGCTCAAGCATGATGATGTGGCCGGACTGCTCCCCGCCGAGCTGATAGCCGCCGCAGCGCATGGCCGCGGACACGTGCTTGTCGCCGACCGGGGTCTCGATCACCGTGATGCCGGCTTCGGTCATCGCGTGATGGAAGCCCTGGTTGGACATCACGGTGACCACTACGCCGTCACCGGCGAGCTTGCCCGCGTCCTTCATCTCGGTGGCGAGGATCGTCATGATCTGGTCGCCGTCCAGCGGCTCGCCGTCGCCGTCCACCGCGAGGCACCGGTCCGCGTCGCCGTCGTAGGCGATGCCCGCGTCGGCGCCATGCTCGACGACCATACGGGACAGGGCGGTCAGCGCGGTCGAGCCGCAGCCCTTGTTGATGTTGCTGCCATCCGGCTCGACGCCGATCGTGATCACATCGGCGCCCGCGCGGCGCAGCACCCGCGGCGCGATGCGGTAGGCCGCGCCGTGCGCGCAGTCCACGACGAGTTTGAGGCCGGCCAGCGGACGGGCGCTGCCTCCAGCGCCTAGCGTGCCCAGCAGGTGGTCCAGGTAGCGCTCGTGCTCCGCGGTCGCGTCGCTGACGCGCCCGAACTCCTTGGGCGGGAGGGCGCCGGCCAGGCGCGGCTCCGGTTCCGGCTCCGGCTCCGCGCCAGCGCGTAGCCGCGCCTCGATCTCGTCCTCGACCGCGTCAGGCAGCTTGACCCCGCCGGGTCCGAAGAACTTGATCCCGTTGTCTTCGGCCGGATTGTGGCTCGCCGAAATCATCACGCCGAAGTCGGCGGCCAGCGCGCTGGTCAGGTACGCGACGCCAGGCGTGGGCAGCACGTCAAGGCGCAGCACGTCGACCCCGGCGCTCGCCAGGCCTGCCACGACGGCCGCCTCGAGGAACTCGCCCGAGGCACGCGGATCCCGGCCGACGACAGCAACCGGGCGCGCGGCCCCGACCGGGCGGGGACGCCCGGTGCTGGCCGACTGGCCGGAGCACAGGACCTGAGCGGCGGCCATGGACAGGTCCATGGCCAGGCGCGCGGTCAGGTCATAACCAGCGACACCCCGAACACCGTCCGTACCGAACAACCGCTGGCCTGCTCGAACCGCTCCACCCATATCGCTCCGCTCGTCGCCTGGCCGTCCCTCTACCACAAAGGTCCGGGGCAACACGCCCCGGACCCAGTGGATCTAACGCTTGGAGTACTGCGGCGCCTTCCGGGCCTTCTTGAGCCCGTACTTCTTGCGCTCCTTCACGCGAGCGTCCCGGGTGAGGAAGCCAGCCTTCTTCAGCGCCGGGCGGTTCTCTGGGTCGACCAGGGTCAGCGCCCGGGTCACGCCAAGGCGGAGCGCGCCAGCCTGGCCGGTCACGCCGCCGCCAGAGATCAGGGCCACGACGTCGAACTTCTCTTCCGCGCCCAGCGTCACGAACGGTTCGTTGACGAGCTGCTGGTGCACCTTGTTCGGGAAGTAGACCTCAAGCGACCGGCCGTTGATCGTCCACTGGCCGGTACCCGGCTGGATGCGGACCCTGGCGATGGCTTCCTTGCGGCGGCCCGTGCCGGCCGCGTTACCGGTGACCACGGGACGACGCTGCACCGTGCGCGCGGGCGCCTCCTGCGAGGACTCCGTCGTGTACTCCGACGGGGCCTCGGTCAACTCGTCGTCGGCGTAATCCGGGTATTCGGTCTCGTCCTCGTCCTGGGTCTTCACGCCAGCGGGCTCAGCCACGTTCTCTTTCCTCTGCTTTACTGTTCGATCTGCGTGATCTGGTACGGCTGGGGCTGCTGCGCCTGGTGCGGGTGGTCGGGACCCGCGTACACCTTGAGCTTGCGCAGCGTCTGCCGCCCGAGCGAATTCTTCGGCAGCATGCCCCGCACCGCCTTCTCGACCGCGCGCTCCGGGTGCGTCTCCATCAGGCTGGAGTAGGACACCGCGCGGAGCCCGCCCGGGTAGCCGGAATGCCGGTAGGCGTGCTTCTGCTCGAGCTTGCTGCCGCTCAGCGCGACCTTGGCCGCGTTCACCACGATCACGAAATCGCCGGTGTCGATGTGCGGGGCGAAAATCGGCTTGTGCTTGCCGCGAAGCAGCACCGCCACATGGCTGGCCAGACGTCCGAGCACGACGTCAGAGGCGTCGACGACATGCCACTGCCGCTTGATGTCACTGTCCTTCGGGCTGAAAGTGCGCACAGTCCTGAGCCTTCGCGTATGTATCGTGGTCTTCTCCGGCCATTCAGCCCGTACTGTGCTGAATATCCGAACGTCGGGGCCTGCGTCGCCACGCCGCGGTGCCGCCCAGAGCTGTCATGCCCCCAGAGCTGCCGCGCAGCGGGCCGTGCGCGTCGCGCAAGACGCCAATGCAGCATACTCCGCCCGGCCCTAAGATGCCAAAGCGAAGCTGTTCCCCCAGTATACAGCCCTAGCTGGGCCTCCCTCGGGGACCAATCGGAGACCTCTCGGGGGCTTCTTGGAGGCCTCTCGGGGGACAAAGTTTCCCGAGTCCCTTAGCGGGACCGGCGAGAACGCTAGTCTCGTGTCATGGATCACCAGGGCGGGGGCACGCGGCCCAGGCACGCCCTGGGGAATTCCAGCGGCCCGCAGCAGGCTTTTCCTGGCACGGGGCCGCAGCCGGCCTTCGGTCCCGGCAGCGGCGCACAGCGGGCGCTGGGCCGCGATCCGGCGCGCGGTTACCCGCCGGCCCGCGCCCCTCAGCCGGACGGGTATCCCGAAGGCAATGCCTACTCGCCGGTCTCCGGCTACCGCAGGGACGACTGGGACGAATCCGAGCTGGGCCCGGCCGACGGCCCGCCGCCCGGCCGCGAAGAGGCCCGCAAGCCACGCCGCCGGCTCGTCGCCATCCTCGCCGCGCTGGCCGTCGTGGTCGTCGGCGGGGGCGGGTTTGCGGGATATGAGCACTTCGGCAAGTCTGGCCAGGCGATCAACCCCGGCAACTCGCTGCGCCTGCCGACCAGCGACCCGACCGCCCAGTCCACCTACTTCTCCGCCAAGCTCGGCCGCTGGCAGCACATCACCACGCGCAAGCTCGATCCGGCGCCGCTCACCGTCGCCGAGCTCTACCCGCCCGGCTTCACGCTGTACGGCACCAACAACGGCTACCAGCGGGTGGCCACCTCCTTGGACTCGAACTGCACGCTGGCTGTCTTCGGTCCCGACCTCCAGGCCTCGGTGCAATCCGGCTCCTGCAAGCAGGTGGTCCGGGCCACGTACCTGTCCAGCGACAAGACGATGATGGGCACGATCGGCGTGGTCAACCTGGGCACCGCCACGGCGGCCCAGAAGGCCGGGCAGGTGTCCGGCGCAGCGGACCTGATCGCGCCGCTGTCCGCGACCAAAGGCCCGGCGAAGAAGATGCTGAACGGCACCGGCGTGGAGTACGCGGAGGTCAAGGGCCACTACCTGATCCTGATGTACGCCGAGTTCACGAACCTGAAGGCCCCGGCCACGGACGCGGATCGCCAGCGCCTGGTGACTTTCGCCGAGGGCATGTTCTCCGGCAGCGCCAACATCGCGCTGAGCCAGCGCCTGCTCACCGGCAAGCCGCAGGCCTAAGGCGCGCAACCTGCGCGTGACCTCGGCACGGGCCGCCAGCTCGGCGTCCGCTGGGTAGCCGACCTCTTCCAGGCACAGCCCGTGCGGCGGCATGACCCTGACCGCCGGGTGCCGCGTGCGCGCCGCGAGGATCCGGGCGGGCCAGCCCGGCTCCTGACGCCCCTCGCCGACCGCGACCAGGGCCCCCATCAGGGCACGCACCATGTTGTGGCAGAACGCGTCTGCGACGACGCTGGCGATCGCGATGCCGTACTCGTCCCGGTGCCACGCGAGCCGCCGCAGCGCCCGGACCGTGGTCGCGCCCTCGCGCCGGCGGCAGAACGCGGCGAAGTCATGCTCGCCCAGCAGGTCCGCCGCGGCCGTGTTCATAGCATCGATGTCCAGCGGCTCAGGGGGGAAGTACCAGACCGTCCGCCGCCGATCTACCGGGTCGGCCAGCGCCGGATCGTCGCACACCCGGTACGAATACCGCCGCCACAGCGCCGAGAACCGCGCATCGAACCCTGGCGGCGCCGGGTCGGCGCGGAACACCCGCACGTCGGCCGGCAGCACCCCGCTCAGCCGGTACGCCAGCGATTCGACCCAGTGGCCGGCCTGGATCGTGACGTGCGCGACCTGACCGCGGGCGTGCACCCCGCTGTCGGTCCGCCCGGCGACCGTCAGCTTCGGCGGCTCCGGCAGCCGCAAGACCTTGCCGAGCGCCTCGCTGAGCACCCCTTCCACGGTCCGCCGCCCCGGCTGGGCCGCCCACCCGGAAAACTCTCCCCCGTCATAACCAAGAACAATCTTTATCAGAACGGCCTGTGGTTCCTCGTCCATAAACCGCCTTCGCCAAGACGCATAACGGGCCGGCCGCGCGGCCATACCCCCGGGCGGATCGTCGAGCCAGGAGCATCAACGTGGCGGTCTTGCCCTTCGTGGTGGATTGACCCCCGGTTTTGGGCATCAATCCACCACGAAGGGTTAATCTTCCACGCTATTCCGGCTAGGCCTTAGCGTCGTCGTCCTGGTCAGCCTCACCAGTCACATCGTCGCCAGTCACATCGTCGCCAGCTTCATCGTCGTCGGCTTCATCGTCGACTCGGGCCTCATCGACCTCAGGTTCCTCCGCGACCTCAGCCTCGGCCGCCGTCGCTGCCGTCTCCTCAGCCACAGCGGCCTCGTCAGGCTCGTCGGTCACGGCGGCGTCGTCGACCTCGGTCTCGGCGACGGCCGCCGGAGCCGCGGCGGCGGGCCTGGCGTCGGCGCGGCGAGCGCGGCGGCGCGGCTTGGACTGCACGGGCTCGCCCTTGACGAGTTCGATGACCGCCATCGCCGCGTTGTCGCCCTTGCGCGGCCCGATCTTGGTGATCCGGGTGTATCCGCCGGACCGCTCCGAGAACTCCGGAGCGATCTCGGCGAACAGCGTGTGCACTACGCCCTTGTCGGTGACCACGGTGAGCACCTGGCGCCGGGCGTGCAGGTCCCCGCGCTTGGCGAACGTGATCAGCCGCTCGGCTACCGGCCGCAGCCTGCGGGCCTTGGCCTCAGTGGTGGTGATCCGGCCGTGCTCGAACAGCGCGGTGGCGAGGTTCGCCAGGATGTGCCGCTCATGGGCCGGGCTGCCGCCAAGACGGTGGCCCTTGGTGGGCGTGGGCATGTGACTCTCTCCTCGGTTGGCAGTACTCAGTACTGCTCGGTCTCCACGTAGCTGTCGTCGTCGTCGCTGTAGGCGCCCACCGCACTGCTCGGGTCGAACCCAGGCGGCGAGTCCTTCAGGGACAGCCCCATGTCAACGAGCTTCTGCTTGACTTCCTCGATCGACTTCGCGCCGAAGTTCCTTATGTCGAGGAGGTCCTGCTCACTGCGCCCGACCAGTTCCCCGACCGTGTGGATGCCCTCACGCTTGAGGCAGTTGTACGAGCGGACCGTGAGGTTCAGGTCCTCGATCGGCAGCGCCAGGTCCGCGGCGAGCGCGGCGTCCGTCGGCGACGGGCCGATGTCGATGCCCTCGGCGTCCAGGTTGAGCTCGCGAGCCAGGCCGAACAGTTCCACCAGCGTCTTGCCCGCGCTGGCCACCGCGTCCCGCGGCCGCATGCACGGCTTGGTCTCGACGTCCAGGATCAGCCGGTCGAAGTCGGTGCGCTGCTCGACACGGGTCGCCTCGACCTTGTAGGTCACGCGCAGCACCGGCGAGTAGATCGAGTCGATCGGCACCCGGCCGATCTCCTGGCCCGGCTGCTTGTTCTGCGTCGCGGAGACGTAGCCGCGGCCGCGCTCCACGGTCAGCTCCATCTCGAGCTTGCCCTTGGCGTTCAGCGTCGCGATGTGCAGCTCCGGGTTGTGCACCTCGACGCCGGCCGGCGGCGCGATGTCCGCGGCGGTGACGTCGCCTGGGCCCTGCTTGCGCAGGTACATGACGACGGGCTCGTCGTGCTCGGAGGAGACCACCAGCTCCTTGAGGTTCAAGATGATGTCGGTGACATCCTCCTTGACCCCCGGCACGGTGGAGAACTCGTGCAGCACGCCCTCGATACGGATGCTGGTGACGGCCGCGCCCGGGATGGACGACAGCAGCGTGCGCCGCAGCGAGTTGCCGATGGTGTAGCCGAAGCCCGGCTCCAGCGGCTCGATCGTGAACTTGGACCGGAACTCGTCGACCGGATCCTCGTTGAGCTGCGGCCTCTGTGCGATGAGCATTGTTCTTCCTTCCCGCGGCAACCGCTATATGAAGCCGCGAAACCACCGGGCCATCCGGGCCCGGCGGGCCTTACTTCGAGTAGAACTCGACGATTAGCTGCTCTTGGACCTGCGTGTCGATCTGCGCGCGGACCGGCAGCGAGTGCACCAGCACCCGCATCTTGTCCGGCACGACCTCGAGCCACGCGGGAACCGTGCGCTCCCCCGCCTCGGCCTTGGCGACGATGAACGGGGTCATCTCCTGCGACTTGGCCTTGACCTCGATGATGTCGCTCTCGCTCACCCGGTACGACGGGATGTCGACCCGCTTGCCGTTCACCGTGAGGTGGCCGTGCCGCACCAGCTGGCGGGCCATGTCGCGGCTCTTGGCGAAGCCGGCCCGGTACACGACGTTGTCGAGTCGCCGCTCGAGCAGCTGAAGCATGGTCTCGCCGGTCCTGCCGTGCTTGCCGGACGCCTCCACGTAGTAACCGTGGAACTGCTTCTCCAGCAGGCCGTAGATCCGCTTCGCCTTCTGCTTCTCCCTGATCTGGGTCAGGTAGTCGCCTTCCTTCGGCCGGTTCCTGCCGTGCTCACCCGGCGGGTACGGCCGGATCTCGATCGGGCACTTCGGCGAGTCGCACTTGGCGCCCTTCAGGAACAGCTTGGTCTTCTCGCGGCGGCAGAGCTTGCAGTCCGCACCTGTATAACGAGCCATTGTTGTCTCCCGTAGCCCCTCAGACCCTGCGCCGCTTCGGCGGACGGCAGCCGTTATGCGGCACCGGGGTCATGTCCTGGATCGAGCCGACCTCCAGCCCGGCCGCCTGAAGCGACCTGATGGCGGTCTCCCGGCCCGAGCCCGGGCCCTTCACGAAGACGTCGACCTTGCGCATGCCGTGCTCCATCGCGACACGCGCGGCCGCCTCAGCGGCCATCTGCGCGGCATAGGGAGTGGACTTGCGCGAACCCTTGAAACCCACACCGCCCGAGGACTTCCACGAAATGACGTTGCCCATCGGGTCGGTGATCGAGACGATCGTGTTGTTGAACGTGCTCCGGATGTGAGCGTGCCCGTGGGCTACGTTCTTCCGCTCCTTGCGGCGCACCTTCTTGGCGGCCTGCTGACGGCTCTTCGGCGGCATATGTTTCTCTGACTCCTGATCGCGAGGTAATCGGTCCGGCTAGCTCGGACTACTTCTTCCCGGCCTTCTTCTTGCCGGCCACCGTCTTCTTCTTGCCCTTGCGGGTGCGCGCGTTGGTCTGCGTGCGCTGGCCGTGCACCGGCAGGCCGCGGCGATGCCGGATGCCCTGGTAGCAGCCAATCTCGACCTTGCGCCGGATGTCGGCCTGCACCTCACGGCGCAGGTCACCTTCGACCTGGTAGTTCGCGTCGATCCAGTCGCGAAGCTTCATCAGGTCGTCGTCGCTCAGGGCGTGCACCCTGGTGTCCGGGCTGACGCCGGTGGCCGCCAGGGTCTGCTCCGCCCTGGTCCGGCCGATGCCGTAGATGTAGGTGAGCGCGATCTCCACCCGCTTGTCGCGGGGCAGGTCCACGCCGGAAAGCCTGGCCATCTGGGGCAGTTCTCCTTAGTAATTCGCGGAGGTCCTCCGCGCCGCTTCCGGGTTCTGCCCTCGAACCCGGCCCCGGCCTCCGACCGGGGGTCCTAGCGCTGCGGCGCGCGTATCTATTAGTTAGCCCTGGCGCTGCTTGTGCCGGGGGTCAGTGCAAATGACCATGACGCGGCCGTGCCGGCGGATGATCCGGCACTTGCTGCAGATCTTCTTGACGCTCGGCTTGACCTTCACGGTTTCGTCTCCACTGTTCGTTTCTTACTTGTACCGGTACACGATCCGGCCGCGACTGAGGTCGTAGGGGCTGAGCTCCACGACGACCCGGTCGTCCGGCAGGATCCGGATGTAGTGCATCCGCATTTTCCCGCTGATGTGAGCGAGAACCTTGTGCCCGTTGTCCAGCTCCACCCGGAAGAAGGCATTCGGGAGCGATTCGACAACCGTGCCTTCAATCTCAATGGCGCCGTCTTTCTTGGGCATATCCTCCGCGCTTCACTGTGCTCGTTGGGTTGGGGTGCTTTCGCCAGACGCACGCAGGAGGGCGATACGCTAGGCGGGAGCTGGCTCGCGGGTCCCCGGAAGCCGCGATCGCGGTTAACCCATGGGCCGCAGACGAGTGTACTCGGTCAACGACACCAACGCGAACCGACAGTATAGAGCACCGCCGTTCGCCTGGATATTCCCCGCGGCCGGGTTCAGCGCCCGGAGCGGCGGATCAGGAACACAATCCATGCTATCGCGGCGGCCGCCAATCCGGCGAATGCCCAGACCGCAACCGCTCCGATCAGTACAGCGGTCACCAATCCGATGGCCACCAGGGCGCTCGCGACGGTAGCCCAGGCCACCACCGCCGTCGCGGCGGGCGACAGGCCGGTCAGCTCGGCCTTGCCCGCGTCCTGCGGGATCAGCGACTGAGCCTGGGACGGCCGCTCCGGGATCCGGCGCAGCGAGGCATCCGGCAGCTGGTAGAGGTCGATGGCCGGCAGGTCCGCCATCAGCTCGTCGAGTTCCCCCATGGTCCGGGCGTCGATGGCCTTCTCCAGGCGGTCATGGAACTCCCCGGCGGTCAGCCGTCCGGCCGCGTGATGCTCACGGAGCAGGGCCGCGGCGCGGTCCCGATCCGCGTCCGCGGCGCGAATCCGCGGGTCACCTGGCATCGTCGGCATCCTCCTCGGCCGCTTTCCTGTTCTACTCTCCAGTATCGCGCCACCCACGCCGCCGCGCGGCATCGCCCGGCGAGCCCCCGGTCGTCGCGGTCCGGTCGGCTCCTGCCACGTAGTTGTCCTAAGCGCCACAACCCATGGCTGCCGACCAGGCTGCCCACATTTTCCAGACATATCCGGCGCACCGGACAGCACATCCGCGATCGCCCACGGCTCCGAAGGCGGTCCGAAAAGATTGCGGACAGTTACTCCCCCAATCCGGACCCCGTTGGCTTATTCCGGGGTTTGCCCGGGTCGCTGGCTGCCCGGTGGGCCGGCGGCTGGCTTGATGGGCCTGGATAGCGTGGTGGTTTTTCCCTTTGTGGTAGCGGGACCCCTGTTCACGGGGGCTGGTCTTCCACGAAGGGGAAATCTTCCACGTTGCTGGCGGACTGCGGGTGCGCTCCTGTCCCGGTAGCCGCACGGTGCACTCCAGGCACAGGCTGCGCGCACACGGCCAGACCCGGCGGCCAGACCCGGCGGCCAGACCCGGCGGCCAGACCCGGCGGCCAGACCCGGCGGCCAGACCCGGCG
>DASRFJ010000264.1:0-2577 GCA_035651595.1 Streptosporangiaceae bacterium | reverse complement strand
CGTGCGTATGTGCTGGACGGTTGTCTTGAGCCTGTAGCGGTTGGGGTTGTTGGGGAGCTTTACGTAGCGGGTTTGGGTGTTGCGCGTGGTTATTCTGGCCGCTCCGGGTTGACGGCGGAGCGGTTTGTGGCGTGCCCGTATGGGGCGGCCGGGGAACGGATGTACCGGACCGGGGACTTGGCGCGGTGGCGGTCGGACGGTGTTCTGGAGTTTTTGGGGCGTGCGGACGCGCAGGTTAAGCTGCGCGGTTTCCGGATTGAGCCTGGCGAGATCGAGGCTGCGCTTGTTGCGCAGGATGGGGTGTCGGCTGCGGCGGTTGTGGCGCGTGGCGGCGGGGTCGGGGCTTCGGGTCTGCGGCTGATCGGCTACGTTGTTGCGGCGGCGGGTCATGTGATCGACGTTGCGGCGCTGCGTTTGGCGCTTGGGTTGCGGCTGCCCGACTACATGGTGCCGTCTGCGTTTGTGGTTCTGGATCGGCTGCCGCTGACGGCGAACGGCAAGCTGGACCGCCGTGCGCTTCCCGAGCCTGAGATTTTGTCTGGGCGGGTCTACCGTGCGCCGCGGTCTCCTGCGGAGGAGCTGCTGTGTTCGCTTTATGCGGAGCTTCTGGGGGTGCGGCGGGTTGGGGTTGACGACAACTTCTTCGAGCTTGGCGGTCACTCGCTGCTGGCGATCCGGCTGATTGGACGGATCCGGGCGGTTCTGGGTGTCGAGGTCCCGATCCGTGTGCTGTTTGAGGCGGCGAGCGTGGCGGCGCTGGCGGAGCGGCTGTCGGATCAGCCGGCGAGCCGTCGTCTGCCGCTTGGGATTGAGCCGCGCCCTGCCGAGTTGCCGCTGTCGTATGCGCAGCGTCGGCTGTGGTTTCTGGACCGCCTGGAGGGGTCTGGTGCGGCGGCCGAGGCGGGCGATGGCGGCGGCGGCGCGCTGCGGCCTTCGACCTATGTGATCCCGGTTGCGGTGCGGCTGAAGGGAGCGCTCGACCGCGGCGCGCTGCGGGGCGCGATTGGCGATGTTGTTGAGCGGCACGAGAGCCTTCGGACGCGGTTCCCGGAGCGTGGCGGGGTGCCGCGGCAGGAGATCGTTTCGGCGTCTGCGGCGTCGTTTGCGCTTGAGGAGCGGGGGCTGGCTGCGGGCGAGGTTGCGGCGGCGGTTGCGGCTGCGGCGGGTCGGGGGTTTGACCTTGCGCAGGAGCTGCCGCTGCGGGTTTATCTATTTGAAGTTGCGGCCGACGAGCACGTGCTGCTGCTGTGCCTGCATCACATCGCCGGCGACGGCTGGTCGCTTCGGGTGCTGTGGCGGGACCTTGCGGCGTTCTACCGGGCGCGCTGCGGCGGGGCGGTTTCGGGTTCGGCGGTATTGGCGGCGTCGGGGCTAGCGCCGCTTGGCATCCAGTACGCCGACTACACGCTGTGGCAGCAGCGTGTTCTGGGCGGGGATGGAGCGTCGGAGGGCGGGCTTTCCGGTCAGCTTTCGTACTGGCGTGAGCGGCTTGCCGGGCTTCCGGACCGGATCGAACTGCCGTTTGATCATGCGCGGCCTGCGGTCTCGAGCCACCGCGGCGGGCGTGTCGGTTTTGTCATTGATGCGGCCCTGCACGGGGCGCTTTCTGGTCTGGCGCGGCAGGCCGGGGCGAGCCTGTTCATGGTGCTGCACGCAGGCCTTGCGGCGCTGCTGAGCCGGCTTGGGGCGGGCGACGACATCGTGATCGGCAGCCCGGTGTCGGGTCGTGGCGAGCCCGGGCTGGACGATCTGATCGGGTTTTTTGTCAACACGCTGGTGCTGCGGATCGACACGTCGGGGCCAGTGTCGTTCCGCGCGCTGCTGGAGCGGGCGCGGGCCTGCGACCTTGCGGCGTATCAGCATGCCGAGGTGCCGTTTGAGCGGCTGGTGGAGGAGCTCAACCCGGCGCGGTCGCTGTCGCGGCACCCGCTGTTCCAGGTGATGCTGGCGTATGAGACGGCGGACGCGGCGGCACAGCCTGAGCTTGCCGGTGTTTCGGTCAGCGCCGAGCCGGTGTCGTGGGCTTCGGCGAAGTTCGACCTTTCGGTCGCGCTGATCGAGCACCGAGCTGCGGACGGCGGCGCCGGGGGGCTCGAGGGGGTGCTGGAGTATGCCGCCGATCTGTTTGATGCGGGGACGGTTGAGCGGCTCGGGGGGCGGCTGGTTCGGCTGCTTGGTGCGGTTGCGGCGGACGCGGAGCGGCTGCTGGGTTCGATTGACATTCTGGAGGGGTCGGAGCGGCGCACCATCCTGGAGCGCTGGAACGACACGGCGCGGGTGTTGCCGTCGCATGTGACGGTGGGCGGCGAGCGGTTGGCTGCGACGCTGCCTTCGCTGTTTGCGGCGCAGGCGGAGCGCACGCCGGAGGCGGTTGCGGTGGTGTGCGGGGAGCGCACGCTGAGCTATGCGGCGCTGGATGCGCACGCCAACCGCCTGGCGCATCATCTGCGCGGTCTCGGGGTCGGGCCGGAGACCGTGGTCGGGCTCTGCGTCGAGCGCTCGCCCGAGATGCTGGTCGGGCTTCTCGGCATCCTCAAGGCCGGCGCCGCCTATCTGCCGCTCGATCCGGAATATCCG
>DASRFJ010000263.1:0-22475 GCA_035651595.1 Streptosporangiaceae bacterium | reverse complement strand
CGCACGCCGTCGGTGTAGGAGATCGCGCCGTCGCTGACCTTGGCGGCCACGTCCTGCCGGACGTCCTTGAGGTGCACGTGGCCGATCCGGCCTGCCGCCTCGCGGGCGAGCACGGCGGGATCGGTGCCGCCGATCAGCAGGTGACCGGTGTCCAGGCACAGCCGGACGTCGGTGCCGTCGAGGACGCGGAGCACCTCGTCCCGTTTTTCCACCATCGTGCCGACGTGCGGATGCAGCGTGGCGGTGAAGCCGCGTTCCGCCGCCCGGGTCGCGGCCCGGGTGAGGTTGGCCAGCAGCGTGGCCCAGGCGGCTTCGTCCAGTTCGGGGCGGGTCTCGTAGCCGTCCGCGCCGGTCGCCGCGGCCAGCACCAGTACGGCGCGATCCGGCGGCCCGAACCCGTCGAGCGCACGGTCGATGACGGGCAGCGGATCGCGGTCCTTGTCATGCAGCACGACTGGGACGAAGCCGCCGGCCGCGGCGAGGCCGTGAGCGCCAAGCAAGCCGGCCCGCTCACCCGGGTCGGCCGGCAGGTATCCGTCGGGACCGAACTCGGTCGCGGCCAGCCCCAGCTCGCGCATCTCGGTGAGCACCCGCGTCACGGGAAGCTGGTACCCCCAGCCGGGGACCTCGCACACCCCCCAGGAGATCGGCGCGCCCGCGATCACCTGCGGACCTCCGCGATGTCCACCGGGGCGCCGCGGTGCCGGGACAGCTCGCACGCCTCCGCGACATAGAACGCCTCGAGCGCGTCCTGCGGGGTGCACGGGCTGGCCGTCCGGCCCGCCGCCACCTCGATGAACGCGGTGAGTTCGGCGACGTAGGCGTCACCGAACCGCTCCATGAACTGACGGTGCGCCGGTCCCGCGGGGAACGTGGCGCCGGGGTCGGCGGAGCGGAGCGGCATCCGGTCGTCCAGGCCCGCGCACATGCCGCCGGCCGAGCCGAGCACCTCGAGCCGGACGTCGTAGCCCGCCGCGTTGTACCTGGTGCACGACACCACCGCGATCGTGCCGTCGTCGAGCGTGAGCAGGGCGGACGCGGTGTCCACGTCACCCGCGTCGCGGAAGAACTGCTCGCCCCGGTTGGCGCCGGCCGCGTAAACCCGGGTCACCTCGTGGCCGCTGACCCAGCGGATGGCGTCGAAGTCGTGCACCGCGCAGTCGCGGAAGATCCCGCCCGAGCTAGGGATGTAGCCGGCGGGCGGCGGGGCCGCATCCAGCGTGGTGGACCTGATCGTGTGCAGCCAGCCCAGCGTGCCGTCCCGCGCCGCGTCCCTGACCACGCGGAATCCGGCGTCGAAGCGTCGCTGGAAGCCGATCTGGACCTCCGTGCCGACGGCGCACTTGATCACTTCCAGGGTCCCGTCGATGTCCGGGGCGACCGGTTTCTCGCAGAACAGCGGCAGGGCCGCCGCGACGCCACGCCGGATCAGCTCGGGGTGGGCGGCCGTGGCGGTCGCGATGACAAGTGCGTCGATGCGGGCGGTGAGCAGGTCATCCACCGAGCCGGCCAGCTCGGTGCCGAGCCGGCCCGCGACGTCCTTGGCCCGGCCGAGGTCGGCGTCGGTGACGACCACCGCATCGACGCCGGGCAGCGCGCACAGCGTCGCCGCGTGAAACGCGCCGATCCGCCCGACGCCGATGAGTCCGATACGCATGCGGTTCAGCCTCGCCGCACCCGGGAGTATTGTCAAGAGGATGTCGTATCGTCCTTATGTCAGGACATTTACCGCAACCAATGACGCCGTCGCGGCTGCCGGGACACGAGCGCACGGGCAGGCCCGTCAGCAACGTGATCGATTTGCCTTTCGTGGTAGATCGACCCTCGCGCGCGGGGGCCGCGTTACCACGAAGGGCAAAGACACCACGTTAACCGGGGCCCGCCGCGCCCGGGTGGGTAGCCCGCCGTCGCCGCTGGACGAGCTCTCCCACGGGCTAGATCGCGTAGCGCTCCTGGCAGGCTTCCACTTGGGCTTCCGCGGCCTTGCGGTCGGCCCAGGCCTCCGCCTGGACCGACTTGCCGGGCTCCAGGTCCTTGTACACCTCGAAGAAGTGCTGGATCTCCAGCCGGTCGAACTTGGCCACGTCGTCGATGTCCCGCAGGTGCGCCATCCGCGGGTCGGCGGCCGGCACGCACAGGATCTTGTCGTCGAGGCCCTTCTCGTCGCGCATCCGGAACATGCCGAGCACCCGGCAGGTGATCAGGCAGCCGGGGAACGTCGGCTCGTCCAGCAGCACCAGCGCGTCGAGCGGGTCGCCGTCGTCGGCCAGCGTGTCCTCGATGAAGCCGTAGTCGGCCGGGTACCTGGTGGACGTGAACAGCATGCGGTCCAGCCGGATCCTGCCGGTCGCGTGATCCATCTCGTACTTGTTCCGCTGGCCCTTCGGGATCTCGATGACGACCTCAACGTCCACGTGTTAGCTCCAGCCCGTCGCGGGTGATTAACTCTCCTGCGTTGCCTGAAATCTATTCTCCCTGAGGTGGCTGGTCATGGCGCGCCGCACCCGGCTGCTTGCGCTGGTGACGCTGGCCATGGTCAACGTGATCACGCTGACCGCCGGCATCGCCGTGGCTCGCATGCTGCCCGGCAGGCTCGCCGCGCTCAAGATCCCGGCGGTCGCGCCCGCGCGGGTATCGGTGTCCGGCCCGGTGCTGCCGGCCGGCCTGCCGGCCGGACCGCTGCCCACCGCTAGCGGCCTGCGGTCCGCGCTGGCCGGTCCGCTGTCCGCGGGCTCGCTTGGCCCGAGCGTGCTGTCGATGGTGGCCGACCCGGCCACCGGGCGGGTGCTGCTGTCCGATGGCGGTAGCCAGCTCGCCACGCCTGCCTCCACAACCAAGCTCGCCACCGCGGTCGCCGCGCTGGCCGCGCTCGGCGGCGGCGCGCGGTTCAGTACCCGGGTGGTGTCCGGGCCCGACGGCGTCATCCTGGTCGGCGGCGGCGACCCCACGCTGGCCGTCAGCTCCTACCCGCCGGGTGACTATCCGCGTCCCGCCACGCTCGCCAGCCTCGCCGCGGCGACCGCGGCCAGGCTGAGGGCGGGCGGCCGCACCTCGGTCCGGCTCGGCTACGACACCTCGCTGTACTCCGGATCCGGCCTCGCGCCGGGCTGGCCCGCGGCGTACGTGACCACCGGCAACGTCACGCAGGTCACCTCGCTCGAAGTGGACCAGGGGCGCCTGACCGGGTCCGGCACCCCAGAAGACTCCGACGATCCGTACAACCTGACGCCACGGGCCCAGCATCCCGCGGAAATGGCCGCGGCGGCGTTCGCTGGGTTGCTGCGGTCCGACGGCATCAAGGTAACCGGCTCGGTGGCGGGGCAGACCGCCCCGCGAGGTGCCCAGGTGCTGGCCAGCGTCAGCTCGCCGCCGGTGTCGGCGATCGCCGAGCAGATGCTCGCCGAGAGCAACAACGTAATCGCCGAGAGCCTGGCCCGGCAGGTCGCGATCGCCACCGGCCAGCCGGCCACGTTCGCCGGGGCGGCGGCCGCGGAGACCAGGGTGCTGCGCGGGCTCGGGGTCACCGGCGGCATCCAGCTGGTGGACGGCAGCGGGCTATCACCGGAAGACGCGATCGCGCCAGCGGCGCTGATCAAGGTGCTGGAGGCCGCGATTGCCCGCCCGCGGCTGCGTCCGGCCCTCGCGAGCCTGCCGGTGGCGGGCTTCTCCGGCACGCTGGCCGCGCGGGAGAGCGTGTTCGCCGGGATCGGCGGCTCGGCGCTCGGCGCGGTGCGCGCCAAAACCGGCAACCTGGGGACCGTGGCGGCGCTGGCCGGCCTGGTCTATGACAGGGACGGCACGCTGCTGGTATTCGCCATCATGGCGGACAAAGTGTCCCAGCTCGACGAGGCAGCCGCGGCGATCGACGCCGCCGCCGGGAATCTGGCGGGCTGCGGGTGCCGATGACGGCCGGATAGCACGTACGGTTGGAGTGTGAGTAGTGCGCAGATGGTCGACTGGGAAGTCGCGGTCAACACCGGTGTCCGCTGGGCCAGGCCCGGCCCTCAGGTCAGCCTCGGGGAGGCGCGCCGGACCGTGGCCGAGCTTCGTGACCTAGCCCGTGAGGTCGCCGAGCCGGTCCAGGAAGTCACCGGCATGGTCTCCGCCGAGGAGGTCGGCCGGGTCGCGGTGGTCGACCGGCCCGGCTGGATCCGGGCAAACGTCGACGGGTTCCGCGTCGTGCTCGAGCCGCTGGTGGAGCAGTTGCGGAACCGGCAGACGGGCGGGAACCCGGGCGGCTCCGTGCTCAGCGGCGTCGGTTCCCGGATGACCGGCATCCAGGCCGGGCTGATCCTGGCCTACTTGTCCGGGCGGGTGCTTGGCCAGTACGAGCTGTTCCTGCCGCCGGACGACACCGGCAACGGGTCGCTCGGGCGGCTGACGCTGGTCGCGCCCAACATCGTGATGATCGAGCGTGAGCTCGGCGTCGACCCGCACGACTTCCGCCGCTGGGTGTGCCTGCACGAGGAGACGCACCGGCTCCAGTTCACCGCCGTGTCCTGGCTGCGCGAATACGTGCAGGGCCAGATGACCGAGTTCCTGCTCGCCTCCGAACTCGACCCGGGCGCGATCCTCGGGCGGCTCCGCGCCGCGGCCGACGCGATGGCCGGCGCGGTCCGCGGCGGGGATGGCGGCAGCCTCATCGAGGCCGTGGTTAGCCCAGGCCAGCGCCAGATCATGGACCGGCTCACCGCGGTGATGACGCTGGTCGAGGGCCACGGCGACTATGTGATGGACGCCGTGGGACCCCAGGTGGTGCCCTCGGTGGAACAGATCAGGGAGCGATTCTCCGCCCGCCGGGGCTCGCCTGGGCGGATCGAGCAGACGCTGCGCCGGCTGCTCGGCATCGACCTCAAGATGAAGCAGTACGCCGAGGGGTCGGCGTTCGTCAAGACCGTGGTGGAGACGGCCGGCATGGCCGAGTTCAACAAGGTGTGGACGTCGCCGGACACCCTGCCGACCCGCGAGGAGCTTGCTCAGCCTAGCGAGTGGCTGAACCGGGTGGCCGGGGTCGTTCAGTAGGGAACCAGCCATGGGGCCAGGCGCGGCTGTCTCGGATATCCGCAACGCGGTCCGTGACAGCGTGGCTGACCTGCGGGAAGGCGACCTGGTGCTGGTCGCCTGTTCCGGTGGCGCTGACTCCGTTGCCCTCGCGGCCGCGCTGGCCTTCACCGGTCCGCGGCTCGGGCTGCGCTGCGGCGGCGTCACCGTCGACCATGGCCTTCAGCCCGGTTCGGACGAGCGGGCCGCCGGGGTGGCCGGGTTCCTGGTGGACCTCAAGCTGGACCCCGTCTACAACATCGCCGTGCACGTGGCCAGAACCGGCGGGATGGAGGCGGCCGCGCGCGCGGCCCGGTACCGGGCGCTGGACGAGGTGGCCCGCATGGCGCCCCGCGACCCCGACGACGGTTCTGGCGTGATCCCCGGGGACGAGGCGAGCGCGGGTGCGGCCGCGATCTTGCTCGGGCACACGATGGATGACCAGGCAGAGACCGTGCTGCTCGGGCTCGCGCGCGGTGCCGGGGCCCGGTCGCTGGCCGGGATGGCGCCGCGGCGCGACCGCTACCGTCGTCCGCTGCTCGGCATCCGCCGGATCACCACGCTCACCGCCTGCGCGGAGCTTGGCCTCGACCCGTGGCAGGACCCGCACAACGAGGATCCGCGGTTCGCCCGGGCCCGGGTCAGGCACCAGGCCCTGCCCGCGCTGGAGGCGGCGCTCGGTCCGGGCGTGACCGAGGCGCTCGCGCGGACCGCACGGCAGCTGAGGGCCGACGCCGACTGCCTGGACGACCTCGCGTTCGCGGAAAGCGGACACCTGCGCGAAGGCGGGTCGGACCCGGCCGGACTCGACGTGACCTGGCTCGCGGCCCTGCCGGAGGCGATCAGGACCCGGGTCCTGCACTCGGCGGCGATCATGGCGGGCTGCCCGGCGGGCGCGCTCAGCGCCAGGCACATTCAGCAAGCGGACGAGCTGGTGACATCCTGGCACGGGCAGCGGTGGGCTGACCTGCCCGGCGGCGTGCGAGTCTGCCGTCGCAACGGCATGCTGTGGTTCGGCGGCTAGCCCGGCCAGAAGATCCCGAGGAGGACAGTGGACGCGACTGACATGGGCCCGGCGCTGAAGGAGATCCTGATCAGCCCGGAGCGGCTGCAGGCCCGGATCGGCGAGCTTGCCGCGCAGATCGACGCCGACTACGCGGGCCGCGACCTGCTCATGGTCGGCGTGCTCAAGGGCGCCATCATGGTGATGGCCGATCTGGCCAGGGCCGTCCACCTGCCGGTGCAGATGGACTGGATGGCCATCTCCTCCTACGGCTCGGGCACGAAGTCCTCCGGGGTGGTGCGCATCCTCAAGGACCTGGACACCGACATCACCGGCCGGCACGTGCTGATCGTCGAGGACATCGTGGATTCCGGCCTGACGTTGTCCTGGCTGGCCGGCAACCTGCGTTCGCGCCAGCCGGCCTCGCTGGAGGTGTGCGCCATGCTGCGCAAGCCCGCCTCGGCCCAGATGCATGTGCACGTCGCCTACACCGGATTCGAGATTGGGGACGAATTCGTCGTGGGCTATGGCCTGGACTACGCGCAGCGTTACCGGAACCTGCCGTTCATCGGGACGCTCGCCCCCGAGGTCTACCAGGCCTCGTAGGGAACACATTCCGCAGCAGGAAGCGTTGACTCGACAGGCGAAGCACCCAGCCGGTGTACCGTCTATGGAAGCATGGCCATCCCGGCGGAGGTCGGCGGGACTGTGAGGCTGGTCAGGAGGGAACGACTCCGAGCCGACGGAGTCGCTCATTGATGGAGATTAGGCGCTTCTTTCGCGGACCGGTGCTGCTGATTATCGTCGCGGTGCTGCTGTTCCTTTTTGTGCTCGACTTCGCCAATTCCGGCAGCAGCTACCAGAACGCGGACACCGGCAAGATCGTGCACCTCATCGAGACCGGCCAGGTCAAGAGCGCGCAGATCATCGATAAGAACCAGACGATCCAGATCACGACCAAGGACGGCCAGAACCTTCAGGCATCCTGGGTGACCGGCCAGGGCGTTCAGCTGCAGAACATGCTCCAGCAGCAGTTCGACAAGGGCAATCTGCCCGCGGACTACAACGTCACGATCCCGAAGAGCAACGCGCTGCTCGACCTCCTCCCTACGCTCTTCATCGTCCTGGTGATCTGCCTGCTGTTCTTCTTCATGGTGTCGCAGATGCAGGGCGGCGGCTCGCGGGTGATGAACTTCGGCAAGTCGCGCGCCAAGCTGATCACCAAGGACACGCCGAAGACCACGTTCGCGGACGTGGCCGGCGCCGATGAGGCGATCGAGGAACTACAGGAAATCAAGGAATTCCTGCAGAACCCGGCCAAGTTCCAGGCGATCGGCGCGAAGATCCCCAAGGGCGTGCTGCTCTACGGCCCTCCCGGCACCGGCAAGACGCTGCTCGCCCGCGCGGTGGCAGGCGAGGCCGGCGTGCCGTTCTACTCGATCTCCGGTTCGGACTTCGTCGAGATGTTCGTCGGTGTCGGCGCGTCCCGGGTCCGTGACCTGTTCGAGCAGGCGAAGGCCAATGCGCCGGCGATCGTATTCGTGGACGAGATCGACGCGGTCGGACGGCACCGCGGCGCTGGCCTCGGTGGCGGCCACGACGAGCGCGAGCAGACCCTGAACCAGATGCTGGTCGAGCTCGACGGCTTCGACACCAAGGGCGGCGTCATCGTCATCGCCGCCACCAACCGGCCCGACATCCTGGACCCGGCGCTGCTGCGGCCCGGCCGGTTCGACCGCCAGATCGTGGTCGCCCAGCCGGACCTGGCCGGACGCAAGGGGATCCTGCGGGTACACGCCAGGGGCAAGCCCATCGCCCCGGACGCCGACCTGGACATCATCGCCCGCCGGACGCCGGGATTCACCGGCGCCGACCTGGCCAACGTGATCAACGAGGGCGCGCTGCTGACCGCGCGGTCCAACGGCAAGCAGATCACCATGGACGCGCTGGAAGAGGCCATCGACCGCGTCATGGCCGGCCCGGAGCGCAAGAGCGTGCTGCTGTCCGAGGCCGAGCGCAAGCTCATCGCCTACCACGAGGGCGGTCACGCCCTGGTCGGCCACGCGATGCCGCACGCGGACCCGGTGCACAAGGTCACGATCATCCCGCGCGGCCGGGCGCTCGGCTACACGCAGGCGCTGCCGACCGAGGACAAGTTCCTGACCACCCGCGCCGAGATGCTGGACCAGCTCGCGATGCTGCTCGGCGGGCGCACCGCGGAGGAGCTGATCTTCCACGAGCCGACGACCGGCGCGTCCAATGACATCGAGAAGGCCACCCAGATCGCCCGCGGCATGGTGACCGAGTACGGGATGAGCGAGCAGCTCGGCGCCCGCAAGTTCGGCAGTGCGGACGGCGAGCCGTTCCTCGGCCGGGAGATGTCGCACAGCCGCGACTACTCGGAGAAGATCGCCTCGTCGATCGACGAGGAGATCCGGCGGCTGATCGAGTCGGCCCACGACGAGGCCTGGGAGGTGCTCGTCGAGTACCGCGACGTGCTCGACGCGCTGGTGCTGCGCCTGCTCGACAAGGAGACCGTATCCAGGAAGGAGGTGCTGGAGATCTTCGCGCCGGTGCGGAAGCGGCCGGCCCGCGGCTCCTACACCGGGTACGGCAAGCGACTGCCCTCCGACCGGCCGCCGGTGCTCACGCCCAAGGAGCTGTCGCTCACCGCGCCGTCCGCGGACGGCAGCCTGGCGCTGCCGAACGGCACCGCCGATGGCCCCGCCGGTGGCGCGAACGGGCAGGCCGTCAGCTTCGATCAGGAGCCTCGCGACACCGAATGACCGAACCTGGTGAGGGGTTCGACCTACCCCGAATCGAACGTGCCGTACGGGAGATCCTGGCCGCCATCGGCGAGGACCCGGATCGGGACGGCCTCGAGGACACCCCGGCGCGGGTCGCGCGTGCCTACGTGGAGCAGTTCGCTGGCCTGCGCCAGCGTCCGGCGGACGTGCTCACCACGGTCTTCGACGTCGGCCACGACGAGATGGTCATCGTCAAGGACATCGAGGTCTACAGCACGTGCGAGCACCACCTGGTGCCGTTCTACGGCGTCGCGCACATCGGCTACGTGCCGAACGAGAAGGGGCAGATCACCGGGCTGTCCAAGCTCGCCAGGCTGGTGGACGTGTACGCACGCCGACCTCAGGTGCAGGAGCGGATGACCTGCCAGATCGCGGACGCGCTCGTCGACACGCTGGAGCCGCGGGGCGTGATCGTGGTCATCGAGGCCGAGCATCTGTGCATGACCATGCGCGGAGTGCGGAAGCCGGGAGCGCGTACCGTGACTTCGGCCGTACGCGGCGCTTTCCGTGATAACGTCACCCGTGCCGAGGCGATGAGCCTTATTTACGGTAACCACTGAACTAAAAGGCATCCTCGACCGTCTACTGGGTAGGTCTGTGGATTGCTGATTGCGTCCCGGGCTCGGGGACCTAGGCTTGGGGGTACCGTACGTGCCGGATACGAGGGCGCCGACGCGCCGTGAGAGTCCAGGGCCTGACAGGAAAACCGCGGACATGAGCCAGAACGACGAGGCTGAGCACTCCAGCGGCACGCCTTCTTTCGCGGATCGCCGGCAACAGCGCAGGTGGGTGCCGGGCATCGCCGCGCTGCTGACGCTGCTGATCGGTATCACCGACATCGTCCAGGTGTTCCGCCCCGGCTGGCCGCACCGGCTGCACGACGTCCGCGCGATCGTGCCGGGGACGCTGACCAACGTCAGCCATACCGCGGATGTGATCATCGGCCTGCTGCTGATCATGTTCGCGCACGGCCTGCGGCGCCGCAAGCGGCGCGCGTGGCAGGCGGTGACCGGGCTGCTCGCCTTCGACATCGCCATTCACCTGTTCAATCACACCCGCCGGATTACCGGCGTGGCCGTGGCCATAGTCGTGCTCGTGGTGCTGCTGTTCTTCCGCGACGAGTTCTACGCCGAGGGAGACCGGCGCAACAGGTGGACCGCGCTGTGGGCGTTCTGCTGGCTGGTGGTGGCGGACATCGCCATCGGGCTGATTTACATCGGCGTCGCGCGCGGCCTCGCGTCCAACTACTCGCTCTGGCAGCGCACTCAGGAGGTCGTCTACGGCCTGGTCGGGGTGTCCGGCCAGGTGTACTGGGTACCGGAGTCACGCGGGGACGCGTTCGGCATCCTCACCAGCGCGCTTGGCATTTTCACCCTGATCGTCACCGTTTACCTGTTCCTGCGGCCCGCCGAGCCGCGCGCCAGGCTGAGCGCCGCCGACGCCGGCCGGGTCAGGGATCTGCTGGACAAATACGGCGAGCGCGACTCACTCGGGTATTTCGCGCTGCGCAGCGACAAGAGCGTCATCTGGTCGGCCACCGGCAAGGCGTGCGTCTGCTACCGGGTGGTGTCCGGCGTGATGCTGGCCAGCGGCGATCCGATCGGTGACCCGGAGGCCTGGCCGGGGGCCATCGGCCCGTTCCTCGACGAGGCGGCGCGGCACGCGTGGGCGCCCGCCGTGATGGGCTGCAGCGAACTGGGCGCCGAGGTCTGGTGCCGGGAAGGCGGCCTGACCGCGCTCGAGCTCGGCGACGAGGCGATCGTCGAGGTGGCGGAGTTCAGCCTGTCCGGCCGGGCCATGCGCAACGTCCGGCAGATGGTGTCCCGGGTGTCCAGGGCCGGCTACGTCGCGGAGATCCGGCGGGTGCGGGACATCTCCAAGGGCGAGCTCAACACGATCGTGGAGGTCGCCGACTCCTGGCGCGGCAGCCAGACCGAACGGGGCTTCTCCATGGCGCTCGGCCGGATCGGCGCACCCGGCGACGAGGACTGCGTGCTGGTAACCGCCAAGCAGGACGGCGTGGTCCGCGCGGTGCTCCAGCTCGTGCCGTGGGGGCCGGACGGGCTGTCGCTGGACCTGATGCGCCGGGATCGCAGCGCCCAGCCGGGGCTGAACGACTTCCTGATCACCGAGACCATCAAGGCGGCGCCCGCGCTCGGCGTCAAGCGGATCTCGCTGAACTTCGCCGTGTTCCGCGCCGCGCTGGAGCGCGGCGAGCGGATCGGCGCGGGGCCGGTGCTGAAGGCCTGGCGGCGGCTCCTGGTGTTCATGTCCCGCTGGTTCCAGATCGAGTCGCTGTACAAATTCAACGCCAAGTTCTCCCCGGAGTGGGAGCCCCGGTTCTTCGTGTTCACCAGCAGCAAGGACGCACCGCGGATCGCGCTCGCGGCGCTGGAGGCGGAGGCTTTCCTGGTCTGGCCGCGCATCGAACTGAGCCGGATCGGCCGTAACACCGCGCGCAAGCTGGGCCTGGTGAAGCGCTGAATCCTGTAACGGTGCCTGGCCTGCCCCAGGCGGACCGGTGCCTGGTGATGGGCGTGGTGAACGTGACGCCCGACTCGTTCTCCGACGGCGGCCAGTGGTACGGCGCGGACGCGGCGATCGCGCACGGCCTGGAGCTGGTCGCCCAGGGCGCGGACATCGTAGACGTGGGCGGCGAATCCACCCGTCCCGGCGCCCAGCGGGTCTCGGCCGAGGAGGAACTGCGCCGGGTCGGCCCGGTGATCACCGAGCTGGTCCGGGCCGGCGTGCCGGTGTCGGTGGATACGATGCGGGCGCAGGTCGCCGAGTTCGCGGTGGGAGCCGGCGCGCACCTGGTCAACGACGTGAGCGGCGGACTCGCGGATCCCGACATGCCCAGGCTGGTCGCCGAGGCCGGCGTGCCCTACGTGGTGATGCACTGGCGCGGGCACAGCCGTGACATGTACGCCCGCGCCGCCTACCGCGACGTGGTGGCCGAGGTCAGGGACGAGCTGGCGCGCCGCGTCGAGGAGGTCGTCAAGACCGGTGTCCGGCCGGACCTTATCGTGCTCGACCCCGGTCTCGGCTTCGGCAAGCGGCCCGAGCACAACTGGCCGCTGCTGGCCGGGCTCGCCGACGTGTCGGTGCTTGGCGGCCGCCGGTTTCCCGTGCTGGTGGGCGCGTCCCGGAAGGGGTTCATCGGCAAACTGCTGGCCAGCCCGGACGGCGCACCGCGGCCGTTCGCCGAGTCCGACGACGCGACGGTCGCGACGACCGCGCTGGCGGCGGCCGCTGGTGCCTGGTGCGTCCGGGTGCACAAGGTCCCGCCCAACGTGGACGCAGTGCGGGTGGCCGCCGCCTGGCGGGCCGGCGCTCACGCGTCGCGAGCTGCGGACGGCGCGGACAGCGCGGACAGCGCGGACAGCGCGGACAGCACGGCGGGTGTTGCGGCGGGCGTCGGCGCGGTACTCGCGATCGGCGCCAACCTGGGGGACCGCCTCGGCACGCTGCGCGCGGCGGTGACGGCGCTCGGCCGCGTCCCGGGAATCACGGTGCTCGCCGTCTCCCCGGTGTACGAGACCGACCCGGTCGGCGGACCGGATCAGCCTGCCTACTTCAACGCGGTGCTCACCGTCCGGACCACGCTGGGGCCGCGGGAACTGCTGCGCGCGGCGAACGGCGTCGAGGCGGCGTTCGGCAGGGTGCGCGAGGTACGCTTCGGGCCGCGTACGCTCGATATCGACATCATCGGCTATGGCGACCAGACGAGTGACGACCCCGTGCTTACCCTGCCCCACCCACGAGCCCGCGAGCGAGCGTTCGTGCTCGTGCCCTGGCTCGACGTCGATCCCGGAGCTGTGCTGCCCGACGGACGTGTGGCGGACCTGCTGGCCGGGCTCGACGCCAGCGGCGTCCGGCGGCGGGCCGAGTCCCTTCGCCCCGAGGATTCATGACCCCGACCCGGCTCTCCACCCTGGGTATCGTCGCGCTGGGCATCGCGGCGATCACCTGGCTGATCCTGCGCGAGGCATATGCGTCCCTGCCGCCGCTGCCGTGGACCGGGATTCCCGCGCTGCTGCTGGTGGCAGGGGCGGAGGCGGTGATCGGCCGCGACGTGCGCCGCCGGATCTCGCGGCGTCCAGGCGCGAAGCCGGTGGATCCGCTCGCCGTGTCGCGGATGCTCGTGCTGGCCAAGGCCAGCTCGCTCACCGGCGCGGTGGTCACCGGCATCACGCTGGGATTCATCGGCTACCTGTCGGGTCAACTGGCCGCCACGATGCCCAGGCGCGACTTCATCTACGCCGCGATCACCTGCGCGGCCACCCTCGTGCTGGTCGCCGCCGCGCTCTACCTGGAGTACTGCTGCCGGGTACCCACCGGGACCAAGCCGTCAGAGGACATCACCCAGTCAGCCGACCGCTGAAGACTGCGGCGCCCCGCCCCGCCCCGCCCCGCGCCGCCCCGCGCCCCGCGCCGCCCCGCGCCCCGCGCAGTCCGCCCTCGCCGCCCCGCCACCACCGCAAATCCGACATTTCCGTATATCGGAATGGTCCGAAGAAGATTGCGGACACTTACCCCCCCAAACTGGGTGGGTAAGTGTCCGCAATCATCGGGGCCTCCGCGATTGGATCACTCCAGAGCTGGAGAATTGGAGCTGTCTGGCGATCCGGTTGGCCCGTAGCGTGCTGTTCATGACGACGTTGACTATCTCCGCGAATGCCCCGGCTACGACACGGCCGAAGCTGATGAGCCGAGCGCTGCTGATCCGCTTCGTGTCGATCGTCGGCTCGTCCGCCAGCTTTTACCTGATGCTCTCCGTGGTGCCGCTGTACGCGCGCTCCGCTGGTGCGAGCACCAGCCTGGCCGGCCTGGCCACCACCGCGTTGTCGCTGTCCACTACGGCCGGCTACCTGCCTACGCCGCGCCTGGTCGCCCGGTACGGGCACCGGGCCGTGCTGGCGGCAGGACTGACGCTGCTCGGTGCGCCCGCGCTGGTTCTCGCGCTGTCGGCGAACCAGGCCGTGATAATGGCGGTGTGCGTGGTGCGCGGCATCGGTTTCGCGATCACGTGCGTGTCCGGCGGTGCGCTGACCGTCTCGCTGATCCCGCCGGAGCGTCGCGGTGAGGGCCTCGCCCTGGTCGGCATCGTGGGCGGGATTCCCTCGGTCGCCGCGCTCCCGCTGGGCGTGTGGCTGGCGGGGCACGTCGGTTACCGCCCGGTCTTCGTGGCCGCCGCACTGGCCGCGCTGGCGCCGATCGCGTCGCTGTCCTCGCTGCCAGGCGCGCCCGCGTCGCCGGCCAAGGACCCCACGGACCGGCGCGCCACCGGGGTGGTGGCGGGCCTGCGGGTCGCCGGAGTGGTCCGGCTGGCCATCGTATTCGGTGCGACCACCACTGCGGTCGGGATCCTCGTCACGTTCCTGCCGCTGGCCGCCGGCGGTGCCGCCGCGCCCGCGCTGCTGTGCCAGCCCGCGGCGGCCATTGGCGGACGGTGGCTGGCAGGCCGCTACGGCGACCGGGCCAGCGCGGCCGGCGCCGCACGGCTGCTGGTGTCCGGCGTGCTGCTCGCCGCCGTTGGCTTCGCGCTGCTGAGCCAGCACGCACCGGTCCTGGTGATGGCGGGCGCGGTGCTGTTCGGCGTCGGGTTCGGCATCGCCCAGAACGTGACCGCCACCCGGATGTACGACCTGGTGCCCGAGTCGGGCTACAGCGCGGTGAGCGCGGTGTGGAACCTCGCGTACGACGCCGGCATGGGCATCGGCGCGGCCGGCTTCGGAGTGCTCGCGGCGCACACCGGGTACCCCGGCGGGTTCTTCATCACCGCGATCGCGCTGCCTATCCCGCTCGTGCTCATCGCGCGACGTAACCGCTGGACGAAGGCGCGCTAGCGGAGGTAAAGCCACCGTACGTTCCGGACAAATGATCGTTGACAGAAAGGGCGCTGGCCACGGTCGGCGCCCCTGTTTTAACTGGGGATGCCTCCCCAGAAGTCTTCGCCAAGGAGATCTGGAAGACCACCACCGGCGGGGTCGCGTCGCTGTCTGGGTTTTTGGTCTCTGTTCGCACGGTGCGGTTCCCCTCGGCCTTTACTAGGGGTGCCACTGGCTATTCTGGTCCTCGTCCGGTACCCGTCGATGGACTGGAACAGCAAAGGGGGAGACCAGCTTGCCCACTGAGAGCACTCACCCGGCACGGCTCGCCGTCGGTGTCATCGGCGTCGGGCGGGCCGGTTCGGCCCTTGGCGTCGCGCTGGCCCGCGCGGGCCACGACGTGGTGGCGGTGTCCGCGGTGTCCGAGGCCTCCGTCGCCCGGGCGTCCGCGCGCTTTCCCGGCGCGGTGATCGCGTCACCGGACGCGGTCGTGGCGCAGGCGGACCTGGTGCTGCTCACCGTGCCTGACGACGTGCTGCCCGGCCTGGTCGCCGGGCTTGCCGCGACCGAGGCGCCGGTGGCCGGGCGGATGCTGGCGCACGCGAGCGGCCGGCACGGCATCGGGGTCCTCGAGCCGGCCGTGCGCCGCGGCGCGCTGCCGATGGCGCTGCACCCGGTCATGACGTTCACCGGGCGGGACGAGGACGTGGACCGGCTCAAGGGGCTGTGCTTCGGCGTCACCGTGCCCGATGTGCTGCGGCCGGCGGCCGAAGTCCTGGTCATCGAGATGGGCGGCGAGCCGGTGTTCATCGCCGAGGCCGATCGGGAGCAGTACCACGCGGCGATCGCGTTCGCCGCCAACCACCTGATCACGCTCGTCACATCGGCGAGCGAACTGCTCGCCGGGATCGGGGTGGGCGACCCGTCCCGGTTGCTCGGGCCGCTGCTCGGCGCCTCCCTGGACAACGCGTTGCGGTTCGGCGACGCGGGCCTCACCGGACCGGTGGCCCGCGGCGACGCCGGCACCGTGGCCGCGCACGTCGACGCGCTGGCCGCGTCGCCGTCGGTCCGGGCCGCGTACATCGCGCTGGCGCGGCTGACCGCGGATCGCGCGCTCGCCGCCGGGGTCCTCGACGCCACCGAGGCGGAACGGCTGCTCGACGTGCTTGGCGGCCGTCCGTGACCCAACTGCTGCGGACCCGGGCGGAGCTCTCCTCGTTCCGGTCCCGGGTCAGCGCTCCCGTTGTGCTGGTCCCTACGATGGGCGCGCTGCACGAGGGGCACCGCGCGCTGCTACGCGCGGCCTCCCGGGCGGCCGCGGCCGACGGGACCGTGGTGGCGTCGGTGTTCGTCAACCCGTTGCAGTTCGGGCCGGGGGAGGACCTGGACCGGTACCCGCGCACGCTCGACGACGACCTGAAGATGTGCGCCGAGGAGGGCGTGGCGGCGGTATTCGCGCCGTCCGCCGCCGAGATGTATCCCGGCGGGCAGCCGGTGGTGACCGTCGACCCTGGGCCTTCCGGCGCCGTGCTTGAGGGAGCGTTCCGGCCGGGGTTCTTCGGCGGCGTGCTGACCGTGGTGCTGAAGCTGTTCTGTTTGGTGCGCCCCGATGTGGCGGTGTTCGGCGAGAAGGACGCGCAGCAGCTTGCGATCGTGCGGCGAATGGTGGCCGACCTCGACCTCGGCGTCACGATCGCGCCCGTGCCGACGGTGCGGGACGAGGATGGCCTGGCGATGTCGAGCCGGAACAAATACCTGTCCGCCGCGGACCGGGCGACGGCCCGCGCGCTGCCACGCGCGCTGCACGCGGGGGCGCTGGCGGCGTGGGCCGGATCCGACGCCGTGCTGGCGGCCGCGCGGCAGGTGCTGGCGCAAGCGCCCGGTGTGGCGGTGGACTACCTTTCACTGGTCGACCCCTCGACGTTCGCGCCGTATCCGGGCAGCGGGCCGGCGGTGCTCGCCGTGGCGGCCAGGGTGGGAACGACGCGGCTGATCGACAACGTGCGCATTGAGTTCTGACTCTCTGACCGGAGGCCCGGATGCTGCTGACCATTGACATCGGGAACACCAACACGGTGCTCGGTGTGTTCGACGGCGATCAGGTCGTCGAACACTGGCGGATGGCGACGGTGCCGGACCGGACCGCGGACGAGCTCGCGGTCGTGCTGCACGGGCTGCTCTCGCGCAGCGCGGTGTTCGCCGAGAAGGACATAGACGGAATCTCGCTGTGTTCCACCGTGCCTTCGGTGCTGCATGAGATGCGGGAGATGTGCAAGCGGTATTACAGCGGCATCCGCACGATCATCGTCGAGCCTGGCGTGAAGACCGGCGTGCCGGTACGCACCGACAACCCCAAAGAAGTGGGCAGCGACCGGATCATGAACTCGCTCGCGGCCGTGCACTTGTACGGTGGCCCCGCGGTGGTCGTGGACTTCGGCACGTCGACGAACTTCGACGCGGTCAGCGCGCACGGTGAATTCGTGGGCGGCGTATTGGCACCCGGGATCGAAATCTCGGTCGACGCGCTGTCGCGCCGGGCGGCGCAGCTGCTCAAGGTGGAGCTGACCAAGCCGCCGCGGGTCATCGGCAAGAACACCGTGGAATCGCTTCAGTCCGGCATAATTTACGGTTTTGCCGCCCAGGTGGAGGGGATCGCCAGGCGGATGGCACGGGAGCTGTCGCCGGACGACCCGGACAAGGTGACGATCATCGCGACCGGCGGCCTCGCGCCTCTGGTCATCGACGAGGTGGGCGTCATCGACGCGCACGAGCCGTGGCTGACGCTCATCGGCCTGCGCCTGGTCTACGAAAAGAACGCCGACCTCGGTTAACGCCATGAAACTACGCGCGCCGCTCCCTACTGGATGCGGACCGCGCCGACGAAGGAGCCCCACCAGACCGGGTCGACCCGCACCGGCACGCCGAACGTGGGCGCGTCGACCATCAGCCCGTTGCCGATGTACAGGCCCACGTGGCTGATGTCGGGGAAGAAGAACACCAGGTCGCCCGGCTCGAGGTCGTTGCGCGAGACGTGCACTCCGGAGTTGAACAGGTCGCCGGTGTAATGCGGCAGCGCGATGCCTTCCTGCGCGTACGCCCAGACGACCAGCCCGGAGCAGTCGAAGTCGAGCGGCCCCGCCGCGCCCCACACATACGTGTCGCCGCGCCGCGTCATCGCGGCCTGGAGCGCCTGCGCGCCGACCGTGTTCGCGGTGGGCAGCGTGATGTTCGGGTAGCTGCCGGTCTGCGTGTAGACGGCCATCGCCTGCGCCATCGCGGCGCTGTTCACCTTGTCGATCTTGGCGTCGATCGCGGACTTCTTCGCGTCCATCTGCGCCTGGATCGACTGGACGTTGGCGATCTGCTGCTCGGCCGTCTCCTTGGCGCGCTGCGCCTGGGCCTCCGCCTGGCTCAGCGAGCTGACCCGGCTGCCGCTGGTGTTGTCCATCTCGGTGATGGTGGACGCCTGGCGGAGGAACTCGTCGGGGTCCGCCGCGGAGAGCGCCTGGAGTGCCGGGTTGAGCCCGGACCCCATGTAGTTCTGGGCAGCCAGCTGCGAGATCGCGGCCTGGCCTACCGCGAGCGCCGCGGAGTCGCGCTGCTCGGCCTGCTTGGCGATCTTCTCGTCCGACTGCGCCCGGGTCAGCTGGATCCGCAGCCCGTCGTACTGCTCGCTGAGCGAGTTGATCTGAAACTCAAGCTGCTTCGCCTGGGCGATCAACTGCGACAGGGTGGGCTGCGGTGTCCGGGTCTGCGCCTCGCTGGCCGCCCCCGGTACCACCAGAGCCAACGCGGCCGTGACGGCTGCGAGGCTGGCAACTCCGGTCAGTTTGCGCACAGCGATGCACAATATTGGAATCCAGGTCCCCTTGCCAACCAACTAGGTGGAAGTTTTACCTTACGGTCCGCTTAGGGTTCGCTCGTTTACCCTTAGTGGCTGCCCGGGTCCAGCGAACGCGAGATTTCCGCGGCAGCCGCGGCAGCCGCGGCAGAGGGACAGAGCGGCAGCGCGGCAGAGGGACAGAGCGGCAGTGCGGGCAGAGTGGGCGGAGTGGACCGGCGGAGTTGGGCGACGGTGCCGTGTGCGCGGTCAGCTATCGTGGACATGCGATGTCATACACGATCAGGTCCGCGCGCACCAGTGATGTGCCCGTGATCCGGAAACTGATCGACGCGAATGCCGATTCTGGACGACTGCTGAGTAAGGCCACGGTCACCCTCTATGAAGGAATCCAGGAGTTCTGTGTTGCCGAACTAGACGGGCTTGGCGACAACGCAGAACAGCTCAACTCAGAACCGATCCTGGCCGGCTGCGGCGCGATGCACGTCCTGTGGGAAGATCTGGCCGAGATCCGGACAGTCGCGGTGCGCGAAGACTGCCGGGACCGTGGCATAGGACATGCGATCGTGGACCACCTGATCGAGCGTTGCCGTCTGCTGGGTGTGCGCCGGGTGTTCGTGTTGACTTTCGCGGTGAACTTCTTCGCCAAGCACGGATTCAAGCCGATCAACGGCGCTCCCGTTGCCGCCGAGGTGTACCTGGAGCTATTGCGCTCATATGACGAGGGCGTGGCGGAGTTTCTTGACCTGGAACGGGTAAAGCCGAACACCCTCGGCAACACGCGCATGCTGCTCCACCTGTTACGAGACCTGTTACGGGACCGGGAAGAATGAACACACTCGTTGCGCACGTTGTGAATCAGGCCCGCCGAGCGGGGCGGACCGGGGTGCGGTCACGATGACCGCCGATCTCGCCGCACTCACCCCGCCGCTGGTCATGTGCCTCGCGTTCTTGATCGGCGTAGCATTGCTTGTGCGGCATCAGCTGGCGCCAAAGCGCCGGGCAGGCCGCGCGGACGGCGCGTCAGAAGCGCCACAAGCTCCGGCGGCGGAAACAAGACGCGGTCCGGATGATCCGGCTTACCCCGCTAAGCCAGATAAGCCCGCTCGCGCTGATATGTCGCGTCGCGACGCAAACGGCGCGGCAGCGGCGCCAGATCGGGACCCTAGGTCTTGATTTATCGGGGGAACAACGGTTTTCCGAAGATCTGTCCCCCCTCCTCGAAGATCTCCGTGTCCCGACATGTGGAACGGCGCGGAACGCTAGCCGCAATACCTGCATCGGTCGATTACGGAGCGTTACCGTATGCTGCTGTAGTACCTGATCGGGTGACAGGCTAAAACAAGGAAACGTCATGTATGGAATTGTCAACAGAACTGATTGGGTATATCTTTGGCAGCCGAAATAGGTTGCACCGGCAGAGGGCAGAAGGGCTCATTCCATGGCACAGAAGGTACAGGTGCTTCTCGTCGACGATCTCGATGGGAGCGAGGCTACTGAGACCGTCGCGTTTGGTCTCGATGGAGCTTCGTACGAGATCGACCTAAGTACAGGTAACGCGAACAAGCTCCGTAAAGAGCTAGCACAGTATGTAGAGCACGCACGCAAAGCGAGCGGTCAGCCTCGGCGGCGTCGGACTCGTACCGGCCCGGGCCGTGAGCGCAGCGCCCAAATCCGGGCGTGGGCGAAGCAGCGGGGATACAAGGTCAATGAGCGCGGGCGCATTCCGGCCAACATCGTCGCGGAGTACGAAGCCGCGCACTAGTCGTGGCTACCGGGTCGCGGGAGAGCGGGCCCGTATTACCGGCCGGACAGCAGCTGCGCGCGGCCCCCGGGGGCGTGCCGAGAGCGCTCCCGGGGTACCGCACTTCTGGCCGGAAGTTGCCGGAAGTTCGAGGCGAGTCTTTTTAATGCTGGCTGTGCAAGCCCTGAAGCCCTTCCGGAGCCCGTAGCGGGAACGCCGGGGGAACGCCGCGTGTTCGCCTGTGGCGTACTGGGAACATGTTGCCGCTTCCACAGGGTTGGATGGGGATGAACGCCTCGTGTCCGGGGAACGTCTTGTCGTGGGTGGCGTGTACTCGCATCAGTAGGTCGCCGGGCACGCGGTTACCATGCGGAGTAGGCGAGGTGCCGGCTTTGGTGGCACGGTGGACCTGGCCCGCGCTGTGAGGAGAGCGACGAGATGTTCGAGAGATTTACCGACAGGGCGCGGCGGGTTGTGGTCCTGGCGCAAGAAGAAGCCAGGATGCTCAATCACAACTACATCGGCACCGAGCACATCCTGCTTGGCCTCATCCACGAGGGCGAGGGTGTCGCGGCCAAGGCGCTGGAGTCACTCGGGATAAGCCTGGACGCGGTGCGGCAGCAGGTCGAGGAGATCATCGGCCAGGGCCAGCAGGCGCCGTCGGGGCACATCCCGTTCACCCCGCGTGCCAAGAAGGTGCTTGAGCTGTCCCTGCGCGAGGCGCTGCAGCTTGGCCATAACTACATTGGCACGGAGCACATCCTGCTTGGCCTCATCCGGGAGGGTGACGGCGTCGCCGCGCAGGTGCTAGTGAAGCTCGGCGCGGACCTGAACCGGGTTCGTCAGCAGGTGATCCAGCTGCTGCACGGCTACCAGGGCAAGGAGCCGGCGTCGGCGGGCACCGCCACGGAATCCGCGCCGTCGACCTCGCTGGTGCTTGACCAGTTCGGCCGGAACCTGACCCAGGGTGCCAGGGAAGGCAAGCTCGACCCGGTCATCGGCCGGGAAAAGGAAATCGAGCGGGTCATGCAGGTGCTGTCGCGCCGGACTAAGAACAACCCGGTGCTGGTTGGTGCGCCTGGAGTTGGCAAGACGGCGGTCGTCGAGGGGCTTGCGCAGAAGATCGTCAAGGGCGAAGTGCCCGAGACGATCAAGGACAAGCAGCTGTACACGCTTGACCTCGGTGCGCTGGTGGCGGGGTCGCGGTATCGCGGTGATTTCGAGGAGCGCTTGAAGAAGGTGCTCAAGGAGATCCGCACCCGCGGCGACATCATCTTGTTCATCGACGAGATCCACACGCTGGTGGGCGCGGGCGCCGCAGAGGGCGCGATCGACGCCGCGTCGATCCTCAAGCCGATGCTGGCCCGCGGTGAGCTGCAGACCATCGGCGCCACGACGCTCGACGAGTACCGCAAGCACCTGGAGAAGGACGCCGCGCTCGAGCGCCGGTTCCAACCGATCCAGGTCGCCGAGCCGTCGCTGCCGCACACGATCGAGATCCTCAAGGGCCTGCGCGACCGCTACGAGGCCCACCACCGGGTCTCGATCACCGACGCGGCCCTGGTCGCGGCGGCCACGCTGGCCGACCGCTACATCTCCGACCGCTTCCTGCCGGACAAGGCCATCGACCTCATCGACGAGGCCGGCTCGCGCATGCGCATCCGTCGCATGACCGCGCCGCCGGACCTGCGCGAGTTCGACGAGAAGATCGCCAACGTCCGGCGCGAGAAGGAATCGGCGATCGACGCCCAGGACTTCGAGAAGGCCGCCTCGCTGCGCGACACCGAGAAGCAGTTGCTCGGGGAGAAGTCGCTGCGGGAGAAGGAGTGGAAGTCCGGCGACATGGACGTCGTCGCCGAGGTCGACGAGGAGCTGATCGCCGAGGTCCTGGCCACGGCCACCGGCATTCCGGTCTTCAAGCTGACCGAGGAGGAGTCCAGCCGGCTGCTGCGCATGGAGGACGAGCTGCACAAGCGCGTCATCGGGCAGCGCGAGGCGATCAAGGCTCTGTCGCAGGCCATCCCGCGGACCCGGGCCGGCCTGAAGGACCCGAAGCGCCCCGGTGGTTCGTTCATCTTCGCCGGTCCGTCCGGTGTCGGTAAGACCGAGCTGTCCAAGACGCTGGCCGAGTTCCTGTTCGGCGACGAGGACAGTCTGATCGCGCTGGACATGAGCGAGTTCTCCGAGAAGCACACGGTCTCGCGGCTGT
>DASRFJ010000262.1:0-10561 GCA_035651595.1 Streptosporangiaceae bacterium | reverse complement strand
CCAGCCCCTCCAGCCCCTCCAGCCCCTCCAGCCGCTCCCGCCCCCTCCAGCCGCCCCCTCAGCGTGTCAATTGCGCAGTTGAGCCCGCTAGAGCGTGTCAACGCGCGGCCCACGTTGCCCGCCGCCATCCCCGGAGCGGCTAGCCAGGCACGCGATGGGTATGTTCAGGTGCCATGAGGGCGATGAGCGTGATCCCCGGCAAGCGGGACTCCGCCGAGGTTGCCGAAGTGCCGGAGCCGGATCCGGCGGATGGGGCAATCCTCGTCGAGGGCCTGCTCGTGGGGATCTGCGGCACCGACGGGGAGATCATCCGCGGCTACGGTGTGCCGCCGCAGGGGGCGCGGCGCCTGATCATCGGGCACGAGTCGCTCGGCCGGGTGATCGAGGCCCCGCCCGGCGCGCAGGTCCAGGCGGGCGACCTCGTGATGGGGGTGGTCCGCCGGCCGGACCCGGTGCCGTGCCCGGCGTGCGCGGCCGACCAGTGGGACTTCTGCGAGAACGGGGAGTACACCGAGCGCGGTATCAAGGGCCTGAACGGGTACGGTGCCGCCATGTGGCGGATCGAGCCTCGGTTCGCGGTTCGGGTACCCGCGCAACTCGGCGACGTCGGCGTGCTGACCGAGCCGGCCAGCGTGGTCGCGAAGGCCTGGGAGCAGATCGACAAGATCGCGGCCCGCGCGCCGCGCTCCGGCAAGGTCGCGCTGGTCGTCGGGGCCGGCCCGATCGGGCTGCTGGCCGCGCTGCTCGGCGTGCAGCGCGGGTTCGAGGTGCACGTGCTTGACCGGGTCACCGACGGCCCGAAGCCGGGCCTGGTAGCGGATCTCGGCGCCACCTATCATCACTGCGCCGTCGCCGACCTGCCGGTGAAGCCGGACGTCGTCGTCGAGTGCACCGGCGTCGGCGAGCTGGTGATCGAGCTGGCCGGCCGGGTCGCCGCGGCCGCGGTGATCTGCCTGGCCGGCATCTCCTCGGGCACCCGGACCCTGCCGGTGAACCTGGACAAGGTGAACGCCGACATGGTGCTGGAAAACGCGGTAATTTTCGGCACGGTGAACGCGGCCCTGCGCAACTACGAGCAGGCCGTGGCCGCCCTCGTCAAGGCCGATCCCGCATGGCTGGGCCGGCTGATCAGCCGGCGCGTGCCGCTGTCCGGCTGGACGCGGGCGCTCGACCGTCAGCCCGACGACGTCAAGGTCGCTGTCGACCTCACTAAGTAGAACGGAGCACCACGATGGCCGACGCGGACATCGAGCCGAAGCCGGCGAACCAGAGCCAGGACGCCCTGGTCGCCGACATCGAGCGCACCAGGGAAGAGCTAGCCAGGACGATCGACGCCATATCCGACCGGGTCAACCCGGCGAACGCGGCGCGCCGCACGATGGACCAGGTCAAGGAGCGCATCGCCGCGACCGACCCGGTGCTCGCCGGCGGTGTCGCGGTCGCGGTGGCCGGGACCGTCGCGGCCTGGTTCCTCCTCCGCCGCCGCAACAAGAAGTAACGCCCCCGTGATCGTGGCCAGTTTCTGGCCACGATCAAGGGAAGCGACCTCGCCTAGCCGGCGCTTTGGGTGAGGGCTTCGTACTCGGCGGGGCTCAGCAGGTCGCCGGGCACCGAGCCGTTGAGCAGCCGCACCCGGAACATCCAGGTGCGGTACGGCTCGGCGTTGACCAGCGCCGGATCGTCCTCAAGGTCGGCGTTGACCTCGGTCACCTCGCCGTCCACCGGGGAGTACAGGTCGCTCACCGACTTGACGGACTCCACCTCACCGCACGGCTCGCCAGCGGTTACCGCCGCGCCGACAGCCGGCAGCGACACGTAGACGACGTCGCCGAGCTGCTGCGCCGCATACTCGGTGATGCCAATGGTCGCCGCGTCGTCCGCGACGGACACCCACTCGTGCTCCGGGGTGTAGCGCAGCTCGCCTGGAACGCTCATCGTTATTTGCTCCTCCGGTAAAACGGCAGGTCAGTTCTGGTAGCCGGGACGGCTACGCTCCTGATGTCAATCGCATAATCCGCGTCCGCGCCGAGATCGGCGTCGACGAAGGCCATCGCGATCGGCACGCCAAGCGTGGGGGACGGGGCGCCGCTGGTGACCGTACCGCAGGGCTTGCCGTCCGCGAGCACCGGGTACCCGTGCCGCGGGATCCTGCGAGACGCGACGGTGAAGCCGGTCAGCACGCGCCGCGGGCCCGCCGCGGCGCGCTCCGCCAGGGCCGCGCGGCCGACGAAGTCGCCCGGCTTCTCGAACTTCACCACCCGCCCCAGGTTCGCTTCGAAGGGTGTCATGTCCGGGCCGAGTTCGCTGCCGTACAACGGCATCCCGGCCTCCAGCCGGAGCGTATCGCGGGCCGCGAGCCCGGCAGGGATCAGGCCGGCCGCGGCACCCATGCTGACCAGCGTGTCCCAGACGTGCTCGGCGTCCTCGGGGCGGCAGAACACCTCGAAGCCGTCCTCGCCGGTGTATCCGGTGCGGGCCACCCACGCGTTCCGGCCGGCGACTTCGCCGAACGCGCCGGCGTAGTACTTCATCGAGCCCAGGTCGACCGGCGTCTGTCCGCCGAGTATGCCGGCGGCGGCCGGGCCCTGGATAGCGATCAGCGCGTACTCCGCGGTGGCGTCCCTGACCTCGGCGTCCCGGCCGGCCGCGCGGTCCCGCAGCTGCCGGTACACCGTCCCGGCGTTGGCGGCGTTCGCGATGACCATGTATTCCTGCTCGCCGAGCCGGTACACGACCAGGTCGTCGAGCACCCCGCCGTCTTCGGCGCAGATCATCGTGTAACGGGCACGGCCAGGGGCGACCGCCGACAGCTGACCGGTCAGCGCGTAGTCCAGCGCGTCCCCGGCGCCCGGACCGGTCAGGATGATCTCGCCCATGTGGGACAGATCGAATAGGCCGGCCGCGCGCCGCACCGCGAGGTGTTCGGTGGTCTCGCTGGCGTACCGCAGGGGCATCCGCCAGCCGGCGAAATCGGTCATCGCGGCACCCAGCCGCTCGTGAACGGTATGCAGTGGCGTCTGACGTGGCTGGTCTGGCATCACCCTGGAATGGTATGCCGGAGCCATGGAACTTCTCACCGAGGGGCAGATTGCCGCCGAACTGGACACCGTCAAGACCTGGACCCACGAGGGCAGCCAGATCACCCGCCAGGTGGTCCGCGCCGACTTCCGTGACGCCCTGCTGTTCGTCAACGCCGTCGGCTACCTGGCCGAGGCGGCTGGTCATCACCCCGACATCGCGATCGCGTGGAACACGGTCACCCTGACCCTCTCCACACACAGCGCCGGCGGCCTCACCGCCAACGACTTCGCTCTAGCCCGCCAGATCGACGCCCTAACCTGACCTGGCTCGCCCGCGACCTCTCGCCCGGATAAATGTGCAATTGTCCAGATATGCGACTGTTGGCGCTTGGCCCGAGCGTGCGCGGCGAGCCCGCCGCAAGCCCGCGCTGCCCCGCGCTCCCCGCCGAGCGCCGCGCGCGGACGGGCAATTGTCGCATTCGCGCCCTATGTCCCTCGAATGGTAGCTGTTCACCAGGTGTCACAGGCGTGTTTTTCGGTTGCCGGTCCGGGGCGGAGCGCGTGTTGTGCGGATCGTCCGGGGCGAGGCGTCGAGAGGCGGCCCTCAATACAGGGGGTATGCGGTCTGGTTTGTCCTGCTATGTGGGCCTGCGTTCCGCCGGTTCGCGTTGCTTGTTTCATGATCATGAAGGGTTTTACGTGCTCTAGGCAGTAAAACCCTTCGTGATCATGAACTATATACCCCTAAAGGGTATAGAGATCGTTCACTCATTCGAATATGGCGCCTCTACGCTTGGTGAACAGCTACCTCGAATGCGACCTCTTTCCATGTCAGAAAGTGCTTCATGTCAAGCAAGGCGCCAGATCTGGCGCCTTTTCTAACAAAGAGCCATTTTTTTCACCATGATAACAGTTCGCTCTCCACCTCTCTGGTCGCTACAGCATCACTAGTCACGCAATCGCCCCGCGGGCGGGGGTGCAACGGGCGGAGCAGGGCGCCGCGCAGGCGGACAACGCGGACAACGCGGACGGAGCGGGCAATGCGCGGGCGAAGCGGAGCACCGGCGGCGGTCCGTGCGGCACGCCGCGCCTCGAGGCGGCGGTCCGTGCGGCACGCCGCGCCCCGAGGCGGCGGTCCGTGCCGCGCGCCGCGGGCGGGGGCCCCCCGCCGCGTCCCGCGCCGCGCCGCGTCGGGGTTAGGGGTGCTCGGCGCGTAGGTAGAGGGCCTCGGCGACCGGGCCGAGGTTGGCGGAGTACAGGTCCGCCGAGTCGTCCGAGTACTTGAAGCTGGTCACTGCCGTGATCGTGCCGGCTCCGGTGCTCGGGTCGAACGAGGACAGCCAGGGGCCGCCGCTGTCGCCTTCGGTCATCGCGCAGCTGAGGCCGGCGTCGGCGCCGCCGTACGGGTCGGGGGAGACGGGGCCGGCGCAGTAGTCGAGCTGCGATCCGTCGTACGGCTGCATCGCCGGGTAGCCGAACACCGACGCCGTCCCGTCGCGCGGTCCGAACGATATCGGCTGCTCCCCGACCACCGTCCCCACGTCGCCGCCGCCGGACGTGGCCGGCCGCGTCGTGACGAACGCCACGTCGTCGTCCCGGTCCGCCCCGGAGTCCCAGCCCTTCGCCACGTAGAACGCCACGGCGCGGTACACGCCGTACGGCGCCTGCCCGTTCGCGTACCCGGGGATGAACCGCCAGTTGGTGGCCCACGCCCCGGCCCCGTCCGACACGCAGTGCGCCGCGGTGACGACCACCGACGGCGACGCGCCGCCGACCGTCGACGCGGAGCACGCGTAGTCGACGCCGCTCAACGTGAAGAATACGCGCCCCGTGGTCCGCGCCACGAGCCCGCCCGCGGTCCACGGCGCCCCATCCGCGGCCACGCCCGACGCGCCAGAAGCACCGGAAACCGTGCTCCCCGGCGAAGCGGGCACGGCGCGTGTAACCACAGCTCGTTCCGAAATGACCTGATGAGCGGATGCCCAGGGGACGGCGACGGCCGAGACAACGACGACACCGAGCAGCCCATTACGCAATGTCACATTGCTATTCAGTTTCCAAACTCTCAGTGACGCAACCGTGAACGTTCAGATTCTTTAGGCGAATCGCACAACGCGCATGCCAGGTCGTTTCTTCAGATTTGCACAAAACGACACCTGCTGGACTCTTTCCGTAGCAGTGTCACCCGTGACATGGTAAGCACCGCGCGGGGCCGCCTGGGTTGGTGTAACCCGTGCTTGCCGTTCCGTTTTCTGGAGGAACCCAAGAATGAGTAAACTACACCCGCCCACTTCGCGCGCTGGCTGGTTCCGCGTCGCCGCGGCCGCGAGCGCGGTCGCCGCCGGAACGACGCTCGCGATCGCCGGCACCTCGCTCGCCGCACCAGCGACAAAGGCGATAAACGCAACAAAAGCGACGCAAACGGCCAAAGCGACCGAAGACACGACGTGCACGCTCGGCAACGGCGTCAAGCACGTCGTGGTCCTGACCTTCGACAACGTGCACTACTTCCGGGACAACCCGAACGTCCCCTCCGACCTCGAGCTGATGCCGAACCTGCTCAACTTCTTCGAGAGCAACGGCACGATGATCACCAACAACCACACGCCGCTGATCGCGCACACCGCGGACGACATCCTGACCACGTTCACCGGGATCTACGGCGACCGGCACGGCATGCCGATCTCGAACAGCTACCAGGCGTACAACACCGACGGCACCACGGACCCGGCCGGCAGCTTCGCGTACTGGACTGACCCGGTGTTCGACACCGCCAAGACCCCGAACCCAGGCCACGACACGAACCCGAGCATGGTCTACGCCCCGGTGCCGCCGGCGACCGCGAGCCAGACGGTGACCCCGGACACCACGACCCCGGCGCCGTGGGTTCCGTTCACCCGGGCCGGCTGCAACGTCGGCCAGGTGGCCAGCGCGAACACCGTGCTGGAGAACACGGCCGTGGACATCCCGAAGGTGTTCGGCGCCGGCTCGCCCGAGAACCAGCAGCTGATCAGCGACAAGGACTCGTTCAAGGACGCGGAGACCGCGGACTACGTCGGCATCGGCGTGCATTGCGCGCAAGGTTCGGCGTTCTGCGCGGACGCCAAGGGCGTCAAGTTCGGCCAGACGACCGCCACGCCGACCGCGGTGACCGACAGCCTGCCGGACGAGCCGCACGGCTACACGGGGTTCCAGGCGCTGTTCGGCCACCGGTACGTGGCGCCGCAGCTGGGCGCCGGCACGGCGGGCCTGTCCCGCAACGGGTTCCAGGTCACGAACGCCCAAGGCAACTTGGTTGACCTGGACGGCAACCAGCTCAACGGCGCGTTCCTGAACAACCACCCCGGGTTCCCCGGGTTCGACGTGACCGCGCCGCAGACGCTGGCCTACATGTCCGACATGCTGGAGACCGGCGTGCCGGTCGTGTACGGCTACGTCTCGGACATCCACGGCAACGAGGACATCCCCGCGCTGTCGGCCGCGTGCAAGGGCGCGCCGTCCGCGCTGGGCAGCGGCTCGGCCTGCTACATCGCCCAGGCGAAGTACTACAACGACGCGTTCGGCACGTTCTTCAAGCGGCTCGCCGCGGACGGCATCAACTCGTCCAACACCGAGTTCGTGCTCAGCTCGGACGAGGGCGACCACGAGGCGGGCGCGAACGTCGGCCGGGCCATCCAGCCGACGCCCGCCAACTGTGACGGCGTCACGGTGGCGTGCACGTACCCGGCGGGGAGCTTCGGCGAGCTCGGCGGCAACATCACCGGCATGCTGGCCACCGAGAAGGGCGACACCACGCCGCTGTCGATCGAGGCCGACAGCGCGCCGGAGTTCTACCTGACCGGTAATCCCGGCCCGAACGACGCGACGACACGCAAGGTCGAGCACGACGTCGCCGGGCTCACCGCGGCCAACCCGTACGCGGGCAACCCGAACCAGCTCATCACCAACTTCATCGCCGACCCGGCGGAGGAAGGCATCCTGCACATGGTGAACGCGGACCCGGCCAGGACGCCGACGTTCGCGCTGTTCGCCAAGCCGGACTACTTCTTCTCCAACGGCGGGACCTCGTGCAGCGGCGCCTGCGTGCAGATCAACACCGGCTTCGCGTGGAACCACGGCGACTACGCCGCCGAGATCAACACGAACTTCATCGGCCTCGCCGGGCCGGGCGTGAAGCACCTCGGCGTCGACGGTCAGGCACCCGCTGACGGGCCGAACTCGGCCGGCGCGAACAGCGGCCAGGTGGAGGTCGTGAACAGCGGCACCACCGGCACGTGGACGGACGAGACCGACATCCGGCCCACGCTGATGTACCTGACCGGCCTGAAGGACGACTACGAGCACGACGGCCGGGTGATCAGCGAGGTCCTCACCGCGCCGGACAGCGCGCTGGCCGCGTCGGGCGTGACCGAACTGGGGGCCTGCTACAAGCAGCTGAACTCCAGCGTCGGCCAGTTCGGGGCGTACACCCTGGACGCGTCGACCAAGGCGGTTGAGTCCTCGACGGCGCTCGACCTCCAGTACAAGAAGGTCAACGCCGGGCTCGCCATCCTGGAGCGCACGCGGGACGCGCTGGCCCTGAAGATCAAGGCCCAGCTTGAGGCGGCCGCCTTCAGCAACACCCCGGTGCCGTTGCCGCAGGCCGAGACCGCACTCTGCAAGGCCATCATCAAGGGAGCTCAGGAACTGGACCAGTAGTTCGCGCGGGCTGTCACCCCGTCACGGGAGTGGCGGGGTGACAGCCCCTGGCCGCCGCCCTCGGAACGAGGCGGCGGCCCCTGGCAAGATGGGACACGTGGAAGACACCGAACGCTGGCCACGCGACATCGTCATCCTGGGCTCCACCGGGTCGATCGGCACGCAGGCGCTGGACATCGCCCGCCGCAACCCTGACTTGTTCCGCGTGGTCGGGCTCGCCGCCGGCGGCGGCAACCCCGGCCTGCTCGCTGAGCAGGTCGCCGAGTTCGCCCCGGCCGCGGTGGCGGTGGCTGACGCGGCCGCGGTCCCCTCCGTCCGTTCCTCGCTCTCGTTCCTTTCCGCCGGAACGACGTCGGGTTCTCGTGCTGAATATTCTCTGTTGCCCGGCGAGGAGGGCGTCTGCGAGCTCGCCGCCTGGCCCTGTGATGTGGTGCTCAACGGGGTGACCGGGGCGGCGGGCCTGCGCGCGACGCTGGCGGCGCTGGACGCCGGCCGGACGCTGGCGCTGGCCAACAAGGAATCGCTGATCGTCGGCGGCTCGCTGGTCACCTCCCGGGCCAAGCCCGGCCAGATCGTGCCGGTCGACTCCGAACACTCCACGCTCGCGCAGTGTCTGCGGGCCGGCGCTCGCTCCGAAGTCCGGCGGCTGATCCTCACCGCCAGCGGCGGCCCGTTCCGCGGCTGGCCTCGGTCCCGGCTCGGCACGGTAACCCCGGCTCAGGCACTCGCTCATCCCACCTGGAACATGGGCCCGCTGGTCACGATCAACTCCGCCACGCTGGTGAACAAGGGGCTCGAGGTCATCGAGGCGCATCTGCTGTTCGGCTTCGGGCTGGACCGGATCGACGTGGTGGTGCACCCGCAGTCGATCGTGCACTCGATGGTGGAGTATCTGGACGGGGCGACGATCGTTCAGGCCTCGCCGCCCGACATGCGGCTGCCGATCTCGCTGGGCATGGCGTGGCCGCACCGGGTGGCCGACGCGTCGCCGCGCCTCGACTTCTCGGCGGCGGCGTCCTGGACGTTCGAGCCGCTGGACGACTCAGCGTTCCCCGCGGTGTCGCTGGCGCGGTTCGCCGCTTCGGCCGGCGGGACCGCCCCGGCCGTATACAACGCCGCGAATGAGGCATGTGTGGCCGACTTCCTGGCGGGAAGGATCAGCTTCCCGCGGATTGTTGACACCGTGGCACGGATAGTCTCTGAGCATGACGGTGCGCGTTCGGCGGTGACGTCGGTCGCCGAGGTGCTCGCCGTCGATGACTGGGCCCGTCGGCGGGCGCGGGAGCTGAACGTCTGATGAGGAGGGCGACAGGGTGGGCCTGCTCGGCTGGGTTATCTTCCTGCTCGTCCTGTGCTTCTCGATCATGGTGCACGAGTTCGGGCACTTCCTGACGGCCAAGAAGTTCGGCATGAAGGTCACCCGGTTCTTCGTGGGTTTCGGGCCTACGTTGTGGTCCTTCCGCCGCGGCGAAACCGAGTACGGCGTCAAGGCGCTGCTGGTAGGCGGCTTCTGCAAGATCATCGGCATGCACTCGCTCGACCAGGAGCATCACCCGGACGACGAGCCCAGGTCCTTCCGGAGCAAGCCCAGGTGGCAGCGGATCGTCGTGCTCTACGCCGGGGTCATCATGAACTTCGTTCTGGCGTTCGTACTGCTCATCGGCCTCGCCCTCACCATCGGGATCGCGAACGACAACACCACCCAGCTCGGCGTCGTGTCCCCGTGCGTCGCGGCCAGCGTCACCGCCCTGGACAACGGGGGGTGCGGCGGATCCAAGACGCCGTCGCCGGCCATTGCCGCGGGGCTGCGTGCCGGGGACACGGTCGTGGCGTACAACGGCAAGCCGGTGAGCGACTGGACCACCCTCGGCCCCCTGATCAAGGCCGGTAAGCCCGGCTCCGAGGTCTCGGTCACGGTACGACGCGATGGTCAGCTGCTGACCAAGCACGTGAAGCTGGCGCAAGTCAAGGGCCGGCCCGGCGCCTACATGGGGGTCTCGCCGGTCACCGCGTTCCAGGTCGCGAGCCCGCTGGGCGCCGCTAAGTTCGCCGGGTCGTTCACCAGCCAGATATTCAGCGGCATGGGCCATGCGCTCTCGAACCTGCCGTCTTCCGCCGGCAAGCTGTTCAGCAAGCAGCGGTCTACCGAGACCGGCGGCCAGGTCGCCAGCGTGGTCACCTTCGGCCAGCAGACCAGCCAGGCGGTTTCCGCGGACGTCGGCTGGCGCAGCAAGGCGGAGATCATCGTGGCGCTGGCCGCCGAGCTGAACTTCATCCTCGCCCTGGGCAACATAGTGCCGCTGATGCCGTTCGACGGAGGGCTCGCCGCGGTCATCGGCTGGGAGAGCCTGCGCGGCTGGTACGCCCGGTCGCGCGGCCGCCCGGATCCGGGGCACGTCGACATCGGCAAGGTGATACCGGTCATGGTCGGGCTGTTCGCGATCCTGGCCGTTTTCAGCGTCATCGTGCTGTTCGCCGACATCGTGAACCCGGTGAGCATTGGCCAGTAGCGGAGAGGTACCGCTGACACGCCCGTCAGAGTGAGGCCGGGATCTCAGTGCGCTGGATGCGACAATGGATGAGTACAGGGAATGCGGCGAGCGCCCCGCCCGCCGCCTCGGATGGGGGTTTGATGACTGACCTCGGTATGCCCGCGGTGCCGGCGGCGCCGCTGGCTCAGCGGAGGGTCTCTCGCCAGATTAAGGTCGGCAGTGTGCTGGTGGGCGGGGGTGCGCCGGTGTCGGTGCAGTCGATGACCACGACGCTGACGGCGAATGTGAATGCGACGTTGCAGCAGATCGCGGAGCTGACGGCGGCGGGGTGCCAGATCGTGCGGGTGGCGG
>DASRFJ010000261.1:0-14456 GCA_035651595.1 Streptosporangiaceae bacterium | reverse complement strand
CACGCCGCGCGGCCGGGCTGCGCGCGTTCTGGTACGGCACCTTCACCAGGGACGTGCTCTGGCTGCCCGTCACCTACCTGGTCATCCCGTTCGCCGTCTACATCGCCACCTGGTCCAACTGGCTCATCACCGGCACCGGGTACGACCGTGACCTCGGTCGGCTCAACGGCGTCCGGACCCCGGGCGTCTCCGCGCTGTACTCGCTGTACGAGTACCACTTGCAGGCGATCGAGTTCGGCCTCGGGCTGAGCGTCCCGCACCACTATCAGTCCCAGCCGTGGGACTGGCTGGTGATGACCAGACCGGTCGCGTTGTACTACCAGGGCTACGTCAGCCCGCTCGGCGGGCCCGCGAACGACTGTCCCAAGACCGGCTGCGTCGGCTCGTCGTGGTCCCAGGAGGTCCTGGCGCTGGGCACGCCGGCCATCTGGTGGGGCTCTATCCTGGCCTTGTTCTTCTGCCTGTGCTGGTGGTTGCTGCTGCGGGACTGGCGGGCCGGCGCGGTGCTGTGCGGCGTGGCCGCGGGCTGGCTGCCCTGGTTCCCGCTGGTGTCCAGGACCAAGTTCTTCTACTACGCCCTCGAGTTCGAGCCGTTCCTGATCTTGTCGCTGACCCTCTGCCTGGGGCTGATCGTCGGCAGAGCCGAGGCCACACTGCTGCGCCGCGCCGGGGGAGCGGCGATCGCCGGTGCTTACCTGATCACCGTGCTGCTGATGTTCTACTACTTTTATCCGATCCTCGCCGCCAAGGTGATCCCGTACTCCGACTGGCTCGCCCACATGTGGTACCGGATCGGCAACGGCTGGATCTGACCTCGCATGGCAGACTGCCGGTATGGTGGCTGATCCGCGGGTTCCGCGGGTTCTCGAGGGCGGCAGCGGAGTCCGGGTGCTGCTGCTGTTGCACGGACTTGGCGCGACAAGCGATGTGTGGAACGGGTGGCGGCCGGTGCTCGCGCGCCGCTGGCCGGGGCGCTGGCTCGCACCGGACCTGCCCGGCCATGGCGGCTCGCCACCGCTCGCCGCCTACTCTTTCGACGGCCTGGCCGCCGCGGTGGCGGACATCGTCCCGCCCGGTTCCCCGGTTGTCGTGCTGGGCCACTCGCTTGGCGGCGTGGTCGGCCTCGCCCTGGCCGGCCGCGGGTCCGATGTGCCGGTGCGGGCGGTCGTCGGCCTCGGGATCAAGGTCGTCTGGACCGATGATGAGCTGAGCCGGGCCCAGGCCGTGGCCCGACGCCAGCCGGCCTGGTTCGCGACGAAAGCAGAGGCGGCAGCCCGCCACCTGCGGGTGGCCGGCCTCGATGGCCTTCGGGCCGCTGACGATCCGGCCGTGGCCGCCGGGCTGGTCGAGCAGGATGGGAGATGGCGGCTGGCCCTGGACCACGGCGCGTTCGGGGTCGGGGCGCCCGATATGGCGGCGCTGGTGACACGGTCGCGGGCTCCGGTGACCCTGGCCCGTGGCGAGCACGATCCGATGAACACCGATGCACAGCTGGCTGAGCTGGGCACTCCGGTGGTCACGCTTCCCGGCCTCGGTCACAACGCACACGTCGAGGACCCGGAGCTATCCGCCAGCCTGCTCGACCCGTATCTGTGATCGGCTGCTAGCCGCCGCTGCTCACCGCCGCGTCCCGCAGGAACCGGCCGGGCGGAACGCCGACGATGAGCTTGAAGTAGCGGGTGAGGTGCGCCTGGTCGTAGAAGCCCGACTCTGTCGCGGCGAGCGCGATCGGCTGTCCGGTGAGCAGAAGGTCTTTGGCATGCCGGACGCGAAGCTGGGTCTGATAGGCGTGCGGCGCCATTCCCGCCGATTCCCGGAAGACGCGGCACAGGTGGAAGGCGCTCAGCCCGGTTATCTCGGCCAGTTCGCGCAGCGTGACGTTATGTGTCACGTGTTCGGCCAGGTACTGCATGCAGCGGCGGACCGCCTGAGGTTCGCGGCCTGGTCGTCTGGGTTCGCGGGGCGTTCTGGCGTGGCGGCCGGTGAGCAGGGCGAGGGCGCGCGTCAGCTGGGTTTCGCGTTCGAGCATGCTGGACCCGGGTGATTCGGTGAGCCGGTGAAAGCGGCGCAGCGATGCCGCCACCGCCGGATCTCGCACGATGTCCCGGCCGAATTCGGGCACGGTGAGCCTGCCCGTGGTGAGCCTGCCCGCGGGGAACTCCGCGGCGATCTCGCGCATGAGGTCCCGGCTCGGGTAGAGCGCCCGGTAGGTCCAGGATCCCTCGGCGGGCGGGCCGCCGGCATGGGCCTCTTCGGGGTTGAGCACGAGCAGATCGCCGGCGCCGAGCAGGTGGCTGGCTCCCCGGTAGGTGGGCATGACACAGCCGTCTTCGGTGAGGGCGATGAAGAACTCCTCGTGCGCGTGCGGGCGGAACGAGAACTCGCTCAGCGTCGCGCTGAACAGCTCCAGGCCGCCCAGGTCGGGCAGGCGTGCGACTCGCGCTCTCCCCACAACCTCAATCTAGCCCGCAGCAATCTTGTCCAAGACCGGGAACCTGGCCGCTTCCTACCGTGGGGCCGTGACTGACCTGCTTGGTTACGTGCCCGTCGCCGCGGCCGTGCTCGCGATCCCGCAGTTCCTGCCGCAGATCATCAAGGTGCGGACGACCGGCGATGCGACCGGCGTCTCGTGGCTGTGGGCGGCGCTGACCAGCGTCAACAACGCCGCCTGGTTCGGCTATTTCGTGCTGTCCGGGTTCTGGGGTGCCCTGGTCCCCGCCTTGTCCGCCGTCATCCTCGCCGGTGTACTGGCCATGATGCCCGCCTGCCGCCGTGCGGCCACGCGGACGGCTGCCGCGCTGATCACGGCATGGTCGGCGGTGCTGATCACGGCGTTCGTTGCCGCGGGCCGCATCGGTCTGGGCATGTTGCTCACCGCCGCGTTCGCGATCCAGGTGGCGCCCTCGATCTGGACCGCGTACCGGACCGCGCAGCCCACCGGAATCTCGCGGGGTACCTGGCTGCTCATCGGCGGCGAACTGTCGTGCTGGGCGCTCTACGGGGTTCACGAGTCCGACCCGCGGCTGATGACCCTCGGCACGCTGGGCATCGTCGCGAGCATTCTCATGCTCGCCCGCACCGTCCGCCGGCGAGCGTTACCCGATGTGCCGGTGCGGGAAGGCGAGCGTTCGGCGGCCCGGTAGGGGAGGAGCACCATCGGCTCGACCTCGCCCTCATATTTCCAGTCATTGCATTATTTATGGTATTCCGCGAGGTTAGAAGAGTGTAGCTGAGGGGATCGCTGCACATTTCTTTCCGCCGTGCTGCAATTGATTATCGGTGTCAGCTGAAATAAGGATTCTGGCCAGAGAGGGGTGATTTCCGGTGCGTGATTGCTCGTGCGGACATGGTTCATCGTGCAGTTGCCCGAGTGGCTGCGGCTGCGGGTGCAACTCGTAGTCCGTCGCTGCCCGGCCGGTGTGGGCTGCCGGAATGTGCGGCTTCGCGCTGTTCCCGGGAGGCGATCCAGAATGATTGCGGACACTTACCCCCCCAGATCGGGGGGGTAAGTGTCCGCAATAATCGGGCCGCCCTGGCGGTGCGCCCGAAGTAATGTCACATATCCGGATATGGCGCGGGGCTGGAGGGCCGCGGCCGAAACCGGGGGCGACATGCCGTGGGCGGGCTGGCGCTGTGAGCGGGCTGGCGCATTGGCGGGCTGGCGCACCAGCGCGCATTAGTGCACGGGGACGGGGATGGTGATGGTGGTTTCGTCGAAGGCGTCGCTGCGGATCGTGATCTGCAGTTGCCACTGTCCGGTGAGCGTCACGATGACTGGTGCGCTGAGGTACGTCCCGGCCTGCGACGTGCTGAGCTTGACCGGCAGCGGCCCGAGGTTGCGCGCGGGCAGGGACAGGACCGCATCGACCTCTTGCGGGCGGTACGGCTGACCCTTGGTGTTGGTGACCGACAGGCGGAGCTCATTCGGGCCGAGCCGGGCCGGCGTCACCGTGACGCGGACGGTGCCGGATCCCTGCGGACCGCCGGTGCTGAACGCGGCGGACGCGGTCGCCGGGGGAGTGTAGGTCTCCCGCGCGGTGGGCGTGTTGACCAGCACCGCGGTCACCGCGAGCACGACCGTCACTATCGCGACCTCCACGGAGACCGACCAGCGCAGCCGTCTGAGGGTGATGGTCGCCTGGTCGGCGTTCAGCTGCGCCTCGTCGTCTGGCGTGCCGTCGTCTGGCGTGCCGCCGTTGGGCATGCCAGTCCGCGCTGATCGCGAACCGTGGTTGCCGTTGCCGCCACGGCCCCGCGCGCCCGCCTTGATCGTCACGCGTTCCGGCTGGGCGATCTGCTTGACCGGGATGGCCTGGGCGGCGGTTATCGCGGCCACCGGAGCCCGGAGCCGCTGGACTCGGTGGCGGGCGAGGTTCCCGAGTGCGACCAGCGCGCATATCGCACCGATCTTCACCAGCAGCAGTTGCCCGTACGTGGTGTCGAACAGCGCGCCCCAGCTCAGTCCGACACCGCGCCACGCCTGGTAGGTGCCGGTGATCACGATGGCCACGACGCAGCACAGGGCGATGGGGGAGAACTGGGATACCGCACGCGCCGCCTCGGCGGTGGCGGCCTGATAGTGCCGCCGTTCCTTGCGGTTGACGCCCGACCGGCTGGCGCCCGACGGGTTTACGCCTGACGACACCGGACGGCGCAGCACGATCGTCACCAGCGTCGCCAGTCCGCCGGTCCAGACGGCGACAGCGGTGAGGTGGACGACGTCCGCTGGCACGGCGAGCGGCACCTGGATGCCGGTCCCGGCGTGATCCGCGATTGCCCAGGTAGTGGCCAGCCCGATCGTCAGCGCCGACCAGACCGCCCCGGCCACCAGACGGGCCCGGCGGCTCGCGGCCGGCAGCGACCCCAGCGTGACGGAAAATGCGATCAGGGCCACCACCACCAGCACCAGCCGCACGCCGAGGGCGCGGCCGTAGCGGCTGTACAGGGTGGCATGCAGCACGTCTGGCCAGAACACGTGGCTGAGCCCCTGACCGGCGCCGTAGACGCCCTGCAGCAAGATAGCGGCCAGGGTGGCGGCAGCGAGTCCGCTCCACGCGCCCATGACCAGCCGCAACATGCCGGGTCGGCTCGCTCCGGCGGGCCAGCAGCAGATGACGAACATGACCGCGCCGATCAGCACCGCGAAGCTGGCGAAGGCCAGGCCTCGTACGATGCCGAATGCGAAGTTGGTCAGCCCGCTGCCTCCCGACGGGCCGATGGCGTTGGGATTCACCACGGTGCTGCTTGGCGCGCCGACGGAAAACGTGAACGCCCCCTGCACATGGTGCGAGTCGGCCGAGACCACGTGCCAGGCGACGGTGTAGGTGCCGCGCCCGAGACCGGTCTGGAGGCCGACCGTGATCTGCTGAGGCACGCTGCCGTGCGTCGTCTGGCCGTTGTCCACCTCCCGGCCGTCGGGCGCGAACACTCGCAGGCTGTCGGTGCTGACACCGACCTGCTCGTCGAACGTCGCGGTCACCGTGGCAGGCGCGGTGCGCACGACCGTTCCGTCGGCCGGGCTGGTCGATTCCAGCGTCGCGTGGGCCAAGGCGGCTGGTGCCGTGGCCAGCAATCCCATCCCGGCGAGAACCAGGGCGGCCAGCAGGTAACCGGCTCGACGGAGCATGACAGCCTCCGTCAGCGACGGGTCTGGCGGCGGTTGCCAGCACCCTTGCGACTCGGTGCTTGCCGGGCGGGAACGTCTGCTCGCTTGGGCTGCGTGCCGTTCCGCGGCTCAGGTACCGGCGCGGTGGCCATGGCGAGGTCACTTCCGTCAAGGTCGGGTGCCGACGGTGCCACAGCGGCCCTGCCCCGGCGCCAGGCCAGTCCGGCCAGAGCCAGTCCGAGCAGGCCGATCACGACACCGCCGATCGCGATGTCGCGCGCCGTGTCGTCGGAGCCGGTCGTCACCGCGGCGGGCGCGGCGGCCGACGTGGCCGAGACGGACGTGCCGGAGGCCGGCGGCGCCGCCGCGGCCCCGGCGGTCAGGGTCAGCACCGGTGCCGGATGGTCCGGCTCGGGCTTGCCGGGTTGGGACAGGTCGATCCAGCGCACGACGTCACCGTTGGAGTAGGTCTGGATAGCCTTGAAGACCAGCTGGCTGACTCCCTCGGGCAGCGGGTCGGCGGACACGCTGAAGTCCTCGAACTGGCCAGGCGCGATCTGCCCGCCGGACCAGATGACCTCCGAGACGGCCTGGGTGAACTGCCCGTCGTCGGTCACGAGTGGCTTCGCCAGCTTGACGGTCTTTACCGAGACCGACCAGCCCGGCACCGGCTTGACCAGGAACTGGGCGATCGGGTGGTCGGTCGGAATCTGCACGTCGACCTTGACGGTGTCGGCGGTGGACTCCTCGTTCGGGACGTGGAAGGTCAGCACCGCGGTCGAACCCGCCTGGACCGAACCCGGAGTGACGGTGATGTGAGCGAGCGCTGGGATCGCGGACAGCAGCAGGCCGGCGGTCGCGATGACGCCGACGATTGCCGTCCGGCCGAGCGCACGTACGCGGATGGCGGCAGACATACAGATCGTCCTCTCCGGGGCGGGAGTTCGGGGTTTAGCTGGGTGGCGCTGCCGCCCCAGGGCGGCGGACCCGGGGCGGCAGCGCACGGTTAACGGTTCAGCACGTCACAGCTTCTGCAGATGCATGCCGCCGGTCGCGCTGGCCGCGGTGAACGGGAGCACTCGGAAGACGCCCCAGTCACCAGACTTGATCATCGGTGTACGGCCGATGTTGTACTCGTAGTCACCGGTCGCGCCCGTCGCGCCGCCGGCGCCGCCGACGAGGTACGCGTCGAACGTCTCACCGGTCAGCAAGGCCCTGGCCTCGACGAGCTGACTGCCCGTCACGCCATGGTCAAGCGGGAACGAGGCACCGGACACCTGGAACGAGATCGGGTCGTCGCCCGCCGCGTCCGCTATCCGCCATCGGACCGGATCGTTGGGGAACGCCTCGAATACCGGCGTCGTCGGATCCTGTGGATTGGCCGCGCCGTTGCCTACGGCCACAGCGGCATCGCTCTTGGCCTGCCAGAGGTTGATCTGGGTGAGGCTGTCTCCTTCCTCTTGGGTGAGCGATTGCTCGTTGTAGTCGATGTAGGAATGGTCGGAGTCGAGGTAGTAAATCATGATGTCGTGGCCGAGCAGCGGTTCCCGGTCGCTGAAGATCGTCACGTTCTCACGGAACGGGGCGGGTCCGCCACTGCCGGGGAAGATGTCCGCGAAGACGCCGGACTGCAGCGGCTGGCCGGTGAACGGATCGGCGTAGCTCGAGCCGGCCGGCTCGGCGATGAGGGCGCCGTAAGCGCCATCCCGCCAGGACGACTCGTTGCCCATGTCGAGGATCAGGTTTGTACCGAGTTCCTTGTCTACGTAGTAGGAGTAGAGGCGGGAACTGCCGGGCGCCACGGTCGTGTCAGGGTCGTACCCGATGGCGGCCCCGTAGGACTGCAGCGGGTCGTAGATGACATTCCCGATGTTGAACCCGGCTCTGGTAGTGCCTGAGCCCCATGTCCATGTCCAGTTGTCGACAGGGAGATCGTTGTGCAGCGTCACCCGCAGGCAGTCCCCGGCGTTGGCCCGGATGACCAGCGGGAGGACCGGCTTGGTGCCTGCCTTGATGGCGGACTCGTCGGAGCTGAGCGAGTACATCATTCCCCAGGAGCCCGTGCTGCCCGGAGCGTCGTTGTCACTCTCGCCTGGCTGTCCCGCGTCGAACGTGACGCCGTTGAAGATCGACACATCGTAACTTCGCACAGGTGCGTTGTTCGGGCATGCTCCGGTGCCTGGCCCGTTGGGCGCGGCGGGCGGGGCCTTGCCCGTCGTGGTCAGCGTCGGGAACCCGGTTCCGCTCGGCGGCGCCGTCCGGTCGGGCAGCGCCTCCAGGGCGTTCGGTCCCGACGTGTGCAGCGTGTTCATCACCCGGAAGATGCCCCAGGCACCGCTCTCCAGGTTCTGGCTCTTGCCGGCGTAGTAGAGGTAGTCGCCGGGCAGGTGCCGGTCTCCGCCCGCGCCTCCCTCGATGACGTAGTCCATCTTCTCGGAGATCCCGGCCGTGCCCGCGTCGGTGAGCGGGGCGTTCGGGTCGAACCGTTCCTCGGCGAACCGGTGACCGGTGATCCGGAGGTCACCGACCTGCTCGTCCAGGCCCACCTGCCTGATCACCACGGGGTCGCCGACGTAGGCCTTGAGCAGCGGTGTCGGCGGATCACCATGGGCGACCGAGGAGAACACGTACGGATCGTTGGACGTACCGACGTTGGCACAATCCACCCGGTCCGCTCCCGCCGGTTCTTCATGGGCCTCGAATCCCATGTTGTAGTTGCCGACCGTGTCCGGCGTACTGACGTCGGGTCCGTTGGCGTTGGCGGGGTTGGCCGCGTTAGGGTCTCGGGCGATGAGCGGTGCCGCGCGCAGGTTGAAGCTGGCGTTCTGGCAGCCCTGCGGTGAGCCACCAGTCGTTATGCCTTCGTGCTGCCAGAGCACGTACTCGCGGAAGTCACCCTTCTCGCCGAAGCCCGCCGAGCCGGTGGTGTAGATGTCGGCGATCGGGCCGCTGGCGATCGACGCCCCGGTCACCGGGTCATGGAAGGAAGAGCCCGCCGGCTCGATGATGTGCGCACCGAACAGGCCGTGGCCCCAGGAACTCAGCGCGTCCACGTGGTCGTGGAAGAAGACCGTGCCGTCGTCGACGTCGCTGTACCAGCGGTACTGCACGAACTCGACTCCGGTCGGCTCGCCCGACGCGTGCGCGTTCTGGAGCGGTGCGTTCAGCGTCAGCGTGTTGCCGCTGATCGCGGTGATCTTCGTGGCGACCTCGGTGTCGGGCTTGCCCTGACCGATCTCCACGCTGATACCCGTGCGCAGGCCCGTGGTGCTGGCGACGGAGATCTGCGTGGCGCCCTTCGCCGCGGCAGCGGTGAGCGTGGTCTCGCCTGGCTCGCCGGCGGTGATCGGCCGCACGGACTGCTCGAAGGACAGGCCGGTGATCACGCCGTCAGAGGCCTGCGGATCGAACTGCACGAAGTGGATGTGGATGTTGGCCTTGCGGTAGACGTTTTCCTCGTTGGTGGCCTCCAGCGGCGCGGCTGTCGACGGGTTCAGCGCGTTGGTCAGCGTCACGGCTACGCAGTCGCCGACATCGGATCGCAGCGCCAGCGGAACCGCCTGCATGGCGCCGCTTTGCGTCGCCGCCACGTTCTGGTTGAGGACGAAGATCTCTCCGTTCTGGTCGGTTGTCGGGTCGATGGGGCTCCCGGCGGGAGTCCGTCCGGCATCGGTCTGATCCGTGATCGGAGTTGCGATCGCGGTGATGTTGTACGTGCGCACCGGCGCGCCTGCCGGGCACAGTCCGTCGGGTCGGGTCGAACTGGTCGTGTTACCGAGCCAGGGCGCCCCGCCGTGGCCGTTGGGCGAGAACGGTGGTCGCATGCCCAGGTGAGGCTGCAGCAGCGGCCACGCGTACCTGCCGTTGCTGGGGTCGAACATGATCTGCGGCCGCTGTCCCGGGTTGGGCGCGGTGTAGTCCGCCCAGGAGTGGGTGTCCTCCGGCTCGCCGAGGTAGACCGGCGCCGAAGCGGTGCCGCTCTTGACCCAGTCCCATACGGTCGCGTCCTGCGAGTTCAGCCGGGCTCCGGGGGGCGGAAGCTGGCCCTCGACCAGGCTCTCCAGCGAGACCTGTGTGCTCGGGTTGGTCAGCTGGGACTGCGGGACGACGGTCTTGCCCTCGATCACCTTGCCGATCAGGCCTGCCGAGTTGACCGCGGTCGGCTTGGCCGCGCGGCCAGGGACACCAGACAGGAACGACTGCGCGGTGTCGAACACCCGGATGAAGCCCACCATCCCGGAGTCATAGTGTGCCGCGATGTGGCAGTGGTAGAGGAAGTCGCCCGCGGCCTGCTGACAGCCGCCGGCACCGCACTCGGTCTCCAGGTCGTAGGACTCGCCCGGCTCGATCGTCTGCGAGTCGAGCCTGATCGAATCCTTGGTGACCGGCGGGAACTTCTCCAGCCCGCCCGCGATGTCCGGGTTGGTGGCGCCTGGGTTGCGGACCCAGCGGATGCCGCCGCCGTGCTCGTGGAAGACGTGACCCATCTCCGAGCCGGCGTTGATCAGGCGGATCTTGTAGGGGTCGCCGACATAGAGTTCCGGCCGCGGCGTGGCCATGTCACCGTTGGTGTACGAACCGTAGTCCTGTGCCTCGTCGGGAACGAAGCCCGCGTTCTTCTGGGTGACCTCGCGCTCGAAGAAGCACTCGCTGCGGTAGTTGATGGCCTTGCTGCATGGCCGGTAGGCGTCGGTGAATTTGTCCACCACGGGAAGCTCGCACCCGGCTGGGCTGACCCCGACACCAGACTGGACTTCGCCCTCGGCGGTGTTGCAGGTAGCGCCGGTCTTCTCATAGATCTGCCGGTAGCCTTCGTCGCCGATCTCGTGGAAGAGCAGCGCGAACTCGCGGAAGCTGGGACCGGACGGCATCTGGATCGTCGCGTCCCAGCCGCTGGCGAGCGGCGCGTTGCTGTGGTACGGGTCCAGCCACTGTGATCCCTTCGGCTCGGAGATGATCGCGCCGAACAGTCCGTGGCCCTGGAGTTCGTGAGTGTCGCCCGTGGTGTGGAATACGTGGGCACCCTCGCCGAGGGCGGGGTCCATGTAGACGGTGTAGCTCGACGTCTTGCCGGGCGCCGTGGTGGTGTCAGTGTTCTGGCCCACGTCGGTCGACACGTCGTTCGCGCTCAGGCCGGGCAGGCCATCCGCGTTCCACGAGATGTTTTCTGGCGCGGTGCGCGCCAGGCTGCCGTCGCATTGGCCGTTGGGGTTCAACGGCGGGTTTGTTCCGTTGTTGCAGCCATCCGCCGGGTCCGGTGCGGGCGGCTGGTCCATCGCCTGCACCCCGAACGTGGTCGCGTTGGTGAGGTTGACCGTGACGCAGTCACCCTCGTGGGCGCGGATCACCAGCGGCTGGATCGGGTCATCGCCGAGCCCGGACGACACCTGCTGGGATGCTTCTTCTGCCCGCACCGCGGAGATGCTCGAGTTGAGCACGTACATGAACCCGTTCGGGTCGTGCACGCCGAACTTGTTCAGCGGCATGTTGACGTTGATCGCCGAGATGTTGAACGTGTCGTGCGGCGCGTTCGTACACGGGTTCGTGGTGGCGGTGACCGGCGCCGACGTGCTCGTCGCCGCGCCCGCGCTGGCCATGCCGGTGGCGCTGAACGCGAAGCCGATGAGCGACAGGGCCGCCACGATGTACATGAACTGCGGCAACCTTCCCTTCCGCTCGGCCGGCAGCGGTGGATCCTCGGCGTATCTAGCTCGCCAGTGGCCGAGCGCGAACGCGACCACGAAGACGGCGGGGAGGCTGGTTGCCGCGCTCATCAGCGCGGACTCGATCCCGAATCCGGCCGTCAGCGCCGTGAAGCTGAGCGACACCAGTGCGGCCTTGTTCAAAGCCGCAACCCAGCCGCGTCCATCCAGGTCCATCATGGACGCGACCGTGATGCCTGCCCATGCCGCGAGCACGGCCAGCGGCACGCTGATCAGGAGACCCGGTGGCCCGTTAGTAGACCCGCGGGCCACGGGATTGAGTATGGTGCGGGTGAGCAGCGCGGAGCCGGCCAGGCTGAGGCTCAGCACGAGCGCCAGCAAAACCACCTCCCCGAACCGCCGCGGACGTGTGCGCGGGGATCTGCCAGCAGATGACATGAACACTTCCTCTCAGATGCGGACGTGCCGGTTGGATGGGCAGAGCGGTAGTGACATAGGCGTTCCTCGGTAAAGGTTTGCGGGGCTTGCGATGTCGTCACATCTGCATCGGCATCGAGCCGTTGCTGGTGTTGACCGGCATGGATATCGTCCGGCCGCCATGCGACCAGTGCAGGATCAGGTTCTTCGTGTTGGCTGCCGGAAGATCGAAATACAAGTCGATGGTCGTCTTGAACCCGGGCTGGAGATCCGCTGACGCCGGCTGAGCGCTGTGCTCCTGGCCGTTGACCTTCCACGTCTTCCCGCCGGGGCCGGACAGGGTGAAGTCGGTTGTCGCGTACTGCTCCTCGGTGTTCGCGACGTTGCTGAGGTCGACCTCGATGCGCAGCCGGTTGTCGCCGGTCGGCTGCATGCCTGGCATCATGCTGTCGGGCATCTGGAACTCTTGTGGCGAGTCCGCCGGCGGAGGTGCGGCCTGCGGTGCCCCCGACCCGACCATGTCGTTGCTCATCCACACCATCGTGTCGACGTGCAGGCCGATACCGCCCGCCACGTTTGGCTCGCTGGCCTGGACAGCGGCGGCCCGGCCCTGCAGGGACCCCGCGACCAGCAGGCCAAGCACCGCGACGAGCACCGCCAGCGGCACCGGCACCCAGCGCAGGCCCCGCAGCCTGCCGCTACCAGTCGCTCTGCCTTTCTTACGGGAGCTATTTGCCCCTCGCGCACTCATTCGTATGGCCCGCATTTCATAATCCTCCCGGAACCGCCAGCTGATGAAATGGCAATTTGATTTCCTCTGGTGCTAGCTAATTGATCGGTTTGTGGCAAACGATCACCCGAGGCAATGTCGCGCTACCGAAGCGCGCTTAGTTGATCGGGAAATCCGCTGTGCCGCCGCCAATTATTGGATACAAAGCGTCTAAATATGCGTCTGCTTTCATTCGGTGGTGGGCTCGGTAAATGTTCTGTGATCGAGTCCCGCGGATGCGGCATAGCCTCGCGTCTGGCCGTCGGCACGCTGTGCGGGTGCGTACCCGCGGCACTGTTCGGCGCGGTGGCTCATGACCGTGCACGCAGGACGCTCCAGGTGCCGCCGCCGTCGGACGGCGTGAGCCACCGCTCCGCGTCCCTCCTGGTCCTGCTGGGGTAGAACCCCAGCTCGGCGTCGCTCAACGCGTTGAACAGCATGCGGAATGCCGCTCGATAGGAGCGGTTTGGCCAGGTGATGACGCCCCGCTCCAGCTTGGACACGTAGTTTCCGTCGATCGCGAGGTCACGACCTGTCTGGGCAGATACGAGCCGCGCGACTTCTTCGGCCACCTGACCTTCGGTCATACCGGCCGCCAAACGTTTGCAACGGAGACTCTGATTGATCATGGGCCGCTGCTTTTGCAATTTTCATCCTCGCCGCAGGAGTGCCCGCTCCTGAGCCGAACTGTGGACTATCCGCTGGGCTCCGTCAATACCGCACGGCCAATCATCCCAGTGATCCTCCCAACCGCAATGGATCATGCCGGAGGAACCTCCGGCCCGAGGATTCGACGGAGTCCGGCAGATTCGCAGGAAGTACCGCTGGAACAGCGTGCAGAATGCCTAGCTAGGACGGTGCGTTAACGTTAACAAGGCACAGAATGCCCAGCGGGCCGACGTGGCCGCCGTGAGTGCAGGCCATGACCCGGCATCGCGGTATCCCGCATCAGCCATACGCTCAATTAACACAACGAAGGAAAACCGCATGGATATCAAGCGCATCATCCGGGGCTGACGCGTCAGCCCTCCCGGAGCAGGATGAGCCGTGCCCTCGCCAGCATCCGCTGCTCTCCGGCGGACAGCCCGCGGCTGAGGTCTCGTCTCAGCAGTTCACTGACCACCTCAGTGACCTGGACCAGATCTCCAGATGCGAGCTTCGCCTTGTTCGCCTTGTAGCGCTGCGACCACAGCTGTTCCGCACCGCCACCGGCTACGGTCCACTCCACAGCCGCCCTCAGAGCTCCCGTAGTTCGATACACACCGAGCTTTCTTCCAGCATGCCAGCGGCCGGGCGCCTTGTCATGCCGATCCGGATACCTGGCGAGCCCGCAGCGGCCGCTCCCCGCGCCCCGCACCCCATTTGTCCACGTAAACGCGAATTAAAATCTTCATCATGTCTTAATCCAGCCCCAGGCTGATCGAGCGCTAGTTAGGTTGCCGCGTGGTGAATGGGGTGCGCCCGAACCCGGATCATGCGCAAGTGAACAACGGACGAACGTGCATTTAAGTCGCGGCCCGGAAAACCGGCCGGAGAGCCTACTGAGGCGGCCGGCCAAGGGGCGGCCGGATGGGCGGGATTGGCGTCGTGTGATGCCGTCGCGGACCCGACCACAGGGCCGGCGCGGCGTAAACTGCGGCGGCCACTGTGTATGCGGCGCGCTCATAATTGACCCGCCATCCGACGAAGTCAGGCCACGCTTGCGCCGGGTCCCGCTCGATCGGGAACCCGACCTCGCGCATCACCGCGACTCCCTCGAGAAACTCCTGGTAGGTGAGGGTGATGCCGGCCTTCGGGTCGGGCTCCATCGGTATGTCGCAGCCCATCGCCCGCGCGATCCGGCCGAAGCACTGGAAGCCGCCCAGCGGCATCACCATGAGTTCTCCTCGGTGCACAGCGTCGCAGGGTGCCGCCATGCGTATCGCAGACCGATCGGCGTGCCGTGCAGCCGAGCGGGATCACCGCCCGGCGGCGGCACGTCCGCGCGCTCCACGCAGGTACC
>DASRFJ010000260.1:0-15397 GCA_035651595.1 Streptosporangiaceae bacterium | reverse complement strand
GCTCGCCGCGCTGCGTCGCGCGCTGTCTAGCACCGCTGGCCGCGACGACGACGCGAACGCGGTCTTGCGTGCCGGCCTCGACGCTGTAGTGCGGATGTCCCGGCTGGCCGGTGCCGACCCGCGCAGTATCGACAAGCAGATCGGCCTGACCGACAGCGGACGGGCAGGCGCGATCTACACGGGCGGCGGAGTTTAGCCGGGCACGCCGCGTGCCGCTCGGTTAGCGCAGCTGTCCACTTGGTGCACGTCGCCGCAGGGAACGTTCAGTGCCGCATGTGCTTGCGGCCAGCTGCCCGGCCAGCGCGAGGCCCGGGCGGCCGCGCCGGGGCTGTCCCCCGGGCTCCCCGCCCGTGCTGTTTCGAGGTCTTGCACGGTCCCTGCTCATTACTCGAACAGTAACACGAGACGCGGAGCCTCCGCCGTTCCGCCGCGCCGTATTTAATTATTTTTTTCGAATCTAGTCAGAGCAGCCTAGGCGTCAGCTTCGATGGCGAACGTGTTGCCGTCTGGATCCTGGAACCAGGCGATGCGACCACCGCCAGCCCTCGCGGTGATGCCCCTGGCGTCGTGGTCGTACTCGTCGTAGCGGACGAAGTCGACGCCAGCGGCGGTTAGTTCGGCAACAACCTGGTCGATGTCGTCGACATGCCAAGTCGCCATTGTCGCGGGTGACTTCCCCGCCGTGACGGACTGGTACACGTTCAGCGCTGGGCCGCCGCCAGAGCCGTAGACGCGGCTGCCGCCCGCGATCTTGGCGCTGGGACCGGACTGCAGCGCCTGCAAACCAAGCTTGCCCTCGTAGAACGCGACCGCCTGCGCTATGTCGGATACGGCAATCGACGCTCTCAGGTGGAAGTCGCTCAAGGGCATGATCCACCATACAGGCCGTCACGGCAGGCAAGCCTCCGGGCCGAGCTGCTGACTAGCTAGCAGGTGATGTGGATCGTGGGACTATAGAAGGTGTCTGAAATGACGCGCGGGAATCCAGTCGGGAAATCAACTGTCACGTCCGCTTCGGCGGTGTAGTTTCCGGTAACGCAGTCCGCATGTGTGCGTCCGATAAGAGTGCTGCCGGGGCCCTTGGCGAAGAAGTTGTAATTGACCAGCACGCCGTTGCGGTAGAGGTCGACCGTCAGGTCGATCAGCGTGACTGGATCCGAGCAGTCGACTTCAGCGCTGACGTTGACCGTAGTTGGGACGTGCATGGACTTGTGCGGGTAATCCACTCCAACTTCGCAGAGGATCCCATCATCGGTCGCGGGCGGCAGGATTCCGGTGGCGCCGAGGTAGTTCGCGGGTGTGGTGGTCGCCGCGATGGCCTCGGGCCCCGTGCCGGCCGCAAGACCCAGGCATGCGAAGATTACCGCCAGAAGCGCTATAAGCCGTCTCGACATTACTAAGCCCCTCCCACGAGCACTTCCGGCATGGCGCCGGATGATTATCATGAAATGCCGCGACGCGTGGAACGTAACATTCGCACCAGTCACGGTCAAGAGCGGATTTGTCGCGAATCCGTCCTCGGTGACGACGAGGAGCGAAGGCGGGTGGGTGCGGGCTGAGGCAGTCGCTGATCCCGGAGGGCCCGATTACAACGCGAATTCCGGACTATGTGGAAGTTTCGGGTACGAATGTATTCGTTCCGGGATAGCATGCGCTTTCGGCGTGTCTGCTCTTCCGGCTCGCGCCGCCCCAGAGGGCGATCCGGAATGATTGCGGACACTTACCCCCCTGTTCGGACCTCGTTGGCTTATTCCGGGGTTTGCCCGGGTCGCTGGCTGCCCGGTGGGCCGGCGGCTGGTTTGATGGGCCTCGATAGCGTGGTGGTTTTCCCCTTTGTGGTAGCGGGACCCCTGTTCACGGGGGCCGGTCTTCCACGATGGGGAAATCTTCCACGTTGATGACGGACTGCGGGTGCGCTCCTGTCCCGGTAGCCGCACGCTGCACTCCAGGCACAGGCTGCGCGCACACGGCCAGACCCGGCGGCCAGGCCCAGCGGGCGGCACGGTCTCGAGCGCTGCGGACCCTTAGCGGCCGGTCCCGCTCACTGGGTTCTCGTGAGTGCGCGAGCCTGCGCGAGCGCGGCGGTGTAGCCGCGCTCGAGGGGGGCGTCGCCGGTGTCCTGGTCGGTGCCTTTGGCGGCGAGTTCGGCCGGGGTGCCGCGGAACACGATCCGTCCGGCGTCCATCAGCGCGACCTCGGTGCAGGCCGCGCCGACGTCTTCGACCAGGTGGGTCGACACCACCACGGTGGCCTGCTTGCCCAGGTCGCGGAGCAGCGCGCGGAACTGCACCCGCTGCTCCGGGTCGAGGCCCGCCGTCGGCTCGTCGAGCAGCAGGAGTTCGGGTCCGTTGACGATCGCCTGGGCGATGCCGACCCGGCGCAGCATGCCGCCGGACAGCGTGCGCAGCTTCGCCCGCGCCTTGGCGCCGAGGTCGACCCGCTCGATCGCGCCGGCGACCGCTTTGGGGACCCGGCCCGGCGGCATGTCCTTCAGCAGCGCGAAGTACTCCACGAACTCGGCCACCGTGAAGCCCGGGTAGTAGCCGAGGCTCTGCGGGAGGTAACCGAGCCTGCGGCGGATCTCCCGACGCGAGTCGTAGGAGCCAGGGTCGCGATCGAGCAGTCGCATCGTGCCGGACGACGGGGGGATCACTGTCGCCATCATGCGCAGCAGGGAGGTTTTCCCCGCGCCGTTCGGTCCGAGCAGGCCGAAGACACCAGGCCCGGCTTGAAGGGTGACCCCAGCCACCGCCTGGTTCCGGCCGAATCGCCGGGTCAGGTCCGCGATGTCGACGTTCATCGTGAGGTTCCTTTCGGGATCCGGGTGGCGTGGACCGCGACCAGCGCACAGCAGGCCGCCACCGTCAGATAGGGAAGAACGAGGACACCGCGGGTCACCACGGCGGTCACCTGGCCGCTCGCTACCCGCACCGACAGCACGGTGATCGCCCAGACGGCCAGGCCCGCGGTCGCCCCCGCGATCGCGGACCGCGCCACCGTGGCCACCGCCAAGGCCAGCGCGCAAAGCGCTGCCATTGGCATCAGCCAGCCAACGGCGACCGCCGCTACGGCGCCGGACACCGCCGAAGCGAGCAAGCCGAGCACCGCGTTGACCGCGAATACCGCCAGCGCGCGAACGAGCAGCACCATGCGGTCGCTGACCGCCATGCTGCACGACAGCTCCCACGCCGGGTCGATGCCCGGCCCGTAGGCGTACGCGATGGCGGCCGCGGCCAGGCCAGGGGCGAGCAGCGCCACCAGTGGCTGGCCGCTGCTCCGGGTTGCCGCGACTCCCGCGCCCAGCACCACGATGGTGGCGATCAGCCACGGCATCAGCAGCGACGGCGTGGTGAACAGCACCCGGGCCAGGCCTGGCGAGCGCAGCAGCCGCCCGGCCACCCGCTCGGCACGACCGGGACGTCGCCGCCATACCTCGGTGGCGATGCCGAGCCACACCCGGTCGAGATCCACGTCATCGTTGCCGGTCATCGCGCACCTCCTTCCGCTGCCTCGTTGCCGGTGAGCGCCGCCCGCAGCAGCCGTCGCGCCCGGTGTGCCCTGCTCTTGACCGTGCCGGGCGGAACTCCGGTCAGCCGGGCCGCCTCGGCGACCGGCAGATCTTCCAGGTACATCAGCCGCCACACCTCTTGTTCGGCGGGCGCGAGTGCGGCGATCGCGCGCGCCAGGTCGATCCTTGACGCCGCGGCCGCGGTCGGGTCGTCCGCCGCTGCCAGTTCGGGGAGCGGGGCCGCGGCCGGACCGCGACGGCGCAGCAGCAGCGCCGCCTGCCGGCGGGCGATCCCCCACAGCCACGCCGCGTACGCGCCGGTCGGCTGGTATCGCGCGGCGCCACGCCAGGCGGCGAGGAACGTCTCCTGGAGCACGTCCTCCACGTCGGACGCCGGAAGCAGGACACGGAGCCGGGCGGCGAGCATCGGCGCGTGCCGCGTGAACAGCTCGCGGAGCGCCGTGTCGTCTCCGGCCGCGACGCGGGCGACCAGCGTGTCCTCATCCATCAGTGCCTTATTGCGTTCGGGGGATCCCCGGTTCACGCTGTTCCGGTGTGGTTTTACAGGGTGGCTGGGTAGAAGCCGCGGGCCGTTTCGATGACGTCGGCCAGCGGCGGCCACCAGGGGCCGTGGCGCAGCGAGCCGAGGGCGTGCAGGACGCCGGCGGCCTGCTGAGCGGGCTCGGCGGCGGCCACGAACGCGACTCGGTGCGGGCGGATCGAGCGCAACGGGCCCAGATAGAAGTCGGCGTGGCCGGCCGCGGGGTCGGCGGTGAGAGTGAGGTAGTAGTCGGGCAGCTCGAACCTGCCGGCCCGCCATGCCGTCACGGCGGTGAGCGCCTCGCGTTCGAATTCTTCGGGACCTGGCTGCTGGGAGACATCCCACATCGCCTGCCAGGCGGCGGCCATGCCGGCCAGCGGGTCGGCGGACACGAGAGCGTACGGTGACGCGACGCGGGCGGCGCGCTGGAGCGCGTCGGCCGCGGCCGCGAGGTTGTCACCGTTCTCGGGTTCCCCGGGGCGGATCAGCGTGACGTTCATGGAACGGTCGACCGCGGCCAGCACCTGTGCGGGCGCGGAGCCAGCCAGGACGACCACTGTGCCGGGGTTATGTCGCATCGACTCGATCGTAGCCAGCTCCGAAGCCGCAATTTTCACCCGGCGGAAGCCGGACGTGCTGGCAGAGCGAGGCTGGGAGCCGGCTGGATCGAACTGCCCGTTGACCGACCATTTGTTAGCGCTCACAATGAGGTCGTTTCCTAAATGAGCTACCCGCTGCCGTGATTGGGTGAATTGTGACCGGTCACATGTGACCGGTCACAGGCGGAATGCCCGTCGCCGCCGGGTGGCGCCGGACCTGAGGAGGTCAGATGCGGACGAGAACGAGACATGGACGTCTCGCGGCGGCAGCCGGTCTGGTAGTCGCGCTGGCGGTACCGCTGCTGGCACGCGCCGAGAGCGCGTCGGCAGCTCAGGCGCTGAGCGTGAACCTCGCTTCGGTGACAGGACCAGCGACCGGGGTCGGCGAGGGCTTCCTGTACGGGGTAAGCCAGGACGCGACCCAGCCGGCCGACCAGTTCCTGCTGCCGCTCGGCTTCAACGCGTACCGAGGCGGCGGGCATGCGTCCCGCGGCTGGATCGGCGACGGCTACACGAACGGTTCCGGTACGCAGGCGGATATCAACGAGATACTCGCCCAGGCCAGGCGGTTTACCCACGCGCAGTACCAGGTGATCCTGAGCGACGTCTACGGCGCGGATGGCGGCCAGCCGTCCAACACGATGTTCCCGTGCGACAACGGCAACTGCTCGAACTGGGTCACCTTCATCGATACGGTGGTGGGCGCGCTGCAGGCTTCCGGGCTCAAGTTCGCGTACGACATCTGGAACGAGCCGGATATCTCGGCCTTCTGGACCAGGGGCGTGAACAGCACCCAGTACTTCCAGATGTGGGATACCGCCTTCCGTGAGATCCGTCGCGTCGCCGCTGGCGCGACGATCGTCGGGCCTTCGGTCGCCTTCACGCCGCAGCAGAACTCCGGCGAGTGGCAGACCTGGCTGGCACACGTGAAGTCCGCCGGAACGGTACCGGACGAGATCACCAATCACCTCGAAGGAGACGGGGACGACCCGGTCACGGTCGCGCAGTCGATCAACAGCGACTTGTCCGGGAACGGGATCGCACGGGTCCCGCTGTCTGCCAACGAGTTCGGGCCGCAAGACCAGCAGACCGCCGGGCAGTCCACCTGGTACCTGGCCCGCTTGGCCCAGTCCGGGTATACGAACGCGATGCGCGGCAACTGGGTCTGCTGTGAGACGCCCAACCTGACCGGCCTGCTCACCCAGAGCGGCGGCACCTGGCAGCCGACCGGCATCTGGTGGGCGTTCCGCACCTACGCCGACCTGACCGGCTCCATGGTGTCCACGTCCGGTGAGGTCGGGACCACCGCGATTGCCGCGTCCGAAGACAGCTCCGCGAAGCGCGCCGTCGCCATCGTCGGGGACGAAAACGGCTTTACCGGAGCGGCATCGGTGACGTTCAACGGACTGTCCTCGGTGCCATGGCTGGCGGGCAGCGGCAGCGTCAACGTCACCGTGGACCGGATCCCTGACCAGGCACCGCTCAGCTCGCCGCAGGTGGTGTTCAGCCAGAGCATGAGCACCTCCGGGGGCTCCATCACGGTGCCGTTCACGTTCCAGTCCTCGCACGACGCGTTCGGCGTCTACCTGACGCCGGGCTCGGGTTCCGGCGGCGGGTTCCCCGGCGGCAACCACCAGCTGGTCATCGGCAGCGACAGCCTGTGCCTTGACGTGTTCGGGAACACTTCGACCGCTGGGGCGGCGATCGACCAGTGGACGTGCAACGGCCAGACGAACCAGCAGTTCCAGTTCGTGCCGGTGTCCGGCGGCTTCGGTGAGCTCCAGGCCGAGAACTCCGGTGACGACGTGGCCGTGTCCGGCAGTTCGACCACCGCGGGCACTGCCGACATTGTCCAGCAGGTGGCCAACGGCGCCTCGAACAGCCTGTGGCAGCCCATGCAGCAGTCCGACGGCTCATGGGAGTTCAAGAACCAGAACAGCGGGCTGTGCCTGGACGTCCTCGGGGCCAGCACCACTCGAGGGCAGCAACTCGACCAGTGGCCGTGCAAGAACGCCGCCGGCAACAACCAGGACTTCACACCTCACTGAGAAGTTAACGGGCAGCGCACCCGTCCGCCGGCCAGACGGGTGCGCTCCCCGTCCTTGACCCCACCCACGCTTCCTGACCCCAGCCACGCGCCAGTTTCTCGATCACAAATCCGGATATATGACGATCTGCGCAACGCGCCCGGGCTCGGAAGCGGCGCTCAGTTGAACTCTGGGACCGCGGCTCAGCGGGTGCGCTGGTAGCGGAGATAGACGAAGCGAGAGCTGAACGTCTGGGTTTCCACCAGACGCAGATCCAGGGGTTTGGCGAGCGGCGGGAAGTAGGGGGTGCCGTCGCCGAGGATGATCGGGTAGACGAACTGGCGGTACTCGTCGATCAGGTCCGCGGCGATGGCGGCCGCGGCTAGGCCGGCCCCGCCGACGGACACCGCGCCGTCGCCCGGCTGGTCGCGAAGGCGGTCGATCTCGGTGGCGATGTCGGCGGTCGCCAGGCGCGCGTTGCCTTCCACGGAGGTGAGCGTGCGCGAGAACACCACCTTGGGGATCGGCCGCCAGATGCGGGCGAACTCCAGCTCCGCCGCGCCGGACATGGTCTGCTCGGCGGTCTCCCATACCAGCATCGCCTGGTACAGGCCGCGTCCGCACAGGTGCGCGGAAATGTTGCGGGTCTGCTCGACGTGGAAGCGGAACAGATCCGCGTCGGGCGCGGTCCACCCGATGTCGTCACCTGGTGCGGCGATGAAGCCATCTAGCGACACGCTCATCGAATAGATCACTGGCAGCATCGGTTCCTCCTCGGCCGTACCGTATACCCGTATGGGAATCCATTGAACGGGGTCGGACACGCTTGTAGCATGACGATGCGTGAGGGTTCAGGCGGACCGTCCCGCATGGAAGTGGCGCGGACGCAGGTTGCGCGTGTCGCGGTCGGCGTGGCCGGACGTCGCCTGGGCCGTTTTCGTCGGGCTCAATCTCGCCGCGATGCGTTTGCTGCCGACCTGGCAGACCGTTCCGTTCCTCGCCATCTGGGTGAGCCTTACCGTCATCTACGGGTTCCGGCTCTGGCGACTGCAGCCGACCATCCTCACCCTAGCGGCGGTGACGCTGGCGACGGGCGGCATCATCTTGGTCCAGGTGCTGAAGGGCCAGCAGGACGCGGACTACCTGGCCGAGGTTCCGCTCATCGCGCTGATGTTCCTCGTGATGGTATGGCATGGCCGCCGGCGGCTCAGCGCCATGCAGGACCGGCTCGGCGCGATGGAGGAACTCCAGCGGATCTCCCAGGAGAACCTGCGGCTGCTCGAGCAGCAGCGGCAGTTCCTTCAGGACGCGTCGCACGAGCTGGGCACTCCGATCACCGTGGCGCTCGGTCACGCCGAACTCATCGAGCGCGCGGCCACCGACCAGGTGGCGGCGGACGCGCGGGTGGTGGCCGGAGAACTGGCTCGGCTGCGCATGCTCGCGAACCGCCTGCTGCTGCTCGCCTCGGCCGGCAGCCCGGACTTCCTCGCGCTGGGACCGGTGCCGGCGGACGCGCTGCTGCTCGATGCGCTCAGCCGGTGGGGTCACACGCCTCGGCGCTGGCGACTCGGCGAGATCTCCGAGACCACCGTGCACGGCGACAAGGACCGGCTCGCGGCGGCGCTTGACGCGTTGCTGGAAAACGCCATCGCGCACACCGAAACCGATGACCGCATCGAGCTGAGCGCGCGCCTTGGCGACGAAGGCGTGGTGTTCGCCGTCACCGACAGCGGCTGCGGTATTCCCGAGGCTGACCTGGAGCGGATCTTCGGCAGGTTCGCGCGGGTGAGCCCGCACCGGGGACGTGCGGCCGGCGGCTTCGGCCTCGGGCTGCCGATCGTGCAGGCGATCGCGGAAGCGCATCACGGTTCGGTCCGGGTGCACAGCACGGTCGGGGCCGGATCGACGTTCGAACTCCTTGTCCCGGCGGCCGCCTGACCGTGAACCAGCAGAGCTAAGGATCCGTCTTTATCAGTGCGGAGACCTTCGCGGGGAGTGGGCGCCATGGGAGCGGCGTTGATCGCCGGTACGCTGGCCGGCTGGCTTGTCTTGTATTTCGCGTCCCTGATCGGACCGCGTCTCGGACACGGCCGGGCCGGACCGCTGCCCACCGGAGCGGGATCCGAGCCGCCCGCGGTGCTGAACCTGATAGCGGGGCGTCCCGATCGTGACGGGCTCGCCGCCACGTTGGTCGCGCTGTCCGGTCGCGGCTGGTTTTCGCTCACGCCGGCAGCCTGCGTGCTGCCGGCCGAGACGCCGATCGAGGAGCTCAACGCGTATGAGCGGCGGGCGGTCGTCCATGTGGCCAAACGGACCGGGGCGCATCGCGAAACTCCGCCGGAAGCGCTGCTTGACGGTTTCACCGGCGGCGAAGACGAATTCATGAAGGCCTTCCGCGCCGAGGTGATCGACGAATCACGCGCGCGCGGGCTGAGCCGGCCCACGTTCAGCGGGGCGCGCAAAGCACTGCTGTGCGTGCTGGCGCTCATCCCGGCGGGCGCGACGGTCGTGGCGGCGCATCCGGGCCGGCAGCTGCCGAGCCTGCTGCCGCTTGTCGGCTTCTACTACGTGATCTTGTGCGTGGCCGCGCTGACAAAGAGCAGCGAGCGGCTCACCCGGGCCGGCCAGGCGGTGCTCGCCGCCCGGCAAACAGACCTGACCCGCATGCTGGGGTCGTTCGGCTCGCTCAGCGCGCGGCAGGAGAACGCCGCCTGGTCCGGGTACGGCGACAGCTGGCGGCAGGTCACGATCGGGAACACAGACGAGCGCATCTGGCCGGGCATCTCCGGCGGCGCGTTCATCATCATGGTGCTGCTGCTCGTCCCGGGCACGCCGATCCTCGGCGTCGTCGGGTACACGCTGGCCGGCGGCCACGGCGCCGAACTCGGCGTGCTCGCCGCCCTCGCCGGTAACGCCGCGCTGACCTCGCGGGCGATCGCCCGGTTCGCGCACCTGCCGCGGTTCGCGGAGTTCGACGGGCTCGTCATCCGGCAATGGCAGACCGGGAATGAGAAGAGCGAGGATGGCATCAGCTACTTCGTCGCGGTCGACGACGGGACGAGCGCCGAGGCGTGGGCGTTCCCGGTGGGCGAGGCTGGCTACGGCTCGATGCCGCCGGGGACGCTGGTGCACGTCCGGGTCGACCCGCGCCTGCACAAGCTGCTGGAGATCGAGGCGCTGCGGCAGCTCCCCGTCGCGCCGCTGCTCGAACCGCCCGGCGATCCCCGCCGCGGCGGTTAGCCGTCGGGAGGCTTCAGGTTGTAGACGTGGGCGGCGTTGCCGGCCAGGATCAGGGCGGCGGTTTCCGGGTCGGGGCACATGGCGGCAACGGCGCGGGCGTTCTTGGCGATGCCGGGCACCCCCGGCCAGTCGGTGCCGAAGATCATCCGGCGGGTCAGCCGCGCCCAGTTGTGCCTGGCGTAGTACGTCTGGAGCCGGGACGGCGGCAGGCCGGACAGTTCGATCCACACGTTCTCGCTGGACAGCGCCAGGAACGCCGCCGCGTCGTACCACCAGCCACGGCCGCCGTGCGCGAGCACCAGGCGCAGCGTGCGGAAGTCTCGCAGCACGTCGTCAAGCAGCACCGGGTCGCCGAACTGGTTCATCGCGCCGGGGAACGTGGACGTGCCGCAGTGCACGACGACCGGAACCTGCAAGGACTGGCAGATCTCGTACGCCGGGTACATCGCGCGGTCGTTGACCGGGAAGCCGCCGTGCACCGGGTGCACCTTGAGCGCGACCGCGCCGAGCGCGAGCTGGCGTTGCACCTCGTCGGCGACCGGGAAATGCAGGTGCGGGTTCACGTTCGCGGCGAACTTGACCCGCTCCGGGTTCGCCGCGCACAGCGGAAGCATCTCCTCGACGGTCTGCCAGCCGGTGACCTTCGGGCTGTACTCGGCGAGGATGACGCCGATGTCCACGCCTTCGGCGGCGAGCAGGGCGTCGAACGCGGCCGGCCGCACCGCTCCGTCCGGGTCGTAGAGGTCGCGGAGCGACGGAACGGAGAAGTCTTGCAGCCAGATGTCCCAGGGCAGCTTCAGGCCGCGCTGGTGGGCTGGGTGCAGGTGGACGTCGATCAGCGGCAGCCCGTCGATCATGCCGACGCTGCCGGAGCTGGTGTGGCTGGTGTGGCGCCCGTGACTGGAGTGGCGGAGGTCGCTTGGGTGGCGGGTGTCACTGGCGGTGCGCACAGGACTTCGGTCGCCATTGTCCGCAGCTCGACGCGGCGCACCTTGCCGGTCGCCGTCATCGGGTAGGCGTCGGTGAACACCACCCGGCGCGGGCACTTCACCGTCGGCAGGCCGGCCTTGCTGAACTCGATCAGCTCCACCTCGGTCACGGTAGCACCCGGCTTGAGCACCACATACGCCACGGGTTTCTCCAGCCCGTCGCCGTCCAGGCCGGCCACGACGACCGCTTGCGCGACCGCGTCGTGCGCCAGCAGCCGCCCCTCGACCTCGCCCGGCGAGACCCAGATGCCGCTCGGCTTGAGCATGTCCCCGGTGCGCCCGAGGCAACTGTAGAACCCGTCCTCGGAAAGGACGTAGGTGTCCCCGGTGCGCAGCCACTCCCCCTGGAACACGGCACGGGACGCGTCGTACCGGGACCAGTAGCCGGTCGCGGTGGACGCGCCCCGCACGAACAGGGTGCCGGGCTGGCCGGGCGGTACCGGGGTGCCATCGTCGTCCAGGATCTTCAGGTCGTACCCCGGTACCGCTACCCCGGTCGTCCCGGGGCGGACCTGGCCCGGCCGGTTGGACAGGAAGATGTGCAGCATTTCGGTCATCCCGATGCCGTCAAGGATGTCCACGCCGAAGTGGCTGGTCCACCGCTGGTACAGCGCGGCGGGCAGCGCCTCCCCCGCCGAGGTGGCGAGCCGGACTCCACGCAACGCGTCAGACCCGAGCCCGGCACGCAGCATGTTCGCGAAGAACGTCGGCCCGGCGAAGAACAGGGTCGCCCCATACGAGTCAGCCCGCGATACCAGAAGATCCGGCCTGGCCGGGGACGGCTCGAGGATCGCGCACGCCCCGACGGACAGCGGGAACAGCACCGAGTTGCCGAGACCGTAGGCGAAGAACGCCTTTGCCGCGGACAGGCAGCGGTCCTCCGGCCGGATGCCGAGCACCTGGGCGGCGTACGTCTCGCAGACCACCTGGACCGCACCGTGCCGGTGCATCGCGCCCTTGCTGGTGCCGGTGGTGCCGGATGTGTACAGCCAGAACGCGGGCGAGTCCGGGCTCACCGGGTACACCGCCGGGTCCGGTGCCCCGCTGACCAGGTCCGGGACGCCAACCACGCCACGTAGCTCGGGCGCTGAGGCCGCCACTGCGGCCGCCCGTTCGGTAAATTCTGGAGTTATCACGAGGAGCCGGGCGCGGGAATCGACCAGCAGCTCAGCCAGGCCTTCCGCGCGCAGCATGGTCGACACGGGCACCGGGATAGCGCCGATCCGCATCGCGGCGAGGTACGCCACGACGAAATCCGGGCTGTCCGACATGAACATGAGGACCCGCTGCTCCGGCTCCAGGCCGCGCGAGCGCAGGCCGCCGGCGGCCCGTTGCACCCGGTCGAGCAGTTCGGCGTAGGTCAGGTCGCCGGCCGGCCCGGTCAGCGCGAGCCGGTCTCCGCCGCCGGCCGCGACGTGCCTGTCCAGCAGGTATTCGCTCGCGTTCACGACAGGTGCACGTAGTCGTAGTCGAACGGCTTGCCGTTGATGCCATTGCGCGGCGGCGCGATCCACGCGGCGATCTTGCCCCGCTCGTACACCGGCTTCATCAGCGACCGGACGAACGTCTTGTCCACGTCGGTCGGCAGCCACTCGCCGCGGCCCGCCTCCCATGCCGCCGGACTCAGCACCTCGCCGGATGGCGACGCCTCGATCCCGGCGAACGCGCCGACCTTGCGGTTGAACGCGACATGTGGCAGGTACAGCCGGTGCGGCAGGCCGGCCTCGACGAGGATCTTGTTCCAGCGGTTCACGCCGCTCTGGCAGTCCGCGATGTACTCCCGCCGCAGGTCGGTGTTCAGCCCGGTCAGCGCCGAGACCTCGGTCTGCGCTATCTCCCCGTCCAGCAGCGCGTCGACCATGATCGCGTCGTCGGTCAGCCGGTGGTCGTCGCGGCGCCGGTCCTCCATCCACCGGCCCTTGAGCCCCGCCGTGTAGTAGTTGGCGACGTTCGTGGACGTCTCCCCGCCGAACAGGTCGAGGGAGACCGAGTAGTGGAAGTTCAGGTATTTCTGGATGATGTCGAGCGGGATCGCGCCGTGCGCCGCGACGTCTTTCGTGTCGTGGGTCGCCATCAGGGACGCCGTGCGCTCCACCACCCGGTCCACGCCGGTGGTGCCCACCATCATGTGGTGCGCCTCCTCTTTGAGCATGAACTCACAGGTCCTCGACAGCGGGTCGAACGCCGACTCCTTGAGGGTCCCGAGCTGGTATTTCCCGTCGCGGTCGGTGAAGTACGTGAACATGAAGAAGCTGAGCCAGTCCGGGGTTTCCTCGTTGAAGGCGCCGAGGATCCGCGGCGAGTCGACTGACCCGGAGTTGCGGTGCAGCAGCTCCTCCGCCTCTTCCCGGCCCTCGCGGCCGAAGTATGCCTGGAGCAGGTACACCATCGCCCACAGGTGACGCCCCTCCTCGACGTTCACCTGGAACAGGTTCCTGAGATCGTACAGGCTTGGCGCGGTCGCCCCGAGGTTACGTTGCTGTTCCACCGAAGCCGGCTCGGTGTCGCCCTGGATCACGATCAGCCTTCTGAGGTCGGCCCGGTACTCCCCCGGCACCTGCTGCCAGGCGGGCTCGCCCTTGTGCTCGCCGAACCCGATCATGCGGTCCGCGTTTCGTTCGGCCAGGAAGATGCCCCAGCGGTAGTCCTTCATCGGCACGTGCGCGAAGTGCGCCCAGCCCTCGCGCCCCACGTTGACCGCGGTGCGCAGGTAAACATCCTGGGTCGGCAGCGTCGGGCCCATCTCCTGCCACCAGGTGAGGAAGTTCGGCTGCCACGACTCCAGCGCGCGCTGGAGCCGCCGGTCGTCACGCAACCCGACGTTGTTGGGGATCTTCTCGGTGTAATCCATCAGGCTCTTTTTCTGTCGAAATCCGGACGCTGGCCGGTGCCGAAGCTGCGCAGTGCGCCGTCCGGGCCCGACGCGTTCGGCCGGTGGAAGATCCAGTTCTGCCACGCGGTGAGGCGGCCGAAGATCTTCGTCTCCATTGTCTCCGGCCCGGCGAACCGGTAGTTGGCCTCCATCCCGGTGAGCGCGTCCGGGCTGAAGCTGGCCCGCTCCTCCACCGCGATCCGCACCTCATCGTCCCAGTCCAGCTCGTCCGGGATGAACGTGACCAGGCCGAGCTTGTCCGCGTCGGCGGCTTCGATGGGTTCGCCTGTTCGTTCCGCTATGGCGGCTACGTGCGCTTCGTCGCCGGCGAACCGCGTCGCCAGCCGGGACAGCCCGTTGCCCATCGGCAGCGTCCCGAAGTTAATGCTGTCCACGGTGATCGCGACACCGGGCTCGTCGAGCATGAAGCTCCGGTCCGCGGCGAGCGCCAGCTCCAGCAGCGACCCGGCGAAGCAGCTGTCCTGCTCGATCAGCGCGATCAGGCTCCGGCTGGTCACGTCCAGCCGCTTCAGCGTCCGCTTCAGATACAGCAGGATCTCGTTGACCAGCCAGTTGTCGTGGTTGTCCAGCAGCATCCGGTCGTGCTTCAGTACGTATTCGGCCTCGCCTTCGGTACGGAGAATCCAGGTGCCGAGCTCCGGCTCGTTCGTGCGCAGATCCAGGATCACGTCGTCCAGCTCGCGGGTCATCGCCAGCGTCCAGAAGTCCGCGCCAATGTCTTCTGGCGCTGTTTCCGGGCCTCGGACGGTGATAGTCACCGAACGACCAGCCCGGTCAGGTTCCGCATTGATGTACCGGCGCTGGAGGGGGCCGAGCACGATGCCCTGGGTGTCGCCGGCCCGCTTCGACTTCGCGGCCAGTTCGGTGGCCTTTCTTGCTACGGTCTCCTCCCAGGCAGCCCGCGGCACCGCCTCGTCGACCAGCTTCCACGCGACGGCCTTGCGTCCGCCGACGCCTTCGGACCTGGTCGAGAAGTAGTCCGCGACGTCCCGCCGCACGTGCCGCTTGTCGGTCACCCGGGTGAGCCCGCCGGTCCCCGGCAGCACGCCGAGCAGCGGAAGCTCCGGCAGTGACACCACAGCGGACCGGTCGTCGATCAGCATGATGTGCTCGCAGGCCAGCGCCAGCTCGTATCCGCCGCCGGACGCGGTGCCGTTCAGCGCGGCGAGCCAGGTCTGGCCGGAGTTCGCGGACGCGTCCTCGATACCGTTCCGCGTCTCGTTGGTGAACTTGCAGAAGTTCACCTTCCACGGGTGCGGGGACGCGGCCAGCATGCGGATGTTCGCGCCGGCGCAGAAGATCTTGTCCTTGGCGCTGGTCAGCACGACGGTCTTGACCTCTGGATGCTCGAACCGAAGCCGCTGCACCGCGTCGTACAACTCGATGTCGACACCGAGGTCGTAGGAGTTGAGCTTCAGCTCGTACCCCTCGACCAGGCCGCCAGCCTCGTCGACGTCCATCGCGAGCGTGGCGATCGCGCCCTCGACTGACAGCCGCCAGTGCCGGTAGCGACTCGGATCGGTCTGGAAGCTGATCCGCTCCATGGTGCAATTCTCTACAATTTCCCGTCGGCCTGTCAAGAGATTGTAGAATTTCGCGG
>DASRFJ010000259.1:0-19613 GCA_035651595.1 Streptosporangiaceae bacterium | reverse complement strand
CGCCCCCGGCGAGGATCTCCCATGGCCTGAGCATGCCATGCCAGCGCGTGTCCTTGATCCAGCCGAAGCGCCGCCTCTTGCGTTTCCATCGCGGAAACCATAGAGTTTCCATCATGGAAACTAATGAACCGGTCACCCGGGATGAGGCATCGGCGGCGCTGGCGTCGGTACGGGACAGCCGCAGGCGCGTGGCATGGCGCGGGTACCCGGCGTGGTACTGGCCAGCGACCGGGGCCGCCCTGGGCGGCCTGTCCCTCACCATCGGGCTGTCCGGCTGGCGGGCGCTGGCGGCCACGGTCCCGGTCGCGGCGGCGCTGGTCATCATCGCGCTGGCGGCGGGCCGGGCGCGCGGGGTCTGCGAGGGCTGGGCCGGCGGTGCGGCCAGGCAGCGCGAACGGATCGTGCTGTACGGCCCGGCGGCGCTGGTGATACTCGCCGGCGCGATCGCGTCGAAGTTCGCGTCCTGGCCACCGGTCGCGGCCGCGGTACTGCTGTTCGTCCTGTTCGCCGGCACCGGGCTCACGCTGAGCGCGCGGGCCGCCCGCCGGTGACCCCCCCGCAGCACATCGCTCAGGCCGCCCAGCCGGCCATCGCGGACGGCTTCGATGAGCTGATCCACGCCCCGGTACGGCTGCGGGTCTGCGCGGCCCTGGACACGGTCAGGGAGATCGAGTTCGGCGCCCTGCTGACCCTGCTCGACATCAGCAAGTCCGCCCTCAGCAAGCACCTGTCCGCGCTCGCCGACGCCGGCTACCTCACCCAGCGCCGCGCCGTCCGCGACACCCGGCAGCGGGTCTGGCTCCGCCTCACCCCGGCCGGCCGGTCCGCCTACCGAGGCCACGTCGCCGCCCTGCACCGCATCGTCGGCGGCACCGACGCGTAGCCGCAGCGGTCCGGCAGTTATCGCCTGCCGCTGACCGGCGAGTCCAGCTGGGGCGTTGCCGCTACCTGTTGGGCGATGCGGACGAAGGCCGCGACGGCCGGGGACCGGGACTCGGCGAGCCAGGCAACCGACAGCGCCGCCGGCGCCAGCTCCGGCACCGGGCGGTAGGCGATGTTCGGCCGCGGGAACCGGCGGGCTACCCAGGCCGGCAGGAACCAGACGAACTCTCCCACCTCCACCAGGTTGAACAGTTGCGAGAGATCCTTGACCAGGGCGCTCCCCGGCGGTGGCGGCGTCGCGTTGCCGCTGTCGGCACGTGCGCCGTTCGGCAGCCGCCGTCCGGCGAGGTCGCGCAGCCGGATCGTGGTCCGCGCGGCGAGCGGATCCGCGGCCGGCAGCGCGACCAGCAACGGCCCGGTCACAAGTACCTCGCTGTCCAGCCCGTGCCCGTCGAACGGCGTGGGCACCAGCGCCACGTCGGCCCGCCCATCCCGTAGCGCGGGCACCTGGTCCCCCGGTCCGCCCAGTACCAGCTCCACGGGCAGCGCGTCGTAGGCGTCCAGAATCAGCGGCAGCAACCCGGCGTCGAAGTCAGCCTTGAGCGCCACCCGCAACTTCTGTTCCGGGTGCCCCGCGCGCCGGGCCCGTCGCGCCGCGGCCGCCGCGGCATCCAGCACGGCCCGGGCGTCGGCCAGCAGCGTCTGTCCGGCCGTTGTGAGCGAGACCTGGCGGGTGGTGCGAGTCAGCAACTGCACGCCGAGCTGCCGTTCCAGGTCGCGGATGGCCTTGGACAACGGCGGCTGCGCGATGCCGAGACGCTCGGCTGCCCGCCCGAAGTGCAGCTCCTCGGCCACCGCGACGAAATAGCGCAGCTGCCGGGTCTCCAGCTCACTCATATCCTCAAAGTATCAATCCATAGTCAAGCGATGTTGGTCCCCGGCGGCGAGCCGCATGTACTTGACCCATGATCGTGATTACGGCTCCCACCAGCGGCATCGGCCGCCAAGTTGTGCAGAACCTGCTCGCCGGCGGCGCCGGCGGCGCCGCCGGCGCCGTGCGCGTCGTGGCCCGGGATCCGGCGCGGCTGGCGCCCGGCGTCGCGGAGCGGGTCGAGATCGTTCGCGGCTCGCACCGCGACCCGGCGGTCGTGGCAACCGCGTTCGCCGGTGCCGACGCGGTGTTCTGGCTGGTGCCCGCCGACCCGAAGGCCGCCAGCGTCGAGGCGGCATACGCCGGCTTCAGCCAGCCGGCCGCGGAAGCGTTCAAGCGTCAAGATGCCGGGCGTGTGGTCGGCATCTCGGCGCTCGGCCGCGGCACCTCGGTAGCCGGCCAGGCCGGCCTGGTCACCGGGTCACTGGCGATGGACGACCTGATCGCGGCCACCGGCGTGCCGTACCGGGCGCTGTGTATGCCGTCCTTCATGGACAATCTGCTGCGCCAGGCCGGGCCGATCAGGGACCAAGGCGTGTTTTACGGCCCGGGCCGGCCGGACCTGAAGGCGCCCACCGTGGCCACCCGGGACATCGCCACGGTCGCCGCGCGACTGCTGCTAGACCGCTCGTGGACCGGGGCCGAGGAGGTGCCGGTGCTCGGCCCCGAGGACCTGAGCCAGCAGGACATGGCCGCGATCATGTCCGAAGTCCTCGGCAAACCGGTCCGTTACCAGCGCACGCCGGCTGAGACATACAAGAACAATTTTCTCGGCTTCGGTTACTCCGAACCGATGGCCCAAGGCATGCTCGACATGGCGCTCGCCAAGGACCAGGGCCTGGACAATGGCGTCACACGCACGCCCGAACTCACCACTCCGACCACGTTCCGGCAGTGGTGCATCGACGTGCTTTCGCGGCAGTAGCTGTCGCCGGACGGGCTCGCGCCGCAACTGTTCACCAAGCGTAGAGGCGAAATATTCGAATGAGTGAACGATCTCTATACCCCCTGTTGGTATATAGTTCATGATCATGAAGGGTTTTACGGCCCAGAGCACGTAAAACCCTTCGTGATCATGAAACAAGCCACGCGAACCAGCGGAACGCAGGCCCACATAGCAGGGCAAACCAGACCGCATACCCCCCTGTATTGCATGGCCCCGGGCCGGCCGCCGGGGCTGGCCGCGTGCGCGCTGCCTGTGCCTGGAGTGCAGTGTGCGACTACCGGTACAGGACCGCACCGGCAATCCCGCCAGCAACGTGGACGTTTACCCCTTCGTGGAGGATCGACCCTCGTGAACAAGGGTCCCGCTACCACAAAGGGGAAAACCACCACGCTATCGAGGCCCATCGAGCCGAAAACCCAGCCGCTGGCCCACCGGGCAGCCAGTGAGCCGCGGCAAGCCCCGGAATAAGCCAGCAGGGTCCGGAGTAGGGTAGGTGTCCGTGGTAATTCGGGACGTCTAGTAGCCCGTGCCCATCTTTACCGGACCGGGCGACATGTCGTGGGCGCATTTCCGCCATGGTGGCAGGCGGGGGGTAAGGCGATAGCGCTTGGGGGGTGGACGGAGTCTCGGTCGCGTAGGGGCATGCGCACTCGGTGGACTGTTGCCGTTGGGTCGGACCGGGGGTGGTCGTCGCCGCCGAACAGCACGTCGACGGCACGCCTGCCAAGTTCGTAGTGCGGCAGCGCGAGGGTGGTGAGCTGCGGCTTGAGCCAGGACGCGATCGGGTCGTCGTCGAATGAGATGACCGACACGTCCGCCGGGACCCGGAGGCCAGCGGCGGCGAGCGCCTGGAAGGCGCCCAGGGCAAGCCGGTCGTTGAAGCAGATCAGCGCCCGCGGCCGGGCGGCGGCGAGCAGCGCCTGGGTACAGCGGTATCCGTCCTCCGGTTCCCAGTCAAGACAGCCGAACGCCCCCGCGTACCGCGCCCCGGACGCGTCGAGCGCCTGACCGATGCCGGCCAGTCGCTCGACCGCGGCCACGCTGTCCGGCGGCCGCTCGAGCTCGCCGGGTCCGGCGCCGATCAGGTAGATGCCGTCCCGGTGTCCGGCCCGCAGCAGGACGGCGACCGCTTCGCGGCCGGCCGCGACCTCGTCCGGGATGACCGACGAGATGGCGGCGGGCTGCTTCGGCAGGGCGTTGAGCAGGACCGCGGGGGTGTCCAGGAGCGTCTTGGGCACGGCGATCTCGCGGGTGTACATCGAGGTGAAGATCAGGCCGTCGGCACGCCGGTCGTGCATCGCCTGGATCAGCCGCCGCTCCAGCTCCTGGTCTCCCTCGGTCTCACCGATGAACAGCAGGTTTCCCCGTTCGCGCGCGGCCTCCAGCGCTCCCTTGATCAACGTGCCCGCGTGCGGCGTGGTCGCGACCGTGTCGGAGATGAAGCCGATCGTGCGCGTGATGCCCTTGCGCAGGCTCACCGACACGTTGTTCGGCCGGTACTGAAGCTCGCTGGCCGCCTCGCGGACCCGGCGCACGACCTCTTCGGAGATGCGCATCTGGCGGCCGCGGCCCGACAGGGCGAACGACGCCGCGGTCGGCGACACGCCCGCTGCCTGGGCGACGTCGGCGAGGGTCACCCGCCGTGCGGTCACGTCCGGCGCCCTGAGCAGGTACTCTGCGGCCTGCGCGCAGGCTTGACAACCTCTGGCACGGGTGTAATGCTACCCCACAGCTAATACGATTTAGCATGGGCCACTCAGCACTGGCCATGCGGATGACCTGGATTGTCACTGCGTCACCCAGAGGAGGGGACGGATGTCAGGTCGGACAAAGATGGCACACCGCGGTGGCGGTCTGGCGGCGATCGGCCGTGGCGGGGCCGTAGCCGTCACCGCGGCCGTAACGATCACCATGGCCGCGGCGGCGTGCAGCGCACCCGGAGCCGCGCAGCCCCGGTCCAGCGCCAGCGCGAAGATCGCGGACGCGGCCTCCGGCTGCGGCAAGGCGCCGGTCACCCTCAACGCCTACATCGAGACCGGCTTCCAGGTCCCGAACTCGCTCATGGCGGAGTTCACCAGGCAGTATCCCAACGTGAAGTGGAACATCCGCGAGGATCAGTTCGCGGTCATCACCCAGAACGCCCCGCGCGTCCTGGCCAACGACCCGCCCGACCTGATGCGGCTGCCGTCGATCTCGGACCTGGTCAAGGACGGCCTGCTCAAGAACCTCGACCCGTACGCCAAGGCGTTCGGCTGGGACAAGTGGCCGAGTTCTGAGCTTGTGCAGCTTCGCCTCGGACCCGGCGGGCGGCCCCGCGGCGAGGGCTCGCTGTACGCGATGGGCCTGAACTACAGCATGACCGGCGTCTTCTACAACAAGAAGCTCGCCGCGCGGATCGGCATGACCGCCGCCCCCACGACGCTGGCTCAGCTCGACCAGGATCTGGCGAAGGCAAAGCAGGCGGGGATCACGCCGATCGTCCAGTTCAACGGCGGAGCCACGGGCGGCTTCGCGTTCCCGCTACAGGACCTGATGGCCTCCTACGGCCCGCCCGGCCCGATCAACGACTGGATCTTCAACAAGCCCGGCGCGACCATCGACACGCCGCCGAACCTGCGGGCGGCGCAGCACCTGGTGCAGTGGATCAAGGCGGGTTACTTCGAATCAGACGCGAACGCCATGGACTACTACACGATGATGAGCCGCTTCACCCACGGCAGCGGCCTGTTCATGTTCGACGGCGACTGGGAGTCCGGCAACCTCGACAAGCTGATGGCCGGCCAGGCCGGCTTCTTCCTGATGCCGCCGTCGCAGGCCGGCGGCCCGTACGCGGCGATGTCCGCGCCGCTCACCTACGGCATCGCGGCCGGGGCCAAGCATCCGGACTGCGCGGCGTTCTTCCTCAACTGGGTGGCGACCAACCCGACGGCGCGGCAGATCGACGTGCAGGTCGGCGGCTCGCACCCGCTCGGCGCGGCCGACGCGGACATGCCGGCCGTCAAGCCCGGCACCGTCACCGCGGCGACGCTGGCGGCCGGGTCGGTGGTCAGCCGGGACAACGGCTCGATGGACTTCATCGCCAACGCGACCGGCGCCATCTACGCGTCCGCGTGGACTCCCGAACTCCAGAAGCTGTTCGCGGGGAAGCAAACGGCCGCCGGGCTGCTCTCCACCGTACAGGCCGACTACCAGCAGGAACTGGCAGGGTGAAGCTCCACCGAACGCGCCGGGCCCGGTGGACGGGCTGGCTGTTCGCCGCCCCGGCGCTGGGTATGTACGGCGTGTTCGTGCTGCGCCCGCTCGCGCTCACGGTTCAGTACTCGTTCTACAACTGGGACGGTATCGGCCCGTCGACGTGGGCGGGCCTGGGCAACTTCAGGATGGTGTTCAGCGATCCCGCGTTGCTGAACATCATCGGTAACGCGTTCCGGCTGATCGTGTTCTTCAGCGTGATCCCGGTGCTGCTCGGTCTGGCCAGCGCGGCGGTGATCCGGCGGATCGCCGCCAGCCGCCTGGCCGCGGTGGCCCGGACGGCGCTGTTCCTGCCCCAGGTCATCCCCCTGGTAGCGGCGGGTATCGCGTGGAGCTGGCTGCTGTCCCAGACCGGGGTCGTCAACCAGTTCCTGTCCGCCATCGGGCTGAGCGGGGTGACCCGCGCCTGGCTGGGGAACTTCGCCACCGCGCTGCCCGCGGTGGGCCTGATCGGCGCGTGGGTGCTGCTCGGGCTGTGCACCCTCCTGCTGCTCGCCGGCATGACCAGGATCGACCCCGCGCTCTTCGAGGCGGCGCGCATCGACGGCGCGGGATTCTGGCGGGAGTTCCGTTCGATCACGCTGCCGGGCCTGCGCCAGGAGATCGCGGTCTGTGTCACGGTCACCGTGATCGCGGCGCTGGCCAGCTTCGACATCATCTACATCGCCACGCAGGGCGGCCCGGGAGACGCCACCATGGTCCCGGGCCTGGAGATCTACGAGCTCGCGTTCTCGCACCGTCAGGTCGGGCTGGCGTCGGCGCTGGCCGTGGTCCTGATCGTCCTGGTGCTGGCCTGCGTGCTGCCGATCCAGTGGCTGGCCAGGAGGGATGCCCGGTGATCGCCGCCCGCCGCGAGGCCGTGGCCGGCTACGCGCTGCTCGTGCTGCTCATGATCTTCACGATCGTGCCGTTCGTGAGCCTGTTCACGACCGCGCTCCAGCCTTCGGGCACCTATCCCCCGGGCCTGGCGTGGCCCGGGCATCCGCACTGGGGCAACTTCGTCCAGGCGTTCCGGGTCGCGCAGATGGGCAGCCTGCTGGAGTCCAGCGTGCTGATCGTGCTCGGTGTGGTGCCCGTGTCGGTACTGATCGCGACGATGGCGGGCTTCGCGATCGGCCAGCTGCGGATGCCGGGCGCGCGCGTGGTGTTCTTCCTGTTCCTGCTCGGCCTGACGCTGCCGTTCGAGGGCGTGATCACGCCGCTGTACTACCAGGTCAACAGCATGGGCCTGCTGAACACGAGGTGGGCCATCATCCTGCCGCTGATCGGGCTGTTCATGCCGTTCTCGGTGTACTGGATGCGGGCGCACTTCGTGACCGCGCCCGGCGAACTGTCCGACGCGGCGCGAACCGACGGCGTGAACACCTGGCAGCTGTTCTGGCGGGTGCACGTCCCGCTGGCCCGGCCCGCGATTTCCTCGCTCACGATTTTGCTGTTCCTGTGGACCTGGAATCAGTTCCTGCTGTCGATCGTGCTCGTCGACGACCCCACGAAGCGGACGATGGCCGGTGCGCTCGGCGCCTTCCAGGGTCAGTGGGGAACCAATATCCCGCTGCTGTGCGCGGGTTCGCTGCTCATCCTCGTTCCCACCCTGGTCGTTTTCGTGGTGTTCCAGCGCCACTTCGTGGTGGCGCTGCTCCAGGGCTCACTGAAAGGCTGACTGAGCTGGCACTCCGCCTTGACGACACGTGGGTATGGGACTTCTGGCTGGCGCGCCGCGACGGCGTGCACCACGCCTTCTACCTGCAAGCGCCGCGCAGCCTCGGTGACCCCGAACTGCGGCACCACAATGCCTCGATCGGGCATGCCGTCTCCGCCGACCTGCGGTCGTGGACGGTGCTGGCCGACGCGCTGCGGCCCGGCCCGCCCGGTTCCTGGGATGACCTGGCCACGTGGACCGGGAGCGTCATCGAGCATGACGGCCGCTGGTACATGCTGTACACCGGCATCAGCCGGGCCGAGGACGGACTCATCCAGCGGATCGGCCTGGCCGTATCGCGGGACCTGCTCACCTGGCGCAAGCATCCGGCGAACCCGGTGCTCGAAGCGGATGCCCGGTGGTACGAACTGCTCGACCTGACCAGCTGGCGGGACCAGTCGTGGCGCGATCCGTGGCTGTATCACGACCCCGGCGACCGCGCGTTCCACGCGCTGATCACCGCGCGGGCACCGGCCGGCGCCACGGACGGACGGGGCGTCGTCGGGCACGCCCGCTCCCCCGACCTGGTGCACTGGCAAGTGCTGCCGCCCGTCACCGCTCCCGGTGAATTCGCCCAGGTCGAAGTACCACAGCTCGTTCAGCTCGACGGGCACCGCCACATCCTGTTCTCGGCACACGCCGAGGACCATTCCCGGCAGCGCCGTGACCGGCTCGGGCCGGGCCAGGACGGAACGTTCACGTTCTCCGCTGACCGGCGGCACGCCTCGGCGGCGCCGATCTACCCGGGCGACGGGCCGCTCGGCACGCTGTACGCCGGCAAGCTCGTCCAGGCCGGACCCGGCGACTGGAAGTTCCTCGCCTCCCGCGCCGACCACAACGGCACCTACCTCGGCGAGCTGACCGATCCGCTGCCGGTCTTCCGAACGAACGGTGGTTTTTCCGCCAGGACAGCGAGCACGTGATCGAGGTAGGCCCGCCGTGCGGCCTTGCCGCCCGGGAGCGCTCCTGGTGCGCTGCGGGCTAGCTCGGCGTGACCGAGGTAGGCGCTGTAGGCGAGAAGTGCCCGGTGCCGGGCTTGCCGCGGCGGGAAACCCAGCTCGCGGAACAGGCCCGCGGTGTAGCCGATTCGGTGCGCGGTGACCCGGTTGAGGACGGGCGCGACCAGCGGGTGGCGTGCGCTGGCGGCGAGGGCAGCCGCCACGGAGTCGGTCTCCGCGATCGTGGTGACGCGTTCGATCAGCTGGCGCAGCCGGGCGGCCGGGGTGCTGGCGGACGCGGCGTTCTCGGCCGTTACCTCGGCGGTGTACCGCCGTTCCCAGTCCGCCAGCGCGGCCTCGATCAGCGCGTCACGGTTGGCGAAATGCCAGTAGAAGCTCCCCTTGCTGGCATCGAGCCGGACCGCGAGCGGCTCGACCGCCACCGCGGCAAGCCCGCTCTCGGCGATCAGCGTCAAGGCGGCGCCGATCCAGTCCTGCGGGGACAGGCGCCGTCCCGCGCTTGCCTTACCGGGTGTCATGACCATACGCGGCGAGCAGGTACTGGCCGCCGGTGCGCGTGGCCGGCTGGGCGTTGCTGGCGGCCGGCGCTGTTGTGCTGCTCCAGACGTTCGCCAGGTTCGTGACCGAGGGCCGCGGTACGCCGGCTCCGGTAGCTCCGACCGAACGACTGGTGGTGGGCGGCCTGTACCGTTACGTCCGCAACCCGATGTACCTGGCCGTGGTCGCCACGATCACTGGCCAGGCAGTCGTTCTCGGCAGTGTCGCCCTGTTCGGCTACGCGGCGGCGGTGGCGTTGACCGTGAGCGCGTTCGTCCGCTTTTACGAGGAACCCGTGCTCCGGCGGCAGTTCGGCGCCGCGTACGACGCGTACCGGCAGGCCGTTCCCGCCTGGCGGCCGCTCGTGCGTCCGTGGCCGGGGAGCCAGCAGCGGTAACGGGATGGTGGCCCATGCGATCAGGCCGCCCGCGGCGCAGACCCCGGCGGCGATCAGCATGGCCCGGCTGAACCCGGCGCCGAGCTGACCGGCGGCGGTGCTCACGCCGGCGACCAGCGGCAGGACGGCGACGGCGAACAGCCCGGCGATGCGCGCGACCGCGTTGTTCGTGCCGGACGCGACACCCGCTTGGTCCTGGCCGAGCGCGGCGAGCACGGCCGAGGTCAGCGGGGCTACCGTGACCGACAGGCCGAGACCGAACACCGTGACGGCCGGCAGCACCGCCGCCGGGTAGCTGGCGCCGGGCGTGATGCGCGCCATCAGCGCGAGGCCGGCTGCCGCCACGACCGGGCCCGCGGTCATCGGCAGTCGCGGGCCGATTCGCTGCGCGAGCGCGCCCATCGGCGGGGACAGCACGAGCAGCAGCACGGTGACCGGCAGCATGGCCGCGCCGGCGTCGAGCGCGGAGTAGTGCAGCGACTGCTGGAGCTGCACGGCGAGCAGGAACAGGGCGCCGCTCAGCGCCGCGTACACGGCCAGCGTGGTGAGGTTGGCGCCGCTGAACTGACGGGAGCGGAAGATCGCCAGCGGCAGCATCGGCGTCGCAATGCTGGTCTCGACCGCGGCGAACCCGAGCAGGCAGCTGGCGCCGAGGACGAGGGCGCCGATCGTGATCGGTGTCCATCCCCTGTCCGGCACCTCGATCAGCGCGTAGATCACGCAGGCCAGGCCCGCGGTGATCAGGGCTCCGCCCGGCCAGTCGAGCCGGCCCCGAGGATGGCCGTCCCGGCTCTCCTGGACGTGGCGCGCGGTGATGGCGGCCGCCGCCGCGGCCAGCGGCAGGTTGATGAAGAACGCCCACCGCCAGGACGCGGCCTGCACCAGCCACCCGCCGAGCAGCGGCCCGAGCGCCGAAGCGACGCCGGACAGGCCGGCCCAGGCACCCACGGCACGGCCCCGGTCGGCGGGCACGATCACCGCCTCGATCAGCGCCAGGCTGCCCGGGACGAGCAGTGCCGCGCCGATCCCCTGCACCGCGCGCGCGGCGATGAGGACCGCGCCGTCCGGCGCGCTGCCGCAGGCCAGGGACGCGAGGCTGAACACCGCCAGGCCGCACAGGAACACCCGTCTGCGGCCGTACCGGTCACCGAGCGCGCCGCCGAGCAGCAACAGGGCGCTGAGCGTGAGCAGATAGCCGTCGAGCACCCACTCCTGGACGCTAAGCCCGCCGCCCAGCTCGCGCCTGATGGCAGGCAACGCGACATTCACCACCGTGCTGTCCAGGAACGCGAGTCCTGACCCGAGCGCCGCCGCGGCGATCAGCCACCGTCCGGCCGCTGAGCTCAGCCGCAGGCCAGCTTGCTCTTGACTGGCCTGCTCTTGATTGGCCTGAGCCATCAATCACGGCACGGTCACGGGCTGGATGACGACCGCGCCGGCGCTGGGGTCGAGCTCGGTGGCCTGGGAGACGCCGGGTGGCGTGATCACGTCGACGGCTTTCGGCACGGTGCCGGGGTCGGCCACGCAGATCCGCGCGGTGCCGCCCGGCGCGCAGACGCCGAACGAGAAGTCTCCCGGCGTCGCGGTGAACGCACGCGCCTGGTCCGGGCTGAAGCCGTCCTGCCCGGTGAGCACGACGCTGAATCCCCAGCCGGAAGCGGGCGTGCCGAACTGTGCCTCCGGCAGGGCGATCGTGATCGTCCGGTCGCTCCCGTTGGGGAGCACGAACGGCGTGCCGACCGCGGCGCCGCCGGCGTTCATCCAGACGGGCGCGGCGAACCCCTGCACCTCGACCCGCTGGCTCCAGGCCGCCGACGGCGAGATCGTGTAGTTGCGGGAGGCGAAGGCGGCCGCGGTCGAGGTGGAAGTGGCGTCCGGCACGTGCACGTACACGTCGAGCAGCTGCGCGCCGTCGATCACGCCGAAGGTCGGGACCAGGGTGCGGAGCGTCGCCCGCAGGTAGGCGAAGGTGCCGTCGCTGAGCACCTGGAACCGGGTCAGGTCGAACGATCCGGCGACGAAGTTACTGGAGGTCGGGTACTGGTAGGTGCCGGGCCCGTTGTCGTCGCCGGACTGGTCGGTGACATCGAGCACCGTGCTGCCGCCGCCCTCGTTCGTGACGGTGACCTGGCCATATCCGGTGCTCCGCCCGCCGTTCGCGGTGGCGGAGACCGTGATCACGTTGCTGCCGAAGCTGACCGCGACGGTCGCGGAGAACGACCCGTCCGCGGCGGCGGTCGTCGTTGTCACCGTGGCCGGCGCGCCGGTCGTGGTGTCGGCGGACGCGACGCTCACCGCTGCGCCGGGCGCGGTCGTGCCGGTCACGGTGGTGGACGCGACGGCCAGCGTGCTGCCCGACGCCGGCGCGGTGATGCGTACCGGCAGCGCGGCCGGGGCTCCGTGGGTGACGTAGCGCGCGGTCGTGACCGCGGGGGTGTCGACGTTGCGCCCGGTGCCCAGCGAGAGGATCAGCCGCAGCTCCTGCGCCTGCGCCCAGGTCAGCGGCGACGCGGACCCGGCCGCCTTGCCGTCGGTGAACCCGATGGACGCGGTCGCCGGGTCGCTGCCGTACGGCGAGGCGGGCAGGTCCGGGTCTTCCCACGCCTGCTCGGGCACCAGCCCGACGCCGGACGAGAAGCTGAGCATCGCCTTGAGCAGCGGCGCCGCGGCGCGGGTGTCCCCAGCGGCGAGGTCGGACTCGGCGCGCTCGCCGGACAGGTTCGGCCACAGGTGCCCGGTGCCGGTGTCGGTCGGCGGCCACGGGGCACCCACGGTCTGGCACGAGGTCTGGCTCGGCTGGTAGCAGTCCCCGTACCCGTCGGCGCTGCCCTGGGCGGCGGAGGTGCCGTAGCGGTAGTAGCCGGTTCCGCTGGGTGTGGACACCGAGATCTGCTTGTCGAGCACCGCCAGGGATGCCCGCACGTCGGGGTCGCTGGCCGGCAGTTCGCCCAGCCGCACCAGTTCCTGGAATCCGCCGTCGACGATTGCCCGCTGATCCGCGGTGGGCCCGCCGTTGCCGAGGCTGTAGCTGATGGCCGCGTTCGGGTCGCTGGTCTTGGACAACCTGATGAAGTAGCGCGGGGCGTACGGGCCGCTGGTCGTCACCGTCCAGGACTTGATGCTGCGCTGGAAGTCGTCGGCGGTGGCCTGGTACAGCCGCGCCCGCGCGGTGTCACCGTGACTGGCGGCGATGGCCGCGGCGGCGGTCAGTCCGGCGATCTCCGCCGCGATCGTGGACGGCGAGTAGCCGTTCTGCTCTTCCCACCGCTCGACGCCGTCCGAGGGTCCGTTGGCGACAAGGAAGTCCGCGGCGGGCCGGATGTGGTTCTGCCAGAGCGCGGCGTCACCGCCGAGCCCGGTCAGGTACGCCATCAGGATCGGGTAGCCGACCTCGTCCAGCTGGAGGCCGCCGGTGTCCGGAGCGGGCTCGCCGTTCAGCAGCGAGTTGCGCGGCATCGCCCCGGTCGGCAGCTGCTGACGGTCGAACAGGAACAGGGTGGCCGCCTTGGCGCTGGCGATATCGCCGTCGGCCAGCAATCCGGTGAAGGCCTCGTACAGGTCGCGGGCGAACACCTCGCGGTAGGAGCCGAAGTAGGACGGCGCACCGCCGGCGAGCACCCCGGCCGGCACCGACTGACCCCACGGGCTGGCCAGGGACGCCACGATCGCGCCTGGGAACGTCTTGTCCTCGCTCGCCTTCAGCACGTTCGCGGACAGCCAGTAGCTACCGGCCATGGCTGCCGGCGGGCGCAGACCCGCGTCGTACGCGGCCCAGCCCGCGCGGTAGTTCGCCGAGATCTGGCCGAACGGATGGCTCAGCGAGCCTTCGGCGACGGAACGGGACTGTGCCTGCGTGCGGCCGAATCCCAGCGCGAGCGTCACCGAGTTGCCGTGCGCCGGGGTCACCTCCTCGGTGGCCACGATGTGACCATCGGGCGCCGAGTCGTACGCGGGGCTCAGCGCGTGGGAGGCGTCAAGCTCGGTGAGGCCGTCGCTGGCGGTGCCCGCGTACCCGACGCTCGCCGTCTGGACGGGCGTGCTCGCCGCCAGCGCCATGTACGTGGGCACCGCGTAGCTCCGGTTGACGGCGTTCGTGACGGTGTTCGTGCTGAAGATCACCGGGACCGCCGAGCCGGCCGACGTGTCCACCACCCCGGAATTGGCGCCAGCGTTCTGGCTTCCGCCGCCGCCGTTTCCGTTGACATGCGCGTCGAGCCGCGCGTACAGATGCAGTCGCGACACGTTAGTCCCGGATCCGGGCACGGCGTTGAGCGTGGTCTGCATCAGCACCGTGTCTCGTGCCGGGTCGGTGAGGTAGGTGGTGACGAGGCGGAAGCCGTGCGCGGCGTCGGTGGCGGTCACCGTGCACGCCATGCCGGACGGGTCGGCGGCCACCGTGTACGTCATGTCGCGGGTCTGCAGGTCGGTGAACGTGGCACCGTCGGTCACGACGTACTGCAGCGTGCTGACGTCGGTGTTGTCGATCGTCGGCTCGTACACGTCGGACAGCGCCCCGCCCGCCACGGTGTACCACACCTTGGATCCGGGGCCGGCCGCCGTGCCCACGCAGTCCTTCCGCGCCAGGTCGAAGTACGACGCGGCACCCGGACCGCCCGGAGCCGCCGCGGCGGTCCCGGCTGTCCCTGCTGTCCCTGCTGTCCCTGCTGTCCCCGCTACCGCCGCGGCGGGGGCGGCCGCTAGGCCTGCCGCGACAACGGCCATCGCCGTGACCAGAACCGTAAAGCCACGCCCGCGTACCAGCACCGCAACCTCCAACCGGGAACATGCCTAGGCAGAAGCACCGCCCAGCCTCCCCCGCCTGCCTGCTCGTGTCAACGAGCCAGACGGGCAGAAACGCTATTGGTCGTTCGGTCAGTTAGTCCTTCGCACCGCGAAGTGTCATCAGCGCCAGGCCGGCCGCGAACACCAGGCCAGCGCATATCGCGGCACCGCGGTCGTGCGGCGGGCGGGCCGGCCACAGCCACGGCGATGTCCACGCGCCGGTCAGCGCGAACTCCGCCACCAGCGTGTACGCGACCGGGCCGACCCAGGCGAGCAGCCCGCCGAGCACCGTCGCGCAGATCAGCCCGAGGCCGGTCGCTCCGGCCAGGTCGCGCACCAGCTGCGTGGCTCCGCCGGGCAGCTGCCCGCCGGTGGCGGCGATGGCCAGCAGCGCCGCGGCCGCGGCGGTCAGCGCCAGCGCCGTCCCGAGCCGGAGCCAGGGCAGCCGCCGGCCGACCGCGCGTTCCGCCTCGCCAAACGGGTTGTACGTGGTCACCGCGATCGCGGCGGCCGCGCCGGCCTCGATCAGCAGCGCCAGCTGACGCTGGCCGACCGCGGCGCTGGCCCCCCAGCGCCAGCGCAACGCGGGCCACAGCACGGCGGCGCACACGGCGAGCGCGATCAGCGCGGCCGGCGCCCGGCGGCTCACCAGGTGCAACCTGGCCAAGTGCCACGTGGTCATGCATCACTATTGCGCGGCGCGGCCGATCGGTTCAGCTCGGTGGTAAGCGTGGTGTGCCGGTGGCTCTTACCATGTGATGGTTCACGCGAGTGATCAAGATCCGTCCGGGGCATGCTGCAAACGGGCGGAATACGGGGCAAAGGAGACTCCCGCGGACGGGCACGGGCGGGTAGCACGGCGGGCGCTGCTGCGTGCTGGCTTGGCCGGCGCGGCGTTGCCGCTGATCGCCGGCTGCGCCGAGCCGGAGCGCGCGGCGAACAAGCCCGGGCTCTCGTTCAACGCGGGCTGGCTGTTCGGCGGCGCGTACCAGCCGCGCGCCGAGCTGGCGGACTTCGACGACAGCGCGTTTACGCCGGTCACCGTGCCGCATACGGCCGCGCACACACCCCTTTCCTGGCGTGACTGGGACCCGGCGGCCTGGCAGGACGTGTGGATCTACCGGCGTCACTTCGACGTCTCGTCGCTGGTCTCGGCGCTGCGTGGCCAGCGGGTTTTCGCCCGCTTCGACGGCGTCATGGTCAACGCGACCGTGGTCTGCAACGACCAGGTGATGGCCAGCCACCGGGGTGGCTACCTGCCGTTTTCGGCCGAGCTTACGGATGCGCTGCGCCCGGGCGAGAACGTGCTGGCGGTCGTCGTGGACGCGCGGTGCATCGCGGTACCGCCGGTACCCGCGGGGAGCGATCCGGCCAGCATCGACTTCATGCAGCCGGCCGGCATCTATCGCGACGTCAGCGTACTGGTCGTGCCGCGGGCGTTCATCTCCGATCTGTCCGCGACACCTGCCGACGTGCTGACGGCGCGGCCCCGGGTGGACGTGCGATGCACGATCGACACCGCACGACCGGTCACGGGGCGCGCGACGCTCCTCGCCGAACTGCTCGACGGCGAGGCTCGCCCGATCGCGTCGCAGATCCTGCCGCTGGATATCTCCGGGTCTGGCCTGAGCAGCGCGTCGCTGAGCCTGACCGGATTCGGGCCGGCGCGGCTGTGGTCGCCGGACAGCCCGGCCCTGTACACGGTGCGGGCCCGGCTCACCGTGCCCGGCGCCGGCGCGCACGAGGCGACGCGGCGGATCGGGTTCCGTGACGCCGCCTTCCGGCCGGATGGCTTCTACCTCAATGGGCAGCGCCTCCAGCTGTTCGGCCTGGACCGGCACCAGATGTTCCCGTATGCGGGCATGGCGATGCCGGCCCGGGTACAGCGGCGGGACGCCGAGATACTCCGGAACGAACTGAACTGCAACATGGTGCGCTGCTCGCACTATCCGCAGTCACCGCACTTCCTTGACGCATGCGACGAGCTGGGCCTGATGGTGTGGGAGGAGGCGCCAGGCTGGGGCCACGTCAGCCCCGACGTAGCGTGGCAGGACCTGGTCGTCGAGAACGTCCGGGACATGGTGACCCGGGACCGCAGCCACCCGTCGGTGATCATCTGGGGCACGCGGCTGAACGAGACCCGCGGCTATCCGGCGCTGTGGGCCGCCACCCGGGAGGCCGCCAGGGCACTCGACCCGTCCCGGCCGAGTGCCGGGGCGATGCATGTGCACAATCCCGTTGAATGGGCCGAGGATGTGTTCGCGTTCAACGACTATTCCGTCACCCGGCAAGGTGCGGCCCGGCTGGCGCCGCCGGTCCCTGGTGTTCCCTATCTGATCACCGAATCCGTCGGCGTGATGGAGACCAGGCCGCCGCATTTCGCCTGGACCGATCCGCCGGAGATGCTGGCCAGGCAGGCCGATCTGCACGCCCAGGCGCACAGCGCGGCCGGGGAGAGCACCGCCTACGCCGGCTTGCTGGGCTGGGCCGGTTTCGACTACCACTCGCTGCTCGGCCGCCCGTATTCGGTCAAGTGGGCCGGGGTCGCCGACGGATTCCGCGTCCCGAAGCCTGGCGCGGCCATCTACCAGGCCCAAGTCGATCCGAAGGTCCGGCCGGTGATCATCCCGGTGTTCTTCTGGGGGCCGGGCGGTTCGAGCGCGGCGGGCGGCGCGAGCGGCGCGAGCGGCGCCGTGCTGGGCGACGCGATGATCGCGAGCAACTGCGAGCGGCTCGAGATCGCGGTCGAGGGCGGGCCCTCGATGACGGCGCTGCCCAGCGATGCGCCGCGCTACCGGAACCTGCCGTATCCGCCGTTCTTCGTCACGATGCCGCCCGCCTCCGGTGACCTCGTCATCGCGGGCTACGCCGGCGGCCGGGCGGTGGCCGAACTGCGGATGTCGGCCGACCCGGCCTTCGATCGTCTCGCCATCGCCGCGGATGACGAGGCGATCGCCGCGGATGGGTCGGACGCGACGCGCGTCGTCTTCCGCGCCGTGGACGCCTACGGCAACCAGCGCCGTTACCTAACCGGTGAGGTGACGCTCGCACTGGCCGGTCCGGGCACGCTGCTCGGCGACAACCCGTTCGAGTTCGGCGCCTACGGCGGCCTCGGTGCGGTCTGGGTCCGGTCGCTCCCCGGGCAGCCCGGCGTGATCGCCATCGCCGCGGAGCATCCGGTGCTCGGCCAGGCCGCTGTCCAGGTCCGGGCAACTGCCTGACCGGATCAGGTTGCCCGCTTGCGGCGCGGCGGGCGTGGCGGCATGCTCGCCTGCGGGTCGCTGGCCTGGACGACGCCGGCCTTGAGGCGACCGAAGACCATTGCCCACGCACCGCGCATGAAGTCCGCCTGGGCGGGGGTATCCACGATCTGGTGGACCTCGACATGGGCACCTTGGGCTAGCGGCGTGATTCGCAGGTAGCCGGTCATCTCACCACCGGGGACCGGGACGTTCTCGTCCTCGAAATCCCAGCTCATGACGATGAGCTCGGGCGAGCAGACGAGTTCGTACCGGCCGCGCACGACCGTTCCCCACTCCATCGTGCACCCGAACCGTCCGTCGTGGATGCTGACCGGGACGCCTAGCCAGCGCGAGTAGATCGCCGGATCGGTGAAGGCGGTGAACGTGGTGGCCTGGTCGGTCGCCACGTCGGTGCTCGCGATCACGGCGAGTTTGGTCGTGGTGTGCGACAGCACTCGCTCCGGCATGTCATCGGCGTTGCTCCATTTCCCGGGGCTGCTGACCGCGGCGCGCAGGCCGAGCAGCGCATCCTGGCGGGCGCGGTAGCGCCGTGACGTACCCACCGCGGTGCTCGTGGCCAGGCCGGCCTCGCGCAGCACGGCGAGGTGCTGGGAGATCGTCGGCTTGGTCACGGAGAAGGCGGCCGCGATCTCGCCGGCCGCCAGATCCTGGTCCCAGATCATGCTCAGGATCTCCCGCCGAATCGGGGAGGACAGCGCCGTCAGCACCTGCTGAATGTCCCGGTTCTGCTTACCTCCGGGAGATTGCACGTATTTCGGCACAGGACTAATTTAGCGTGTACCGAATAACGCGCCGACCGCTGGCCGCGTCCGGGCAATTGGGGAGGGACCGATGGAGAAAGCAGAAATCTGGCCGACGGTGCATGCCGAGCGGAAGGCCCTGGCCGCCGACCTGCGATCGATCGGGCCGGATCAGTGGGCGGCCACATCGCTGTGCAGCCAGTGGACGGTGCGTGACGTGCTGGCACACATGACCGCGGCCGGCAAGATGACCCCGCCTGGCTTCTTCGCGAAGCTGGCGGCCCAGGGATTCAGCTTCGACCGCCTCCAGCAGGCGGGCGTCGCCGCCGAACGGGGGAACTCGCCCTCCGACACCTTGGACGGCTTCGAAGGGATCCAGGATTCGGTCAAGCACCCGCCGGGACCCGCGGACACCATGCTCGGCGAGACGATCATTCATGCCGAAGACATCCGCGGCGCGCTCGGGATCACGCACGAGTATCCAGTCGGTGCGCTGATCCGGCTTGCCGACTTCTACAAGGCCTCGAACATGCTCATCGGCGCGAAACGGCGCAGCTCCGGCGTCCACCTGCGCGCGACCGACGCCGACTGGCAGCACGGTGCCGGCCCGGAAGTGTCCGGCCCCATCCTGGCCCTGGTCATGGCCATGACCGGGCGCAAGCAAGCCCTAGAAGGCCTCACCGGCGAAGGCGTAGCCACCCTCCGCGCCCGCGCCTAACGCCCCAAGCCCAGGCACGCACGGGACGCACACTCGCGGGCGGCGATGGGCCTAGATAGCGTGGCGGATTGCCCCTTTGTGGTAACGCGACCGTTGTTTACGAGGGTCCCGTTACCACAAAGGGGCTATCGTCCACGTTGTTACGGGACTGCCGGTGCGCTCCTATCCCGGTAGTCGCACAGTGCACTCCAGGCACAGGCTGCGCGCACGCGGCCAGGCCCGGCGGCCCGCCGGCGGCCGGCACGGCCATGCGCGCGCAATTCGCCAGCAGGATCCGAACTGGGGTGAATGTCCGCAATCATTTCCGGATGCCTCAGCTGCTTCAGTTACCCGCCCGGCGGAGCAGGCCTACCTCGATCGCGCGCCCCTGATCCTGCCAGATGCCCATCGCCGTGTTCATGGGCAGGAAGCCGAGGCTGGCGTAGAAGCCCTCCTTGCCCGGCGCGGCGTACAGGATGATCTTCTTGTGACCCGCGGCGGCCTCGGTGAGCTCACTGATGATGGCCT
>DASRFJ010000258.1:0-28143 GCA_035651595.1 Streptosporangiaceae bacterium | reverse complement strand
GTGCGCGGGGCGGGGATGCTGGGCGGGGCGTGCGCGGGGCGGCGGGGGCGCTGGGCGGGGCTGGGCGGGGCGGGTGGTACTGATGGTCCCTCCCTGGGCGCCGGGGGCTGCCATAGCGTGGAGCCATGACGACGAAGATCGCCCTGATAACGGGGGCAAACAAGGGGATCGGCCTGGAGACCGCACGCCAGCTCGGCGCGCGGGGCATGACCGTGCTGATCGGGGCGCGGGACGAGGGCCGCGGCCGGGCGGCCGAGAAGGAACTGCGCGACGAGGGCATCGACGCCAGGTTCGTGCGGCTTGAAGTCACCGACGCCGAGTCGGTGCGGCACGCCGCGGACTGGATCGACGCAGAGTACGGCCGGCTCGACGTGCTGGTCAACAACGCCGGCACGGCAACGGTCGCCCGCCAGGGCTTCCCGCCGAGCCAGACCTCGCTCGATGACATGCGCGCGGTGTACGAGATCAACGTGTTCGGCGTCGTCGCCGTGACGAACGCGATGCTGCCGCTGCTGCGCCGGGCTCCCGCGGCCCGCATCGTCAACGTGTCCAGCGAGGTCGGCTCGATTGCCGGGCAGACCAACCCGGAGAGCCCACTTGGCCAGATGCCGGCGTCCGTGCAGTACCCGTCCTCCAAGGCGGCGCTCAACATGATCACTGCGATGTACGCCAAGGAGTTGCGCGACACCCCGATCAAGGTGAACGCGGCCAACCCCGGCTTCACCGACACGGATTTCAACAACCACCGCGGCTTCCGCACCCCCGCCGAGGGAGCGGAACCCAGCGTGTATCTCGCCACGCTGCCCGAGGACGGTCCCAGCGGAATTCACTGGGGATACCAGTGGACCGCCGACGGGACCGGCGGCTACGGGATCATCCCCTGGTGATCATGAGACGGCCGAGCATGCGGGGCAGGTCGCCCTCATACACGACCGTCAGCCGGCGGGTGGCCCGGGTGATCGCCACATACAGGTCGTGGCCGCCCGCCGGGGACTGCGCGACGATCCCGGCCGGGTCGGCGAGTACCACGCGGTCGAACTCCAGGCCCTTGGACTGGCCGACCGTGAGCAGCGCGACCTGGGAGTCGAGCACGTCCGGATGATCGCCGGCCACGGCCGCCGGCAGTTCGGCCGCCAGCGCGGGCAGCAGCGCGGCGGGCGCGATCACCGCGAGCCGGCCCGCCCCGCCCAGTTCGGCGAGCTCACCCGCGACGACCCCGGCGACCGCACTGGGCACCGAAGGCACCTGGACCGCGCGCGGCGGCACGCCCTCGGCGCGGACCGATTCTGGCGCCTGCTCGTCCGGCGCGACCTCGGCCAGCACGTCCGCGGCGACCGCCATGATCTCCGCGGGAGTGCGGTAGTTGACGGTCAGCAGCTCCTGATGCCAGCGGCCTTTCACGTACGGGTCGAGCACCTGTGCCCAGGACCGCGCGCCGGCCGCGCTGCCCCGCTGGGCCACGTCGCCCACCACGGTCAGCGACCTGGTGGGGATCTTGCGCATCACCATCCGCCAGGCCATCGGGGACAGCTCCTGCGCCTCGTCGACGATCACGTGCCCGTAGGCCCAGGACGGATCCGCCCAGGCTCGTTCGGCGGTGGTGAGCTGCTGACCGGGGTCCCGGTTCCAGTCGGCGAGCGTCCTCGCGTCCACGAAACCCTGACCGGCCAGGCCGGTCATCTGGAGCACCTCGCGGGCGTACTTCTCCTCCAGCCGCCGCTCGCGTTCTTCTGCCCTTCGGTGCCGCTTTTCCTCGGAGTCGTCGGCGCCGAGCAACAGGCGGGCCTCGTCCAGCAGCGGCACGTCCGCCACCGTCCATCGATCGGGGGCTTGCGGGCGAAGCAGGGCACGTCGTTCCGCCGTAGTCAGGCTCGGCGCGGCGGCGCGGAGGGCACCTTCCTCGGCAAGCAGCGCGGCCACCAGCCGCTGCGGGGTCAGCAGCGGCCACAGCCCGTCGAGCGCGGCGCGCACCGGCGGCTCGTCCCACAGGCGGGCGCGGGCGTACGGGATGTCCTCGGAGTCGAGCGGGCGGTCGAGCGCCTTCGCCTCGGCGCGGGCGAGCGCGCCGAGCAGGTCGGTGACGAACAGCTTGCGCGCCACGTTGTGCGGCTTGCGCATGCCGCGGGCCCGGTCGCGGGCGCGCAGCACGACGTCGCGCGCCACCGTGAACGTCACGCCGTCCACCGTCACGGTCAGGTCGCCGTCCGGCACCCGCTGGGCGTTCTTCACGGCCTGGCGGATCACGTTCACCATCCGCGGGTCGCCCTTGATCGCGGCGGCCGCCGGGTCGTCGTCGGGCGCCGCCTTCTCTCCGGGGTAAAGCTCGGCGACCGAGGTCAGCACCACGTCGGTCTCACCGAGCGACGGGAGCACCTGGCTGATGTAACGCAGGAAGACCGGGTTCGGGCCGATGACCAGGACGCCGCGCCGCTCCAGCGTGCGACGGTGCGTGTACAGCAGATACGCGGCGCGGTGCAGGGCCGCGACGGTCTTGCCGGTGCCGGGGCCGCCCTGGACGACCATGACACCCTGGAGCGCGGCACGGATCACCCGGTCCTGTTCGGCCTGGATCGTGGCGACGACGTCGGACATGCGGCCGGTGCGGGCCTGGTTGATGCTGGCGATCAGCATGGCCTCGCCGGAGAGGTTCCGCTTGTCCTCGTCGGTCATCGCGTCGAGGTCGAACACCTCGTCGTCGACGGCGGTGACCGTGCGGTTCCTGGTGTAGATGTGGCGACGGCGGACCAGGCCGTGCGGGTCCTTGGGGGTGGCGGAGTAGAACGGGCGGGCCGCGGGGGCGCGCCAGTCGATCAGCCGCGGCTCGTGCTCGTCGTCCCGCAGCCCGATCCGGCCGATGTACAGCGTGCCCTGCTCCCGCTCGGTATCGGTCCGGCCGAAGCACAGGCCGTGCTCCACCGCCTCGAGCTGCGCCAGCCTGCGCGCCTGCTCGCCGGCGGTCACCTCACGCTCCACCCGGGCCTGGAACGTGCCACCCGGTCCGCCACTCGCATGCGTTTCGGTCAGCGCGATCCTGGTGCGCTTCCGCGCGCTGTCGAGCAGTCCGTAGAGCATGTCAACATACGCTTGCTCCTGGGCCTGGCTTCCCGATCCCGCCGGGGCCGGCGATGTCGATTTGGCGTCGCCAAATGGCATTTTATGTGATATACTCTCACTAGTCGCGAATAATCGGGTTTGTGCCGAACTTCACTGACCGGTCAGCTTACCAGATTTCGCGGCCTTTTCTATGCCCGCATTAGGGTGTGCCAGCCGCCTCCGCCGCTGCAGGACCATGATCACGAAGGGTTGTACGTCCTATAGCACGTAAAACCCTTCGTGATCATGTACGACGCATACCGGAGCCACCCCCGGGGGCGCACCGTGGCGCCGTCGCGCGGGACCGCCCACCCCGACGCAATCACTATCCGGTTCGTCAATTATCGTGCACATTACCTTCCCTTTCCGTGCGGCCAATTATCGTGCGTCGAATAAGAGCGCCGCTGGCGGGAAGCACCAGCAGATGATCGATAAGAACCGGCACGAATCCGCGGACCCGGCGGCCGGGACGCGCCACCGGACACCTGAGGCTGTCCCGTCAGGAGGCCGCCGCCTAGGATGACAGGACGAGTCGGGAGGAGCTGCACATGCCGGGTTCAGAACGCGTCGAGATCACCGGTCCGGCCGGTGACCGCTACGACGAGATCCTTACCCCGCAGGCCATCGACCTCATCGCCACGCTGCATGGGGAGCTGGCCGAACGCAGGCACGAGGCGCTCACGGCCCGGCGCTCTCGCCAGGCGCAGCTCCAGTCCGGCGCGATGCTCGACTTCCTCGAAGCCACCAGCGACGTCCGCGAGAACCCGGATTGGAAAGTAGCGGCCCCCGCTCCCGGCCTGGTGGACCGGCGGGTAGAGATCACCGGCCCGACCGACCGCAAGATGACGATCAACGCGCTCAACTCCGGCGCGAACGTCTGGCTGGCCGACTTCGAGGACGCGAACACCCCGCTGTGGGACAACATGGTCACCGGCCAGCTCAACCTCAAGGACGCGCTGGACCGGACGATCGACTTCACCAGCGACGAAGGCAAGGTCTACGCTCTGCACGCGGACGACGAGCTCGCCACGATCGTGGTCCGCCCGCGCGGCTGGCACCTGGACGAGAAGCACATCCTCGTCGACGGCAAGCGAGCCTCGGGGAGCCTCACCGACTTCGCGCTGTACATGGCCGCGTCCGCGCACAAGCAGCTGGCTAAGGGCAAGGGCCCGTACTTCTACCTGGCGAAAATCGAAGGTCACGAAGAGGCGCGGCTGTGGAACGACGCGTTCAACATCGCGCAGGATTTCCTCGGCATCCCGCGCGGCACTATCCGCGGCACGGTGCTGATCGAGACGATCCCCGCCGCGTTCGAGATGGCGGAGATCCTCTACGAGCTGCGGGACCACTCGGCCGGCCTCAACGCGGGCCGCTGGGACTACTTGTTCAGCGTCATCAAGAAGTTCCGCACCAGGGGCCGCGACTTCGTGCTGCCGGAGCGCAACTCGGTGACGATGACCGCCCCGTTCATGCGCGCGTACACCGAACTGCTGGTCAAGACCTGCCACAGCCGCGGCGCGCACGCGATGGGCGGCATGGCGGCGTTCATCCCGAGCCGCCGCGATCCCGAGGTGAACGAGAAGGCGCTGGCCAAGGTCCGTGAGGACAAGCTGCGGGAGTCGAACGACGGGTTCGACGGTTCCTGGGTCGCACACCCCGACCTGGTGCCGGTCTGCAAGGAGATCTTCGACGGCGTGCTTGGCTCGAACCCTAACCAGATCGCGTCGAAGCCGCGCGACGACGTGCACGTCACCGCTGAGGACCTGCTCGCGGTCGGCAAGACCCCCGGCCAGATCACCGAGGCCGGCCTGCGCAACAACATCAGCGTCGCGCTCCAGTACCTGGCGAGCTGGCTGGCCGGCAACGGCGCGGTCGGCATCTTCAACCTGATGGAGGACGCCGCCACCGCGGAGATCTCCAGGTCGCAGGTCTGGCAGTGGATCCACAACGAGATACCGCTGGACGACGGCCCGACCGTGACCGCGGATCTGGTCGAGAGGCTCATCGACGAGGAGCTCACGAAGATCCGGGATCAGGAAGCCGGCACGTTCGACGCGGAACGCTACGGCCAGGCCGTCGCGCTGTTCACCGAGGTGGCGCTCGCCGACAGCTTCGTCGATTTCCTCACGCTCCCCGCCTACGAACGCATGCCGTGAGTATTCCCGTTCAACGGATCCGTGAGATCTGCGGGGACGGCAACGTCATCACCGACCCGCTGGAGCTTCGCACGTACGAGTGCGACGGGCTGACGTCGCACCGCTCGGTCCCGGCGCTGGTCGTGCTGCCGGGTACGGCTTCGGAGACGGCCGCGGTGGTGCGGACCTGTCACGACGCCGGGATCCCGTTCGTCGCGCGCGGCAGCGGCACCGGCCTGTCCGGCGGCGCGCTGCCGCACGAGAGCGGCGTGCTGATCGTGATGTCGCGGATGCGGCGCATCCTGGAGATCGACCCGGTGTCCCGGCGTGCGGTCGTCGAGCCCGGCGTGACCAACCTGTCGGTCAGCAAGGCGGTCGAGCGTTACGGCCTGTTCTACGCGCCCGACCCGTCCAGCCAGGTGGTCTGCTCGGTCGGCGGCAACGTCGCGGAGAACTCCGGCGGCGCGCACTGCCTCAAGCACGGCTTCACCGTGCACCACGTCACCGGGCTGGAAATCGTCACGCCTTCGGGCGAGCTGACCTGGCTCGGCGACGGCACAGGCATCCCTTCCGGGTACGACCTGACCGGTGCGTTCACCGGCTCCGAAGGCACGCTCGGCATCGTCACGAAGATCGTCGTCAAGCTCACCGTCAGCCCGGAGGCGGTGCACACGCTGCTCGCCGCGTACGCGACCACGGCCGAGGGCGGCCGGGCGGTGTCCGACATCATCGGGGCCGGCATCCTGCCCGCGGCGATCGAGATGATGGACGCGCTGGCCATCGAGGCGGCCGAGGCGGCGGTCCAGTGCGGGTACCCCGAGGGCGCCGGCGCGGTGCTGATCGTGGAGCTTGACGGGCCTTCGGCGGAGGTGGAGACGGAGCTGGCCATGGTCCGTGACATCTGCCAGCGGGCCGGCGCCACCGAGATCAGGGCCGCCGACGACCCGGCGCAGCGGGCGAAGATCTGGGCCGGCCGCAAGTCCGCGTTCGCCGCGGTGGGGCGGATCAGCCCGCGGTTCATCGTGCAGGACGGCGTGGTGCCGCGCACCTCGCTGCCGTCGGTACTCGCCCGGATAGCGGAACTATCCAACCAGACCGGCATCCGCGTCGCGAACGTTTTCCACGCCGGCGACGGCAACCTGCACCCGCTCGTGCTGTACCACGGCGACGAGGACGTCGCCGCCGCCGAGGAGGTGTCCGGCGCGATCCTCGACGCCTGTCTCGAGCAGGGCGGTTCGATCACCGGCGAGCACGGCGTCGGTGTCGACAAGTCCCGATATATGCCGAAAATGTTCGACGCCGATGACCTGGACACCATGCAGCTGGTCCGCTGCGCCTTCGATCCCGCGAGCCTGTGCAACCCGGGCAAGGTGTTCCCGACCCCGCGGCTCTGCGGCGAGGTCCCCGGCACGCACCGTGGGCCGCGACCGCTTCCCGCCGGCACGGAACTGTTCTTATGGCGACGGAACGTACGGTGGTACCACCCGTCGCCGCCCCTGCAAGCACAACAGAGGCCTCGGAATTGCTGCGCGCCGCGGCTGCCTCTGGCATGACCGTGCTGCCGCGCGGCGCGGGCCTTGGCTGGGTTTCTGGCTCGGCGGACGTCGTGGTGGATACCCGGCGGATGGACCAGGTCGTCGAGCACGCGGCCGGTGACCTGGTCGCGACGGTGCAAGCGGGCGCATTGACGGGTTCGGTCGCCGCCGTGCTCGCCGGTGCGGGACAGCGGCTGGCGCTCGACGTGCCGCCTTCGGTCACCATCGGCGGCATGATCGCGACCGGGCTGGCCGGGCCGCTGCGATTCCGGTACGGCTCGCCGCGCGACCTGCTGATCGGGATCACCGTGGTGCGCCCGGACGGGGTCGTCGCGCACTCCGGTGGCAAGGTCGTCAAGAACGTGGCGGGCTACGACCTCGGCAAGCTGTTCGCCGGGTCGTTCGGCACGCTCGGGCTGATTACCGAGGCGACGTTCCGGCTGCACCCGATCCCGGCCGCGGTGGCGTACCTGGTTGCCGGGCCGCGTGATCCGGCCGCCGCGGTGATCGCCGCCGCGAACTCGCCGCTCCAGCCGTCGGCCGTGGAACTGGGGCCGGACGGGACGGTCGGCGTACTGCTGGAGGGGACGCCGGCTGGCGTCGCCTCGCGCGCGGCCTCGCTGGCCCCGCTGCTCGGCGGCGCCGAAGTGGCCGAATCCCCGCCATCCTGGTGGGGGCAGTTGCCGGATCCCCCTGGCGTGGTCGTGCGCGTCACGTTCTGGCTGGCCAGACTGCGTGAGGTGCTCGATGCGGTCGCGGCGTCGGGCGTACGGTGCACTGTTGCCGGCCCGGCGGGGGCGGGGATGCTGTACCTGTGCGCCCCGCCGGACACCGATCTGACCGGCCTGCTCGACTCGCTGCGTGGCTTGCTGGCCGGGCGCGGCGGCGTGCGTGTGCTCACAGCGCTAGCGGGGCCGGCGGTGCCGGCGGAACCGCTCGGGCCTGGCGACGCGCTGATGCGCGCGGTACGCGACCAGTTCGACCCGGCACACCGGATGGGTGCATATGCAGGAACGTGACGTACTCCGGACAGTGGCGCAGGACTGCGTGCACTGCGGGTTCTGCCTGCCGGCCTGCCCGACGTATCAGCTGTGGGGCGAGGAGATGGACTCGCCGCGCGGCCGGATCCACCTGGTTACGCAGCTTCTGGACGGCGCCACGCTCACCGATACGGCGGCCGAGCACTTCGACCGGTGCCTGGGCTGCATGGCGTGCATGACCGCCTGCCCGTCCGGCGTGCAGTACGACCAGCTGATCGAGGCGGCCCGGGTATGGACCGAGGAGGCGCACGCCACGCCAACCCCCGCCGCCAGCCCGCGTTCGCGGCGCGACCGCGCCGCGCGGGCCGCGATCTTCGCACTGTTCCCGTATCCGAAGCGGCTGCGCGCCGTGGTCGGGCCGCTGCGCGTCGCCCAGCGCACCGGGCTCGACCGCCGGCTGGCGCGCAGCGCCCTGCCCGGGCGGATCTCCCCCGTGCTCGGCGCGGCGCTGCGGCTCGCGCCGCCGCCCTCCTCGGGCATCCGGCTGCCGGAACACGTGGCCGCCCGCGGACCGCGCCGGGCCGTCGCCGGCATGCTGACCGGGTGCGTGCAGTCGGTGTTCTTCCCGCAGGTGAACTCCGCGACCGCGCGGGTGCTCGCGTCCGAAGGCTGTGACGTTGTCATTCCGCGCGACCAGGGTTGCTGCGGCGCGCTGTCGCTGCACTCGGGCCGCGAGTCCGAGGCGGCGGACTTCGCCAGGAAGACGATCGCCGCGTTCGAACGCGCCGGCGTGGACGCGATCGTGGTCAACTCAGCCGGCTGCGGTTCGGCCCTGAAAGATTATGGACGGCTTCTTGGTGGCGACCCGGCCTGGGCCGCTCGCGCGGCCGCGATGAGCGCCAAGGTCCGTGACTTCTCCGAGTTCCTCGCCGAACTCGGGCCGGTCGCGGAACGCCATCCGCTGCGCACCACCGCCGCGTACCACGACGCATGCCACCTGGGCCATGCGCAGCGGATCACCCAGCAGCCGCGCGACCTGCTGCGCGCGATACCGGAGCTGACCCTGGTCGAGCTGGCCGACGCGGGGACCTGCTGCGGCTCGGCCGGCGTGTACAACCTGCTTCAGCCGGAGGCTGCGGCCGAACTCGGTGCGCGCAAGGCGGATGCGGTACATGCCAGCGGTGCCCCGCTGCTGATCTCCGCGAACCCCGGCTGCTCGCTGCAGATCGCCGCGGCGCTCGAGGCACGCGGCGAGACCATCGCCGTCGCGCACACCGCGCAGGTTCTCGACGCCTCGATCCGCGGCGGCTAGCTGTCCAGCTAGCTGTCCAGGCCCAGCGTGAAGGTCGGGCGCGGGGTGGTGTCCGGGAGGCGGTGCTCGGCGGACAGCCGCCGGACCGCGGTGCCGACGGCCAGGAACTCGGTCGCGTGCTGGCCCCAGACGTGGTTCTTGACGTCCACGCTCACGCCGACGATGCCGGACGCGCGGGCCGCGGCGGCCTCGGCCTGCATCCGGGACAGCGCCAGCTCACGTGCCTCATAGACGCCTTGGGTGAACTGCGGCATCTCCTGGTTCCGGCCCGCCTGGCGCAGCGACTGGAGCACGCCCTGGTGCGCGATGTGGTAGACGCAGGTGCCGAGGACGAACGCGACGGGCACCGCACCGGCCGCGAGCAGCCGGAAGAAGTCCTGTGCGGACAGGTCCGAGGTGAACGCGCGGCCGTCCGGTGCGCGGTGCGCGCCTTCGCCGGTCAGATGCTTGACCGCGGTACCGGACGCGATGAACTCCAGGCAGCCCTCACCCCAGGCGTACATCTGCATCCGCAGTTGCACGCCGACGATGCCGTCCGCGTTCAAATGGTCGGCCTCGGCCCGCATCCGCGCCATGGCCAGCTCCCTGGCGTTGTACATCGCCTGGGTGAGCACGGTCAGTTCCTGGTTCTGTCCCCACCGGCCGATCTGCAGGCCCACGTGGTAGATCGACGAGCCGATCACGTAGCCGAGCGGCTCGAACCCGGCCTCGCCGAGCAGCACGTACTCCGAGACCGACAGGTCGGAGGTGAAGACGGCGCCCTCCTTGGAGCCGGCCGTGTTCGCCAGCCGGGTGTCGGCGGCACGCGGCTCCCACACCGCCGCGTCCTGATCTGGCTGGTTCGAGAATCGCGGCATTGTTCCTCCCGGCATGTCCGCCCGCTGACCAAGCGGCAGCCTATACCGGAGGGGCCGGCTCGTGGCACTGAGCCGGCCCCTCCGCTCGAGAAGGCCTATCCGGTGAACTTGGTGAAGATCTTCGTGAAGTCGAGCGGCTGCTGGCTGATCTCCGAGCAGGACGGCAGGCCGCTGGCCGAGCCGGAGCACGCCTGGTCCCGGTCCACCGACCAGAACGCCAGCCTGCCCAGGTGGTTGCTGCTCGCGAAGCTGACCAGCGTCTGGGCGTTGGCCTCGGTGAACACCTCCGCGGAGTCGTCGTTCTGCCCGATCATCGGTGTCACGCCGATGTTGGCGTACGTGTCATTGGGCCAGATCGTCTTGACGAACGAGAGCGTGTCCTGCGCCGCCTCGGTCGCGTAGCTGCCCATGTTGGCGCCGCCGGTGTCGAAGCTGCCGTAGAAGTCCATCGCCATCACGTTGATGACGCTGATGTTCGTGCCGCTTGACTTGGCCGCCTGGAGGAACGCGTCGCCGTTGAAGTCGGGACCGGTGGGGAACGTCGGGATCGTGACCGACACGACCAGACCGGGGTTGGCCGCCTCGAGCTGGTTGATGGCCTGGAACCGCAGGTTGTTGGTCGCCGTGTCGGCGATCGCCGCGCCCTCGATGTCGAAGTCGATGTGGTTGACGTGCAGCGTGTTGATCACCGACTGGTAAGCGGCGACGAGCGAGCCGAGGTTGGTGCAGGATTGCGCCAGCTCCACTCCGGCCTCACCGCCGAACGACACGATCGGCGTCGCGCCCTCCGACTCGGCCTTGGTGATCTCGCCGGTCACCATCGGGTCGTTCGTCACGGGCAGCGTGTCACCCCAGATCGGCGTGCACCCCGACCCGATCACGAATGCCGCGGTGAACGCCTTCAGTCCGGCAGAGGTCGCGGCCTTGTCGAGCATCGGCTCTTGGAGGTTGGTCATGTCGGCATACGGCGCGACGGCGAAGCTGCCCGGGCCGCCGCCCCCGCCCCCGCCGCCTCCGCTGCTCGCGGTGGTGGCCTGCACCGATGCGGACTGCGGACCCTCCCCCACGGAATTGAACGCGGAAACCGCGAACGTATAGGTAGTCGACGCGGCGAGACCGGAGATCGTCACGCTGGTGCCGGTCACCGAGGTGGCACGGGAGCCGTTCTCATAGACAAAGTAGCCGCTGACCGTGCTGCCGGACGGAGCGGTCCAGGACAGCGACGCCGAACTCGACGTCGTACCAGTGACCTGGAGCCCGGTGGGCGCGCCCGGCGCGGTGCCGCCACCGCCTCCGCCGGGACCGGCGAGCGACAAGTCGTCCGCGAAGTAAGTGCCTTCGGCATACCAGCCGTGCACGTAGATCGTCACCGAAGTGGTGGACGAGCCGGTGGTGAACGTGGTGGACAGTTGCTGCCAGCTGGTCGCCGACGGCGTCCAGGCGTTGGTGTCTGACGAGCCGGTGCCCGAGTCGCCGATGAACACGTAGTTCCCCTCGACGAAACCGCTCAGCGTGTAGCTGGTGGACGGCTGAACCGAGACCGACTGCGAGCACTGCGCGTCGTCCGAGCTCGATGCCGCCCCGGCCAGCGCGTGTGAGCCGGAGTGCACCGGCGACGCGACCACGCTGTCCAGCGATGAGCACGTCCAGCCGGCCGTCGTCCCGGCCTCGAAGCCAGGGTTGGCCAGCAAGTTTGCCGCCGCCCGGGCCGGCCCCGCGGTGAGCAGCGGCATGACGGCGGCCATCAGCAGCGCGGCCGCCCCGGCCGCGATCAGGCGTGGCCAGTTCGATCTGGCCTGGAATCGTAGGTGCATGCGTTCTCCCAGGATGTAATGCGGCCAGTCGGACCCGCTCCCCGGGCAATCACTTATAGGAAAGTTTCTTAATAATTTGGACTGTAACCCTCCGCCCCCGCACCGTCAAGGCCCACCTACCCGCCCGCCCCAACCGCGCGCCCGCCCCAACCGCGCGCCCGCCCCACGCCAGCGATCGATTAGCCCATGATCGCGAAGGTTTTTACCCCCGAAACGGGGGCAAAAGGCTTCGCGATCAACGCCCAGCACCGCTAACGCATTGATGCGTCGTCGCTTGGCGAATAGCTACGGGGCGAGATGCGATACGGCGGCTCCGCCGCGACCCGGCCGACGTCATTGTGTGCGAAAAGCGCCGGATTTCCGGCCCTTTTCGCACACGATCATGGAGCCGCCTTGCAGGCAGGCGGGCAAAACGTCACAAACCGGAGGCTGGCGCGGCCGGCTCCCAGCGCGGTTGGCGAGCCGCGGCCGCGCCGCGCGCCCAGCCGCGCCGCCCAGGCGCCGCTCGCGGCGGATTGGCCCATGTTTTCTTGGCGGAAGCGGACCTTTTGGGCGGGCCGTTGGGTGCGTAGTGTCGGAGACATGAGGCCGGATGAACCGGCCGGACATACGGAAGAGGGATCGAAATGAACAGCAGCCTGCTGCAGCGGATCGTCCGGGTCGTGCGGGACATGAACTACGCCGGCCGCCGCGTGATCGAGCTGCGGGCGCCGTGGATCGGCTGATGGCGGGCCGAGCGTCTGACCCGGCCTTCCCGCTGGATACTGAGGGGATGGACTGGATCGCGACGGGGCCGGGCAAGTCATTCCGGCCCCTGCGGTTCGAGGCCGGCGGGTGGACCGAGCTGATGCGGCTCGAACCAGGCAGCGGGGTCCCGCTGCACCGGCACAGCGGCGAGGTGCACGCCTACTGCCTGATCGGGTCGCGGGAGATCCTGGGCACCGGCGAGATCGCGGGGCCGGGCAGTTACGTGTACGAGCCGGGCGGCACGATTGACGCGTGGCAGGCCATCGGCGATCAGCCATGCGTGCTGCACCTGAAGGTCGCCGGGCGGATCGACTACCTGGACGCCGACGGGCAGGTCATCGACACGATCGACGCCGCGTCCCAGCGAGAGGCCTACCTCGGCTGGTGCGCCGAGCACGGCACCGAGCCGGCGGCGCGGATTCTCGGGGAAGACTAGAAGGAGATCAGGCACATGGCATCCGACGCCGTTGGCGTACTCGACGAGGCGTACCAGCGAATGCACGCGACCGGGCCGGAGTACGAGGGCTGGCTGTCCAACCACGGCCCGATGGCCGCGGAAGCCATGGCCAGGCACGGCCACGGCGACGCGGTGGGCCGCTGGCTGGACGGTTACGTGAAGCGGCTGGAGGAGTTCCCGCGCGGCAGCGGCCCGATCGGCGCGGACTGGCGTGGCGCGCTCGGCGACCCGAAGCGGATCGCCGACTGGACCGTCTACTTCAATCAGGAAATGACCGAACGGCCTTGGCGTCAGGTCCTCGGGGAATGGTGGTCCCGGCTGCTACCCGGGTCGGCCGCGGCGGCTACGCATGGCATCATCCGGGTCGGCCACGCGATCCGCGCGCTCCAGGCCGACGGCGACGACCCGGTGCATGCCGCCGAACTGGCCCACGGACTGGCCTACTGGGCGGCCCGCTGGCAGCCCTACCCCGAGCCCGCCGGCACAGCCGGCCCCGCTAGCACAGACACTCAGCTCGCGCTGCCACCGGACCTGACTCCCGCGCAGGCGCTTGCCGCCGTGCCGCGCCTCGCCGACCAGTCGGGCGGCTTCCGGGCGCGCTTCGCGCGGCTGGCCGCGCTGCCGGCCTGGCCCGCGGCCGCGCTGGCCGGCGGATCGCCGGCCGAGATCAGCGCGTGGCTCACCGAACTGGCCGACGCGACCGTCTTCAGGTACCTGGACATCGCACACGGCAACCCGGTCATGCTGGTGCATTCGGCCACCGCGCCCACCGCGATCCTGCGCAGCCTGCCCGCGCTCGACACCGAACTATGGGCGCCGAGCGCGGCCGCGGCCTGGGACGCGGCCGCCGCGCTCACCGCCATCTACACGCCATCCGGCCCCGCGGACGAGCCGTCACCGGACGGCTCCGGCACGATGGACGAAGTCTTCGCCAGGGCGGTCGCGCACGGCGACGAGCACGCGATCAAGTTCGCCGATACGGCGGCCGATGTGTACGAGCGGACCGGTAACCCGGCGGCGACCGCCGCGGCGGTGCGCGCGGTGACGCTTATCCCGCTGCCGTAGTCCAGACCGCGCCGTCGGCGGACGCCCACGACACGAGCTGCTGGCCGGACTCGCCCAGGGCGGTGAAGCCGGTGCCTTCGGCGGCTAGCGCGGTGACTACCGGGGCGGAAAGCCCGGTCACCGGCAGCGCGACCGGCTGCCAGGTGGCGCCGTCGTTGACGGACAGCATCGCCAGCGGGGCTCCCGCGGCGTTGGCACCCATGACGACGATCCGGTTGCCGACGGTCGCGACAACGCGGAGGGTCGCCCCCGCGGGCGACAGGCCGGTACGGGTCCAGGCCTTGCCGTCGGCGGAGGTCCACACGGCCGGCTGACGGCCGGCGGTGCCGACGGCGGCGAAGCCGTGTGAGCCTGCCGCGAGGCCGGTTACCTGGCCGAGGCCAGTGACGTGCGCCCAGGTGGTCAGGTCCTTGGAGAACCAGACCTGGCCGGATTGGCCGGCTACCACATAGCCGGCCGGGCCGGCCGCCGCCGCCAGAAGATCGGCGGCGGCGAGCACGGCCGTCCCGCCGACGGTGCGCCAGGAAACGCCGTCGGGGGAGGTCAACAAAAGGGTTGAGCGGGAGGGCTCGGGGGGGTAGTCCCCCCCTGAGCTAGCACTGAGGGTTGAGCGGGAGGGTTCGGAACCTACGGCGAGCCAGCCCGCCGGGCCGTGGGTGACGCTGGTGAGCGTGGCGAGTCCCTTGGTGCCGAACTGGCCGGGGCGGGTGACCAGGGTCCACGCACCGCCGCCGGTCTTCCGCCAGATCGCCGGGTAGCCGTTGGCGCTGCCGACGGCGATCTGCTCGGTGCCGGACGCGGCGAGTGCGGTCACCGCCAGCTCCGGTGCCTGCCCGCCGGGCAGTGCGATCTGATGGACCGCACCGCCGTTGGCGTCGAGGAACACCGGCTGCTGACCGACCTGTGTTGCGGCCGTGGCGCCGATGGCGATGACGTTTTCGCCAGGCGCCACGGCCGCGCCGACGACGGACTCGGCTGCCGCATTTCCGAGTGTTGCCGTCGGCCGCCAGGAGGCTCCATTGTCGGTGCTGAGATACGCGACGAGCTGACCGGCAGCGTTCTGGCCGGTTACCACGAACCCGTCGCTGTCACCTTTCACCACCCGTGCGCGCAGGCCACCGGATCCGCCGATGGTGCCCGCCGAGTGCCAGGTAATGCCGTTCGGAGAAAAATAGGCGTTGTTGTCGCGGACGGCGAGGAACCCGCTGCCATTCCACGCGACGCCGGCGACAACCCCAGCCCCGGGGATCTTCACCGGGCTCCAGGTCGAGCCGCCGTCGCCGCTCAGCCAGGCGCCCGAGGCCCCGGAGGCGAGCCCGCCGGTGACCAGGATGTCGTTGCCGCTCGCGGTCGCGTAGGCGATGTTCCGCACGTTCGAGCCGATGATCTGCCGGTGCCAGTTCAGGCCGTCCGGGGAGATCCACACCACGCCCTGGCTCTGCGCGTCCGAGCCGCCGGCCAGGAAACCGGTCGCGGTCTTTGTGACCACCCAGACCTGGTCACCGGGCACCTGGCTGACGCCGTGCGCAGCCGCGAGCGTCCACGACCTGCCGTCCTGGCTGGTCCAGATCGCCTGCGGGCCGACGGCCAGCCAGCCGCCTGGGCCGCCGGCCAGCAGCGGCGCGAACGCGCCGGGGTTGCCGTGGACCGGCGCTAGCTGCCAGCTGGTGCCGCCGTCCTTGGAGACGAAGAACTGCTGGCTGGTGCTTGAGCCGACGGTGCGCTGCGCGGTCGCCACGAGCGTGTTCCCGGACGCGACGATGCGGTTCAGCGACTCGAACACGCCGCGCTGGACGAGATCGGGGTAGGTCGGGAAGGCGGCCGCTGCCATGCCGGTGCCCATTGGCAGGTTCGCCTGATGGGAGGAGAGCTGATCGAACTTCGGGCCGTGTCCGGTGAGGAGGCTGACCGCGAGGGCGCCGACCATGCCGAGGACCAGCGCCGGGGTGGCGATCGCGGCGACGCGGCGGCCGCCGCCGAAGGCGCGCGGGACCTGCTGCGGCTCGTCGTCCTCGAACTCGTCTGCCTCGTCGTCGTTCGGCCAGGCGGGCGGCAGCTGGCCGGCCATGGCCACCGGCGCGCCGAGGAACTGGACGTAGGCCATCGAGGGCCGCTCGCCCGTGCCGGACCGGCCGGACCGGCCGGACCGGCCGCCGACGCCGGCCATCGCGAGCTCGCGCTCTGGCACCAGTTCGTCCGTGTACGGGGAGGGCGTCTGCCGCGGCACCGGCGCCGGCCACGGGATCGGCGCGGGCGCGGGCCGTGGCGCCGGAACCGAAACCGGACGCGGCGCCTGCGCGGGCCGGGACGGCTGGGGCGCACGGGGCGGCTGGGTTGAGCGTGATGGCTGCTCTGGGCGGGATGGTTGCGCGGGCCGCGATGACTGCGCGGGCTTGGCGAGCTTGGCGTGGCGGCCGGCCGGCTGGGACAGCAACCGTCCGTGCTGGCGCTGCGCGGGCTGGGCTGGCGCGGGCTGAGGGTGCGCCGGGTAAGGGTGAGCGGACTGGGGCATTTCCGGCTGGCGCGGCTCGGGCCGACGCTGCCACTCGATCCCGGAGTCGGCCCAGAGTTGCTGCGAGCGGCGCCACATCGACGAGCTTGGCGGCGTGGCACTCGATCGCGGGGCGCTCGATCGCGGGGCGCTCGTTTGCGGGGCGCTGGCGGGGGCGGCTGGAAGAGGGGCAGGCTCATTCGCGGGGATCCCGGCGGGCACGACGCTTCGCGTCGACGGTGACTGGTCCGCCGTCGCGGGCTGAGGCGACGGCGCTGACTGGTACGCCGACGAGCCACTGGCCGAGTTGCCCTGAGACGATGTGCCCTGCGAAGGAAGGAACCAGCCGGCTGGCGGTGCGACGCCGGGCCAATCGTCGCGGTTGTCCGGCTCGGGTATGTCGGCGAGCTTAAGCTGCGCACCGGAGATGCGGCTGCTGAACACGTTCGTCTTATAACTGTTCGTGTTCATCGCGGGCCTCCTCACCGTTCCTTCGTAACTACTCTTCGTGCCACCCCCGTCACAGACGATGTTACACAAAGAGAGCGGTCGTGTACAGAGGGCGATTTATCGGATCTTGGGCGACTTAGCCGACAAGGCCACTACCAGGCACGATGCCGTGAAAATAGGTTGCCGAAGGCGCTTGCGCGGCCGGTCCCCGATGAGGGGTGTGAATGTCTGTTACTAAAGTTGCACAAAATGTTTAAGAGGCAGGAGAGAACTATTTCTCTGTTAGAAAAGGGCTTTGTGGCAGAAAAGGCGCCAGATTAGCACCCTTTTCTCACATGAAGCACTTTTCTCACACGGGAGCGAGCCGGGCGGGGCGTTTCGGTAACGCTACGCATTCGCGGCGCGCGGGCCGCCGGCCTCCTGGGCTTCGATCAGGCCGTAGCCGATGGCTTGGCCCGTGGTGAGCACGCGGCCGCGGCGGGAGTCCTCGCGGATCTCCTCGATCGGGCGGCCGGTGACGTCGGCGAGCGTGAAGTAGACGGTGTCGAGCATGCGGAGCATGTGCTGCTCGCGCGCGCTCACCGCGGTGGCCGTGCCGGCCAGGTGCATCCGCGGCTCGCTCAGCGTGAACGTGGCGTTCGGATACCCGGTGCGGCGAGCGCAGCCCGCGAGCACGCCGAGCGCCGGGCCGGCCAGTTCGCCGCTGACGCAGCCGTGCACGGGAGCGTGCAGCACCTCGAGGATGCCCATGACGGTGACCACGGCCGATAGCTCGCCGCGCAGGTTCTGCAGCTCGAGCCGGATCGGGCGGTTGCCCTCCGCGTCGAGGGTGAGCAACTGGGCCGACAGCCGCGCCGCGGCGTCGTCGTCGAGCACGCCGGAGACGAACACGATGCGCCTGGCGAGCAGGCCTTCCTGGAGCCTGGTACGCAGGCCGGCGTGCGGATCGAGCCACACGCGGGCGGGCGATGACGCCGGCTCGGCGGGCCCCGGCTCGCCCGGGCGATCCGGGCCGCCTGGGCGCGCCGGCTCGCCGGGTCGTGCCGGGCCGTCCGGGGGACCTGGGATGTGCGCGCGGATCATGTCATCCTCCAGGTGATCTCGGTGCCGATCGCGGCGGCATAGCGCTCCAGCGTCGAGGCGCGGACGTCGGCGGTGCCGGACTCCAGCCGGGCGACCGCGGACTGGGAGGTGCCCATCCGGGCGGCGACCTCGGTCTGCGACAGGCCTGCCGCCTGGCGCTGCGCGGCCAGGTCGCGGACCAGCTCACCGCGTTCGGCGGCCATCCGCCGCAGCGCCATCTCCCGGAACCCGGGCATCACGGGCAGCGGCCCGGAGTCGGTCTGGAGCTCAGCCTCGGCCTCGGGCTCGGCCTCGGGCTCGGGCTCGGCCGGTTCGCCGGATACGCCTTCCATACGTCTGATGGTATCTCATATTTGATATGATCGATTCTGGACGCGCAAATCCCTGGTCGAGGCGGCGTTTCGCTCCTTTGACCTCTTCCCTGACCGGGACATTTCGGTCACACTACTGGGACGGAACTGAGCATCAGGAGGGGATTAATGGCTGCGACTCCTTCCCAGGGGCCAGGGCTGAAGCGCACGCTGTCGGTCTGGCAGGCGGTCGGCCTGTCGATGGCGCTGATGGCGCCGAGCATGGCCGCGAACATCAACCCGCAGGGCGCGATCGGCGCCGGCCGGGCGGTGCCGCTTGCCTTCCTCATCGCGGCGTTCGGCGTGCTGCTGGTGGCTTACACGTTCGTGCGGCTGTGCCAGTACTTCAAGCACTCCGGGTCGGTGTACGCGTTCGTCGGCGCCACGCTCGGGCCGCGTGCGGGGGTGGTCGCCGGCTGGGGACTGGTCGGCACGTACACGTTCTACGCGGTGACCACCGCGGCGGCGGCCGGCATCTTCGGCACCGGGCTGCTCGACTCGCTGGGCATCTGGAAGAACCAGCCGGCCTGGTCCCCCATGCTGCTGGTCGGCGTCGTGCTCGTGCTCGCACTCCTGCTCGCGGCAGTGCCCGCGAGGCGCGGTACGAACATCCTGCTGACCGTCGAGCTCAGCACGGTCGCGCTGATCCTCATCGTGACGGCCGTCGTGTTCGTCCGGCTGATCTCGCACAACGCGCCTGGCGGCGAGCACTTCACGATGAGCGTGTTCAGCCTCCAGCACGGCATCGGGATATCGGCGCTGTTCCTTGGCGTGGTGTTCGGCTTCCTGTCGTTCGCCGGGTTCGAGGCGGCCAGCACGCTCGGCGAGGAGGCGCGCAACCCGCACAAGGACATCCCGCGGGCGATCCTCGGTGTGGCCTTGTTCGGCGGTATCTACTTCGTGATCGTCACGGCCGCGGAGATGATGGGATTTGGCACCAACGCCGCGGGAATCACGAAGTTCGGCACCACGCCGTCGCTGCTCGGCTTTCTCGGCACGTCCTACGTCGGATCCTGGGTTGGCAACATCATCACGCTGGGTACCACGGTCAGCGCGTTCGGCTGCTGCCTTGCGTGCACGGTCGGCGCGTCCCGGCTGATCTATGCGATGACCCGGGATTCCTACGGCGCCCGCGGCCCGGGCAAGGTGTCGCGCTGGGGAACCCCGACACACGCGACGGGAGTGGTGACCGCGATGGCCGTGGCGATCTACGTCATGATCCTCGCGGTTTCGCACCACGCTTCCGCGATGGCGACGAACGCGTTCCTCTGGTGCGGTGCCATTGGCACGCTCATCCTGCTGGTGGCGTACGTGCTCGCCACCGTGGGTATGGTGCTGCTCGTGTTCGTGCGGCGCAAGATGCCTTCGGTACCGATGTGGCAGATCGTCGTCCCGATCGCCGCGGTGATCGTGCTGGGCTACACCCTGTACCGGAACGTCTGGCCGTACCCGACGGGCGACCAGCACTACTTCCCGATCGTGGCCGGCGCCTGGCTGGCCGCCGCGATCATCGCCGTGATCGCGGCGCCGCGCACCGCCCGCCGCCTCGGCCAGGCGCTGACCGCGCAGGACATCGGCGGCGTGCTGCCGGAACCGGTGACCGAGCCGGGGCTCACTGTGGCGGGCGACGAGGCGACGACGAGTTAGTGGCCGAACTGCTTCCGTTCGTCGCGGAGCAGCGCCTCGTCGACCATCACTGTCACGGGGTGCTGCTTCGCGACGCGGACGAAATCACGCTCGAAACCCAGCTGACGGAAGGCGCGCCTTTCCCCGGCGGCTCTACCTTCGATTCCACGAACGGCATCGCCTTCCGGCGCCTCTGTCCACCAGTGCTAGGCCTGCACCCGGACGCTCCCATCAGCGAATACGTCAAGCGCCGCGCGGAACTCGGTGTGGCAGCGGTAAACCGCCGCTTCCTCCGCGCCGCCGCCCTGGCCGCCCTGTGCGTAGACACCGGCTACCTCCCCGAACCAATCACGTCGCCGGCTCAGCTTGGCGAGCTGGCGGGAGCCGAGGCTTTCGAGATCGTCCGTCTGGAGCCGGTGGCCGAGCAAGCAGCTGCCAGCGGCGTAGACGCGGCCGGCTTCGCCAGCGCAGTGCGTGCCGAGCTGACCCGGCGAGCCGCGGGTGCCGTCGGCTTCAAGTCCATAGCCGCGTACCGGGTCGGACTGGAGCTAAGCCCCGAACGGCCAACAGACACGGATGTCGAGGGCGCAGCCGGAGATTTCCTCCGTGCCTTCGGCCGGCACGGAGGAAAACCCCGGCTCGTGCACGAGACCCTCCACCGCTTCCTGATCTGGACCGCGAACGATCTAAGCAAACCCATTCAATTCCACGTAGGCTACGGCGACCAGGACGTCAACCTGCACCAATGCAACCCGCTCCTCCTCACGCCACTGATCCGTGAGCTGACCGCCCCGGTGATGCTGCTGCACAACTATCCGTACCACCGGGAGGCCGGCTACCTCGCGCAAGTGTTCCCGCACGTCTACGTCGACACGGGACTCGCCACGCACAACCTGGGTTTCCGCGCAAGCGCGCTGCTCGCCGAGGCGCTGGAGCTGACGCCGTACGGGAAGTTCCTGTACTCCTCCGACGCGTTCGGGCTACCGGAGCTGTACTACCTCGGCGCGGCGCTGTTCCGCCGGGCGCTGTCCGACTACCTGCGGGACGTGCCCGACGCCGAGCGGATCTCGGAGCTCATGTGCGCCGGCAACGCGCGACGGGTGTACGGCCTGGAATGACCAGAGGCCGCAGTCGGCTAGTCGAACAACGTGGTGGATTACCTCTTTGTGGAGACCGGACCCTCGAATACGAGGGTCGATCTACCACGAAAGGCAAATCCACCACGTTGGTGCCGGGGCCGGCCATGCGCTCTCGTCCCGCCAGGAACATGCCACACGCCAGCGCCCAGTCGCCCACAACGCTAACCGCCATCAGTACGGCAGGACCGAGGCGGCCCGCCGACGCGCGAGACTTAGGTGACTTGTGGTGCTCATGGTGTCGTCTCGGCTTGGCTCTGCTGTCCGCGGCAGGCGCTCAAGAGTGGTCTGGGGCAGATTGTCGCCCGCCTCGAGCGAGCGTGACCGCCCGGGCCAGCAGGCCATCCTCCGCGGCGTCGAGCCAGGTGATCCGGGGGTCGCGGCGGAACCAGGACTCCTGGCGGCGGGCGAAGCGCTTGGTCGCCTTCACGGTTTCCTCGCGGGCCTGGTCCAGCGTCCAGTCACCGTCCAGATAACGGAGCATCTGCTGATAGCCGAGGGCGCGGCTGGCGGTCCTGCCGTCGCGCAGGCCCTGGCCTAGGAGCGAACGGACTTCGGCCTCGAAGCCGGACGCCCACATGTGATCGACGCGGACCGTGATGCGCCGGCCGAGTTCCTGCCGCGGCAGGGTCAGGCCGATCTGGACCGCCGGGCGGGACTTCGCGTAATCCGGCATCGTGGCGGTGAACGGCTGGCCGGTCAGCTCGATGACCTCCAGGGCACGCACGATCCGGCGGCCGTTGCTGGGCAGGATGGCGCCGGCGGCCTTGGGGTCAAGCGTGGCGAGCCGCGCGTGCAGCGCGGGGGCGCCTACCTCGCTAAGCTCGGATTCGAGTCGTGCCCGGGTAACCTCGTCCGTTCGGGGGAAATTCAGGTCTTCGAGGGCGGCTCGGACGTACAGGCCCGAGCCGCCGGCCAGGATGGGGACGCGGCCGCGGGCCGCGATGTCGTCCATGGCGGCGCGGGCAAGGGCCTGGTACTCGGCGGCGTTCGCGGTACGGGTGACCGGCCAGACGTCCAGGAGGTGGTGCGGTACGGCCTGGCGCTCGGCGGCGGTCACCTTGGCGGTGCCGACGTCCATGCCCCGGTAGAGCTGCATGGAGTCCGCGTTGACCACCTCGCCGTCAAGCGCCCGGGCGAGCTCGATCGCCAGGTGCGACTTGCCGGCTGTGGTCGGTCCGATGACCGCGATGACGCGCATGCCGCCAAGTTTGCCAGGGATCAACGTCGCCGCAGGCTCGCGGCGAAGTAGCTGACCTCGAAGGGAGCGCCGGTGTAATGCAGGCGGGCCTGGAAGGGTCCCGGGGTCGCCAGCATCGCGCCAGCCATCACCTGCCAGGCTGCGCGGCCGGCCACGAACAGCCGGTCGTCGGCGGCTGGGTCCAGCGCGGCGAGGGCCTCGGGATCGGCAGACGCGATCGCGCTTGCTACCGCGTCGTCGTAGTCGTCGGCGACCTGGTCCGGGGCGTTCGGCGCCTGGCGGGCGCGGCGGCCGGGACCGTCGCCCATCGCCAGCAGGGCCACACTGGGGGCGCGGCCAGCAAGTTCGGCGCCGAACGCCAGGCACTGGGCCGGGGCCGAGCCGGCCGCGACGCCCCACAGCGCGGTAACGGGGGCGGAGGCCGCGTGGGGGGCGCGGGTGAGGAGCCAGCGGCCGATGGTGAGGGAGAGCGGCAGGACGGGGTCGCCGGCGCCGATCAGGAACGGGACGCCGTAGTCCTGGAGGGAGCCGGAAGCGTCGGGCGGGAACCGCTCGGCGCGCTCCGCCCCGCCGACGACGACGAGCACGTCGGGACTGGCCGCGAACAGGTCGGCGACGGCCGCGTCGCACGCCTCGCGGAGGCCGACCAGGGCCGCGAGGTCATCGGGAACCGGCCGGCCGCCGGTTGCCACGGGGACGAGCAGGGGCGGATGCGGGCATACCGCCGCCGCGGTAAGCACGCAGACGACCGATTGACACGCTCTAGTGGGCTCAACTGCGCAATTGACACGTTGGGATGGCGGGGGTAGGTCATGCGCGGCCGGGCATGCCTAGCAGTATCGGGTCTGCCGTGGCTGACGGGGTGGCTGAGGCGGGCGTGACTGGCGGGGTGGCGGCGGCCAAGTCGGCGGCGCGGGTGCGGCGGACGTGCAGCGGGGGTTCGTCGGCCAGCAGGTAGTGCGGGGCGCCGCGGGTGACCCTGACGGTGACGACGTCGCCGGGGCGCGGGGTCGTGTCATGGGGCGCGAAGTGGACCAGGCGGTTGTCGCGGGCCCGGCCGGACATGCGGTGGGTGGCCGCGTCCTTGCGGCCCTCGCCGTCCGCGACCAGGACCTCGACGGTCGCGCCGGTCAGCTTCTGGTTCTCCGCCCAGGTGACCTCCTCGACCAGGGCGGTCAGCCGGTCGTAGCGCTCCTGCACGACCTCGGGCGGCACCTGGCCGGGCATCGTCGCGGCCGGCGTGCCTGGGCGGATCGAGTAGCGGAACGTGAACGCGCCCGCGAACCGGGCCGCGGTGACCAGGTCCAACGTGGCCTGGAAGTCCTGCTCGGTCTCCCCCGGGAACCCGACGATGATGTCGGTGGTGATCGCCGCGTCGGGGATCGCCGCGCGGACGCTGTCCAGGATCGCCAGGTAGCGGTCCCGACGGTAGGCGCGGCGCATGGCCTTGAGCACGGTGTCGGAGCCGGACTGGAGCGGCATGTGCAGGCTCGGCATGACGTTCGGCGTCTCGGCCATCGCCTCGATGACGTCCTGGGTGAAGTCCCGGGGATGCGGGGAGGTGAACCTGACCCGCTCCAGGCCCTCGATCTCACCGCACGCGCGCAGCAACTTGCCAAACGCCAGCCGGTCCCCGAATTCGGCCCCGTAGGAGTTCACGTTCTGCCCGAGCAATGTAACTTCCAGCACCCCGTCGGCTGCCAGGCCGCGGATCTCGTCCAGGATGTCGCCGGGCCGGCGGTCCTTCTCCTTGCCGCGCAGGCTCGGCACGATGCAGAACGTGCAGGTGTTGTTGCAGCCGACCGAGATCGCGACCCAGGCGGAGTACGCCGACTGGCGCCGGGCCGGCAGCAGCGACGGGAAGGTCTCCAGCGTCTCCTCGAACTCGACCTGGGCCTCGCCGCGCTGGCGCGCTCGCTCGAGAAGCACCGGGAGCGAGGCCATGTTGTGGGTGCCGTAGACCACATCGACCCAGGGCGCCCGCTGGATGATCTTCGTCCGCTCCATCTGGGCGAGGCAGCCGCCGACCGCGATCTGCATGCCGCTCTTCTTGTGCGGGAGCAGGTGGCCGAGGTTCCCGTAGAGCCGGTCGGCGGCGTTCTCCCGGACCGCGCACGTATTGAACACGACGACGTCCGGGGACTCCCCGTCGAGCGCCCGCTGGTAGCCGGCCTCGTCCAGCAAGCCGGCCAGGCGCTCGGAGTCGTGCGTGTTCATCTGGCACCCGTAGGTGCGGATCTGGTACGTGCGGGTCACCGGACCAGGATATCCGCGAGACCTCCAGCGAGCCCTCCTCTGGCCAGCCCTGCATAATATGCGGTATGCCCTCTACTTCGGCTGAAATTTTCCCGTATGGCGAGTGGCCCTCGCCGATTACTGCCGCAGACGTTGCCAGCGGTCACATCCGTCTCTCCTTCCCGGTGATCGCCGGAGACACGGTGTACTGGCAGGAGACGCGGCCAGCCGAGGGCGGGCGCCAGACGGTGGCGAGCCGAGGGGCGGACGGGGACAGCCGCGACCTGCTGGCGGCGCCGTGGAACGCCAGGACCAGGGTGCATGAGTACGGCGGCCGTTCCTACCTGCCGGTGCCCGGGGGCATGCTATTCGCGAACTTTGACGACCAGCGGCTGTACCTGGTGCCGGACCGGGGCGGCGAGCCGGCTCCGCTGACCGCGGAAACCGAGGGCATCGACGACCGGTTCGCCGACTTCGTGTTGTCGCCAGACAGAAGCGAGACGTGGTGTGTACGCGAACGGCACGCCGACGGGCAGATCACCAGGGCGATCGTCGCGGTTCCCCTCGACGGCTCCGCCCACCAGGATCCGGAAGCGGTCCGGGTGCTGGTCGACGGATCGGACTTCGTCGCGTTCCCGACCCCCTCCCCCGACGGGAGCATGATCGCCTGGATCGCCTGGGATCATCCCCGGATGCCCTGGGACGGCACCGAACTGCGGGTCGCGCCCGTCGCGGACACCCGGAACTACCGGGTCCTGCTGGGCCGCGAGACTGAGTCCGTCCTCGCGCCGCAGTGGCGTGATGACCAGGCCCTGTATGTGGTGTCCGACCGGTCCGGCTGGTGGAACCTGTACCTGACGCGGGTCGACGGCGACAGCGAACCGGTACCGCTGTGCCCGCGGGACGAGGAGTTCGCCACACCGCTGTGGCAGCTCGGCGGGCGTCCGTACGCGGTGCTCGGCGACGGGCGGATCGCGGTGGCGCACGGCACCGACGAGATGCGCCTGGCTTTGCTGGATCCGGAGACCGGCCTGCTGGCGGACGTCGAGGTGCCGTACCGCGTCTTCGAGATGGGCGGCGCGTCGGGTCTTGTCGTGGCCGGCCTGGCCGGCGGCCCGGGCATACCGAGCAGCGTGGTGACGGTGCGGGTGGCCAGCACGGCCGCGACCGTGCTGCGCCGCGAGGCGGACTCGATGCCGGACGTGGCGTACCTGCCGGTGCCGCACGCAGCCGAACTCACCGGACCGTCCGGCTCGGTGGTGCACGCGCTCGTCTACCCGCCGGCCAGCCCGGTCGCCACGGCGCCGGACGGCGAAGCGCCGCCGTACATCGTGTGGGTGCACGGCGGACCGACGGCGCGGGTGTACCCGCTGTTCGACATGGAGAAGGCGTACTTCACCAGCAGGGGCATCGGCGTCATCGACGTCAACTACGGCGGGTCGAGCGGTTACGGGCGCGCGTACCGGGAGCGGCTGCGCGGCCAGTGGGGCATTACCGACGTGGCCGACTGCGCCGCCGCCGCGCTGGCGCTCGCCGACTCCGGCGAGGCGGACGGCAAGCGGCTGGGCATCCGCGGTGGTTCGGCCGGCGGCTGGACCGCGCTCGCGGCGGTCACCAGCGGCCTTGAGCCGGTCATCAGCAAACTGGGTGCGGAGGACGGACACGGCGTGTTCGCCGCGGCCGTCTCCTATTACGGGGTCAGCGACCTGCGCGGCTTCGCGGCGACCACCCACGACTTCGAATCGCGGTACCTGGACGGCCTGATCGGGCCGCTTCCGCAGGCCGCGGACCTGTACGCCGAACGGGCGCCGGTCGGGCACGTGAGCCGCGCGACCTGCCCGGTGCTGCTGCTCCAGGGCCTCGACGACCCCGTCGTCCCGCCCGTCCAGGCCGAATCGATCGCCCGCGACCTGGCCGCGCACGGCATCCCGTACGCATACCTCGCGTTCGAGGGCGAGTCGCACGGGTTCCGCAGGGGCGAGACGATCGTCGCGTGCCTGGAGGCAGAACTGTCCTTCTACGGCCAGATCATGGGCTTCACGCCGCCCGGCGTGCCGCCGGTGCCGCTCAGCGAACGTTGACCACCGACGTGCTGGCTCCGGCGGCGGTCCGCCGGCGGTCGGGCAAAGATTGCGGACAGTTACCCTCCTGGCTTGGCCCCGTTGGCTTGTCCCGGGGCTGGCCGGGTTCGCTGGCCGGGTTCGCTGGCCGCCCGGTGGGGTCAGCGGACGGCCACGATAGGCGCGGCGGGTCCCGTTAACGTGGTGTTCTTGCTCTTCGTGGTAACGCGGCCCCCGCGTACGGGGATCGATCTACCACGAAGAGCAAATCATCCACGTTGCTGACGCCCCTGCCGGCGCGCTGGGGGCTGGGGCGTGCCGCGGGGGCTGGGGGTGCGCGTGCGGGCGGGGCGGCGCTTGGCGAGCGGGCGGGGCGGCGCTGGGCGAGCGGGCGGGTGGGCGCCGGGCTATCGCGCGAATTCGATGGCTCGGGACTCGCGCACTACGGTGATCCGGATCTGCCCCGGGTAGGTCAGCTCCTCCTCGACCTGCTTGGCGATGTCGCGGGCGATGACCTGCGCCTGGATGTCGTCGACGCCGTCCGGCTTGACCATGACGCGGATCTCGCGGCCGGCCTGCATCGCGAAAACCTTCTCGACGCCCTCGCGTTCGGCCGCGATCTGCTCGAGGCGCTCCAGCCGCTTGACGTACATCTCCAGCGACTCGCGCCGCGCGCCGGGACGGCTGCCGCTGATCGCGTCCGCGGCCTGGGTCAGCACCGCCTCCACGGTGCGCACCTCGACCTCGTTGTGGTGCGCCTCGATCGCGTGCACCACGTCGTCGGACTCGCCGTAGCGGCGGGCGATCTCGGCGCCGATCAGCGCGTGGCTGCCGTCCACCTCGTGGGTCAGCGCCTTGCCGATGTCGTGCAGCACCGTGCAGCGCTTGAGCAGCATCGGGTCCAGGCGCAGCTCCGCGGCCATCATGGCGGCGATGTGCGCCGACTCGACCAGGTGCCGGAGCACGTTCTGGCCGTATGACGTGCGGTACCGCAGCCGGCCGAGCAGCGCGGAAAGCTCGGGGTTCATGTCGGTGATGCCGAGCTCGACCAGTGCGTCCTCGCCGGCGCGCACGCACAGCTGCTCGATCTCGGCGCGGCCGCGCTCGTAGGCGTCCTCGATTCGCTGCGGGTGGATCCGCCCGTCGGCGACCAGGCGCTCCAGCGTGAGCCTGGCGATCTCCCGGCGGACCGGGTCGAAGCAGGACAGCAGCACGGCTTCCGGCGTGTCGTCGATGATCAGGTTGACGCCGGTGACGGACTCGAAGGCGCGGATGTTACGGCCCTCGCGGCCGATGATGCGACCCTTCATCTCATCGCCGGGCAGATGCAGCACGGAAACGACCGACTCGCTTGTCTGCTCGGCGGCCACCCGCTGGATGGCGAGCGTGACGATGTCGCGGGCGCGCCTATCCCCCTCGGACCGGGCCTCGTGCTCGATATCGCGCACGATGAGCGCGGCTTCGCGCTTCGCCTGTACCTCGATGGCCATGACGAGCTCGGCCTTGGCTTGGTCGG
>DASRFJ010000257.1:0-2225 GCA_035651595.1 Streptosporangiaceae bacterium | reverse complement strand
CTTCGTGGAGCTGGGTCTGGAAGCCGCCTTGGCCCGCAAGAAGCGTGACCGCCCCGGACGGGAGCGCAAGCTCGATGGCCGGGCCGAGGCCCGCCTGATCGCCGTCGCCTGCTCGGCACCGCCGGAGGGCCGCAAGGAGTGGACCATGCGCCTGCTGGCCGACAAACTGGTCGAGTTGGAGGTCGTGGATACGATCTCCGACGAGACGGTCCGGCGGGTGCTAAAAAAAACCTACGACGGCAAACTTGCCTGAAGTCGAGGGATCTTTCCGTCAAATTCGCCTGTCTGCCCTGGAATTCGCTTGGTTTCGTCACGAAAAACGGGCGACCATCAGCCCTGTTCAGGCAAGTTTGCCGTCGTAGTTTTTTTCTAGGTCGGCAAAGCTGACTGGATTAGTTGTTCCTCCAGTTGACGCAGAAAGGCGTGGGGATCGCGGCGGAAGCGGCTACGCTTGACGCGGCGCTGGCGTCGGCTTTCCAGCCGCTGCTGCAGCTCCTGGCGCCGGCCGAGGTCGGCCCCGGCCAACTCCGCCGCGGTGTAGGTGTGCTGCCGCGTCGCGGCGGCGGCCAGCAGGCGGGCCTCGCCGCGAAGGACTAGCGCCGGCGTCGCCGCCTTGCGGCCGCTGGCACGCCGCTCATGATAGCGGTGACTGCCGAAGAACTGCTCCAGGTCGTTGTTGGTCCGCGGCAGGCCCTCCACCGTGTAGCAGTGAAACAGCCCCGGCCAGTAGCTCCGCGTTACCTTCACGAAGTGGTCCACCGCCGCGTCGAGGGAGCCCGCCTGGGCGCGGTGCCGCGTCATCGCCCCCAGGAGCCCGCCCAGCTGCCGCCGCACCCCGGCCGCGGTGCCCGGGCCCTTCTCGCCCAGGAGGTGCGCCGCCCGCCAGACCCAGGCGTAGACCACCTGCACGGCCGGCCATAGCGCCGCCGTCGCCTCCAGCCCCTTCCTCAACTGCTGGCGCAGCCGCTCGAGTTCTTGGGGGAGCCCCTTTTTTCGGCCACCCGGTCCAGGCTGGCCGTGACCGCTGACAGCCGCTCATGGAGCTTCAGCCCCGAGGCCTCCAGCGGCGGCCGCCCGTCGTCGGTCAGGGCGCTACGGACCGCGTCGCAGTAACCCCGCACGGCTTCCGCCTCCGCGTCGACGCGGCCCTCCAGCGACCGCTCGATGGGCCGCACGCCGCGGGCGTGCTTCTTCAGCTCCTTCTTGGCGTGGCGGTCAGCCTCGTACAGCGGCCGGGCCGCCTCGCGCAAGTAGTGAAACTGGCACAGCTGGTGCGGCACACCGGGCAGCGCCTGAGCGACCGCTTTGCGGATGGGGTGCTGGCCGTCGGAGACGACGCCCGCGATCGGCACCTGCAGGCCGTCGCGGACCTGGTCAATTAGCTCGGCCAGGTCCCGCTGCCGGCCGGACAGCAGGCTGCGGGCCAGCAGCACCTCCCCGCTGAGGCAGTCCCGTAACACCCAGAGCACCTCGTGGCCGACGTCGGGCTGCAGGCCGTCGATGGCCAGGATCACCCGCCCCTGGTCAGCGAGCAAGCCGCTCAGGCGGCGGTCGTCGGTGAGGCTGACCGCCAGCAGTTCGTCGTAGCGGTCCAGCAGGTTGGTGACGGTCCGCTCCGCAACGGCCAGGTCACGGCCGACCAGGTGCTTGTGGATCTCCGGCACGGAGCGGTGCTCGGCGTAACGGAGGGCGCCGACCAGGGCGATGACGTCCAGGCCGAACTCGTGCTGCGGCAGGGCGTAGCGGCCCTCGGCCTCAGGCCGGTACGGCTTGAGGCGCCGCGGGCAGCCGGGATGGTGGCAGCGGCGGACGTCGAGGGTCAGCCCGACGAGGCCGTCGAGGGTGGCGACGGTGCGGTAGTTGCGGTAGTCGGCCCGGAGGTGGTGGCCGCAGGCTGGGCAGTCCTGTGTCGAGGGCTTGAGGTGTTCGGTCACAGTGGGTTGGGGACGCGCTGCCTTCCTGGCCATCGGTGCCTCCTGGTTAGGGAGCGTAAAGTCTACCCGCGAGCCAGGTTCACCGTCCAGTCAGCTTTGCCGACCTAGAAAAAAAGAGCGAACACACTCTACATAGGTTGGAGGTACTCATGAAGAAACTGTTCTTGCTGAGCGAGGTCGCCGGGCTTCTGCGGAAAAAGCCTTGGCACGTCGTGTACGCCATCACGTCCGGCGTGGTCCCGGAGCCGAAGCTCAGGATCGGCAACAAGCGGATTTTCGTTCCCGAAGACA
>DASRFJ010000256.1:0-15792 GCA_035651595.1 Streptosporangiaceae bacterium | reverse complement strand
AAATCCGCCACGTTAACTGACGCCCATCGCGGGACTGACGCCAGGGTACGCTTCGACCGTCATCATGGAGCGCCGACCTTGGCTGATGCCGGCGTTCCTGCGCACCGTCCGTCTGCCCTCTCAACACCTCGGAGACTTATGTGGGCGTAACAGCTTCTGCTCTCGGCGCGATCGGCGGCACGCCGCTGATCCAGTTGCGCACCGTCCTGCCCGCGGCTTCGGCCGACGTGCTTGTCAAGGTAGAGGGCGGAAACCCCACCGGCAGCTACAAGGACCGGATGGCGCTGGCGATTATCGAAGGGGCAGAGAGCAAGGGAGCTTTGCGGCCTGGCCAGCCGGTCGTCGAGTACACCGGCGGCAGCACGGGCTCGTCGCTCGCCTTCGTATGCGCCGTCAAGGGCCATCCGCTGTGGCTGGTCTCGTCGGATGCGTTCGCGCCGGAAAAGCTGCGGACCATGCGCGCGTTCGGCGCGGAACTCACCGTCGTGCCAAGTGAGTGTGGCAAGATCACCCCTGGCCTGTTCGTGGCGATGGAGGAGGAGACGATCCGCATCGCCGAGCGTGAGGGCGCCTACTGGCCGCGGCAGTTCCACAACACCGACGCGCTGACCGGCTACGCCGAGCTGGGTCGCGAGATCCTGGCGCAGGTCACGGCCGACGGCCGCACGATCGACGCCTTCTGCGCCGCCGTCGGCACGGCTGGAATGCTGGCGGGGGTGTCGCGTGCCCTGCGTGAGGCTGGCTTCGGCGGCCCGGTCATCGCCCTCGAGCCCGCCGAGTCGCCGGTTCTCACGGCTGGCCGGACTGGCGCCCACCACGTCGAGGGGATTGGCACCGGAATCGTGCCGCCGCTGCTGACCAGGGACGTCTATGACGAGGCGCGCGCGGTGGCGGAGGCCGACGCGCGAGCCATGGCGGTCAGGCTGGCGCGGTCCGAGGGCATCTTCGCCGGGACGTCCAGCGGCCTCAACGTGGCCGGGGCGATCACCGTCGCGCGAGAACTCGGGCCGGGCCGGACGGTGGTGACGGTCGCGGTCGACACGGGGCTCAAATACTTGGCCGGAGATCTCTTCGGCCGCTAGCCGGCAGGCTGCCTGCGCCCTGAAATGCTCCCAGTGCTCAGGGCCGTCAGACCTGGTGATCTGACGGCCCCGTCCCGGTGCATTTACAGGCTGCTGGCGGTGATGTCGCCCAGGGTGGTGGTGGCGCGGATGGTCAGGGCGGGGGTGGCGCCGGCGTTGGTGAGCGAGTTGCGGATCCGGCCCTGCGTGGCGCCGGCGTCCAGTACGGCGCTCACGCCACGGGCGGCGGCGACCGTGATCGCACCGGTCTGGGTGGACAGCACCAGGGTGCCGCCGGTGGCCTCGGCCACCGCGATGTCACCGGTCACCGTGCGGATCTCGGTGTCCCCGCCCACGCGACCGGCCGTGATGTCGCCGTCGACGGTCGCCAGGCGGGCGGCGGCGGCCTGGTCGATGCTGACCGTGGCCTGCTTGCTGTCGAAGGTGACCTCGCCCAACGGCCCTTCGGTGGTGAACTGGGCGCTGGCCGCCGTGACCTCGGCCCGCGACCCGGCCGGCACACTGACGGTAACCTCGACGGCACCGGAGCTGCCCAGGACCCGGTGTCCGGCCTGGCCCGTGACCCGGACGACCCCGTCGCCGTATGCGGCCGTGACCTGCCCAGCGAGTTTCACATCGCGGCTCTTGCCGGGGTCGGCGGGGCTGATCTGGACGGTGGTGCTGTCCTGGTCGGCGGCGGCCACGTGGATGCGCCCGGCGGGGACGGCGACGATGACGGTAACGGGGGCGGAAGTGGCGAACGTCTGCATCATGTGCTCCTGTACTGGCTGGCGGGTAACTGAACTCGTCATGTCCCCCACCATCTCGGGCCGCCCTGTCACGCCCCCGCCACGCCACTGACACCGCCTCTGACACGGCCGCTGACACCGAATTCCCGCCAGACGGTCAGATCCAGCCGTTGGTGCGAGCCTTCTGGATTGCCTCGTAGCGATTGGCGGCGCTGAGCTTGGCGGCCGCCGAGGAGAGGTAGTTGCGGACTGTTCCCGGAGACAGGGCCGCGCGCTGTGCGATTTCCTCGACACTGGCGCCGTCCGCCGCGAATTCCAGGACGTCGGCCTCGCGGGCGGTCAGCGGGCTGTCTCCGGCGCTGATGGCGTCAGCGGCCAGTTCGGGGTCGACGTAGCGGCCGCCGCGGTGGACCGAGCGCACCACGTCGGCAAGTACCTGGGCGGAGACCGTCTTGGGCAAGAACCCGCGCACTCCGGCGGCGAGGGCTCGCTTGAGATGCCCCGGCCGCCCGTAGCTGGTCAGAATGAGGCTGGCGCAGGCGGGCAGGTCAGTGGCCAGCGCCTCGGCGACGGCGATCCCGTCCAGGCCGGGCATCTGCAGGTCCAGCACGGCCACGTCAGGGCGGTACCGCCGGGCCGCCGCGAGCGCCTCGTCCCCGGAGGCGGCCTGGGCCACGACCTCCAGGTCCTCCTGAAGGGACAGCAGCGAGGCCAGGGCGGAGCGGATGAGGTTCTCGTCGTCGGCGAGCAGCAGGCGGATCATGGCGCCGGCTCCGCAGTGGTGGGCAGCGTGGCCTCGAGCCGGAAGTGACCGTTGCGAGGGTACCGGGTCGTGATCGTGCCGCCCAGGCTGGCCAGCCGCTCGGCGAGCCCGAGCAGGCCGTTGCCGTGTGCGCCCCCATTCACCTGGCGCACGCCGTCGTTGTCCATGCGCAGGTTCACCGTCCGGGCGGTGGCCGGTGCGTCCTGGACGCGGAGGTCGATCGTGCAGGCGGTGGCGTCGCTGTGGCGGATGATGTTGGTGGTGCCTTCACGCACAACCCAGCCCAAGGCTGCCTGCGCCTCGGGTGGAAGGCCCGCCGCATCGCCGATGATGCGGCAGCTTGCCCCGGCCGAACGCAGGACGGCCTGGGCTCCGGCCAGTTCGGCGTCAAGGTCAGCGGCGCGGTATCCGCTGACGACCTCCCGCATCTCCCGCAGCGACTCATGGGCCACGCGGCGTACCTCGAGCATGTGTTCCGCGGCTTCCTGCTCGCCGCGCCGCGCCAGCTGCGCGGCCAGCTCGCTCTTGACCGCGATCAGGGACAGGTTCCGGCCGAGCACGTCGTGCAGGTCGCGGGCAAAGCGCAGCCGCTCCTCGGCGACCGCCAACCGGGCGTGCGCGGTCCGGGACCGGTCGAGTTCCCAGATGATGCGCAGCCCCCACGCCGATGCACGGCCGGTGACCGCGGCGACACCGCCGACGACAGAGGCATAGATCAAGAACGCCCCGATCAGCGCGTGCCCGCCGGCGTCGGCGCCTCCGGTGCTCGCGGACATGCCGCTCGCCGCGGCCGCACCCGCCAGGACCACGGCGAGCAGCGCGGGCAGGCTCAGCAGCGGCGAGAGCGCCGCCGTCAGCGCGCCGCCGAAAAGCATTGCCACCGTTATGCTCAGCGGGAACGCTCCGGCCGAAGGCCGGGTGAAGGCGGGAAAAGCGGCGGCTCCCGCGAGCACCCCCGCAGCGGTCAGGGCGATGCCCGATGCGACCAGCCACCCGTTCGGCCGTGACCCTGCCGCCAGGTAACGGGACAGGCTGGCGCGCAGCAGCGCGGCGCAGGCGCCCGCCTGCGCGGCGGACAGCAGCAGGAAGACGACCAGGCCGGGTACCCGTGCCTGCCGCTGTCCCGCGGCCAGGTCCAGCGCGAGCACCGGCACCACGGCCAGCAGCGCATACAGGCTGGCCCGGGTCCATAGGTCGTATCGCCCGGGACCGCCTCGCCCCACCCGCCGCCACACCGCCATCACCCCTCCAGCCTGCCACGACTGTTCAGCGCCGCGGTTCCCAGCGGAACCAGCGTCGCGCGCCCCATCCGCCAGCCGCGATCCAGGCCGCGAGCACGATCACCGGGACGGATGCTGCCCCGAAGGTCGCGCCGAGGCCGAGGTGGTGGCCGTCAGCGGCGGTTCCCGTCAGGCCGAGCCGCATCAGGTCCACTACCGGTGTCAGCGGCAGTAGCTCCGCGGCGGACCGTAGTGGTTCCCGCAGCGAGGTCAAGGGAAACAGCAGGCCGCTGGAAACAAACGAGATTACCAGCACCGGCAGCGTCGTGACCTGCGCCATCTCCACCGTCTGGGTCACCGCGGCGCTGACCGCGGCCAGCAGCACGAACACCGCGGTCCCGCAGACCAGCGCGACCAGCACCAGCACGACGTTGGCCGGCCGGGCCATCCGGAAAACAGCGACCGCGGCCAGCGTCGCCACGGCGATCTGCGCCCACGCGATCGCGATGGCCGGCGCAGCCGTCCCCGCGAGGATCTCGGCGTCGGTGCACTCGCCCGCGCGCAGCCGCTTGAGCACGAGTTGCTCGCGGCGTGCCACCAGCGCCGCCACCAGGTTGTAGTACACCGCAAAGAGCAGCGCGAACGCCACCAGGCCCGTCAGGAGAATTTCCCCGGCACCGAGGGACCGGCTGGCGCCGGAAGCCGCCTTGAGCATAGGGACAAAGGCGGCCGGAACGGCCAGCGCGGTCAGTAGCGCGAGCCGGTTACGCCACAACAGTATCGTCTCCGCCCGGGCCAGCGCCCGGACCCGGTGGACCGGCTGCCCCGGGCTGCTCATCGTCACGATCCCGGCCCTCACGCCGCCACGTCCGCTTCGTTGTCGTTCACGTCGGCTGGCTGACCGCTCGAGGCCGCCATCGCCAGGAAGGCCTCCTCCAGCGACGCCGCCCTAGCGTGCAGCGCGCCCAGCACGAGTCCCCGGGAGTTCGCCCACCCCAGCAGCGCGGTCAGCGTCGGCTGCAGGTCAGCTGGCTGCAGCGTCGCCCGGCGCCCGGTCACGCTGGCCCGCGTCCCCGCCATATCGGGAACCGGCTCGCGCCAGTCCTCGGGCAGCTCGAAGGAAATGCGCGCCGGCTGGGATGCCGCGACCTCAGCCGGGGTGCCCATGCGCACGATCAGGCCCCGGTGCATGATCGCCAGGCGATCGGCCAGCTCCTCAGCCTCTTCCAGGTAATGGGTGGTCAGCACGGCGGTGGTTCCCGATCCCAGCAGCCGGCGGACCAGAAGCCAGGTGCTTCGGCGGCCCTCCGGGTCCAGCCCGGTGGTGGGCTCGTCGAGGAACAGCACTTCCGGGCGGCCCAGGATCGCCATCGCCAGATCCAGGCGGCGCCGTTCACCGCCAGAAAGTGATCTCACCGCGACCCGCGCGCGGTGACCCAGGCCGACCAGTTCCAGCGCCTCGGCGACCGGCCGGGACGCGCTGAGCGTTCCCGCCCACATCCGCCCCGTCTCCGCGACGGTAAGATCCGGCGCGAACCCGCCCTCCTGCAGCATGATCCCCACCCGGTGCCGTACCCGGGCTCGGTCCCGGTAGGGGTCACTGCCTAGTACCCGCACCGCGCCCTGGGCAGGCGGCGCCAACCCCTCCAGCAACTCCATCGTCGAGGTCTTCCCGGCCCCGTTGGTCCCCAGCAACGCGAACAGCTCCCCGCGCCGGACCGAGAAGGTCACCCCCCGGACCGCGTCGAAGCCCCCGCCGCGCGTGCCGTCGTAGCGCCGCCGCAGATCCCGCACCGTGATAACGCCCATGTCGTCCATGCCCACCAGCATCGCGGCCAGCCGGCGCGGCCGCCCCTGCCCGCCATCACCAATCCCGATGACATCCACCTGGCCCGGCCATGACAACCTCACGCCGCTGTGTACTCAGCAGTCAAACGCTGACCAGCAGATGTCGTTCCGCAAACGCTGGTCGTCAAGCACGAGCTCGCGAATGGCCTCCGGGAGCTGGTCACGCTGCCATTGGCATTCCAGTCGCCCCGCGGCCTCGCTCTCGCCTCCGGGTACCGAAGCACGTGCAGCCTTGATCGCATAGGCGGCCGCGCCGAGTTCGTGCGCGGCGACATGCGCGACGGCCCCGGCCTGGCCAGCAGCGTACGCGGCATGCCGTGCCGCCCCTTGAAGGTCTCTGGCCGCGCCCATCGCATGGCCGCCCGCCGCGCGAGCCTGCATCATCGTGACCTCACCGCGCACCCAGGCACGGGCGTGCTCGATCGCGTCGCGTGGCCGCGGGTCATCCGGCCGAACCGACTCGAAAAGGTGGAGGACGTGCTCTGCGCACGACGCCGCCCAAAGAGCAAGGAGCCGGTGATCAGGATCAGTGAGGCTCCCGCCGCGGCGAATCGTCACCAGGCGCGGGTCCCGCACCTTCGGAAGGATCATTGCCAGGACGCTCCCTCTGCTGCGTCCGTCCAGCCCCCGGGGAACGGCCGCACGCCTCACCGTAGCGGCGTCCCAGTATCTCATGTGAGGCCATGTCAGGCGGGGCGTCGGTAGGCGGCTATTTCGGTTATCTGGTGCTGGGTGACTTCCTGAGGGGTATGAATCCAGCCTAGGTGGCGGTTGCCTGCGATTTGTACGCGAACGAGCGAATGGAAGGCATGCTGGTCGATACCCTCGTAGCCATGGCGCACGACGGAGCTATAGATTTCTCCTGAGACAACGAGGATCAGCGGTCCTGCCGTCTCGCGGAGCCCTCTCTTGACCTGAGCTGCGTCGAGCAAGCGAAATGCGACGTCCAGTGCCTCACCGAAACATCCGTTGGCATCGTAGTGGACTTCTCCCGCGTGGACCACGACGCGGATCCGCAGTTGCCGTTGTGTCCTGCTGAGCCTTGGAAGGCTCGCGTTATGGTCGGCAAGAAGCCGGCTGAAGGCGGGGATGGCGCGATTCAGCAGAAGTGCCTTGGGTGCTTGGTCCACCGGGTGGATAAGCGCCAGGACACCATCGCCGCGGTCGATAAACCGGTCGCGATAGCGTTTGTGGATTCCCGCCGAGCACAGCGCCGCGTCAAATATCTCGTAGGTTTTGTTCCTTAGCTCGGCCTTAACAGGGTCGGGGCGGGTGGTGGAACGCTCGATATCCACTGCAACGATGGCTCGGTGATGGGGCAGGCCGACTGCCGGGGCTGGTTCCATTAGCTGCCTCCTCGCCAGGTACGGAGCGACCCCTCGAGTTCGCCGAGCCGCTTAACAGTGAAGATAGGGAGCTTGCGTTGCCGGCTCCAGCAGTTATTCGCACGGCCCGATGCAAAACTTTGCTTGCGCGAGGGGCCCGGCGAAGTCAGTGTGGATGTGCTGCCTGACTCAGCCGAGACCTAAAAAGGTGGGCCGTTGCGCACATCCGATGATCCACAGGAACTGTTCAACACCGCGCTTAATGCGGACTCGCGACTGTGGCTCGCCGGCTGCTGGTGCCGCGCCGCACTACTTGGCGGAATGTGGGTTACCTTGGCGTGGGCACCGGCCGCTGGTTTGCCTCGGGCATTCGCCCAGCTCTTGGCGGCTACCGCAGGGCTGCTCCTCGGCTTCGCCAGCATTACCCCTGGAGGCCGCGAGCTGGTCGCGAAAGTGCCGGGAACGGCAGTGCTCGTGAATCACTTCGGAACCTTCCGGCGCGCTGCCGTTGACGCACCAGCGCTGGCCGAGGGCTTTGGCGCGTTCCTAGCCGGGTCGCTCTATGCCGGCTGGTTTCCGCTGGCGGACTTGCCGACCGGTGTCCGCTCGGCAGGCCTGGCGATGGCTGCCTGCTACGGGTGGGAATTCGTGCTCCAGACGGTTATCCATCCGGGCTGGTACAACCGCGATACCCCGCCGAGTCGCAAGATGCGCGTGTTCAGGTACACGATCCCTGCCATCTTCGCCGGCTTCATCGCATTTGTGCTCTTGCCATGGAACGCCGCCGGTGCCCAGGTACCGCTGGTTGCGCGAATCCTGCTTTCCGCTTCGCCGCTGGCTTACTACCCGCTGTGGGCGGCATTCGACATCATGCTCAAGGCGTCCGTGACCTCGCTGCGAAACTCGCAGACCCTGTGGCGGTGGGATATCTGGGGCGAGGCACATGGCTCGGTCAAGAACACGCTCGTGTTCTTGAACCAGTACGTAGAGGAACCCCAGCCCGACCTAGAGGAGATCCGCAGCCTGACCCGGAACGCGCTGGTTGTCGTGGACGAGTTCAAAGGCCAGCTGGTTGGCGGCCGTGCGCAGGATCCCGCAGGCGGTTCAGTCGGCCAGCTATGGGGCTCGGTGCTGCGCGCCCTAGGCAGCCCGCGCCGGGTGCACTGCGTCCTCGACGGCGGGTCCGCGCAGGTCAGGCTATCCTCGACTGACTACCAGGTCGCCCGGCGGGTCCTGCCCGATCTGGTGAGCAACGCGCTCAAGGCCGGGGCATCCGTTGTCGACGCCCGGTGCTCGGTGGGCGGACAGCCCGCGGAGGTCCGGATTGAGATCGCTGATGATGGCGTCGGCCTGACGGCGGGCGACACAAGCGATCCGCGGAGCAGCCTGTCCATGCTCCGCACCTGGCTCGGGGAGCGGAAGGGCGACATCAGGCACTCAGTCAACTCTGCTGGCGGCACCACGGCGGTCGCATACTGGCGCGCCGAGCGTGTTCCGGGTCATGGGGTGGCTGATCGTGAATCCCTCTCGCCGGGCTGATGCATGAAGATCATAGTTGTGGACGACCACATCGCGGCACAGGAGACCGTGACGCTGGCCCTGGCGTCAGATCCCGCAACGAAGCACCACGTCGCGATAGGAGTCAGAGCACCGGACGAACTGCACCGCATCGATGACCTGGAGACATTCGGGCTCGCATTCGTCGACCTGGATTTCCGGCGGCAGTCGAGAAAGACCGGCCTGTTCGCGCTGCGGCTGCTTGACGTGGCGCACGTGCCAGCGGTGATCTATGCCGCCGACGACGAGGACAATCGCGTTCTGTTCCTGCTCGCGGCCTTCCGGTTCTACCGTCCGTGGGCGCTGGTATCGAAGCGGGCTAGCGGTGCCGAGATCCGCAAGCTTGTCGCCACCATCGACTCCGGGGCACGGCCCGAGTCGTCGGCAATGCGGCGCTATCAGCCTCCGGCGCGGGGCGTATCGATCCTCGACCGGCTCATCGTCCGTGCCAGCGACATCGCCATCTGGCGGGCACTGGCAACACAGTCGGACCGCAACGCGATCGCCGAAGTCACGGGTGTCAGTCGCAGCAAGGTCGACAGTTTTCTCAACGAGTACTCCGACGTCGTGGCTGAGATCGAGAACGAGCTTCTCTTGCGCACCCCGCATGAGACGTTCCTTGAGACGCGGCCCTTGGCGAGGGCTGCGCGTGCCTATGCGCACAGATTCGCACCATTGCACTCCTTCGCCGTGGAACATCACCGCTTCTTCCAGGACGCTGAGGTCCTGGAGTTGATCAAAGAGCGAGGTGACATGCGGCTGACCGCCGCACCGCACATCACACCGCGCCGGCGTCGCTGAACGTCGATCGTCCAACGAGCACCAAATGGGCGCCCGGCCAGGTACCGCTGCGGGCGGCCGTGGCAGTAGCAAGGCAGGATATGGCACTCACGCATCCGTCGGTTGACACCAACCACCTATCAGGGCGCGGTAGCCGTCGGCGTCCACGGGAGCCGACCTGAAGACCGGCGGCTGCCGACGACCGCTCCGCCGGCCTGTCAGCGGCGGAAGCGGATGGGTCTCGTGGAGCGACCCGGCTACCGTGACGGCAGGTCTCTGGTCAGGGTTAGCCGGTCCGCCGGGAATTGCCGCACTACCTGACCTGCACGGGAGTGACCAGCATGTGTAGCCTGGGATGACACCGGGACCGGCTGGGGTTACAGCTAGCGGGCCACGAGCGTGGCCTGGCCGGCGGTCGGCCCGTCGGCTCTCCGGGGCGGCGGGCCTGGCGGGGGAGCACGGAGCTGTGAACGGGACCCGAAGCGGCCGGGCCGGCCACGGGCATCTGCGAGCATTTCGAGAGGATCCTTTGTGATCAATGACCTGCCGGCACCGACTGGCGGCGGATCGCACTGATCGCCCACGACAACAAGAAGCAGGACATGCTGGAGTGGGCCGAGTACAACCTGGCCCTGCTCGCTGAGCATCAGCTGTTCGCTACCGCTACCACCGGCAGGCTGCTCGCCGATCAGCTCGGCTTGCCGGTCACCTGTTTCCTCAGCGGGCCGTTCGGCGGCGACCAGCAGATCGGTGCGCGCATCGCCGAAGGCGAGATCGATCTGCTGGTGTTCTTCTGGGACCCGCTTGAGCCGCACCCGCACGACCCGGACGTCAAGGCCCTGCTGCGGGTCGCGGTGGTCTGCAACGTTCCGGTCGCGTGCAACCGGGCAACCGCGGACTTCGTTATCTCGTCGCCCCTGATGAGCCGCATCCATCAGCAGTGGGACCCCATGTCTGACCGGGATCTGCGTGACCAGGCGCAGCTGGACGCGGCCCAGATCGCCTAGCCGCAGCGAGGTGCCTGCAGCGTCTGGCCGAAGACGGCCGAGACCCGCAGTCCGGAAATCGCAGGAATCTCAGCAGCTGACATCTGCAAGGCCGCTGACAGGAAGCCGTGCTTCCGCGGGAACGTCAGGGACGACCGGCGCCAGAACCACTTTGGGCCGACCGCCCTATCTGCGGCATGAGCGAGCGTTGTGCCAGTTTCGTTAAGGGGAGCCGCACGGGCACAAGTCGTTCCGGCCGAGTTTCTCGACTAGTTCGGTGCCGGTGCCGACGATGCGGTCGCCGCGCTTGACGCGGGACTCGCTAGAGGGAACCTCCGGCGGTGCTTGCTGATTGGCTCAAAAGGATGCTTCGGTGCCGTGGTCACGGTACATGATCGTCCTCCCTGATCGCATGGGGCGAAGAGGATCGTAACCGGCACAGCGCAGCTGACGCGAGTCGTTTCCCCGGCAGGCTCGACGCCCGATCGCCAGGACGCCACCAGCAGCAGAAGCGGACGGTGCGGCGTCTCCGCGGAAGCGGCTTGTGAACGCGCGCACAAAGCGTTTTCCGCGGAAACGTCGCGCACTATGCGGCAGATGCGGGCATCTGGATCGAGCGGGCAGGTTGGCCCTGTTACGGTGGTTGCCGCCATCAGGAGAAGATGACGGGGAGATCGCTATGCAGGCCAGCTGGGATGTCGTGTCGCGTTACTTCGGCATGTGGAATAGCGGGGACTCGTCGGCTGCCGCGGAGATCGTGCATGAGGGCTGGATTGACCACGCCCATCCGGAGGTGTCTGGCCGGGATGGCATACGGCGAGCCGTCGAGAAGATCCGGACCGCCCAGCCGGGTCTGCGGTTCTCCGTCACTGCCGTGCTCGGCGACGGGGACCTCATCGCGGTTGCGGGAGAGGTCAGCCGTGACGGGGATACTGCTCCGCCCAGCAAGCTGATGTGGCTGATACGGCTCGAAGGCGGCCGTATGGCAGAGATGTGGACGTATTACGGAGCGCGCCCATCGGATGGGTAAGCTGAACAGCAAAGGCCAGGTGACCATCCCGGCGCATCTGCGGGCCAAGTACGGGCTGCACGCTGGGGACGAGGTCGAGGTTATCGAGATCGGCGGTGCGCTCCGGATCGTCCGCGCCCAGGGGGCCGAGACCAGGGGGCAGCGGCTGGCCCGCCGCCTGCGCAACACCGCCTCCGGGCACGACGTCGCGGGCATGAGCACCGACGAGATCATGGCGCTGCTGCGTGGCGAATAACCCGGCGATCCGGCCCGCGACTCTTGTGGACTCCTGCGTGCTGCTTGATGTCATCACCGGAGACGATCAGTGGACTGACTGGTCGGCGGGACAGATCGCAGCAGCCCTGGACGCTGGCCGGGTGGTGATCAACCCGCTCATCTACGCCGAGGTCTCCGCCGGCTATGAGACCGTCGAAAAGCTGGAGGAACTGCTCCCGGCCAGTGACTACGAACGCGACCCCCTGCCCTACCTGGCAGGATTCGCCGCCGGGAACGCATTCGTGCGGCACCGCCGGTTCGGCGGGGACAAGCGATCGCCGATGCCGGACTTCTACATCGGCGCCCACGCCGCCGTAGCGGGCTACCGGCTGCTGACCCGCGATGCCCGCCGGTACCGGACGTACTTCCCGGCCACCGAGATCATCGCGCCCGCTCCAGCCGAAGACGAGACAGCCGGATAATGCCTCACCGCTCATACGGGTAGCCCTCAAAGCACTCTGAACAGAACCGGTACGGCCGCTTGAGCCGCTGAGACGCGGTCTGCGGCAGATGAGTATGTCTGTAGCGCGTTAGGACGCGGACCGGAGGCGGAAGAGCGAGAGGTCGTAGCCGCTGCCGGTGAGGCTGGTGACCCGTTGCCCATCGGTCTCTACGTAAACAAGTTCTACGAGGTCTTCATCAGAAAGGAAAGCGCCCTCGATGGCAGTCAGCTCGCCAGATCTGATTCGGCGCGACAACTCACGCGCCAGGTACTGGGCCAGGCTATTGCGCGTTCCGATACCGCGGCCGCCGACCGGCGGGTTGTCGAGGGCATTACGCACGTCGGGCCAGCGGCGGTCCACCGCAATGGCCAGCTGGTAGGCACTCAGGTAGGGACGCCCGAAGTGATGCGCTTCCTGGTAGGGGGTCTCCCGCAGGATGTCGGTGATCTTGCGTTCGATTTCGGAACGTTCCCAGACGCTCATGGGTCCTCCGCGGATCGTCAGTGGACGTTCCGAGGATGCCATGGAATTTGAGCCCTGCGCCGAGTAGCGCCCCCGCCCGTACCGAGCCGGCGGCTGGCTAGCGGGCGCTAGGCCTGACCGCAGGCGTCCAGCGTGAGTGGCTAAGCGGCTGCACCCGGACGTGGTTACCCCCGAGCTCGATCAGGTGCTGTGTCAGCATGGCGCCCCTCGCGGCATGAGCGGGCGCTGGAGGATCGACTTGGCTATTGATGAGATGGTTGAGCTATGACCGACATCGAGCAGTTCCAGCGTATGATCGGCGACCTTCGTCGGCTGCGGAACAGTTGCGAACCGAAGAGCAACCAGAACCCCCGCTACCTCCGGTACTCGAACGCGGTCTCCAATCTCCTTTGGATCGTCAGCGACCTTCAGGCGGAGGAAGCCGCGGATCACCGAGCGCACTGAACGCGGCAGATGAGCGCATAAGATCAAGGGGATCGGCCTGCTGCTGGCGGGCTCTGGTGATGGTCTCGGCGCACCGCAAAGCGTCGTTGTAATGAGTTCTCGTGCCGGGCATTTGTCCGAGCTCCAGCTTCGCTTCGTAGTCTTGGATGGCCAGCCTGAGTGGCCGGCAGTGCAGATCCTGGTCGATGGCCGTGAGGCTTTCGTGGATCAGCTGCCCGGATGGTGCGGGTTCGATCCGGCTGACATTCCGGGCAGAACTGACCCGGGTTTCATGCACACCTTCTTTCTTGGGAAGGAAGGCTGCATGCCTACAAGGTACGATCCGAACACCAAGGCGAAGGCGATCCGGCTGGTGCGCGAGCACCGGGGAGACTACCCGACCGAGTACGCGGCGATCACGGCCGTGGCCGGGCGGCTGGGGATGACGCCGGAGACACTGCGCAAGTGGCTGCGCCAGGCCGAGGTCGATGAGGGAACATCGCCGGGGACCAGCACCGCCGAGTCCGCGCAGGTCCGCGAGCTTAAAAGGAAGAACCGCGAACTTGAGCAGACCATAGAGATACTCAAGGCGGCTACGGGTTTTTTCGCGCGGGAGTACGACCCGCGACAGAGCTGATCTGCCATTTCATCGATGAGAGGAAAGACGAATTCGGGGTCGTGCCGGTCTGCCGCGCGCTGTCGCTGCACGGAATCCAGATCGCCCCGCGCACTTACTGGGCATATGTGTCTCACGCCCCGTCGAGAAGGGAACTGTGGGATGCGGCGGTGACCGAGATCATGGCCGGGATCTACGAGGAAGGAGAAAACGGGAGGCGGGTGCCGGAATCAATGTACGGCACGCTGAAAATGTGGGAGTACCTGCAGCGGCAGGGCATCCGGTCGCGAAGTGCACGGTGGAGCGGCTGAAGGACCAGAACGGCTGGAAGGGCCGCACCCGCGGCCGCCGGGTCCGGACCACGATCCCCGATCCCGCGGCCACACGGGCACCGGATCTGGTGAACCGGCAGTTCCGGGCACAGCGGCCCGGACAGCTGCACGTCGCGGACTTCACCTACGTACCCCTGGTGACCGGCCGGTTCGCCTATACCGCGTTCGTCATCGACGCGTTCGCCGGGCTGATCCCCGGCTGGCAGTGCTCTGCCTCGGAACAGGCCGGTTTCATCGAGTCGGCGCTGCTCCAGGCGACAGAATACCGGAGAAGGAAAGGGCAGGTGATCGCGCCGGGCGCTATTCATCACAGTGACGCGGGAAGCCAGTACACCAGCGTCCATTTCGCCGAGACGCTGATGCTGGAAGGACTGGCGCCGTCCATAGGGTCGGTGGGTGATGCCTACGATAATGCGCTGGCGGAAACGACGATAGGACTGTACAAGACCGAATGCACCCGAGATGACTCGCCATTCCGCGACGGTCCGCTGGGAACCGTCAATGACGTGGAGAAGATCACCAGCGAATGGGTGCACTGGTACAACACCAGCAGGCTCATGCACCGGCTCGGACGCCGGCCTCCCGCCGAAGCCGAAGCGGAATACTGGGCCGCGGCGGCCCTGACAAGAGAACCCTCGCGATGACCCTCATCGGGCACCGGGGGCAGGCGGGAAAGACCTGCCCGATCCGCAGGCAAGCGTACGGGTCATCGCCCCTTGTCAATCCCGCCGCTCCGCGTAAGATCAACCTCAGCTACCCCGAAAGTTCACACGTAAAACAGTGTGCACGAAACCCGGGTGGGTCCAATCAGTCGCCACTGCTGCCCGATGACCAGGGCCGCCGGGTCGCGGTGTACCGCTGCTCATGCGGCGAGGCAGGCTGCGGTGTCATCGCGCCGGTGATCTTGCCGTCGCCGGATGGCAGGAAGGTGTCCTGGGTCGATTTCCGTGACTATACCGGCGTCTTCGATGGCCCCGTGCGGGCCGGCAGCGGCTGTCCGGACGGCACACCGTGGCCGTTCCGGGATCTGCACTTCGACCGCGGCCGCTATATCGCCGAGATCAGGCGCGCCTCGGCAGATCGTTCCTGGGAGACTGCGCGCCGGGTCACTGCCCAGCTGGTGCGTGAAGGGCTGCATGCCCGGGCCATGACGCTGATCGCGCCGGATCTGGCCCTGGCGTGGGTTGCGCCTGCCTGGCAAGAGGATGGTGTGATGATCAGCTTCGAGAACGCCAGCTCCGGCTTCACGCCGTTTGCCCAGCAGGTGCTCGCGGTGACCGCCGGCTACAGCGACCCTGAGCGTGCCGCGCAGGATATCCTCCGGCAACTCCAGGCAGTACCAGTGAGCCAGTGGGCCCACCGCTTCGGCTGGCGGCCACCGCACCGCTCACCGGAACCGTAAGCCGGCACACCAGTATGCCGCGTAGCTCCCGACCAAGGAACAGCGTCGGCCCAGCCCGACGGCAAGTTATCTGATTACGCCACGCGGCAGATGCGGACTGTCCTGTGCAGTCAGCATGGGGTTGCTGCTGTGCCATTGATCCGCATTGATGAATCGGCCGACGTCAGCCTCATGTGGCGCATCGAGGTTCCTCGTGCTCGGGTATGGCAGTGCCTGACCGATGCGGGCCTGCTCAGTCAGTGGCTGGGCGAGCTGGTCAGCGGCGCGGTCGGGGCTGGTTCAGACTTCGAGGTCGACCACGGCGACGGCTACTGCTGCCGATCGGCCGTCCTCGCCTGCGCCGAGCCAAGCAGGCTCGACTTCTCCTGGCACTTCCCCGGTTCACGTCCACGGGTGTGGTGTATGGGGTAACTGATCTAGATGTGACTGGTTTGCCTGAGTGCGGCGTGTTGCCGTGACGTGAGGCGGCCACCTCGCGATCCTTCGAAGTGGATTCAGAGCAACGAAGGAGAGCGAAGT
>DASRFJ010000255.1:0-2781 GCA_035651595.1 Streptosporangiaceae bacterium | reverse complement strand
TCGTCGTGACGGCGAACTCGCTGGCATTGGGCCCGGTGACGGCGAGGCTGGTGAGGGTGAGCGCGCCGGGGCCGGCATTGGTCAGCGTCACGCTCTGCGGCGCACTGGTCGTGTTCGTCGTTTGCGTCCCAAAGGTCAGCGTGCCGGGCGACAGCGTGACGACCGGCGGCGGCGGCGCCACGCCGGTGCCGCTCAAGGCGACGGTCTGCGGGCTGCCGCTCCCGTTGTCGGTCAGGGTGAGCGTGGCCGTGCGCGCACCGGTGCCCGCGGGCGTGAAGGTCACGCTGATCGTGCACGCCGCGTTGGCCGGGAGCGTGGCGGGGCTGAGCGGACAGGTCGTCGTGACGGCGAACTCGCTGGCATTGGGCCCGGTGACGGCGAGGCTGGTGAGGGTGAGCGCGCCGGGGCCGGCATTGGTCAGCGTCACGCTCTGCGGCGCACTGGTCGTGTTCGTCGTTTGCGTCCCGAAGGTCAGCGTGCCGGGCGACAGCGTGACGACCGGCAGCGGCCCGGAATTGGGGTTGACAAGCCCGGTGGCGACGGTGAAGAAGGCGGCGGGATTGCGTTGGTTGTTGTATTCGGTGGCGATCCACGCAGGCGAGAGGACGATGCCCGGGGCATAGACGCGGAGCTCGTCGTCGGTGGCGGTCGAGCGCAGGTCGCTGCCGCCGCGGGCGGCGATTTCCGGGGTAGCCGTGGTCAGCAGCGAGGTGGTCCCCAGGGTGTCGGCGATGACGGTCTTGGCCTGGCTGACGCCGTCGACATAGAGGGTGATGCCGGCCGTGGTGGAGGTGCCGGCATAGGTGGCGACGAGGTGATGGAAGCTGCCGGTCGGGATTTCGGCGCTGGTGCGCGCGGTGGCGCGGTTGTTCGCGGCGCCGACCAGCTCGAGGGCCAGGGTGGGATTACTGGTGCCGCCGCGCCAGAAGAGATTCCAGCCCTGAAGCGCCGCCGGCGCGGTCTGCTTGGCGAGGATGGCGCCGCCGGTATTGGCGACAGGCTTGCTCCAGGCCGAGAGCGACCAGCTGTCGGTGCGCTCGAAGGCGAAGGCGGTCGGGGTGGCGCAGGTCAGGTAATAGGTCCCGCCGGCGAAGCTGAGGCTGCCGGCGATCTGGCCGGCGACCTGCTGGCTGGCGGGCATGGGGGCGGCGGCCGTGCAGTGATAGCCGTTGCTGGTGCTGTCGTTGATCTGGGGCGCGGTGCCGCTCGGGTCCTCGGCGAGGTGATAGACCGCCAGGAAGGCGCTGCTCCAGACGCGGGTCGGCGTGGTCTGGAGGGTGGTGACAGCGGCGTTGCCATACCAGGCGTAGAGCACGGTGCTGCTGGTGAGGCTGGGGACGCGGACCCAGACGACCAGGGTGCCGGTGGTCGGGTCGTAGCGCTCGAATTCCCAGCTGAGGAGGGTCGTGCCGGCGGCATCGCTGGTGAAGATCAAATCGGTGGGGACGGTCAGGGTGCGGCTGCCGACGGTCTGCGTTCCGAGATTGATCACGTGGCCGCCGTTGGGGCTGGTGCGGAACTCGGGCGAGGTGAGGCTCACCAGGACGGGGAAATCGGTCTGCGGACCGGCGACCTGGCCGGCGGCGACGGTGAAGGTGGCCAGATAGCTGTAGCCGTTGGGCCAGGGCGGCACGACGGGTGCCACGCCGGTGCCGCTCAGGGCGACGGTCTGCGGGCTGCCGCTCCCGTTGTCGGTCAGGGTGAGCGTGGCGGTGCGCGCACCGGTGCCGGCGGGCGTGAAGGTCACGCTGATCGTGCACGCCGCGTTGGCCGACAAGACAACCGGGCAGTTGCTCGTCGCACTGAACTCCGACGCGTTCGGACCCGTCAAGGCGAGGCCGGCGATCGTGAGATCGCCCGCGCCGACATTCGAGACGGTTATCCCCTGAGCTGCGCTCGTCGTCCCGATGTTCTGGGCGGCGAAGGTCAGCCCCGCCGGGGACACGGACACCGCCGGGCACCCGGCCGTACAAATCTTGATCAGAAATCCGTCTCCGATCTGCGAGCCCGTGAACGGCGTGCAGTTGTTGCAGAACGGCTGGTAGGGCAGCAACGTCGGAAAGTTCACTGAGAAGACCTGGCCGGTGACGTACGCGTTGGCGTTGGCGTCGACGGCGATGCCCCATCCGGTATCGACGTCGCTGCCGCCGAGATACGTGGCGAAGAGGAGGCCCGCGGCGCCAGACTGCGCGAGGTCGAACTTGGCCACGAACACGTCGTCGGCTGGAAACGGCGTGCAGCCTCCGAAGCAGGTGGCTTGAATCGGGTTCCGAAGCGGCAGATCTGTGGACGCCGTCTCTCCGGTCACATAGACGATCCCTGAGCTGTCCAGCGTGATGGCGTGGGCGAGATCGAAGCTCGAGCCGCCAAAGAAGGTGGAGTACTCCAGGGACGCGGATCCGTTGGCCGAAGGATCGATCTTGGCGACGAACGCATCGCCGCAGGGGCTGCTCCCGCAGCTGGTCGTGCTCGCGAAGGCCGTTTGAAATGCCGTGGGCGTGACCGGGAACCCGCTGGACTGCGTGAATCCCGCGACGTACACCCGGTTGGTGGAATCCACCGCGATGCCCGCGCCGCGTTCGTCGTCGGTCCCGCCCAGATATGTCGAGTACACGAGATCGGCGGTGCCTTGACCGGCTGGATGCAGTTTGCTCACGAACGCATCGCCGATTCCCAGCCAACCGCTCCCACCATAGGTTCTCGAAAAGGCGCCGACCGTCGTCGGGAAGTTTGCCGATGTGGTGCTTCCCGTGAGGTAGATGTCGCTCGCAGCGTCCAGGG